>JBGTNJ010000012.1:0-53004 GCA_041743145.1 Nitrospira sp. | reverse complement strand
CGCGGTTTCGGGCGGTCCGCTGGCGGCCGATTCCCAAGAACAATGACTCCGGGCCAGCGAGTTTCCAGCTGAGTACCCGTATTGATCCAGGCGAAAACAGAGATCTTCGTGTAAACGTGAATTAATCAGACGTTCCCTAGTACAGGCGCGGGCGCAAGGACACAAAAATCCATGTTAAGGAGCCACCGAATGGTCCAACGCGACCGGTCAACCACTTGTCATCTTTGGAAGGTCCGACCCCGCGAATTCACCTTCGATATCTCACAACAGTAGGCTCTGAAAGGTAAACTCTTATGCGAATGTTTCAAGTCAGACAGACCGTTACGTATGAACTGACTATGGCTGCAGGAACAGAGCAGGAAGCCATCTTGAAAGCGAAGGGCATTCCACTAGCTCAATGGACCGCTGAAGCTGACGAGATCACGGTTGAGATGCTGGATGAGACAGACGAGATTGACGATTACTGACCGCCTCACCGGTTATGGAACGTCAAGGGGGAAGAGGCCATACACATTTCTCAAGCTGTTCAAGCTTCAACTCTCTGTCTGTTTCTGATCGCGGGAATGACGGCCACCGCCGCTGAGACAAGGTACCCCCGATCGGTCAGGTAAAGCCGTTGGACAAGAAAACCGAGGAGCGAGATCGGTATATCATCAAGATGGCTGGATGCAATGATTGCCATACCGCTGGTTAGGCAGAAACGGCTGGAAAGATACCTGAAAAAGACTGGCTCAAGGGAGATGCCATCGGATGGCGAGGCCCTGGGGCACAACCTATGCGAGCAATCTACGACTCTATATGCAGGATCTCTCGGAAGACCAGTGGATCCAGGTTTCGCGCACCGTCGAGTTTCGCCCCCCGATGCCATGATTCGTCCTGGGCGAGATGACCGAGCATGACCTACGGGCTATCCATCGGTTCATTAGAAATCTTGAGAAAGCTTGGACCTACCGGTAAGCCAGCCCTCAGCTATCTTCCACCGGACAGGAACCCAGAGGACCAATGATCCTATTTCCTTCGAGCCCAGACCACCCCCAATCGATAACTGTCCTGCTCCGCAGAACGGATACACCATCCAGGAACAGGCGATACCTCTACAAGCTACCGCCTGTCCTTCTTTAACTTATGACTAGGGCGTCGGCTCCTCGACAATCCTTCTGCAGGCCAGCCCACTGGTCACACTCGGCTACTGACTTTTCTTGTATACCAACAACCCGCCGACGAAAATTGCAAGCATGACCCCGATGAACATTAAGAGAGTGGTGTCCATGGCTGATTCCTTTCATTCGAACCATGACTCAGAATGTCGCGTACGTGCTTTTTCTGCCTCGCAGAAACTCACTCTCTGACGAATTAGCGGCGGTCAACCTAGTACGATACACAGACCACCTAGACAACTGTATCGAATTGAGATCAGGCCCGCACGAAGAATGGGCTGAGGGGGGAACTCACCTAAAGCGATGATACCCGCCTACCGGCACATATACTGTTACTGCACGTGCGCCGGTGGGACGCTCCAAGACAGCTACCTTCGCTTCCTATCCTATAGTTCTGTCGCTTGAAGCCGACCCTGGCGTAGAATCAGCCAGCGTTACCGGACTAGCGAGCACCCGCCCATGACTCGACGGGCCATAGTGATCCGGTGGACTAAGGTCTTCCATCTTGACCTCCTCCTGCTGAACGAAAGAGCATTACATTCTACCATTCAGTACATGAAGTAATTTCTCTTTACTCCTCTTGAATATTTTCTGTCAACTGAAACCGCACTGGGAGCCTTCAAATAAAAACAAGCATAATCCATACCAGTCAACTCGAAACCATAGGAGGACGAAAGATCACCCACCTGAGCACACAGAATTCTGGGAAATTTAGTAGAGGGAGGACTGTTTACTACTGTACGAACTACACCTACCGCTGTACCCTGAGGATCGGACCGAGAGTCAGCCACTTCGTCGGACCCAAGGCCGCCATATGTGGCAAGTGGGCGACATACCAGAACACGACGTCTTGCTCCTGCACCCCTTGATTGTCCTCGTCATACCCCAGTTGCCCACGAGCGCCGAATGTCCAGGGCACATCCTCACTCGCGTTGGCACGACGAATCGCGGCATCGAGATCCGCAAACTTATCCCGCTCGCCATCGTCCTTCAACGGAGCATACCCAGTACCAGGGATAATCCAAACACCGTGGCCGTTGAGTTGATCACGAACTAACCAAGCCTTGTCGAGTGCAGGAATTTTGACTTCGTTTCGCTCGTTCTTGTATTTCCGCCATCCTAGTCCCCAGCCCCGGTCTGCCCCTCCGTCTTCATGAACGAAGACCTGATCCATACCGTTACCATTGATATCAAAATCGAACCGCCAATATGGGTGGTGGTCATGATTGGTGTTACAGGACAAGCCTCGGCTATGCAGCACGGGACGGAGCTCGCCGTCATCCGACAGGTGCCAGGCTTGATACAGGTGGTATTCGCCAATCCGGGCATAGATCCCCAACTCGAGCCATTTCACATTATGCTGGGTCGAGCTTTCCATACAGACTTTCTGGTCGCCGCAATTGACGATCGGTACCAGGTCCTGCCACCGCAACCGATCTTGGAATGGGCCGCAACGTCCGCTCTCGGCTCGTGACCCGAACCAGGTGAAGGGATTCCACCAAACCATCTCTTTCACATACTTCACACGGACAACCGGCATGCTGGCCTTATTCAGAATCAGTTCATCGGCAAACTTCACATTTCGCAATGCCAAACCCGTGTTGTCCCTGACTTCCCAGTCGAAGCTCCACCGCCCCCAATCCACATGTTCGGACTGAGTCTCGGCCACGGCGGGCCCCGACCAAGCCAAGACCGAGAGCATGAACCAGCCGATGGACCAGATACGCTGCATCCCATTTCTCTTCATGAGCGAGGCGGCTCCTCTCCAGCTTCAAGAACTTTATCCTCGGTCAGATCAACCACCGCCCAATATTTGGGATCGCCGTCCTGCCTCTTTGAAAATGTAATCCAAATGGTCCGGTGTGCGTAACCTGGATCATTCCTGAAGAACCCGCGATCGGGTTGCATGAGGAGCCCGTGACCTTGGAGTTCATCGACCTTGCCAGCCAGGCGTGGATCGGCTTTGGCCAGTTCAATCCCCCGTTGAACATCCTGCTGACCTTCCGGTGGCTGATAGCCGTCGAGCCGGGCGACGCTGAGCACGCCCGTTTCTTTCACACGGACTTCTACGGCAACATTCTGGCTGTAGCTGTAATAGACGAGGCGAACGAGGCCGGTGGTTTGCCGACAACAACCGAACGTGACCTTGCCTTCCGGTGGAATCCGATCGGCGTCGATGAAGGCCCAACGACTGCCGAGCTGCATCCTGACGCCACGGTCGTCTTCGGCTACCCTTCGGAAGCTCGCTACCTCATTGGCGGTCAGAACCACCGAAGTGTTTGTGGACCGCTTCGCTACCGACATATCCCCTGTGGCACCGACCATGCTTGGTTTATGATGCCCCACAATGTCTTCCCCGGTGAACTCAAGGCTGTGGGGAGACGGAATCCTATCTGGCAGTGTGACCTTCTGTACCGCGGTTTCGGGGTCCTCGGGTCCGAAGGGACCACGAGAGCCGGCATCGAGACTGCAGCCATAGCCGAGGCCGATTACTAAGAGGAGGACGGTCCGCATGGTGATCCGACTGCTCATGCCAACTTTCCAGCAATCCCTATAGCTAGTTTTGAAATTTTCGCCGCCGCCTTGATCACAGCCGCGCGCTTCTTGCGTGAGGCAGCATCGAGCACGGCTTCCTTCATGAGCTCTTTGTAGCTCTTGATCTCATCCCGAGTGAACGGAACGATCTGCGCGATGGTCTCGTTATTAAAGGTGTTGGCGAGCTGCAGATACAGATTGGAGATTTCCGCCGCATAAATCCCACGACGAAGCGGATCATTCTTATAGGTTTCAAATTTTTTCCGGAGCGTCTCGACTGCTTCGAGAAGCGCCTTCTGGCGAACCTTGGTTTCGGCTTGCTTACCTACCTCAATTTCCACCGCCCCCAACTGATCGACCAACTCCTTCGCTTCTTCGCGGGCATGATCGACTTGGACCGACAGATCGGAGATTTCCTGACTCGCGCTTTCCGCGGTTTCCATGAGCTGTTTGATGAGATTGTCGTTGCCTTCCAAAAAACCAACGACACCAGCGATACTGGTCTCCATGGTACCTCCTCTATTGCCCGTCGTCTTTCTTCAGGTTATCCAGAAGGTTCACCAAGTCGGCCGTAAAGCCCTGCGCACGTTGCAGCGTTCGCATGCGCACAATGCCCGAGCCCACCACCTCTTCCAAGGCATCATTGACAGTTCGTGAGTGGTTCACAATTTCCATGATCCGATCCGACTGCCCTGGAGCCTGCTCGATCAACGCGGACACAAACTCCGGATCGACAGACGCGAGGGCTGACCTCTCAGCATAGCGTCTCAATTGGGCATGGAGCGCCGCCGTCTGTTTCCAAGAGTCGTTCAACGCATTTGCCGCGTCGCGTAACCCGCAGAAGTCCTCTTCGAACTGATCCCACACGGCCTTTTCCAATCCCTGATAATCGGCTAAATAGATTTGCCCGACCAAATAGGCTGCCGCGTAGGCCGCTTCGCCTTTCTTGCTGGCGACATTGCGGTACGAAGAAAGGACGAATTGATGCTTGGCTTCCTGCGCTTGCAAGGCCTTGAAGCTTTCATGCAACGAACTGCGGGCCTGCTCAAGAAACTTGATGCGCGCTTCTGTTTCCTTCTGGAAGAGATCGATATTCGTCTGAGCCGCATCGATTTTCATGCCTTCCTTGTGCAAGAGATCCCGAACGGCGTCGCTATGAATCGAGTTGCAGCCCACCATGGCCATGAGGACATATCCGACACTCAAGGCTGCGGCTTGTCGTTTCATCATATTCATCTCCCCAGCTATCGGAACATGCCTATCGGAACATGCGCGTCAGCGGCGCAGCGTTCGCACGGCCTCTGCGAGCGATTGCACTTCGTTGCGAGACAATGTGACGTCGATATCCATGTATTGCTTGATGATGGCGTTGATCCGCCGGACCGCTTCGACGTTCGTTCGATACTGATCGAATGCCGTAAAATCCACCATGGAGGACGATTCCGAATCCTTCGCGACCCGCGCTTCGACTCGACCAATCAGCTCGGGTAGCTTCTGAAGGAGATGGTTCATATCCCCGGTCCCGGCGAGGAACACCACTTGGCCCATCGGCCCTTTTCGCTCCGGAAGATTTTTGAGTCGAATGTCGTTGATCAGGGCGCTCACCTCTGGGCCCAACAGATCCGCATCATCTTTGGCTAAATCGGCATCGCCAACGTCGGCCAACTTAGGATTCGTGGTAGCCCATTGCAACGCCAGGTTGAGCTTGAGTCGGGTTTGAACATATCGATACCAGTGGTGATGTCGCGAAGTCACATGGCCGACTAATTCGCGGTATTCCTGCATCAGACGCTGGCTCTCGATGTAGGCTTGGTCCTTGGCGATGAGGGCCTGCTTCACTTCGGGTGGGGTGACACAACCGACGACGACCAAACCCAGCGCGACAATAACGAGGTGCCCCGCTTTCATGAGGTTTCCTCCTTCCGACCTACGCCTGGAACGAGCTTGAACGAGAAAGCAATTTGTTGCCTGCTGAGTGCAACTTGTTGAGGAGCGGCCCAAGGGTAGCGAGCACGACATATGATTGCAAGATAAATATCGGGTATTTCTTGATTTCCGGTGTGCGCGGGGCGGCAAACTAGTACAAGCCAGTAGCTTTCCTAGGGCAACCCCTGGATGATTTCCTGATAGTACGCCTCAAGAAACGCAGCGCGGGCCTCCTCCATCAGGACCAGCTGCCGCTGGTCGAAGGTATTCGCACAGTACAGATAGCGTGCTTCATCCACGATACCGAGCTCGACATGCATTTGTCGGCCATCCGGCTCTTCGCGCGTCAACTCGTGGGTAACCATGGGTTCCGGCAACTCTTCCCAGGCCACCTGAGCTGAGGGTCCATGATTCTCATAGAGCGGTCCATTGGGATCGACCGAGTTCGTCAGCACGGCGCTGAGATCGAACAGAGCCCCATCATCCAACTCCGGCAATTCATCCCAGCCCATTGTGGCCTGCCCCCCTTTCTTCAACACATAGAAGGGCCCATCCTCCACCACCTCTTCGATGGATCGGTATTGAATCGGCTCTGCAGGCCGCACGAGCTGTAACCCCCTGTCGTCCAGCGCACGCTGGAAGGGTACTCGTCTGGCCAGCTGCCGCGTTTTCTCACTCACGATCATATGACCATCTGGGCGTAGAACCTGGCACAGCCGGTCAAGCCGGACCGCCAGCCCTGTCCGTTGTTCAAAGGCTGTCTGTTGCGATGGATCCTGTGCACGATCAAACGTTCGCCAACTGTGGCTGGAAATCCCAGGGTCCTGTTCGGCCTGAAGAAGCGCATGGGTTGCGATCACCGCATCGTAGAAACCCGTCAGAACTTCGGTCTCGACATCGGCACACATGAAGCGGAGGTTGCTCAGGCGGAGATCCTCAGCCTTACGCCGGGCTACCTCAATGGAGGCAGGTGATCGATCGACACCCACAAAGGTTTTATCGGGGAACTGCCGTGCATAGAAGGTCGTCAGGATACCAGGGCCACAGCCGAAATCGAGTACAGTCTCCGCTGAGGCGAGCGATGCGCAGATCCGACGCGCAATTTGCTCACAGTATTCATATCGCTGGCTGTAGAGAACAGGAAAGATCTTCGGCCGCGCCGTGAGATCATAAAATGCGATTTCATCGCGCCGATCGCCGCTTCGCTTTTGTTCAGCCTGAAGGGTGAGCTGCGCGAGATCTCCCGACGACCATTGTTGGCGCTGCCATGCGAAGTACTCGTCGTCCGATGTGAAATGCTTAAGTCCCCACCAGGCAAGGTGCTGGCGAAGCGCTTCTTGTAACGAGTCAGTGGCCATTGTACCGCGCCCGCTCAAAATGGTTCACAGCAAGGCCGCAAAGAGTGAGGACCACGAGGAGGTACATACCAAGCTTCGCTTGAACCACTCGCGATAATCAAATGCGAGTGGATAAATACCTTAATCTTCAGGAGCCAGAGTCCTCCATTGAGTGGTACGGGCGACAGAGAACGAAGCTGGGAAGCGTTTTCAGCGGGCGTCTACGGCCTTTTCAGCATAATGGCATCGAAGTAGGTGTCGGGCACCGGATGAGGCAACCGCAGTTGCCCCATACCAAACACGATATACTTCTCACAGGTCAGTTGCTGCAGACCAATCGGACCCTTTGCATGCAGTTTCCCCGTGCTCAACCCTACGTCGGTTCCCATACCAAAACTATCGCCTGCATGAAGCCGAGTCGACGCATTGACCAGCACCGCCCCAGCATCGACTTCTCGCGTAAATCGTATGGCGGACTCATAGCGACTGGTGACGATGGCGGCAGTCAAACATGGTCCATGCGCCCTAATATGTTCCAACGCCTCACCGAGATCTTCTACCATCTTGATGGCCAGAACTGGACCTGCAAACTGTGTATGCCAATCTGGGTGCGTAGCAGGCACGATTGCCGTGTGTCCTGTCATGGCCATTTGCCCCATCAGGGCAACTGTTTTCGGGCACGCACGCACTTCAACCTTGAATTGGTCCAGTAATCGGTTGATCAATGGTGGTAAGAATTGCCGTCCGATGACCTGCTGCACAAGTAATGTATCGAGTGCGTTGGAGGCTCCTGCGAATTGAATTTTGGAGTTGATCACCAGATTCTGCGCCATTGGGAGATCGGTGTCTTCGTCGACATACAAATGGGTAAGCCCGCCGTCGTCACACAGGATCGGAACCTTCGCTTGTTCTGCAACGGTTTTTCGTAGGCCGGCTCCACCGCGCACGATCATCGCGTCCAGGCCTCCTTTCCCTGATCGCATCAATTCGATCGCGACCTCTTTTTCTTCACGGTCGATCAACGCCCACGATCCTCCCGGTATGCCGCTCGCCGTTGCCGCTTCGCGTAACTGCGCGTCAAGCGCCTGAAATGTCCATTTCCATTCCGCAGCCCCGCGAAAGATACAGAGGTTCCCCGACTTGAGGCAGAGCGCGATCGATTCTGCCATAACCAGTGGGGTCCGCTCAGAAATCACCCCGATGACCCCGATGGGACCCCTCACCCTCGACACCTGCAGACCATCCGGTCGCTCTTGTCGAGAGGTCACCATTCCGACAGGATCCGGCAGGTCGGCAATGAGATGTAGTTGATCGATGATCTCCTTCAAATGGTCAACCGTCAGACGCACCCGAGCCACAGCGGCCTTCATTCGACTCTTAGCGTCGGCACTCTCGAAGGACTTCCCGACGGCATCGACATCTCTGGCATTGGCCGCGAGAATGGTCGCATTATCTGCGGCGATCCGATCTGCCATGGCATGCAACGCGGTCGTCTTGACCAAGCTGGCAAGCCGAGCCACCCCCATAGACGAATTTCTACAGTCTTTCAACAGCTTATCAATGTAGAGCTTGCTAGGGACTTCGATCGGCATGGAGAAGGCCTATCCCTTGAAAGATATCTTCCAACGATTCATTGCATTCAATCCAGCACCCTGAGAAAATAATACCGACTCGTAGCGGACTATAACACGCATTTTTTTGACGAGTAAACCAGGAAACCGTCTTTTTCTTTTTGTGGAGAACAACTTAGACATTTAGGGTCGCCAATGAGAAGCTGGCGAACGGACTCGCATGTTGCGCAAGCGAAAGGAGGACCGATGCGGGCTGAGGCACGAATGGATGGACGTGGGCTTCGTGTGATTCTCTGTGTGTTGGTAGGAGGGTTGTTAGGCGCATGCGCTGAGCTGAAACCTATGAAGCCCAAGGACCCTCCGACTCAAGCGACCCCCCAACAAGCGGTCGAACGAGATCGAGAGAGCCCACCCTCCAAGGTCGTGCAAGCGCGTCCTGACGGGGACAATCCACAACAGTGCCTTGTGAATTTCGACGATGAAGGCGCGCTGAGTCAAATCCTTGCGCAGGCCAGATCCACACTCGCCTTAAAAACAGGCCGAGCCCCTTCCGGACAACTACAAATATGCGATCCCTCCAAGCATAGCGACTGCTGGACCTACCGCCAACGCTGCTCGAAACATGAGGTCAACCTCGACGCCCTGGGCCTGGCGCATTTTCACTTGACTATGGAAACGGGCATCGAATGCTATACCTTGCCGGATCCGGGAGACGGCCTCGGCCGAGGCTTTGGGAGGCTGGTTGAATGGAAATGCACCCATGTCGATTGGGCCAAGACGCCCCGCGTCTTGTCCTCTCATGATCTCAATCAGTGGATCAAGGTATGGGTTAGCGATGCCGAAAACCACGCCCCCACATATTTCGGTATGGAATCGATTCGCGTGCTGCCGGATACCCCGATCCAACTCTGGTTCCGAAAGCGTGACGGGACATGGTGGTTCTGGCCGGAGCTGAGGGCGGGCAAGACCTGGAATATCAGTGAATGGGTACACGACGTGTCTGACGTACGGCTACGAGGGACCAGAGCAGGTCGAACCAGTTCCTACATCATTGGCTCGTTTGTCATTCGCGACTAGGTTAAGTGGGGTACCAAGCCAGGGATGACTATTCACCTTAGTGACCGAAGCACCGGTGCTCGTAGCGATTCAGGAAGATGCCGACCGGCTCTTTTCTTCTCGGGCCAGCAGGGTGGCCAACCAGGCCCAGAGTCCCATTAGCGGAACCAAGGCCCAAGCAATGTGAGTCGTTGTCGCGCCAAAGGCTTTGAAGGCAGTCACGAGCCACGCTGTCGACGCGTCGCCGCCGCGTGAGATGGCCGTATCGATAAAGTTTTTGGCTTTATACTTTTCTTCACGGCTGACGACCGTGAACAGAACCTCGCGTGCCGGTTTCGACAGCGCGTACTCTCCCACTCGCCGCAGCACGGAAAAGACGATATAGAGTATGAGGGTCGGCCACAAGGCGATCCCTGCGAATCCCATCAGACTAACCAACGGAAGAAACAACAAGGGCGCGACCAAACCGAACCGGCTGACAAGGCGTCTCGTAATGAAGACCTGTGTCAACCACGTGAGGAGATTGGTCGTAAAGTCCAGCGAAGAGAAGAGCCGTGTGCGAGCCTCCGGCTGATCCAGATATTCCGACACCAAGCGCGTTTGTTCGAGGTACAGGAACGTGGCGGTCATGGTGAGAAGACTCAGATAGCCGCAGATCCCGAGCAGATAGGGCGACGAAAAGGTCAGACGAATCCCCGCAAGGAACCCTCCACCAAGCGCTTCACCTGGTTGTGGCCGATGATGTTCGGACCGTTCGCTACCCCATTTTTCTAGCCGGTAGATACAGCCCAAGCAGAGCCCCAGAAAGACTGCCGACACCAGCATGAGCACAGGAACCGGAGCCATGAATGTGAGACCAGTTGTCAGGAGCGGACCGACCAGAGCCCCGCTGCTTCCGCCTGCGGCAATCACTCCGAACAGCCGTGCGCCCTGTTCCGGGGTAAACAAATCGGCCATGAAACTCCAGAAGACGGACACGATGAACAGATTAAACACCGACAACCAGACAAAAAACCCACGGGCCACCCACTCTGGAGACGCATGACTCGTCATGACCGCATAAAAGGCCAGGAGATTTGTGATAAAAAATGTGTAGACAATCAGCAGCAATTTGTAGCGTGACCAGCGCGCCGAAATCCATCCGAAGAGCGGCGTGACACAGAGCATGGTCAGGAATGTCCCCGTCATCATCCATGGGAGATTCTTCACCCCCCCTTCGATAGCCATTTCGTCGCGGACGGGACGGAGGATGGAATACCCGCAGAGGAGACAGAAAAAATACGCGAAGGCCCAGGCCAATGGAACAAGTTCTTCCCGGTTGGCTCCAAGGAAATCAGCGTATCGAGTCAGAGGTGGTCGATCTGGTTCGGCCATGCGTCTGCAGTGTAACAGGTGTATGTTCGCCTGCAAGCCGAACATCTGTTAGAATGCCCGGACCGTAAGGAATTCTTGGGAGGGAGAGCGTATGATCGATCTTCGTAGCGACACCGTCACCAAGCCAACGGACGAGATGCGGAAAGCTATGTCTCGTGCCGACGTCGGCGATGATGTCTATGGTGAAGACCCCACCGTCAATCGCCTTCAAGACATGGCAGCCAACATGCTCGGTAAGCGCTTCGCGCTCTTCGTCCCCTCCGGCACCATGGCGAATCAACTCGCGATCCGGTCTCAATCCCAGCCGGGACAAGAGATTATCGTAGAGAGTAAAAGTCACATCGTCCGGTATGAGCAAGGAGCGGCGGGAGCGCTGGCAGGCGTCCAACTTCATTGGATCTACGGCGAGCGCGGAGTCATGTCTGCGGAGCAAGTCGAGGCCGCCATACGACCGAACGACCCCCACAGCGTCACGACCGCCTTGATCTGCCTCGAAAACACCCACAACGCTGGAGGCGGCACGATTTATCCGCTGTCCACCATCGAGAGAATCCGTACGATCGCCGTACGACACAGGATCCCCATGCATCTCGACGGAGCAAGGCTGTTCAATGCCGTCGCCGCCACGACGCTCCCACCGACAGTGTATGCCCAGCACTTTGAAACGGTGTCGATCTGTTTATCCAAAGGGCTCGGGGCCCCGGTCGGATCGCTGTTGCTTTCGAACGACCAACAAGTCATCGATCGTGCGCGCCGCTTCCGTCGGATGTATGGCGGAGCCATGCGCCAGGCCGGCATCGTCGCCGCCGCTGGCATCTATGCCTTGGAGCGACATATTACTCGCCTGAAGACCGACCATGAGCATGCAAAAAAACTCGCTCGCCTCCTGCAACAGATTCCTGCGATCCAAATCGTGCCCCAACACGTGGAGACGAACATCATTATTTTCGACATCATCGATGAGCAACGCACTCCCACCGAACTGGTGGCCGCGCTCAAAGAACAAGGCGTGCTCATCAACACGCTGGGTGGAAACACCTACAGAGCAGTCACACACCTGAACATTGCTGGGAAACAGATCGACGAAGCCGCCGGCATCTTTACCAAGGTCCTTTCCCGTTGACCGTTCAACGTTGACACCTTCATCCTCCACCCATAGAATGCCGGAGAGAGATATCCCAGGCTGGCTGCCTCTCCTTCACCAGGCTGGGTTTCAACGAAAATCCCAGATGAGTGATTCACCGTTCGACTCATAGAGGTTTCCAGTACTCTTGATTACTAACATTTGGACATTGTCATGAATTCCGATACGACTACAAGCCCCCCTTCTCGTGAAGAACTGAACGCGGAGCTGCTGGAGGTCCCCGAGCCGCCGGAACAGCCCGAGCTCCCTCCTCCACCTGGATTTGAAGACGGCTTGGAGGTTGCCTTACGCCATGTGAAAGGCCGACGAGGTGGTGATTTGGTGGGCGTCATCCTCGTCGGATCAGGCGCACGGAGAGCTGTTACACCCCACAGCGATATCGACGTAATCGCCCTCGTCAAGGGAGAGGCCGACCATCACGAAATTCTCCGGGTCGGCGAACGGCTCGTGGATATTCGCTATCATGGGTACCAGTCCGTGGAAGATGACCTCGCCTATTCTCTGCGGCTCCCCTCTCTGCTTCGAAAGAGCAGAATCCTCTATGATCACGAAGGTGCCTGCGCCAAACTGATCGAAAAAGTGCATCAACGATTCCGGCAAGGGCCGCCACCGTCCTCCATCAATGAACAAATTCGCCTCAAGGCGCAGTGTTATCACCAACTAGGGAAAGCACAGGATCTCATAGATAAACCTGGAACAGCCTACTACCTCTTGACATTATTCTATGAAGATTGCATCTCCGCATTCTTTCGTCTGAGGGGATTTTGGTTGGTCGCCCCGGTGGATGTCCATCGATTCATGTTTTCACGTGAACCGGCACTCGCAGACCTGGCTGGGCAGTTCCTCTCAGCGACCATCCTCCCTGACAAGCTCAACTTTGGGCGGCAATTTGCCGATCTCCTCTTTAAGGATGTCCCGAATCCTGCTCGCATCGACTGATCACAGGTGTGTGCGAAACCGGTGGCCACTGCGTAAGGACACGGGTTTGCAGGCGACGTAAGAGACATCACCCTGCCCGGACATTGATCGACGGGCGCTGAATCCACGATTACCGTCATTCACATGAAGGAGTCCTTATGGAACTGGGATTTATTGGGTTAGGCAAAATGGGGATGAATATGGTCATCCGTCTACGGCGCGACCAGCACCGCCTAGTCGTCTATGATCGATCCACCGAGCTGATTAAACAGGCCGAAGGCCACGGATGTATCGGTTCTTCTTCCCTTGCCGACCTAGTGAGTAAACTCAGCGCACCACGTGCTGTCTGGGTTATGGTGCCATCCGGTGCTCCCACAGAAGAAACCGTGGTATCCGTCGCGGCGCTGTTGAGCCCCGGCGATACCATCATCGACGGTGGAAATACTCGGTTTCATGACGATGTACGGCGTGCCGCCGAGCTTACAAAAAAGGGTATCCACTACGTGGATGCGGGGACCAGCGGAGGCATTTGGGGGCTGACGGTCGGGTATTGCCTCATGATCGGTGGCGAGGACTCGGCTGTGCAACGGCTTGCCCCGGTCTTCAAAACCCTCGCTCCGGAAAACGGCTGGGCACATGTCGGAGGGGTCGGTGCCGGACACTATGTCAAGATGGTCCACAATGGTATTGAGTACAGCATGATGCAGGGGTATGCGGAAGGATTTGAGTTGATGGCGAAGAGCGACTACAAGCTTGATCTGGCACAGGTCGCCGACCTATGGATGCACGGGAGTGTCGTCCGATCCTGGCTATTGGAACTGGCTGTGGGCGCACTCAAGCAGGACCCCAAACTGGAGCACCTGAAAGGCTATGTCCAAGATTCCGGTGAGGGTCGCTGGATGATCGCCGACGCCATCGAGAAGGACGTGCCGGTTCCGACCTTGACGACGGCCCTGTTTACCCGATTTCGGTCACGGCAAGACGAATCGTTTGCGGAAAAGATGCTGGCGGCTCTCCGAAATGCGTTCGGTGGTCACGCCGTCCGGCGATAATGATTCAGCAACACTGAGGAGGCCTTGATGGCGCCGACGACGAGTCAACGCATCGACATCCGCCCTGGCCGGGAAACGCTGCCTCCCGTGGAACCCTGTACCCTAGTCATTTTTGGAGGCTCCGGAGATTTAGCCCGCCGGCGCCTCATTCCTGCGGTATATAATCTCCTCCTCGACGGCCTCCTCCCCTCGAACTATCTAGTCCTGGGACTCGGTCGGACTCAGATGAGCGATGAGGAGTTCCGCGCCACGGTCCGCGATGGTGTCGTCAAGCATTCCCGTCAGGCCTTGATCGACGAGACGTGGAGCACCTTTTCCGAGCACCTCTTTTATTTGTCTGGGGAAAACGACGACCCTCAGACCTATGAGCGCCTCAAAGCGCGAGCCGAGGAACTCGAGCGGAGGTTCCAGCTGCCTGGAAATCGCATTTACTATCTCAGTATTCCTCCCAGCTCCTTTACCGCAGTCTGCGAAGGCTTATCCCACTCCGGTCTGGCGGGAGCCCCGGGGGCTCGTTTGCCCTACACCCGCATCATCGTGGAAAAACCGGTCGGACGGGATCTGACCAGCGCCAAAGCCATCAACGAGGTCACAGGCCGTGTCTTCGACGAGTCGCAGATTTTCCGGATCGATCACTATCTGGGGAAGGAGACTGTTCAGAATCTCATGGTCGTGCGTTTTGCCAACAGTATTTTCGAACCGATCTGGAATCACAAATACGTCGATCATGTCCAAATTACCGTGAGCGAGGCTGAGGGTGTTGGAACCAGAGCGAGCTATTATGAAGAAGCCGGCGCGTTGCGCGACATGATCCAAAACCATTTGCTTCAATTGCTCTGTTTAGTGGCGATGGAACCGCCCTACTCGCTCGATCCGGATGTGGTGCGGAACGCCAAAATGGAAGTGCTTCGCTGCTTGCGGCCCATCACGGTGAATGATGTGGAAAAGTGCACGGTGCGAGCCCAGTACACGGAGGGGAAAGTCCATGAGACGTCGGTCCCAGGCTATCGACGAGAGAAAGGTGTCAAGCCAGACTCCACCACCGAGACCTACGTGGCGATAAAATGCTTTGTGGAGAACTGGCGGTGGTCCGGGGTCCCCTTTTACTTGCGGACCGGGAAAGCGTTGCCATTACGCGCCAGCGAAGTCGCCGTCCAATTCAAAGAGATTCCGCAGATCCTCTTCAATGCCAACGCGCACAATCCTCAAGCCCCGAACGTCTTGGCGTTGAAAATTCAGCCGGAAGAAGGTCTCTCATTCCGCATCGTCTCCCGCGTGCCGGGAACCCGCGCTCAGACGCATCCGGTTGAAATGGATTTCCAGTACGGAGAGGTGTTCGGTCGTCCGTCTCCAGAGGCCTACGAGCGTCTTTTGCTTGACGTGATGGCGGGTGATGCGTCCCGCTTCATGCGGCGCGACGCTGTCGAGGCGTCCTGGGCTTGGATCACCCAGATCCTCGAAGCCTGGGAAAATTCAGGCCAGCGCTGGCTCCCCGAATACCAAGCCGGCACATGGGGACCCGTAGAAGCTGACCGTTTGATCCAAAACGACGGCCGCACCTGGCGGGTGCTATAGCTACCATCAACAAAAACCGCCACGACGATCGGTCAACTTCCCAGCATAATCTCGATCTGCTTTACAATCTCTTCCCGCTTTCCCAGCCCTCCGATAAATTTCATAAATTCGCCGTTGCGATACAACGCTAGTGCGGGAAGTGACGAGACCTCCAATTCGGCGGGAATTTGAAAGTTTTCATCGACATTCATTGTCAGGATAAGTACCCGCTCACCCGACTCCTGTCGCAACTGTTCCAGTTCCTTCATCAAAGCCAGGCAATGGCCGCAGCCAGGCTTCCAAAACTCCACCAAGACCGGGACGGAGCTTGCCTCAACCACCCAATCGAACTCTCGATCAGTCACGGCTTGAAGACCGGTCATCACGATGGCGTAGATCCAGCCAACAATGGCTTGAGAATCTTGGCAACCTGTTGGGCAAAGAGCTGATATCCGGCAGTGGTGAGGTGAATCCCGTCGTTTGAATAGATTGCAGCCAGTTGCCCGGTGTCCGGCTGGCTGGTGACGGTGAACAGATCAACGTACGCGATGCCTTTCGAGTCGGCATAGTCGTGAATGAGTTGGTTCAGCTGCTTTCGACGGGAGAGATGCCCGGCGATCCACTCCTGTCCTTCACGACTTTCTGAAGAGTCCTCTACTCGGATCGATGGAACTGTCACCGGAATCGGCAGGCTCCCTATCGCCCGAGTCTGTTCGTATATCTTGATGAGATTTCGCATGATTTCTGGTGGAGAGGCGTTCCATCCGAGATCGTTCGTTCCTCCAAGGATTGGCACATAACTCGGCCCGTGCTCAAGTACATCTCGCCGGAATCGCATGACCATTTCGCCCGTCAACTCACCGCAGATGCCACTTATTCGAACCTCCACCACGTCACCCAAATAGGACTGGAGGAACTGCCCGTATGGGGTCTCCCGTCCGGTTGGGTTGTCCCGAGTCGGTGCCTGAAACCCCGCTGTCAGGCTATCACCGAAACACATCACCAGAATCGATCGGTTCATACTCAACACGTAAAGGTTCAAGATCTGTTGGCCCAGCCAGGGTACCGCTCGATTCTACCGATACGCTCAACTCCAAACAAGCAACAGCGATACCCATCTCCACTAAGCTTGATAGTGGAAAATGGCGATTTTCTTGACGAATTCTTGAACTGCCGGTAGGTCTTACGTATGTCAACGGAGATGAAGACCGCTCAGGAGATGATCGCGGCCGCAATGGCTGCACGGGCAGCGGAAGACCCGGAAATCGTCTCGATCAAACGTGTCCTCAAGCTCTTGGACAAAACATCGAAATCGAATCGGACATACGGTTCGAAAAATCCTGTTGCTCAAAAGTTCTCACAACAGCTGTTCGATGAACTTACGGCCCATCTTGCAACCTATGCGAAACTCAACTTCCTTATCCAACGAACGGCACTCATGTGCAAAGAGTACGTCGTGTACCAGGCTGAGCAGGATGGCGGGAGCGAAAGCGTCGCCTTCAAGCTCTACGCGGATGGAATTCGTGAGTTAACACTCCATCAGGGTCTTACGCAAGAAGATCTCGGATTCTTTCTGGAGTCACTGTGGGGAGGACTCGACCCTACCAAGGACGATGATGACATCGTCACGCGCATCTGGGGGAAGAATCTTTTGACGATTTCCATCGTAACTGCAGAGGAGGTGGCAAGCTCGTCGGTTGGTCATGAGGAATTCATTCGGCTCGATAGCAGCCTGAGCTTGTCCGATTCAACCCTTCGCGAACTCCTGGATCGTGAACGAACCCGCAGTAAACAGACCACCGGGGGTGGCAGCACCGAGGGAACAACGAGCACGGGTGGGAGCCAGCCGAACCGCCTCCCATCCGGACTGGTAGGCTACGAAGTCACCGATGAAGACCTCGCCATTCTTGCGAAAGAAATCGAAACAGAAAGCAAACAAGATGGGCTCACGTATCTCCTCGATACCCTGACCGCGATCCTTGCTTCAGAAAAAGCGCCGGCATTACTGACAAAACTGTTCGGCCTGTGGGGCAATATCGTAGAATCTCTCCTCCGGGAAGGAAAATGGACGGTCCTGGAAAACGTGCTGGGTCTGCTGCATGAAACCGATGCCGTGCGACCAGACCTGAGTGAGGAACATAAGCAACAGCTGGCCTCGGTGCTGGATGGATTGGGCCGCGCTGAACGTATCAAAGCCATCGAAAGTTATCTCAACCAGAATCCGGAGGCCAACGTTGAAGGATTGTCGACCATCTTTCTGCTGATGAAGCCGGACGCAGTGCCCGCTCTGTGCTCCCTCCTGGCACACCTCACATCCCCAGCACACCAAGCCATCGTGGTAGAAGCTCTCACGTCATTAGCAAAGGACCACCCCGATTCCTTAGTGCGAGGACTGTCGGATCGGAGACCGATCTATGTCCGCAATCTGCTGTCGATCTTCATCAAATGGAATAGTCCGAAGTTCGTAGAACCGATCGAAAAAATCATTCGGTATCCGGATGCTCAGGTGCGGCGGGAGGTGGTGCGGGCGGTTGGTCTCTTTCGTCCAAGCGGCAGCGGTGCGCGACTCGTTCCACTAACCGAGGATGAAGATGAGAGTGTCCGCTTTGCTACGCTCAAGCTGCTAATGTCCGGCCAATATACCGTTCCATTTACTCAGTGGTCTCCTCTTTTGTCCCATGACAGTTTCATGGACCGCCCCATCAGTGAACGGCGAGGTATGTTTCAGGCCATCCGTGCCACATCCGGGGACGAAGCCATTCCCTACTGGCAGAACCTCTTCACGGTCTGGGCTTGGACCAACAGGAAAAAAAAGGAAGAGCTGGCTGTGCTCGCGGCAGAAACCCTGGGCAAGCTTGCGACCGTCGCCGCCGTCGCCGCGTTGGAACTTGGCGCACGAAAGGGAAGCGCCGCAGTTCGTCAAGCCTGCACCGTGGCTCTTGCCCAATTGCAGAAACACCAACGAGGGAAGCAGACAGTCTCGCAGGCAGAAGACGGAGAGCTCTCATGACCCCCGCCAAGGCAGTGCAGCCGAAGCAGACCGACAACCCGGCTCAACCGCTTCTGACGCATGAAAAGTCGCTGGCCGGGAAAATCGGGCAAGGCTCCGAAGCCGGCGATATCCTCGACCAACAGCTCGCGATCCTGGGTTTTCAGCTCATCACGCAGCTGAATACACTTATCAAAACATCGCGGATTCATGGGCGAACCAATGCGGCGCTCGATAAACCAGTCGAGACCATGCTGACCTTGATCCAAACCATGGCTCACGATCAACCGGTCACACTCCGAATTCAAAATGATTTCCTTTTTCTCGGAGAACGCCACTTGAAGGTGAGCGCTCAGCAAATGCTGGTCGCGTCCAGCATTATCGACACGATGAATAAATGGAAGATCGGTGGATTGACGTTTACCGCCGCGACCACCTCATCGGATCTTCGTGAATTTGCGTATCTCTTTGTTACGCTCGACCCCACCGCCAAAGCACTGACAGATTTTCGGCAGGAACTCAAAAGCCGTGACGTCACCAACATTCAGCTTGAAGATCCTCGCGAACTGACCATCAGAGAAGACACTTCGGGATCAGACGGCGGCCAAGGTCCAGGAACCGAGGCCAGCTCGAAACTCCATCATAAGGCACAGTGTAAAGTGGCGTACGGAAAGGCTGCCAGCGCTGTCGGAAACTTGACCCAGTCTGTCCGCGACGGAGGCACCCTTAACTTCAAGCAAGCCAAACGAGCAATCCAAAACATCGTCGACCTCATGATGCAGGATGAATCGACGCTCCTCGGCCTCACAACCCTTCGTTGTCACGATCAATACACGCACAACCATTCCGTCAACGTCTCTCTCTTATCGCTCGCGCTCGCCAATCGTGCCGGGTACCCGAAAGTCGAACTGGCGGATCTTGGCTTGGCGGCCCTCTTTCACGACATGGGCAAATCGACCATTCCCCTTGAAGTATTGAACAAGCCCGGCGAGTTCACGGAGGACGAGTGGACGATGATGCGAAACCACCCGACTGAAGGGGTCTTGAGTCTCACTCAACTGCGTGGTATCACGAATCTTCCGGCGCGCATGGCGGCGGCTTCGTTCGAGCACCACATGAATCTAGATTATTCGGGTTATCCCAAACTGAAAACGCCCTGGAAGCTGTCGCTGACCGGTCGCATTCTCATGATCGCTGATTGCTATGACGCGATGACTTCGTCCCGTGTGTATCGGCGGGAGCCGATGTCGCCGTCGAAGGTCTTGAACATGATGTTCTCGAAGTCGGGAAAGAGTTTTGATGCCACCCTCCTCAAGCTATTCGTCAATTGCGTCGGGATCGTACCGATCGGAAGCCTGGTCGTGCTGGATACCGAGGAACTCGCCGTCGTTCTCAAGCCGGCCATGAACAAGTCCGACGCGGAGCGACCCCTCGTCAAAGTCATTACTGACCGACAGGGTACGCCGATTGAAAATGGCGAGGAGCTGGATCTCACCGAAACAAATGATGCCGGAGCCTACCGACAGAGTATTGTCCGTCTGGTCGATACCACCGAATACAACTTCGATACTAGCCGATACTTCGTGTAGCATGCCCGCCCGACACTGTTCCGCCTTGCACTCTCCCTCCCCTCCGCGATCCTCGCTTGACAGTCTGAAAGACGATCTTCGACAATACCCAGATGGGTGGACAGATCATCATCGAGCAACTTGAATTTCGCGGTCGCTGTGGCGTGACAGCCGATGAACGTGCGCGCCCACAGCCATTAGCCGTCGATCTGGAATTAGATTGTCACCTTGAGCCGGCTGGACTCTCCGACGATCTTCGACGAACGGTCGACTATGCGTCGGTGGCGCAGCGCATGATAGAACTTGGAACCGGTCAAGATTCTCATCTATTGGAAGCCATGGCTGAACGGTTTCTGGCCGCCCTCTTCGATGAATTTCCGGTCCATCGCGCCAAGCTCTGGCTCCGAAAGCTTCACCCCCCTATCACCCATGTGACTAAATCGGTCGGTATTACCCTAGAGCGTACCAGGCAGGCGCACCGATTGCTTCGCGCAGATCCATCACCTACCCACTTTCTTGTCCAGCAGCTTCCGCGTCTCCCCAAAGGCAAGGTCCTCGATGTCGCGTCCGGCACTGGACGTCACGCACTGTTCCTTGCCTCGCAAGGTTTCCAGGTTGACGCCATTGATCACGATATCCAGGCGCTGGCGCAGCTGTCCTCAACGGCTCATGCGCGGAACCTCACAGGGGTCACAACACATACGGTGGATCTGGAACCGCCTCCGCCGAGTAAGCCGAATATCGGGCAAGAGGCGTACGATGTCATACTCGTGTTCTTTTATCTGACTCGTCCACTCTTTCCCTACCTGATCGACGCGTTGAAGCCCGGCGGTGTGTTGCTGTATGAAACCTTCCTCATCGATAACCACTTCCAGCATCAGCATCCCAAACGCAAGGAGTTTTGCCTTGCGCACAACGAACTCATCGACCTCAGCGCTGGTCTTCGTATCGTGCATTACGATGAAGGGGCTCACGAAGGCCTGCGCGGTGGGGAGTCGGTCTATACCGCCCAACTTGTTGCACAGAAGCCTCTAGCTACTGAGATTTCGTCATGAGCCGCTTGGACCTACACCTCCACACCACTCACTCTGACGGAAGCTGTACACCGACGGAGGTGGTTGGACTGGCACACCGTGTTGGGGTCACAGCCATGGCGATTACCGATCACGACATCACGACCGGTCTCGTGGAAGCCATGGCCGCAGGAGAGGCGTGCGGGATTGAGGTCATTCCCGGAGTCGAGATCAGCTCGATCTTCGGCAATTCCGAGTTACATATTCTTGGATACTTTCTCGATTGGCAGGACATTCGCTTGAATGAGCGACTCAAGACCTTGCGGGACAGTCGCCACCGTCGCAATCCCAAAATCGTCGAACAGCTGCAGAATCTCGGCATCGAGCTCACCTATGAAGAAGTCCGGGCACTGGCCGGCAGCGACTCAGTCGGCAGACCACACATTGCTCGTGCCCTTATGGACAAGGGAATCGTCACGTCAGCCAAAGAGGCGTTCGATCGATTTCTGGCCGACGGAAAACCAGCTTACGTACCTCGCGATCTCCCAGCCCCCATCGAGGCCATTCATTGGATCAAGGCAGCGGGAGGCCTCGCCGTCCTAGCCCATCCGACCTGGGTGAGGTGTACAGATCGGCCACTTGTCGAGTTGGTTCGCCAGCTCAAAGCGGACGGACTCGATGGCGTGGAAGTCTACTACAGCACCCATGCTGCACGGCAGACCCGAGAATATCTGAGTCTCGCTCAACAACTCGGCCTGCTCGTGACCGGTGGCAGCGATTTTCATGGTCTCACCAAACCCGACATTGAAGTCGGCATCGGCAAGGGTTCCCTTCATATTCCGACTTCGCTGCTTCCGAAGATGAAAGACCTAGCGGCTCGAGGATAAGACCTCATCGTCTGCCTATTTTCTCCGATCCATTGACTCCTCTTTGGTATCCGCTAGACTTTGGAGGTCTTCGGATCTCGTCGCCTATGACCAACGCGCCTAGCTGGGCCTTCCAATATCTTCTTGCCACGATCCTCGCGCTTTTTGCCGGTCCCATTTTGAGCAAATTTCCCGGCACGCAGTCATTCACTCTGATGCTGTTTGGACTCAACAGCGCCCATACAATCCGCCTCATGGTTGCAGCAGCCGGGCTGGCTATGCTCGGCTTGCTATCGATCCGCGCGTTCCGACACATGCCGGAAAACGGACGCGGATTCTCGTTTCTGCGGACGCTGGTTTTGCCTGTTACAACTCTGCTTACTGTGCTTGCGCTAGACAAGACCCTTCGAGCTGTCGGACAGTCACTGATCAGCCAACTCGGTTCCACACGTTATACGCTAGCATACGCCGCTCTCCTGGCATTCATCGGCCTCTGGATCACCGCTGCCTGGCTGTTGAATCTTGACGCGCTCCACCGGTTCTTCTCGAAACCATCACCATCGACCCGCCGCAAAGAAACGACAACGCTGATCGAGGAAACCGACGAAATTCATTCAGAGGAAGAGAGCGGCGAGCAAGAGAACAGGATTGACATCCAAGCTACACCAAACGGACCTCCTGCCATGCTCGGTCGATACAAAGTCCTGAAGGAGTTGGGGCGGGGGTCAATGGGAGTGGTGTACCTTGGAAAAGATCCGACGATCCAACGGTTTGTGGCGATCAAAACGATGCAGCTTAACGAAATCGACGATGCCGACAAACTCCAGGACGTGAAGGCGCGGTTCTTCCGAGAAGCCGAATCAACCGGACGCTTATCCCATCCGAACATCGTGACGATTTTCGATGCCGGGGAGGAACATGACCTCGGCTACATCGCGATGGAGCTGCTTCAAGGGACGACGCTGAAAGACTGGTCGAGAAAACCGAATCTGATGCCGTTCCAGAAGGTGATTCCGATCCTGGCCACCGTCGCCGAGGCAATGGACTATGCCCACCAGCAAGGCGTCGTACATCGCGACATCAAACCAGCCAACATTATGTTGACCAACGACGAGGGCGTGAAAATCATGGACTTCGGCATCGCCAAGATGGCGACCTCGTCGAAGACTCAGACGAATATCGTCATGGGAACGCCCACGTATATGTCGCAGGAGCAGATCGCCGGGAAAAAGGTGGATGGACGTTCCGATATTTTTTCTCTCGCTGTCGTGATGTTCGAACTGCTGACCGGCCGTCCACCGTTTCTGGCCGACAACGTTTCAGCCTTGCTATTTGCCATCGCCCACACACCCCATCCAAGTCTGAAGGCGATCAGACCCGATATGCCACCCATCTTCAAGGATGTTCTCGATCGTGCGCTCCATAAAGACCCCGTCCACCGTTATCGTCGCGCCAGCGAGTTCGCGCTGAAGCTCCGTTCCTGCGTCGAGGGATTGGCTGCGTAGGGGGGGCCGACGGCGCTTCTAATTCCACATGGAGAAGCCTAGTTCCGTGTCTGGAGACGCCCCTTGGGCAAGCTTTGGTAGCAGGCTTCTGAAAGATCCTGCTCGTGTTCCTGCAAACACTGCAGAATGCGGCCATCGCCAGGCGGCACTCTCCGACAAAACCGTTTCACGTCTACAGCGCAAGACAACTTGTACCCATCGGCTTCTTTCCAGCGCGCCAACCGCTCCTGCACGATCTGTTGACAAGGCGGATCTAGTCGCTTGAATCGCTGCATCACACAACGGCGGCGATCCTCTCCAGAAAGAGAGTCTGGACAGTGTTGTTGAACCTCGGCCTCACACTTCACCTCCGCTATTTTCCTGGCGCGGCTATCACGTGGAGCGGACAATCCGCCGAGAGTCTTCACAGCCGCCGTTTCTACGGCTCCAGTCGAGTTGAGGGTTGGCCGACTGGATACGCCGGGGATCGTCAGGTCGAGAGCAGGAACCTGCGAGGATTCCACGGAGAGTGTCCCTGATTGAACAGACAACAGCTCCTCTTTAGAGGGAAAGTTGGCCCATACGATTGCCCAGACTAAGATCAAACCGGCTACCGTCACGAGACTCGCGCCGGCCTTTCCTGATCGCTCCTTGGCATTGATCGTTTTCATCCAGATGAGGATAAAATAAAGCTACCGGAAAATCACCGAAACGGGAGATTTCAGCAGAGCGTTCTTGTTGACCGAAGCACCTGTGTGTAGGAGCGGGCCTCACGGCAAGGACAAGAGGAGGTGGGTTAGTTGTCCGGGGTTTCGACGATATGATTCTCGAATCGGGTGCAGCCTTCTGCCAGTAACCGATTGGTTAACATTTCACCAGGCCATTCAATCGGCAGATCAGCCGTAAAGACCCAGACGTCCGGAGAAGTCCAGACCGGCCCGTGCTCTTCCGGGAGCTCCGGATCGAACAGGTCGGTCCATACAGGCATATACACCCCATTTCCACATTGCGTATGGAGATGCACGATGGTGCGGGATCTCACCAGCGGATCCAGTTCTCTCCACACGGCAGCCGTTTCATCGGCCAAGTGATGCAGCCGTACCGCATTCTGTGCATCGAACATGGCATAGGCGGCATACACCGGTGCCTCGATCGTATCCGGCGCGCACGCCAACTCCGGACATTGCTTGACCAGGCCGTCGAGAATTTCTCGGCGCTGATGGTCTTCCCATGAGTCGGGCAACCCCGGGTCTGGTGCCCCCATCAGTTCAAACAAGAGAAACGCGGTGTTCTCAACAGGAGGAAGAAGTCGGGCCGCCACCGACTGCGCACGCCGTGAATCGGCGACCGTCACCAGGTGGTCATGGAACATCTGGAGGTTTAACATCTCCAATGTGGCATCAGTCAAGAGTCGTGACTCGACACGAACGACCGTCCCGGCAGGAAGTTCCAGATTCCGATGCAGGAGATCAGCAGTCGCAATGGGATCGATCTTGAGCTTGAGCGGAGAGGTCAGGTTCGCCTGCAGAGGTAACTCCAAGGCCGCAATCGTCGCGTAGGTAGGCTTTTCATCATTCGACCCATCCAGAAGCAACGTGCAACTCGCCTCTGCCACGAGATCGAACAGCCATTCCGCCATTTCTTCGTCGAGCGCAGCAAGCACCGTCAGAAGATCGTGTTCACGTCCCTGTTCAAGGAATGCTTGCAGGGTATCGATTGCATCATCCGTATCGCCATGATCGTGCCGACGAGCATTGATGAGATGGATGAGATCGCGGGTGAGTGGATCAGGACGAGACCAGGCTAACATCGCTACTCCCTACAACACGAACCGAAGAAGATCACTTATAGAAATAGAGCCTCAGAAACCATGTTGCCAAACTTTTCATACCCATGCAAGCGTCCCAACGATTCCTCGTGCGCATGACTCCGGCACGCCGCTACTCGACACCGGCTCTAGTCTCCGATGATCTTCACCAGCACTCGCTTGCGACGACGCCCGTCGAACTCTCCGTAGAAAATCTGTTCCCATGGGCCGAAATCGAGTGTGCCATCCGTGATCGCGACCACGACTTCCCGTCCCATGACTTGTCGCTTCAGATGTGCATCCCCGTTGTCTTCACCCGTATCGTTGTGCCGGTAACGAGCCTCATGAGGAGCAAGTCGTTCCAGAAACTCGTCATAGTCTTGCAACAGACCCGGCTCATCGTCATTGATATACACACTCGCGGTAATATGCATCGCGTTGACCAACACCAGGCCTTCCCGGATCCCACTCTTTTTGACCAATGCCTCGATCTGTGGCGTGATATTCAGGTAGGCCCGTCTGGTCTTCGTCTCAAACCAGAGTTCTTCACGATAGGATTTCATGTTTGTCGATCGGCCTATTGTGCCTGCCGGTTTGACGGACATGCAAGAGGCACCGGCGATTCGAATGTCGACGCTCAAGAGAAGACGCTATAATACCGGCTCTTTCTATATGACGCCCAGGCGGCCATCACCTCAACTTTCACCGAATGCACGGACGGTCTTGCATCAACGCTATTTGGCGAATAGGCGATTGGAATCCATCTTCGATGCAGTCACATATCAGGTGCTGTCCTGGTCTCATGTGCAATCCTGTTGAGCCTGGAGCTGTCTCAACACAGCTTATGCTGAATATTCGTAGAAAATTGACAGCCTATACCCTTGATGATAAGTATTTTTTCAGATTGTACGATGCAGTCCGCTAGAGGGAGGTGCTCGATGTTTGCTTTCGCCGGAAACCCATCGCTGGGCGGCAGTCCCATGGCTTGGAACCTATTTTTTGCTCGCCAACCTGAGCCTGATCTTGAATTCACTGAAGAAGAATTGGAGCAAACGACCACAGTCCGTTCACCGTCTCCAAAGAAACCGCCCAAGCAATCAAACGGCCGTCCTCTTTTGTGGGTGCTGTTGCTGGTGCTGATCGGCGGTGGTGCCTACGTCGCGATGGAGCCGGAGATGGTCATGGAGTATATCGAGCCACTCCTTGGTGAGTCACCAGAACCTCCGACACCTATTGTACAGCGACCACTGCCTCCGAAACCTGTGCCGGTTGCTCCGCCTCCTCAACCTATGGAAGCGGCTCCGACTCCACCACCAGCTGTCGCATCAGTCGAGGTACCACAAGCCACAACACCAGGTCCAGCTCCTGTCCCCATGCCACCCTCTGCCGCACCGGTGCCGAACACATCGGCCACGGTCGAGACTATTCCAACCCCAGTTCCAGCGTCCGATGCACCCATGACCAGTTCGCCACCTCCGCTGTTCGGCGAAGGACAACGAGTGAGCATCTTGCCTAACCCCGCTGCTTCCGGAGAGAAAGTTGTACTCACGCAGGATGCAGAGGGATCACGACCAGGACCGGCCATTCCGCCAGGAACCGTCCTAACAGTTCTTGACGGCGACCTTCAGGGAACTGGTTGGGTCTACTCCCTGCGTAGCGACTACGGCACCACAGGTTGGCTGCCCGAGCATCAGCTCAAACCGAAACCTTGATCCATCCGTTTCCGCGACACAAGTCGCACACAGAGGGTGGGTGATCGCATCACCACCCTCTGTGCTATAATGCCGCCCGATCACACCTCCATCCAGATAGGTGATATATCCTAAGCCTCGGGATCTCATGCAGGCCGTAATCTTCGACTTCGACGGCGTCATCGCCGACACTGAGCCGCTGCACTTTGAAGGGTTGCGTCGAACGCTCAGAGAGATCCAGATCAATTTGACGGAAGACGACTACTACGCCAACTATCTCGGCTTCGATGATCGAGGCTGTATTCTGGAAGCCCTGCGTGTGAACCAGATCCCAGCCTCCGCCTCGCTCCTAGAAGACCTCATGGCCAAAAAGGCGACCGCGTATCTGGCGTCGATCACAGACCATCTGGCCATTTTCCCGGGTGTCAGAGAGTTTGTCGAAGAAGCTGCTGCCACATGTCCCATCGCCATCGCCTCAGGCGCATTACGAGTGGAGATCGAGCTAGTGTTGGAGGAAATCGGTCTCCGAAAAGCGTTTTGTCACATCACCAGCGCCGAGGATGTGACTTATGGCAAGCCGAATCCTGAACCGTTCCTTCATGCGTTGGCCGGATTGAACCGGCATCATTCCGCTGCGTCGCTGTCACCGACTTCGTGTTTGGTCATTGAAGATTCCCGTCCCGGCATCCGGGCTGCAAAATCCGCTGGCATGAAGGTGTTGGCAGTGGCCAATACGCACACCGTGCAAGACTTACACGAAGCCGATGCCATCACCCATAGCTTGCGTGAGACGCGTCTCACGGACATGCGCGCTCGCTTGTGGCCCACATAGACTCGCAACCGCTATGAGAATCTGCTCATTCGTCCCTGGTGCAACAGAAGTGGTCGCGTCTCTCGGTTTGGTAGACCACCTTGTCGGCATCAGCCATGAGTGCGATTTCCCTCCCTCGATTCGACACGTTCCAGTGATGATTGAACCACTAGTCGAGGCCCACCTGACAGCGAGCATAGAGATCGATCAACGGGTCAAAGAATTGGTCGCGTCGGGAAGTCCGCTGTACCAGCTCAACGAGCGAGCCTTTCATCTGGCCCATCCCGATGTCATTCTGACACAAGACCTGTGTAATGTCTGCGCCGTGACGCCAGACCAGCTCACACGTGCCATCCAATTACTTCAATCTCCACCCGAGATCCTCACGCTGAGCCCGACGACCCTCGGAAACATGATCCATGATATCGAGCGGATCGCTCGAGCGGTCGATCGACTATCAAGGGGACAAGTACTTGCCACGGAGCTTCGTCGTCGATTGGACCACATCAACCAGAGAAACATGAGCATACGTTCCCGTCCTCGTGTCGTCTGTCTTGAATGGCTGGACCCTCTGTATGTCGCAGGGCATTGGGTTCCAGAAATGATAGACTTGGCTGGTGGACATGATGTACTAGGATCCAAGCATGCGCCATCGCATACAACGACTTGGCGCGAAGTGGAAACCTCGCAACCCGATGTGGTCATCGTCATGCCGTGTGGGTATTCCATCGATCGCACCATGAACGAACTCAGGCAGAGCGGACCTGTCCAGGATCGATGGAGACGGGCCTGCGAGCAGTGGCCGAATCTCTACGTCGTGGATGCCGCATCATATTTCAGCCGCCCTGGCCCTCGTCTGGTGGATGGTGTGGAGCTGCTGGATTTGATTCTGCACCCAAATCCCCACCTCCCGATCGACCCCATCAAAGCCATCAAACTTGAGGCTTCGGTCCTGGCTGGAGGCTGCGCGTCATGACGACTGCTGAAGCGCAGGCCTATTGCACGGCGTATACAAAGAACAGCGGCAGCAACTTTTACTACTCATTCCTGTTCCTGCCCAAAGCCAAGCGAGAAGCCATGTATACCGTCTATGCCTTCTGCAAGGCCGTAGACAGTGCCGTCGATGAACCGGCTGCCGGGAGCGACCCGAAGGAGGAACTCAAACGCTGGCTGAACGAGCTGGACGCGGTCTATTCAGGAACGCCTACCACCCCAATCATGGTAAGCCTTGCTCACCATGTGAAAACCATGGGAATACCCAAAGCCTACTTTGAAGAATTGATCAAAGGCGTTGAGATGGATCTGTTCAATAACCGCTACGTCACATTCGACGAGCTGTCTCTCTATTGTTACCGCGTAGCCTCCGTCGTAGGCCTTATCTGTTTGCATATTTTCGGCGTCACCTCCGCTCGCGCTCAGGATTACGCGGTCGCGCTCGGTATGGCCTTCCAGTTGACCAACATTCTTCGCGACGTCGGCACCGATGCCACCGAACGCCGTATTTATCTCCCACTCGAGGATCTACGGAAGTGGAACTATCCTGAAAAGGCCCTGCTCAATCGAAGCTATTCGCCGGAGTTCTGCGCATTGATGGAATACGAAGCCTCTCGTGCCCATCATTATTATAAGCGAGCCGACGCGGCTCTGAAGGGATTATCTCCATTCGAGCGCCGTGCATTGACGGTGGCAGAAATCATGCGCGGCATTTACAGCCGAATCTTGGATCAAATTGAACGATCGAACTATCAGGTGTTCGGACAACGAATCAGTCTGACCACCACACAACGGTTGATCATCGCGTTGCGCATTTGGCTCCGTTCCCGATTCTCGTGACCGCTCCAACCTCACAAACTGTCCTCATCCTCGGCGCCGAGTTGGTCGGTCTCACAACCGCCTATCATCTACATCGACAGGGCTACCGCATCACGCTGCTCGATCACCCTGATTGGCTCGACGGATTCCGGCTCAATACATCCGACCCCGCACCGATTCTCTTGGGATGTCATCACGAGAGCCACCGGCTCCTCCAGGCGCTGCATCAGCAACCACCCGCGCACCATGACCGAGCCATTCCACTCGAGTTTCGGCTGCCTGATGGACGAGACGTTTCATATCAGTCCGCCCGTCTTCCCGGAGCCTTTCAATGGATGATGAGTCTCTTCAGCTTCCAAGGCCTGGCCTGGCAGGACCGCTGGAAGCTGTTCTCTCACGTCGAGCAGATTTGGGAGCAAGCGCAGACCCTCCCGACAGATCTAGAGAATCGCACTGCGCAGGAATGGCTGGCGGCGACCGGCCAAAGCGTCCAAGCCCAAGAGCGGATTTGGGGGCCGCTCGCTCATTGGCTGACGGGAAACGATCTCGCGCGCCTCTCCGCCGCGACCTTTGTGCAATTGCTCTCAACCATATTTCTGAGCGACGCGTCGGATGCCAGGCTCACCTATGTGTCTGGTTCCATCGAACAAAGGCTCATGGCACCGATCAAACAGGCGTTGGGTCATGGCCTTATCGAGTTCCACACCCTGACAGCTCGTCCACACCTCCGCTTTGGAGAAAGCGGCGTGCACGACATTCGGCTCCAGGGCAACACGACAATTCAAGCTCAGTGGTACGTCTTCGCGCTGTCGCCCCACCAGTTGCTTGCGCTTTTGCCGGAGCGGCTGTTAACGCGCTATGCCTACTTCGCCCAGGTCACGGAACTCAACGATCTCAGCGGGGTCGTCGTCCAATTGACATGCCAAGAGGCCATTCAAACCCCTCGCCTTGTATTGCTACCAGGACGCCCGTTCCACCAACTGGCCATCACTCCGTTGGGGCCTGGCGAAATCAGCTGTCGTCTCTCTGCCCTAGCCGACTCGCCTGCAAACTTGGATGATGATCAGTTGGTAGATGCTGCAATCGCCGAGCTGAGCCGGATATTTCCAAACATGGTTCCCAAAGACAAACTCCCCCATGAAATCTTTCGAGAGCACCACGCCGCGCTGTCGCTCGTGCCTGGCACTGCGCGGCTCCGGCCTCTCCAGCAAAGTCCGATCCAGAACATGCTCGTCGCTGGAGCTTGGACTGACACAGGCTGGCCTGCTAACCTGGAAAGCGCACTCGTCAGCGCCCGTCGCTGTGCTGAGATCGTCACCGGACGCCCAGCTTGATCGTGGTTGTACTGCATTGTATTAATACCTACATGTTGTCGCGGTCCACATTCATGATAATGGGTATTCTGTTGCTTGGCACTGGTTGTGCCCAAAGCCCTTATGAGCGCGGAGGCCATCCCACTGGTCTCAGCCGGTATGACGTGGAGCGCGATTATATGGAGTGTGAGTACAAGGCGAGAATAGCCAACGACTATCACTTCTATAGCCAGACCTCACCCTTCCCCTTCAGCCCTAGCCCTCAGAGCCCCGCCGACCATGCCCGAGCCCTGCATGGCCTTTCGACCATCAACGCCATGAGGGATACCTGCCTTTCGGCAAAAGGATACCGGCTCAATTAGCTGAGTGCAGATAGCACAGATCCTCAAACCGTTCACCACCTCGATACCTCGCGATCACCACCCATTCCCGTCTGGCATCTGTCAGACCAATGTAGGCCCTCCCATCCAAAAGAAAGGGTTGGAGGGAAAAGGTGGTTGTCAACGCGGGAGGCGCCTGGCCTATGTCAATCCGGAGCGACTTCAGCGGATAGGTTCCTCCGGTTCGTTCGAACTTGTCATGAGTCGCCAACAACGGGCTCAGGTCTTGCCAATTCGCTTCTTCAAGGACATTGCTGTCGGCAGGGAACACATAGAAACTGTCACTCGGGTTCCCTTTCATGCAGAACGTGGTCCTCACCAGCAAATCCGCTCGCCCATCATTATCCAAATCGATGATCGTCTTGTCGAGACTCGAACAGCGCCTCGCCGTTGGGCCTTCGCCTTTCAATTCAACCGGCACCCACTCTACCGTCCGCGACAGGCCACTCTCGAAAACGAAATGGTCACCCGTCAATCGGGCCACAGTTTCGCAGAATGGCTTATCTGCGAACGCCACCAGTTCCACAGAAGCTGCTGCTAGCGTAGGAAATATCACCAGCAACACACTTCTGATCTTCATCCATTTCATAGCCACTCCTCCCGCTTTTTTTGTCTGATCATCTCGATTGACATCCCGACTCGCCGTTCCTAAGATATCGTCAGTACTTCATTCACATTCATCGCTCATGACACCCACTCCTCTCCAAGAACTTGCCGACGCGCTCCATGATTGCCAACGCTGCAAACTGGCGAAGCTAGGCCGCAGTCAGGTCGTGTTCGGCGTCGGCAATCCTCACGCAAGTATCATGTTTGTCGGGGAAGCGCCAGGTTTCAATGAAGATCAGAAGGGCGAACCGTTCGTGGGAGCAGCGGGAAAGCTCTTGAACGACCTTCTGGCCTCGGCAGGCCTCTCGCGAGACCACATCTACATCGCCAACGTGATCAAGTGCCGGCCGCCGAACAACCGAGACCCGGAACAAGACGAGGTCGAAACCTGTAAGCCGTTCCTGATGCAGCAAATTCAACTGATCAGGCCAAAGCTGGTCTGTTCCTTAGGGAACTGGGCCACGCAGACCCTATTAGAACGCAAAGTCGGCATTACTAAAGTCAAAGCACAAGCGTTCCACATGAAAGATTTCGTCCTCTTTCCACTGCTGCACCCAGCAGCTGCACTCCACCAGGGCAACTTGCTCGTCACGCTGAAAGAAGACTTCAAGAAGTTGAAGGAATTCTTAGACAGCCACTCCAAACCAACCGAGCCGACCAGCGCAGCTCCTGTCCCAGCCACACCAGTCTTGAATATTGAATCGCCACAGCCGGCACAGATGGATTTGTTCGGATAGTTGGGTCGCGTGCTCCTGCGAGGGGTTAGGCCGCATAGCCTTACCGCCGCTTGGCTGTGCAACTCGTTCCGTTCTGGATTTTATCCGAACGGAACTTCGAACAGTGCTCGCCATCGCCTTCGACGACCGCAACGACAGGCCATGCAACCCCTCGCAACGCGCCCAGGAGAACGCGCGTCTGGAAGTGGCGTCCAGGCCGCGCATGTGCGCACGAGGCAGACGTACAGACCACAGCGTCTCCAAGCGGAATTGCGGGACGACGGGTTCCCCGCTGGGGTCGGGCGGATCAAGCGGCTGCGGAAGAAATTGGGCCTGCGCTGTAAACAGGTACGCCGGTTCACGGCCACCACGGATTCGAAGCACCCACTGCCGGCTTCTCCTCGTCCGGCACGTCGAACGACTGGACCAGCATCTCTATCCACCAGGCTTCGGTCACGTCATTTCCTGGGTCCGTGCCCAGGAAGGCCACCTCCTCTTGCTTGATCAACGAACCGACGAGCTGCGGCTGGAATTTCGCTCGGTTGGGGATTTCCTTCGTCGCACAGTCAACTGGCTTTTTCTGACTTCCGGGCATAGCCTTATCAAAGCGGGGCTTACGGGAAGGAGGCACCCATGGCAAAGGCCAAGGCTGAGGCATTAGAGCTTATTAAACAGCTACCCGATGACGTGACTAATAGCGGGATTATGGAGGAGTTGTTCTTCAAGCAGCAGGTGGAAAAGAGCCTTGAAGACGTAGCCCAGGGTCGCATCCTTACCCATCAAGAGCTGAAAGAAAGAATCACCCGATGGCGCAAGTCCCCTGGTCGCTGACCGCCAGCACGGATCTCCAAGAGATCGACGACTTCATCGCGCGCGATTCTGTCCTTCATGCGATCACGTTCGTCGATCGCATCGTTGATCCACAGAGTTGCTCCTCAAAACTCCTCACATCGGACGTGTCGTTCCCGAGCCCAATCGCCAAGACCTTCGAGAGGTTATTTTTAGGGGATATCGAATCGTGTACCTCGTGCAGAGTGACCTGGTCCTCATTCCCCGCGTTGTGCACGGCGCACGAGATTTACTCAAACTGAGCTGGCGAGAACCTTGGGATCTAGGCGGCTAACCAGACGAAACCGGACCGTAAGACACCTGTTACGCTTTCGACCTAATCTCCGACGAGGAATCTAATTCCTTGGCTTCGCCGCTTTCTTCCTCGACAGGCTTCTCTTCCTCCGGCACGTCGAACCACTGGACCAGCATCTCTTCCCACCAGGCTTCGGTCACACTAGCTCCTGGGTCAGTCCCCAGAAAGGCCACCTCCTCTTGCTTGATCAACGAACCGACGAGCTGCGGCTGGAATTTCGCGCGATTGATGACTTCCTTCGTGGCGTAGCCGCCGATGATCCAGGAATCGGGATCGGCTCGGCGAGACTTGTATGCCTTCAAGCCGAGCTTGAGATACATGAAGATCTGTTGCTGAATCGGATCTGTAACGCCGGACTGCGGAAGACCAAGAGTTTTCTCGATTCGTTTCCGCCAATGCCGATCATCGTAGCGGGACGTGATCAACTGAAGCATTTTCTTTCCGAGTTCAGCATCCAAAGGCATAGTAAACCGTTCCCCTACTCCATTTCCGTAAGTGATTTGCAAGGCCGATCAAAATGGCCTTCCAGCAAGGCCGCAAGAAGGTCGGCGACTGAGGCGTACCTTCGGAGGCACGTCGCAGGGAGACGAACGACTGAGAACGAGGCTGGAGGTCATTTTCATCAGCCGAGATGCTGTTTAAAGAAGGCCTTCGTCCTCGCCCACGCATCCTTGGCTGCATCCGGTCGATACACAGATGGGTCCGTGTCTCGGAAGAAGGCATGGGGAGCACCGGGGTACGTCTTGATCTCACCCGGCTTGCTGTATTTCTTCAACGCCGCTGCCAGTCGCTGGACATCGGCTTTCGTGATCCAACCATCGTCTTCCCCATAGAGATACAACAACGGACAAGCCAGATTCTGAATCGGTGTATCGGGATTGGGCACCTGGCCGTAGAACGGTACCGCTGCTTTGATCTCCGGATTCACGCAGGGCAGCATGAGGGCATAGGAGCCGCCCATACAAAACCCGGTGATACCGATTCTTGTTGAATCTACCTCAGGGACCGTCTTGAGGTAGGCCTCCGTTGCATTCAGATCGTTGAGTCCATCCTCCTGTTTCAGCGTATTCATGAGCTTGCCGGCTTCTCCGGCATCGGTCGTCAGTGCATGTCCCAGGCGGGAATACAGGTCCGGAGCGATGGCGACATAGCCCTCTGCCGCATACCGCCGGGCGATATCCTTTATATGAGCTGTGAGTCCCCACCATTCCTGGACCACGATAATGGCCGGTCGCTTCTCCTTGGTTTGCGGAGCGGCCACGAACGCCCGCACCGTCACTACTTTTCCGCTCGGGTACTGAACAGTCGTCTCTCGAATGGGCTCAGCCATACGTCACCTCCACGCTTGCGCGAGTGCTGAATTCGAACCCCGAGACGGGAACTCGTCTGGTTTCTTACGCGTCAATCCAGGACTCTGAGCTCAACACTTGCGGCTAGGGATTTGCTGTGATGCGGCTAATTGCCGGCCACCATCATCTCTGAAATTTTCAGCGTCGGGCTGGTGATGCGCCCTCGGAATACAAGATCGTTCCCAACTATTTCGATATCCTTGAACATCTGTTTCAGATTTCCCGCGATCGTGATTTCTTCAACCGGGTAGGCCAACTCCCCGTTTTCGATCCAGAACCCGCCGGCTCCCCTCGAATAATCGCCGGTGACCATATTGATTCCGAACCCGATCAACTCAGTGATATAGAGGCCTTCCTTAATCGAGCCAATGATGGCTTGCGGGCTCTTCGATCCGGGGATGAGATAAAAGTTCGTCGGGCCGACAGAAGGGCTCTCCCCCACACTCCGTGACGCATTTCCGGTCGAAGGCAGCCCCAGCTTCTTTCCAGAGTAGGTATCGAGTAGGTAGCTCTTCAGCACACCGTGCTCCACGATCGTATTCTTACGCGTCGCTAACCCTTCACCGTCGAACGGGCGGGATCCAAGGCCCCCGATCATGCGACCGTCGTCGTACACGGTCATGAGATCGGACGCGATCGTCTGGTCCAGTTTATCGAGAAGAAACGAGGCCCGTTTGTAAAGCCCATAGCCGGAGATGGCACTACACAGGTTTGCGAGCAAGCTTCCGGCCGTCTCCTGGTCGAACACCACCGGTACGCGCTTCGTCGCCACCTTGCGCGCGCCCAACCGGCGAACAGTCCGTCTCGCAGCTTCTTGCCCGATCGATTCCGCGGAGGCCAATCGCGCAAACTTGCGTTGCACCTCATACCAGGCGTCCCGCTGCATGGCCCCAGTCCCAGACTCGGTCGCGATCGGGGAAACGGACAGTGAAAAGTTTGAGCTCTTGTAAGACCCGACGAATCCATGGCTGTTGGCCAGCACTACTCGTCCAGAGGACGAATCGAACTCCGCACCCTCCGAGTTTGTCACGCGCGAGTCGGCCGCAAACGCTGCCGCCTCTCCCCGCTTGGCCCAGTCGATCTGCGTCTCCGTATCGAGAACAGTCTCATCATAGAGATCGAGACTCGGCTGGTCCGTGGCCATCTGAGCCGCATCGGGCAATCCTGAAACGTCATCCTCAACCACGGCCCCTGCCAAGGTACAGGTGTCTGCTACGAGCCGTTCAAGGGATTCTTGTGAAAAGTCGGATGTGGAAGTCGTCGCCGATCGCTTTCCGATAAAGACACGCAGGCCGAGCCGCTTCTCTCGGGCCTTGGTCAATCGATCAACGGCGCCAACCCGCACTTGGACCGAAAAGGTCTCTCCATCGGCAACCACGATATCGGATTCTGTTGCGCCGCAGGCCTTGGCGCATGCCAGGACATCGGCCGCGAGCTGAGCGAAACCGTTGGCTGTTTTTCCTGCAGACAAAGATTTCTTGGACATCAGTGCGTCTCGTCAGTCATTGTTCGATAGATCGGCAGAACCACTGTAAATGGAGCGCCTAACTCCGCGTGCCGCCCACGGTAATTTCGTCGATCTTGATGGTTGGCAAGCCAACACCGACCGGCACCGATTGACCATCCTTCCCACATGTGCCGATGCCGTTGTCGAGCTTCAAATCGTGTCCCACCATCGACACCTTCGTGAGAATCTCCGGCCCGTTTCCGATCAACGTGGCACCTTTCACCGGCTTCGTGATCTGACCGTCCTCGATGAGATAGGCTTCACTGGCCGAAAACACGAATTTCCCGTTGGTGATATCGACCTGTCCGCCACCGAATGATACGGCGTAGAGCCCATTCTTGACCGATCGGATAATATCCTGAGGGTCCGACTCGCCGGCCAACATGAAGGTATTCGTCATCCGAGGGAGCACCACACTCTGGTAATTCTCCCGCCGACCGTTACCGGTCAGGGGAATCCCCATGAGGCGTGCATTGAGTTTATCGGTGATATAGCGACGGAGGATGCCTTTCTCGATGAGCGTGGTACAGCTCGTCGCGGTCCCTTCATCATCCATATTTAACGAGCCACGACGAAACGGAAGAGTTCCATCATCAACAATGGTACAGACTTCCGATGCCACCCGTTTCCCGATCAAACTGGAAAAGGCGGAGGTTTTTTTGCGGTTGAAGTCGGCTTCTAGGCCATGCCCGATCGCTTCGTGGAGTAAGATACCAGGCCATCCTCCAGCCAGCACCACCGGCATCACCCCGGCTGGAGCATCGACTGCCGACAAATTGAGGATCGCTTCTCGTGCCGCTTCTCGGGCGTAGCTTAAATGACGATTGCCCTCGCGATAGAACTCGAACGCAACCCGGCCGCCGCCTCCGAAGCTCCCCACTTGGCGGTTGTCACAGTCTTCGGCGATGCACGTGATTTGCAGGCGAGACAAGGGTTGAATATCGCCGACCAAGGTCCCATCGGATGTCGCTACCGCCACCACCTTGTACTCGGTGTTAAACGACGCCATCACGTTCTTGATGCGGGGGTCATACCGTCTGGCTTCAGCATCGATTTCGTTCAACAGCGCCACACGATCAGCCGTCGCCACCTCGGCCTTCGCTCGCTCCATCGGATAGAGATCTCTCGTGGGGCGCCGCTGCGTGGGCACCGGAACGGGAGAATCTCCCTTGGGGGAATTGGCTATGTACCGCGCCGTGTCCGCCGCGATCTCCAGATCTTTCTTCGTAAGTTCATCTGAGTAGGCAAATCCGGTTTTTTCACCCGCCGTCGCCCGAACCCCGACACCCTGAGAAATGCTCTTGGCCGCACGTTTGACGATGCCTTCCTCCATGGACACCGACTCCGACGTACGGGATTCGAAATAGAGATCCGCATAGTCAACATCCCGTACTTTTAATCGATCGAGGGCATGCTGCGCTTCGAGTTCCGTGACGCCGAATTTTTTCAATTGAACCGACTCAGGCATACGTCAGTCTTTCTGTTCTGTAATGGGTTAAGGAATGAGCAGTATAGCCCAATCGTTTCCATAGTCGCAATGCACGCGCGCACTCACCTCACAATTCTCAGACAGTTCTAATTCTAGAATTACCGAGTTATCGTTTGACATTCCCTACCCCCACCAGTAGACTCTGGAGACCTCGCTCGCCTTCACACTGGACATGTAGGAGCTTACTCAAGATTTATATGGCACACCAGCCATCCTCAAGCCTCGACCACCTTTCAGAAAGCGACTTGACCGCCAAATTGGAGCTCGAACTGCTCCCGAAACACGTCGCGGTGATCATGGACGGCAACGGTCGGTGGGCTGAACTTCGTGGTCTTCCACGTATTGCAGGCCATCGCGAAGGCATCAATTCCGTCAGAGAAATGATCACACTGTGTTTGGAACTGGGTATCCAAGCTCTCACGATCTACGCGTTTTCACAGGAGAACTGGAATCGTCCGACCCATGAAATCAGCGCCCTCATGGGACTCCTAGAGCATTATCTTTCGACGGAACGAGCGAGTTTGATCGAGCAAGGGGTTCGCTTCCGCGCCATCGGGCGCCACGATCTCCTCCCGCAATCGGCCCAACACTGGGTTCGTACAACCGAAAAAGAGACCGCACATCTCGACAAACTGATCTTGACCGTCGCACTGAGCTACGGAGGGCGGGCGGAGATAGTCGATGCGGTGAAAGCGTTGATCAACGATATCCAGGCTGGGTCGCTCGAAGCGTCCCTTCTCAATGAAACCACGATCCAGCGGTACCTCTCTACTCATCCGCTCCCCGATCCAGATCTTCTAATTCGGACGAGTGGAGAAGCAAGGATCAGTAATTTTCTGCTCTGGCAACTCGCCTACACAGAGCTGTGTTTCAGCCCAACACTGTGGCCTGATTTTCGCCGGCGAGAGTTCCTCTTGGCGCTGATCGAGTATCAAAGGCGGGAACGTCGATTTGGTCGAGTCCTGACCACCGTATCGTCATAAACACTTGTGGGATATCCCCTCGCAATAGAAGTTCTTGCCCATAGCTCGATATTTGTGACGACCTCACCGGCACGCACCCGACGATTCGATCTCCGCCGTCTCTACACGGCACTCGCGCTGATTCCCGCGGTCTTTATCATCATCGCGCATCTTGCTCCCTGGGCCTTGACCCTGCTCTTGCTTGTAGTTGGCTCTATCGCGCTGCTGGAACTCTACAATCTCAGCTTTCCTTCGCACTTGAGCCGCCTCCTTATGGGAGGAGGACTCACAGGCTTCGCCCTTACACTTACTCACTCTCATTTTTCCTTCTCCTTGCCGGAACTTCTCGTCGGCAGTGTGCTCGTGGTGGCAGTGACCGTGTCCATCTCCGCCGCTTCAACGGAGCACCGATGGAACGATGCAGTCGTGATTCTCCTCGGGGTGTTGTACATAGGCTTCCCCCTGAGCACCGTGGTGGCCACCCGCACCTTGCCTGGCGGCGAATGGCTCGTGCTCTTTCTAGCCGTCGTGACGTGGGCCTCGGATATCGGCGCCTACTATGCGGGGACCTTGTGGGGAAAACACCCATTGCTTCCGTCGATCAGTCCAAAGAAAACCGTCGAAGGAGTCCTCGGTGGGCTTGTCCTGGCGGTCGGTGTGGCATTCCTGGCTCAGCAGTGGTTCACGTCAGAGCTTTCCCTAGCGGATGCGGTGGTCCTCGGAGTACTCCTGACGATAGCGGGACTACTCGGAGACCTTTTCGAATCGATGATCAAACGTCGGACTGGGGTCAAAGACTCGGGTGGGATCTTGCCAGGTCATGGCGGGATGCTGGACCGGCTTGATAGTCTCTTGTTCACTGCCCCCACGTTCTACTACTATGTCGCCTACGTTCGAAGCGTGTCGCCCCCTTCATAGAAGAATGGAGAGGAGAGAATATGAAGTCGATTATCATCCTGGGATCGACCGGATCGATCGGGACCAATACACTCGATATCGTTCAGCGGTTTCCCGATGAATTTCGGGTGGTGGGATTGACGGCTGGCAGCAACATCGACAAGTTAGAAGAGCAGATTCACCAATTCAGGCCCAAAGCTGTGGCCGTCTCTACCGAATCCTCAGCTGCTCTGCTTCGAGGCCGATGTGCCGACCTTCGAGTCGAAATCATGTCCGGCGAAGGGGGCATCAGTCACGTGGCAGCGGTCCTAGATGCCGACTTGGTGATTTCTGCCATCGTGGGAGCGGCCGGGCTCATTCCAACCTTGTCCGCCATTCGGAGTGGCAAGCACATCGCTTTGGCCAATAAAGAACCGATGGTTATGGCAGGTAAGTTGATGCAGGATGAAGCTCGAAAACATGGTGTCAGGATTTTCCCAGTCGATAGCGAGCATAGCGCGATCTTTCAATCCTTGGAAGGCCACCGAGTCGAGGACGTCCGACGTTTGATTCTTACCGCGTCCGGCGGAGCACTCTGGACACTGACCCACGAACAGCTCCAGGACGTGACACCTGAACGAGCCTTGCAGCATCCAAACTGGAAGATGGGGTCCAAGATTACCATTGACTCAGCCACCTTGATGAATAAAGGGTTGGAAGTCGTAGAAGCACGCTGGCTCTTCGATATCCCAGAGTCCAACATCGAGGTCATGGTTCATCGAGAAAGCATTATTCACTCGCTAGTGGAGTATAAAGATCGTTCGATCATCGCTCAATTGGGGCTTCCGGATATGCGGACCCCTATCTCGTATGCCATGCGTTACCCTGCAAGGATGGCCCTTGATCTTCCTTCGTTGGAGCTGACGGAGATCGGACAGTTGTCTTTTTGCAAACCCGACCATGACCGCTTCCCCTGCCTCAATCTTGGATACGAGTCGCTTCGCGTCGGAGGCACTATGCCTGCCACGATGAATGCTGCGAATGAGATTGCCGTCGAGGCGTTTCTCAACCATGGCCTCCGCTTTGGCGAAATCGCGCAGGTCATTCGTAGCACCATGGACGTGCATACCCCACAAGACATCACTTGTCTCGATGACGCTTTGGAAGCCGACCGATGGGCCAGGGAGAAAGCAGAATCATTGGTACATGCGTTATCGCACTAACGATTGTTTTGCATTTCACGCGACGTCTGTTAGAGTTATGAGACCAAGTACGCTATAGGGAGTTCCCATGACATCCGCATTCGTTTGGTCCCCCGATACGCTCTGGCTCCTCCTCCAGAAAGCCTGGTGGTTTCTAGTTGTACTTGGCGTGTTGGTCGCCTTCCACGAGCTCGGCCACTTTCTCGCTGCCCGCTGGGTCGGAGTGAAGGTCTTGAAGTTTTCAATCGGTTTTGGTCCAAAAATATTCGGCCGTCAGGTCGGCGAAACGGAGTATCTTGTCTCGGCCGTTCCACTTGGCGGTTACGTCAAGTTATTCGGTGAAGACGAGACTGAGGCCACAACTCCCGACGACCGCCGTCGTTCATTTTCGCATCAGGGGCTTTGGGGGAAAGTCCTTATCGTCGCAGCTGGCCCCGGATTTAACTTTATTTTAGCCTATTTGATCTTCGCCGGATGGTTATCGACCGGTTCTCCTCTCTTTGTCCCAACCTTTCGCGATCTAAGCGCCGACGTCGAGGCTCTGGTTCCTGGATCTCCTGCATCGGTAGCAGGGATGGAAGTTGGCGACCGCATCGTCAGAGTCAATGGGGAAGATATCTCCACCAAGACCGAGCTGTTGGACATCGTGTCCAGGAGCAAAGGGCAGCCTCTCTCACTCGAAGTCCGGCGAGAAGGGCAGCTAAAAATGCTCACGGCGACTCCCGTACCGATTACTGGAGACGGAGCATCCCCAGACGAACCGCTGTATACGATCGGAGTCGAAGAAACACCCCCATTGGTTACCTCGGTCATGCAAGGATCACCCGCATCCATGGGTGGACTCCAGCCCGGCGATCGAGTGGTCTCGATCGAGGGACACACCATCTATACGTGGGCGCAGATGACGACGCAGGTGAGAGAGCACCCGGAGAAGCCGTTAACATTCGAGGTGCTCCGCGAGGGAAAGCGCACCGCGTTGACCGTGACGCCGGCCAGTGAAAAGCTCACGATCAATGGACAGACCTCAGAAGTAGGAAAGATCGGCATCTCCGGTCCTGGTCGCTCCTTGATGCGGTCCGACAACGTCGCCGAAGCCGTGTATCAAGGACTGGAAGCCACGTGGGGGTGGACAGAACTGACGGCGATCGGCCTCTATAAGATGATCGTAGGTGATATTTCGAGTAAGAATATCGGCGGTCCGTTGACGATCGCCAATATCTCGGGGGAAGCCGCATCTCAGGGTGCCTCCAGCGTCGTCTTTCTGATCGCCATTCTGAGCATCAATCTTGGGGTCCTTAATTTGCTGCCCATCCCTATACTCGACGGCGGCCACTTGCTCTTTTTCTTGATTGAAGGCATCCTGCGTAAACCGCTCGGCGAACGACAACGAGAGGTTGCTCAACAGGTGGGGTTGGTCTTGCTGGTTGGTGTGATGATCTTCGCTTTCTGGAATGACTTAGAACGCATCTTCTCCCGCTAAACCTTTCATGAAAACGTCGCAGTTACTCATCCCGACGCTACGGGACGATCCCGGAGAAGCGGAAACTGTCAGCCATCGATTGATGCTGCGCGCCGGGCTGATCCGCAAGGTGGCCGCGGGTATCTACACCTATCTTCCACTCGGCCTACGCGTCATCCGTAAAATCGAGCAGATCATCCGTGAGGAGATGAATCGAGCCGGCGCGCAGGAGCTTTTGATGCCGATCGCATCCCCTGCCGAGTTGTGGAAAGAGACCGCTCGCTGGGACTACTACGGGAAGGAACTCCTACGTTTCAAGGACCGCCATGAACGTGATTTCTGCTTGGGTCCGACTCATGAAGAAGTCATCACCGATCTATTCCGGCGAGAAGTGCGTTCCTATCGCCAACTCCCGTTGAATTTTTACCAAATCCAAACCAAATTCCGAGACGAGATCCGGCCCCGCTTTGGCCTCATGCGAGGGCGAGAATTCATCATGAAAGACGCCTATAGTTTTGACCTCGACGAAGCCGGCGCCAAGGTCAGCTATCAGAACATGTATGACGCCTATACCAGGATTTTCACACGTTGCGGCCTTACCTTTCGGCCCGTTGAAGCTGACACGGGGTTGATCGGCGGGGATGTCTCGCATGAGTTCATGGTTCTCGCAGATACCGGCGAAGCGATGGTGGCCTACAGCGACCAGGGATCCTATGCCGCCAATCTCGAGAGGGCTGAAGTGCTTGCGCCCTCTGAAGCCGATACCACTGCCCTCGTTCCATTAACCCTCATCGCGACACCGCAGCGCCGGACAGTAGAAGAAGTAACAGCCTTTTTACAGATCACTTCTCGGCAACTGGTGAAGACGCTGCTGTATCGAGCAGGAACCGAATCGGTTGCTGTACTGATCCGAGGCGATCATGAGGTCAATGAAGTCAAACTGGCCAGGCTACTCAAGGTGACCGATGTCGCATTGGCTGATCCTGAGACGGTGCAGCGACTCACGGGGTGTCCTCCAGGATTTGCCGGGCCAATCGGACTCCAACAGGTACGCATCCTTGCTGATTGGGCTGTCCAGGGATTGAAAAATGTCGTGATTGGCGCCAACAAGGCCGACACTCATTATCAGAATGCCAACATTGATCGAGACTTTACCGTCGAAGAATTTGCCGATCTTCGAAACGCGCAGGCCGGGGATCCTTCCCCTCGAGGTCCTGGTGTGTTGACTCTCGCTAGGGGAATCGAAGTCGGGCAAGTGTTCTTGCTTGGCACCAAGTATAGTCAGAAAATGAATGCCACTATCCTTGACGAGCAAGGCAAAGAGCGCCTTGCCATTATGGGTTGTTACGGAATCGGGGTAGGTCGTACGGCGGCGGCGGCAATCGAACAACATCACGACGACAAAGGCATCATCTGGCCGTTTCCCATTGCACCATTTCAGCTCCACCTGCTGACCGTCAGCCAATCAGAACAGACCACCTCAACCGCCACACGTCTCTATTCCGAATTGACGGCTGCGGGTTTTGATGTGTTGTGGGATGATCGTCCTGATCGCGCAGGCGTAAAATTCAACGACGCTGATCTGATCGGGATCCCCTTCCAGATCGTCGTAGGCGATAAGGGTCTTGCCGACGGCATCGTAGAGATAAAAATTCGACGGGGTGGAACCAAGTCGCGCGTAGCCCCAGGTGATCTGGTCGCCCACATCAGGAAACTTTGCTCCGAAACGGATCCGTCCGTCGCGTGACTCAGCCCGCTGCGGGCTCGCTCTCCTCCTGTCTCACCAATCTTTGATCTCCATCGATGGAAAGTGTCTTTTCCTTGCCTTCCCCTCTCTTTCGGCTAGACTAAAACTCGATTCGCAGCTCTATTACCTAAACCTATTCGCGACTCGAATTCGCGACTCGGCACCTACGAATCCAGCGTACAACCCGATCGTTTCACGTCTCGACGGCAGAGAAAGCAGAGTCGGATGCAAGCCAAGCCCGTAACTCCAAACGTCCAGGAATTGCAGCAAAAAGTCGAGCACGCGGAGCATGTCAAACGCATTACCACTCAGATTCATGCCGCCAACAATCTCGATCAAATCCTTCTCGACCTGCACAAGGACATCCTCAGTTTATTCGACGCGGAAGATTTGACTCTCTTCGCGTTCGACGCAGAAAAGAAAGAGATCTTCTCCAAGGTTCCGCACATCGACGGCGTAGAAGAAGTCCGTATTCCCATTACCGAACAAAGCCTGGCCGGCTTCTGCGCCAAGTATCTGCGCCCCGTGAACATCGCCGACGTCTACAGTATCGCGGAGCTCCAAGCCACTCACCCATCTCTGGTTCATGATACGTCCTACGATAAACGGACCGGGTTCAAGACCAAACAGGTTCTCACATACCCGATCGTCGCCGACAACAAGTACCTAATGGGAGTGCTCCAGCTTCTCAACAAGAAGAGCGGGAGTCGCTTTACCCGAAAAGACGAAGAAGCAGTTGATGAAATTGCAAAAGCGCTCGGCATTGCGTTCTTCAACCTTCGCAAGATATCCAAAAAGACTCCGACCAAATTTGACCTTCTCGTTAGCAATAGCCGCATCACTCAAAATGAGCTTGACCAGGCCATCGCCGACTCCCGAAAAGGGATGAGCGATCTTGAGGGTATTCTGATTGAGAAATACAAAGTTCCCAAGCTCGATATCGGGAAATCGCTCGCCCAGTTCCATAAATGTCCATATATCGAGTACAGCGAACGTACCATCGTCGATGTAGAGTTGTTGAAGAATCTTAATGTCGACTATCTGAAGAAAAACCATTGGATGCCGCTCAAGCGCGATCGCACAGCTATCGAAATTCTAACCGACGACCCGGGCGACCTTGACCGCGTTCAAGATATCAAACGAACATTCCCCGGCCTCAACATCCGGTTCGCCGTCAGCCTCCGTCGAGACATCTCTCAGTTTCTCAGCTCAGCGACCGGACAGAGCGACACCGGGGGACGCAAGCTTGACGAAAACGTGTCTGATATTCTCGGCGAGCTCGTCACTGAAGCGCAGGCAGAGGCCATGGAAGACTCCTCCGGGGGCGGAGGACTGGATGAAAACGACAGTGCGATCGTTCGTCTGGCCAATCAAATCATTGCCGACGCCTACCGGCAAAATGCGTCGGACATCCACATCGAACCCTACGGAGAAAAACGTGAAACACTAGTGCGCTTCCGCGTCGACGGGGAATGCTTCGAATACATGAAGATCCCGCAGAGTTACCGCCGTGCAATCGTCTCTCGGCTCAAGATCATGGCGAGCCTGGACATTGCCGAACGCCGCAAACCCCAGGACGGGAAAATCAAGTTCAAGCTAACAGAGTCGAAGGAAATCGAGCTCCGCGTCGCAACGCTTCCCACCGCCGGATACAACGAAGACGTGGTCATGCGTATTCTCGCCGCAAGTGAGCCGCTACCTCTCGATAAAATGGGCTTCTCTGAACGAAACCTCAAAGTGTTGAAAGAGATATCCGAAAGGCCATACGGTATCATTCTGTGTGTCGGTCCGACCGGTTCAGGAAAAACAACGACCCTTCACTCGGTGCTCGGTAACATCAATACTCCAGACATCAAGATATGGACTGCCGAAGATCCCGTCGAAATTACCCAATATGGTCTTCGTCAAGTACAGGTCCAGCCAAAGATTGGCCTCACATTTGCCACTGCCATGCGGGCATTTCTCCGCGCCGACCCCGATGTCATCATGGTGGGAGAAATGCGAGATAAGGAAACGGCAGACACGGGTATCGAAGCGTCGCTGACCGGCCACTTGGTGTTGAGTACGTTGCACACGAACAGCGCGGTTGAAACGGTCACCCGTCTCCTCGACATGGGCTGCGATCCATTCAGTTTTGCCGATGCCATGCTGGGCGTCCTTGCACAGCGGTTGGCTCGTAGAATCTGCAAGGAATGCAAAGAGCAATACATCGGAAGTAAAGAGGAGTATGAAGAAATCAGATTAGGCTACAACTCTGAGTATTGGGATAAGCTCGGCATCAAGCAAGACAATACGTTCCGGCTTTGGCGCGGGAAAGGCTGCGAGACATGCAATCGATCCGGCTTCAAGGGACGAGTAGCTTTACACGAACTCCTGTTGGGCACAGACCAAATGAAACGGATGGTGCAACAGAAAGCACGCACTGAAGACATGCTCAAGACCGCACTCGAAGAGGGCATGACAACACTCGTTCAAGACGGCATTCACAAAGTCTTGCAAGGTCATACCACATTTAAAGAAGTCAAAGCGGTCGCGATCAAATAGCGTTTACTCGCCCGATTGCTACCTCGAGCTCCTGAAGCAAGCCTGCTCACTTCTCACCCACCGCCGTGTCCAATGCCCTCCCACTTAGGATGAAGGAGGCCCTGAACGACAAACCCCGGTGGACTAAGATGGAGCAAGCAAGCGTGATCGCTCAGCACCTTCAGTGCGATCGAGAATATCAGGAGATAAGCATGTAGCCTGATAGAGTTAGGCTACGACCATTGGTCCGGACTTGGACTGGCGGGTCATAAAGCTCTGAATGTGTTTGTTGTCACTCGGAGATAAGGCCTCGAACTCCACCCCATATGTATGTTCCTTGCCCCACCTGACGGTGGCTGCTTTGATGACCATGGATGCCGCCTGATGAGGCAATCGCAACCTCATCGCGATTCGGTCTCCAGGCGTGATCACCGCTTCCGTCATGACACGGGCACCTTTTGTAGACACATCGTAGACAATCCCCAACCCCTGCTCGACCGTTCCCTTCCTCACCCGGCCTACACGTGCCAACGAACAGGGAAAGGGAGCCGAGACACGAACGCGAGGATGCTTGCGCAATTGTGGGGTACCGTGTCCACTGTGGGCCCTGAAGTCTAGATCATCCATGTGGTTTACTCTTTCGCTATATCTGAAACATGCATGTACTCAGCCAACTGCCTCAAGGACGATTGCGAGAGCGCTCTGAACGCAAGTCCATGGAACTGATGGTTCGTCCAGCACACGGTGGCCACCTCCACCTCAGCAGGAGGAGTGCCCTTGGTCAATCGGAGTTTGAGAGAAACCTGGTCGCCCGGCCTGATAACCGCATCGGTGCTCACACATGCGCCGTGCAGCGACAGGTCATACACCAGGCCAACGTCATGAACCGGCTTTCGAAACCACCACCTGGGTCTTAGAAAAGAAAGTGAACAGCTGAAGGGTAAGGGAATGCGAACGCGGGAGTATCGCCGAACTTTGTGACGGACCAGCTCCGGCTGCTGAATCGTCTGCATGCAAACCTACCTCGTGAGACATACTGTATCTCACGAGGTGAATTTTGCGAACTGTTTTCGCACTTTACGGACGTATGGTCGCCGAAGCATTGCGTATAGATGCTTCAGCATGCGCGCCTCTTGAGTTCGGACGACGAAAACGTCCGAAGCTCTGCACGTGACTGGGCGAAGAACGATCATTCCGATGGAAGTGTCTAACTTCGGCATGCACAGCCGATGACGGAGCACTACTCCCAGGAGCGAGCGGAACTACATGTCCCAGCAGCCGCTCGATATCCCGAAGCTGCCGCTGGTCTTCGCCGGTTACAAAACTCGTGGCGCGACCGGTCGTCTTCATCCGAGCCGTGCGGCCGATGCGGTGCACATAATCTTCCGGACAATTGGGTAGATCAAAATTGATCACGTGGCCAATGTTCGCCACATCGATGCCTCGGGCGGCAATATCAGTCGCAACCAGCACGCGGAATGACCCGCGCTTAAAGCCCTCTAATGCGGCACGCCTCTGCGACAGACTCCGGTCTCCATGCAACACCGCCACTCGATGGCCGGCATGACCCAGCATGCGTCCCAACCGATCGGCCCTGTGCTTCGTCCTGGCAAAGACCAGCGCGGTATCCTTATCGGCCCCTAAGAGAGATAAGAGAAGATCGGACTTGTCGGCATGAGATGTATGATGCACCGCTTGAGTCACTCCGTCAGCAGTCGTTGCTGATGGTGCAACCATGATGCGAACAGGGTTGTTGACGCTGGCTTGAACCAACCGAGCCAGATCCGTCGGCAGCGTGGCCGAAAAGAGCAAGGTCTGCCGCTCCTCCGGCAACGCATCAAGGATCTGATTGATTTGAGGCGCAAAGCCCATATCCAACATCCGGTCTGCCTCATCCAACACCAATATCTTGATGGAGGACAACAAAATCGTGCCGTTCCACATGTGATCAAGAAGTCGACCCGGCGTCGCTACCAGGATGTCAGGTCGCTGCCGCAAGCCTCGCACTTGGGCTTGCATGTCTGCGCCTCCCACGATAACGGTCGCAGAGATGCGCCGACTCCGCCCAAGTTTCTCAATCGTGGTCAGTGTCTGCAAGGCGAGCTCACGCGTCGGCGCAAGGATCAATGCTTTCGGCTGCCCTTTCGGTAAGGTGGACAGCCGTTCAATCATCGGAATCACAAACGCGGCCGTTTTTCCCGTGCCGGTCTGGGCGCATCCGATCACATCTCGTCCCGCCAGACCGGGAGGGATGGCTTGTTCTTGAATAGGAGTTGGTGAAGCAAACCCGGCGTCAGCCAGGTCGTGTAAAAGAGCCTCGGATAAACCGAGGGCGTGAAAATTGCGAGGAGCAGACGTATCCACTAAACTATCCTTTCAGTTTGATCGCATTATGACGGGATCAGAGAACCGAGGGGAGAAACAACCGGCTGGGTGTAGCTCCAGACTGGACCTGGTCGCGATGCGATCGCGAAGTCCGTTATGGTTTGAACATGTCATTCATCGGACTACTACGAGTGACATGTAGCGACACCTTATAGCATTACTTGCCCTACGTCAACTTGTTCTCCCATAGGTTAGCCGTAGCCAAACAAGCTACCTACTGGATACCTTAATCCCCTGTCAGCCCAAAGTAGCCAATCTGGAGGTTTGACTGCTTCATGCAGCAGCTGTTATCATGATTCGTTGTTCAAACTAACGTCCTCCGCACGCCCCTCGTAACTCATTTTCAGCAGTGACGTTCATCTGGCTGACTGGCTCACTCGGCCCTTCATACAGATGGGAAGTTCCATTTGGCATCGAAACTGGACTGTTGGTCGCCTCCCTCAGCCATACCACTGACTGGGGGCTTGCGCTTGCATGGAAGGAGTTTTCTATGAATCTCTCTTCAGTTTGGAAAAGCCGCAAAGTAGGAAAGATGAAGAAGTCCGTCCATAAGCCGAAAATTCCCTGGCAACAGCTGGGGTTGACTGATCCCGATTCGGTCGACAATGTATCCTCAATCGAAGCCATCAGGCAGAAAGTCTCTTCGCTGGCGAGGTATGGCTTGGGGCTGGAAACCCGCCTGCGTTCCACCCCCCAGGCGGGCAAGTCATCAGCCAAAAAACTCAAGTCTGCTGCATCCAAGAACCACCGCCCTGGAACTGCTGAAGAGGGGTAGGCCAGCACGTGAAACCAACTGTTTCATGAACGATGAGATGAATGGAGACGGTAAACTTATGTCCCTCTTTCAGAGCTTCGCCCACTCGTTCACGCTCAATCCTCTATAGATGCGGCAGCTTTATGTCTGAAACTGTTTTATGCAAAAGAGGAATGATCAGTGAGTAAACGCGTCTTGTATGTCGGCGGCCTTTCAGATGCCACTTCTGATCATCAGCTCCGTGACTTATTTGGAGTCTATGGTACCGTCGCTCGCGCCTATGTCATCCGACACAAACACAGTGGAAAGTCGGCCGGCTATGGATTTGTGGAAATGGGCTCGGGCGAGCAGGCTTTAAGTGCGGTCGTCGCTCTAGAAGGCGCATTGTTTGAAGGCAATTGTTTGCGACTCTACGTTACGCCCCACGTATCCATTCATTCGTAAGTACCGCCCTGCCTGATGAGAGGGACCCTCTCATCAGGTTGCACCAACTTGGATCTGCTCCTGACCGTTCCACTCATCATACCTGGTGATCAGTGCATAGTGTTCAACAGACGGTGATTTCTCCTGCGCCCTGTATAGCACTGTGGTCGAGAAAGACGACCAAGCGGCCTTCCGAGTCATCTCAAACCACCCCACAGTATTCACCTGCCTAGTCGTCCATGGGCACGTATACAATCATGCCCTCCACCTCTATCCGAGCGCGGCCGGAATGACAAAAAACCACCGTATCTCATTTGGCCGGGCCCACGTTCCTTCTTTCCGTCACCAAGAGTCAACCAGCGATGACTCGATATGACGACCAATCGCCGAGTAACCGTGCCGGTTGTATCAACAGGGAACGACACCCTACTATATCCCTTTCCTACAAATCTCGACTGTCGCTTCAATCTGACCATCTCTCGGACTGATCATCAACAGCATCCCCTTGTGCTCCAGAGCCCTCTTAAACAATGTGGCATAATTATCATCGTATCGGCGTTCTTCGATCGTGGTCTCGCCGCTTTGACGATCGTATGAACTTTCGAGGACAAATGCGTCCACAGTCTGCGTGCCATTCGCCCGCGCTTTGCTCGTGACGCGCCAGAAACGATTCTCCGGATCGAGCATCCCGTTCGTTGTGTCCGGGCTGGCATTGGAACACAGCTTCACACCTTTTGAGACTGCTACATACTCGCCTTTATCCACAAATTGAGCGAAGCCTGACAGGGGAAATCCAATAACGATTGCAAGGACTAGTAGGTACCTAGACATGCGATCCTCCTTCGTCGAGATAGTGGAAAGACATGTACGCGTGGCCGGCTAGATTCAATGAAACCAGATATCCCTCGCGCACGAGATATTGGTCTTTCGAAGGTCGCTTCCTCGTTCATCTCCACAACCGTTGCATTTTCTTGACGTCTGTCCGCTTGCGCACAGAGGGACAGGCGCCCTTACGTTGGGAATCCGAGCCAAGCATGAATCGCTGATAGAATTCCGCTTCGCTTCTGCAAGTCTCCCCATCTGGGCCTGGAGTCTGCTCCTCTCCCCTGCAACACCCTTGGCTTTTAAGTCCGGCAGGTAGCGGCGTTATGACGTTTTGGTTTGAACCGGCCTCTTCCCAGCCACCTTCTCCTCGGTCAGCATCACCGACCCTGAAACGGCATCGACATAGACCATCATAATCGTTTCTTCAGCGGTCATGATTTCGACATGCCACACGGTTTTGTCCCCCCTTCTCTCCAATTCTGCCTTAATGGTCTGCCCCGCGATGCTTCCCAAAGCCGTTGTCACCGCTCCCTCAATCGTAGTCTTGGCAGAAGTCGCCATGGCGACAACTTCCGACTCATTGAGTTTCCCCTGGTCGGCGCTCCAGACCATTTCACCAACTATCCCTGCCAGGCCAACTACCATCCCTGCAATCAAAATTGCTCGCCAGACCGTATAAGTCTTGTTCGTCATGGCTAACTCCTGCATGCATGGCCTAAGAAATAGGATGCAGGAGCATGACCACAAGGGCCCATGCGATCGCGCTCACGCTGCCGACAACAACCGCTCGAAATATTCATGTGGCAGCCGTCCATACCGACAATCACCATTTATTGGCAGAACTCCCTGCCCTGCTTCTACTCGTGTCTTCACCCGCAACAGGCGGATTTTTTGGCAACTAAATTGCGTATTTAAACTTCGATCTCATTTCTTTGGTATCCGCTTGCCCTCTTTCGCCGGCTGTTCAACCGCCCCTTTTAATGGGTCAACACCTTGGGGCTCCAGTATCCCGGTATTCTTGGGATCAATCATCATCGTGCCCATGGTTGTATCTCCAGACCTCGCAGCCTCCTCGATAGACTGGCTATAGGTTAAGTTTTTCCTACCCGTATCGTTCGCAAATTCTCCGCTTGATGGGTACCCAGGATGCTTGGGTAGCATTGATGGATTTGCCAGGGCAAGCATGGTCATTCCCATAAACACGAATCCCGTCATAACAATCATAAAGAGTCTCATGATGAAGACCTCCTTCGTTGAATGCTCCGCTATCGCCTCGATAGAAGACGATCCCGATCCATGACAGGGAAGTCGCCTCTGTCAGTAAGGTGACAGGCGGAGGTTCTCAAGATCAGTCGATGAGGGCAACCTCACCAGACCGTCGAACACCGTCGGCACTCTGGCATTAGAGCGGCGGAGACCGGGAAATCAGACGCGCACATCGCGTCTGCAGATGTCGATACTTCGCGCGAGCCAGGGCTGAGTCACGAAACGGGAATCTCCCGGTCCACTGATCGGCAGCGAGTCACTCGCTATTCGCATAAGAGATGAAACCAACGACCAGAAGCATGAGTGCCATGAACCCGAACGTTAAAAGGATGCTAACCATGTCTATGCCTTTCGCTCGAGCCAATCACGCGTATGGGAAGACACATATGCGCATCAGTCGTCTCACCATCTCA
>JBGTNJ010000011.1:0-58932 GCA_041743145.1 Nitrospira sp. | reverse complement strand
TCGCCAATCGCCCGCAGTTCCGGTAATTGCGACGACAACAGACGCGTAATCTGTTTTTCCAATGTCCGGATGCTGACTACTTGCCCAACATTCGTCTTGGCCGCAAGAGGAAGCAGGTACCGGGTGACATCGAACGCACGTGCCGCGATCGTCCGCTGATAATCGGCCGGTTTGATGGACTCCGGACGCGGGTCCCGTTCGGAGAGGTGCGCGATCAAGGGATCGTGCAGCAATCGATAAATTTCAGACAGACTGCGGAGAATGCCTTCATAGACCGCCTCGGTTTCACTCCCTCGAATCTGGCCCGGCACGAACCATCGGCTTGAGGCAAAGTTCTGATAGCGGCTTGATTTCGCCTGACCGTCCCAGAGCGGCTCATCCTCTAGGCGAATGGCGGCCAGTTCTGAGATCTCTTCAAAGCAGATGATGACGTGGCCGAGGTCGGCGATCGAGGCATGACCGTAATCGAAATAAAACTGCTCCCAGAACTTTTCCGAGGAGTGACCATGGACCCACCGGATACTTTCTTCGATGGAGTCCGGCGATCGACTATAGCGGGCCAGTGCGTAAGCGGATTGCTCCGGCGGCATGGGAGCGATGGCAACAACCCGGCGACCTGATTGATCTTGACTCATAATGGGTCGTTCACGTCCTCGTTGAACCGCAAGCCGCGCACTATACCTCTCACGTCAGTATGGCGCAAGCTCAGGTCCGTTGACTTGCCGCAGAAAGCGCCGTTATAGTCCGCCGGATCGCGAGATGAGAATGGTCTCGCGCAAGGGAACCGAGCATTTTTTTATGATCAAGGGCATCAAAGGTGTGAAGGATCTGTTACCGGAAGAATCGCCTCGTTGGCACCTCATCGAAGAGACTGCCAGGCGGTGGGCAGGCCGGTATGGATTTCAGGAAATTCGCATTCCGATCTTTGAAGTGACGACCTTGTTTGCACGAAGCATCGGGGCCTCGACTGATATTGTTGAGAAGGAAATGTACACGTTCCAGGATCGGGACGGCACCTCGCTGACCCTGCGACCTGAAGGGACTGCTGGGACGGTCCGAGCCTATATTGAGCACAATCGGGCTGCAGTTCCGGTCCCTCAGAAGTATTTCTACTTCGGGCCGATGTTTCGGCATGAGCGGCCTCAAGCTGGGCGGCTTCGGCAATTTCACCAGTTCGGCGTGGAGTCACTTGGGATGGCTGATCCCCGAGCCGATGTCGAGGTGATCGCTCTCCTGTGGCGGATTCTTAATGACCTTGGTCTCCAGGGTCTCACATTGGAGATCAATAACCTCGGTTATACCGCCGATCGAGATTCCTATCGTCCTCACCTCGTGACGTATCTCCGACAGTATGAATCCAGCCTGTGTGCAAATTGTCAGCGTCGGATTGAGGCCAATCCCCTCCGCGTTCTTGACTGCAAAGTCCCCGAGTGTAGCGCAATTACGGAGACGGCTCCTCGACTCGCCGATTCGCTCTCCGAAGCCGCTCGAGCTTACTTCACCAGGGTTTTGCACGGCCTTGATGTGATCCACATTCCCTATTTCTTGAACCATCGCCTTGTGCGTGGGTTGGATTATTACAACCTGACGACTTTCGAGGTCACTGCGACGAATCTCGGGGCTCAGAACGCGGTCGGAGCAGGTGGACGGTACGATGGTCTCGTCGAAACCCTCTCAGGACCTCCGACGCCAGCTGTGGGTTTCGCGGTTGGTCTGGAACGCATCGCGATGTTACTCCCAGATTCAGCGCTGCGGACTGCTGCTAATGTCGTTGTTTATATCGCTGCGTTTGGGGAACAAGGCTCAGTTGCTGGCCTTTCTGCTCTGGAGGACCTTCGTGCTTCTGGAATTCCAGCCGTGTCAGACTTTCGTTCTTCGACATTGAAGGCTCACTTACGGCAAGCCGATCGACTTGCCTGTGGTTTCACTCTCATCCTCGGTGATGACGAGGTACAGAAAGGCACGGCTATCCTTCGGAACATGGTGACAAAGAGTCAGCATGATCTCCCTCTATCCTCACTCCCAGTTGCGATTCAGCCGCTTCTCAGTAGCTCATAAGGCCATTTTTCGCATTGACTTTCCCCTTCAAACCTCTTACTCTCTGTAAGTCGGCTAGATTCTAACCTGCTGAATTTTTAAGATAAATTCCTGTGGATTCGCGACACTCACACAAGATCGGGTTCCTCCTAGCTTTGCCTCCATCCCATGCGAGCGCTTCGACGGTTTACGGATTGGCCCAGGCCGCTCTCACCGCTGGTCATGAAGTCTATCTCTACCTCATTGATGAAGGTGTCAAAAACATGCCCACTGACCAATATCGAGAGCTCGCTCACGCTGGTGCAAAGGTTTTTGTCTGTGCCTATGGTTGCCAGCAACATAATGTACCGACCACGGACACAGATCCAAGTATGTCTCTCTGTGGACTAGTGGTGCTTTCAGGAATTATTGATACCTGTAAGCCATTCCTATCATTTACCTGACACGATACGAATCTTTTGTGGCTAAGAATATCGCGGTTGTCATTCAAGAAGATCCTCGCAAAACACACAGGCCTGTTGAAGCACTGAGGATTGCACTTGGCCTGGTTGCAGGATCGCATCAAACGACTGTGATTCTTCTTGGGGAAGCTTTTCGCCTTCTTACTGAAGACTTAGACGACATTATCGATGTCGACATCCTCGAAAAGTATCTCCCATCGATCACACAGCTGAAAATTCCATTCATTCTCCAGTCCACAGCGGATCGGCCGAAAGTCCGCGGTGAGTTTCAAGTCCAACATAAAACGGATGAAAGCATCGGAGTTTTTGTTCGATCGATGGATTGCGCGCTCGTTTTCTAGGTGAGGTTTCGACGCATGTGCCCAATTGTCTATATCTCTCGTCCTTCCTCGCAAACGATTGCTCGTTCTGTATGTCTAAAAGAAGATTCTGGGTTGGTGCTCTCCTTGGACAATACGCTTCCTCCGGGAAAGGTCGAAAGCACCACCAAAGCGTCACCTCTCCAGTTAGCAGAGAAGTTATCCTATGATCAGGTGCTGAGTGTGTTGCTTAAAGCTGACAGGGTTATCACTCTGTAGCTCCGATTGTTTCTAGATAAAGAAGATTCGTAGTAGCCGGATTAGGAGTAGTAACGTGAAGAGTGAGGATAAGAGATAAGTTTTTGAATTTATAAGAAGAAAAACATGTTTCGGGAATGGATAAGTCTGGGGATACCTTGGTTTTGACTCGGTACAACGTGTGGAGAATCTTTCTTAGGATCTCGCAGAGTGAGTCATTATTGACTCTGCAGCTCGGTAGGTAGGCAGGTTATGCACTATCGGTCATCCTAGGGTGGAAAAGTACGAAGAAAATAGTTATCCACAGGTGTGAATAATCCTGTGTATAGAAATTTGAGTGGGTTATATGAGTGTAAACACAGTTTGGGAAGAAGCGTTGCAGTACATTCAAGGTAGGGTACCGAAGCAGGTGTATGACACGTGGTTCATGCCGGTGCACCTCGATAGGATTGAAAATTCGACTGCCCATATCGGCGTCCCGAATAAATTCTTTGGGGAGTGGTTAGATGCACACTATGCCTCTCTCCTCGCTGAGGCTGTATCAACGGCTAGGGGAGGGGGACAGACAACGGTGGCGTTCGCCGTCCGTGAGAAGGCGGCTCTCCCCCAAAGTGAAGTGTCGGCTCCTAGTAGCCTCCAGAGGACAGGAAATCAACCGAAAGGCCGCCGCGGGATCCAACTGAACCCAAAATATATATTCAAGAATTTCGTCGTCGGTGCCGGCAATCAATTCGCGCACGCGGCATGCATGGCGGTTGCTGAACAACCTGGGCAGACGTACAACCCACTCTTCATCTACGGTGGGGTAGGACTTGGAAAAACTCATCTCCTGAACGCAATAGGAAACCACGTTGCTGAACATAGCGATCTCCGCACCGCATACCTGACCACTGAGCAGTTCACGAACGAGGTGATCAATTCCATCCGGTACGACAAGATGATGGACCTTCGGAAGCGTTATCGACACATCGATATGCTTATGATCGATGACATTCAGTTCCTCGTCGGAAAGGAACGAACGCAGGAAGAATTTTTTCACACATTCAACGCGCTGTACGAAGGACATAAACAGATCGTCCTCTCCAGCGATCGTTTTCCAAAGGACATGCCGGATATTGAGGAGCGCCTGCGATCGCGATTCGAATGGGGACTCATCGCGGACTTACAGCCCCCCGACGTGGAAACGCGCATCGCGATCTTGAGAAAGAAATCGGAAGACGAAGGCGTTAAATTGCCGGAAGATGTCATTCAGTTTCTCTCCGTTACAATGAAGAGCAATATCCGGGAGCTCGAAGGGAGTCTCGTTCGACTGGGTGCCTATGCCTCCCTAACCGGGCAGGTCATCACCCTTGAGCTCGCAAAAAACCTCCTTCGTGACCTCATCGGCGATAAGAAAAAGGTTGTTGCGATGGATGACATTCAAGAGGTTGTCTGTACCAAGTTCCACGTCAAGTTGACGGAATTGAAATCACGGCGCCGGAGCAAAACGCTTGTGCAGCCTCGACAGATTGCCATGTATCTTTGTCGGGAGCTGACCGACTCATCGTACCCCGAGATTGGGCGACAGTTTGGAGGGAAGGACCATACGACCATCATTCATGCCTGCCGCCAGGTTGCCAAAGCCAGGGAAGCCGACGCCGCGCTCCAGACAACGATTGAAACGTTGAAGGAACAGATTCTTCGAAGTTAACGACTTGGCCGGGGGAGTACTCTATGAAAGTACGCATCGGGCGAGATGAACTGTTGACAGGACTCCAACGAGTACAAGGTGTCGTGGAAAAGCGCAACACGATGCCGATTCTGTCGAACATTTTGTTGGAGGCCAAACAAGACGGAGTCGAGATTGTCGCAACTGATCTCGAAATCGGCCTGAGAGGCCTTTATAAGGCAACCGTGCTGACTCCTGGGGGAGTGACTATCTCGGCTCGAAAGCTGTTCGAGATCATGAAAGAGTTACCATCCGGGGACATTGAGCTGACATCCTCGGACAACAATTGGACGACGATCCAAGCTGGAAAGAGCCAATTCAAAGTCGTGGGTCTTCCCAGTCACGATTACCCGGCGCTCCCGACGATAGATCGCGAAGGGTTAACGCCGCTCTCTGGAGACGGACTTCTGGAATTGATTCGGAAGACGCTTTTTGCAGCCGGTGACAATGATGCCCGATATATCTTGAACGGCCTCCTCGTCACGTTGCTGGCCACGGAAAAGAAAACCTCCCTTCGATTAGTCGGTACGGATGGCCATCGCCTAGCAGTGGCGGAACAGGAAGTCGGAAAAGCCTCCACCAAAGGGATGCCGTTGGAAATGAAGGCCATCATTCCCAAAAAAGCTGCCCATGAGATCAGGCATCTACTGGAAGAGGGAGGAGATGGTGAACCGTTGATCGGCTTCTCGAAGAATCTGATGATCTTCCGGAAAAGCGGCCTCCTTCTGACGTCCAGGCTGATGGAAGGCAACTATCCGAACTATCAGCAGGTCATTCCCAAAGAAAGCGGCAAGCCCATCAGTGTGAATCGAGCCGAACTGGAGAGCGCGCTTCGTCGAGTATCGGTGCTGTCGAAGGATAAGTCCAGCGCGGTGAAAGTGTCGTTTGCATCCGGCAAGATGACGCTCTATTCCAGTAGCCCGGACTATGGGGAAGCCACAGAAGAGTTGCCCGCGCAATACGAGGGAGAGACCTTGAATACCGGCTTCAATGCACGATACCTGTTGGATGTTTTCAATGTGATGTATGGGGAGACGCTCTCTCTTCAGATGGAGACACCCTTGAGCCCCTGTCTGATTCAGGAGCCGGAAAGCCCGGGCTTCAAGTGCGTAGTGATGCCCATTAAGATTTAACAGGATGATCAACATGTCCTCCTGCATTGCCTTCGCATCACACAGAGGCTCAATGGAGCAACAGGTGAGCCTAGCTTTCGGGTTCACTGCCGCAAAACTTCGGCTGAAGCAACACAGGGTTAGCCTCTCAGCAGGCTGTTAGGACACGATGGCCACAGAAGACCCGTCTCAGACCAAATCAGATAGTTACCGTGCCGATCAGATCAAAGTTCTTGAGGGACTCGATGCGGTCCGAAAGCGACCGGCGATGTACATCGGCAGCACCGGCGTCGATGGCCTTCACCATCTGGTCTACGAAGTCGTTGACAACAGTGTCGACGAGCACATGGCGGGATTCGGACAGACGATCGAGGTCACCATCCATATTGATGGGAGCGTGACGGTCATCGACAACGGGCGCGGTATTCCCACGGGTATGCATCCCACGCAAAACAAGTCAGCGGCTGAGGTGGCCTTGACGGTCCTTCACGCAGGCGGGAAGTTCGAGCAAGGAGCCTACACGGTATCCGGCGGCCTCCATGGGGTCGGGATCTCCGTGGTGAACGCCTTATCAGAGTGGCTTGAGCTGGAGATCTGGCAGGATGCCCAAGTGTTCGAGCAGCGATATGAGCGTGGGAAAGCCAACGCGCCTCTTGAGGAGATGGGTAAGACCAAGCGCCGAGGCACCAAAGTTCGGTTCAAACCGGACGGACAAATCTTCGAGACGCTGGAATTCAGCTTCGATGTGTTGGCCCAACGGCTCCGCGAACTGGCCTTTCTCAATAAAGGCTTGGCGATTACGCTCAGGGATGAGCAGAAAGAACCGGCGAAAGAACAGGTCTTTTTGTACAAGGGCGGCATCGTATCCTTCGTCGAACACCTGAACGAAGCCAAGACGCCTCTGCATAAGCCGATCTACGTGAAGGTTGAGAAGCCGGAAATGATTCTCGAGGTGGCGCTTCAATATAACGACAGCTACTCGGAGAACCTCTTTTCATTCGCAAACAATATCAACACGAAAGAAGGCGGCACGCACTTGGTTGGATTCAAGGCCGCGCTGACCAGGACGATCAACACGTTTGCAAACGCGAACGATCTCCTCAAAAAAGACATGGAGTCTCTGACCGGAGACGACGTGAGAGAAGGGTTAACCGCTGTTGTCAGCGTCAAGCTTCGCAATCCGCAGTTCGAGGGCCAGACAAAAGCGAAGCTGGGGAACAGCGAAGTGAAGGGGGTAGTGGAAGCTGCCGTCAACGAGGCCTTGGGCAATTATTTCGAGGAGAATCCTCCAGTCGCCCGAAAGGTCATCGGCAAAGCCGTCGATGCGGCCCGCGCGCGCGAGGCGGCTCGGAAAGCCAAGGACCTGATCAGGCGCAAGAGCGCGCTCGATGGAGGCTCGCTACCCGGTAAATTGGCCGACTGCTCAGAGAAAGATCCGGCCTTGAGCGAAATTTACATCGTCGAGGGTGATTCAGCCGGCGGTTCAGCCAAACAAGGGCGCGACCGCAAATTCCAAGCTATTTTGCCGTTGAAAGGGAAGATACTGAACGTTGAGAAGGCCCGTTTTGACAAGATGTTGTCCAGCGATGAAATCAGGACGCTTATCATGGCGCTGGGGACCGGGATCGGCCGGAAGCGGGAAGAAGGCGACAAGGCGGAAAAGGATGCGTTTGATATCGCGAAGGCGCGCTATCACAAAATTATTCTCATGACCGATGCCGACGTCGACGGCAGCCACATCCGGACTTTGCTCTTGACCTTCTTCTTTCGTCAAATGCCAGAACTGATCGAGCGCGGCTATATCTACATCGCTCAGCCTCCGCTGTTCAAAGTGAAGAAGGGCAAATCGGAACGCTATCTCAAGGACGAGGCGTCGTTGAACGAGTACTTGGCTGACTTAGCCGTCGAGGATGTTGAACTCTACATGGAAGGAGTCCAAGATTATGTGACCGGCCGGCGATTGCTGCCGATCCTGAAGAAGATGATTGCGTTGGAATCGTTGCTTGGTCGCCAAAATAAGAAGCTGTATGAGGCCGCGATCCTGCGTGCATTTGTCGATGAACCGGGCCTGGACCGTGAGCGGCTCAAGGATCGAGAAGCGCTCCAGCAATCGGTTGAGAACGTCAGACGGTCTCTCGCTGTGGTGTTTCCGAAGGCGAGCCCTATCTTTGACGTGCTGGACGACGAAGAGCATCAATCGCACAAAGTGAAGGGCCGGCTTCAGGCCAACGGTGTCGCGCACGAGCTGGACATCACACACGAACTCGTTGGTTCGGCAGACTTCCGTGAACTCCAGAAACTGACTCCTGCGGCGATCGGGTTGGGACGCCCTCCATACAAACTCAAAGCAAAAAATCAGGAGAGCTCCTATCGGACGACCGATGAGTTGGTAAGGGCCATCTTGGATATAGGGAAACAGGGGCTCAGCATCCAACGTTATAAAGGGTTGGGGGAAATGAACCCTGGGCAGCTTTGGGAAACGACCATGAATCCAGAAATGCGCACCCTTCTACGTGTGACGCTTGAGGACCTGACTGGAGTGGATGAGATCTTTACGATTCTGATGGGTGACGAGGTTGAACCGCGTCGCAATTTCATTCAAACGCACGCGCTTGAGGTCCGGAATCTGGATGTGTAGCGAGCACGTCGGGTCCGCATGGTCATCGAATGGGACGTGGAAACGGCTGAGCAAGTCGAGGAGTCATAATGCCCCCTGATGAACGTTTAGGCCATATCGCGATCGAAGACGAGATGAAGTCGTCATACCTCGATTACGCCATGAGCGTGATCGTGGGACGGGCGCTCCCTGACGTTCGCGACGGACTCAAACCGGTTCATCGCCGAATCTTGTTCGGAATGAATGAAATGGGCCTCGCGTCTAATCGGCCCTACCGGAAGTCAGCCAAGATCGTGGGCGAGATCATGGGGAACTACCATCCCCACGGGGATTCGGCCATTTATGACACCCTGGTGCGGATGGCTCAAGACTTCAACATGCGCTATCTCCTCGTCGATGGCCAGGGTAACTATGGGTCGATGGATGGCGATTCGCCGGCAGCCATGCGCTACACCGAAGCGCGGATGACCAAACTGGCTGAAGAGATGCTGGCCGACATTGATAAGGAAACAGTCGACTTCGTCCCGAATTATGATGAGTCGAGGCAGGAACCATTGGTCCTGCCGACCAGAGTGCCGAATCTCCTGGTCAACGGAGCAGGTGGTATTGCGGTCGGCTATGCCACCAATATCCCAACTCACAACATTACCGAAGTCATTGGGGGGTTGCTCCTCCTGTTGGAGAACCCTGAGGTGACGATCGCCGAGTTGATGAAGAAAATACCCGGTCCCGATTTTCCAACGGCCGGGTTCATTTATGGCGTAAGTGGCATTAAGGAAGCCTATGAGACTGGGCGAGGCCTCCTCACATTGCGAGCAAAAGTTGTGGTGGAGACCGATGAACGAACCGACCGGGAGCGCCTGATCGTCACGGAGATTCCCTACCAAGTCAACAAGGTGAGCTTGATCAAGAAGATCGCCGAGTTGGTTCAGGAAGACCGGATCAGAGGCATCTCGGACTTACGAGACGAATCCTCCGATCGCGAAGGAGTGCGAGTCGTCATTGAGCTGAAACGAAGCGAAATCCCATTGGTGGTCTTAAACAACCTCTACAAGCATACTCCACTCGAAACGACGTTCGGCGTCAATATGCTGGCCCTGGTTAACAATAGACCTGAGGTTCTGAACCTCAAGCGGATCCTCCATTATTTCCTCGAACACCGACGCGAAGTCATCGTGCGACGAACGGTTTTCGAGCTCAGAAAAGCGGAGGAACGGGCGCATATTCTCGAAGGACTCAAGATTGCGCTCGACAATCTCGATGCCGTCATCACGCTCATTCGAGGGTCTCGGTCGCCGGACGAAGCGCGGGCGGGGTTGATGCAACAATTCGACCTCACCGAAATTCAGGCCACGGCGATCCTCGACATGCGGCTCCAACGCCTGACGCAGCTTGAACGGACGAAGCTCGTCGAAGAGTACCAAGAAGTGTTGAAGCAGATTGAATACCTAAAGTCCGTACTCGCGAGCGAAGCATTAGTCCGAACCATCATCAAAGACGAGCTGACTGAAATTCGTGAGGCCTATAAGGACGAGCGCCGCACGCAGATCGTCAAAGAAGAGGCCGAGATCAGTCTGGAAGATCTCATCGCAGAAGAAGAAGTGATCGTGAGCATCTCACACGCCGGATACATCAAGCGAAATGCCGTGTCGCTGTACCGAGCCCAACGACGAGGGGGGAAGGGCAAGATCGGCATGGGCATCAAGGAGGAGGACTTCGTCGAGGATCTCTTTACCGCCTCCACCCATGATTCGCTTCTCTTTTTTACGGATGCTGGAAAAGTGTTTTGGTTGAAGGTCCATGAAATTCCTGAGGCCAGCCGGGCTGCGAAAGGCAAAGCGCTGGTTAATCTCTTGGCTTTATCGAGTAATGAAAAGGTAACGGCGACCTTGCCGGTCAAAGAGTTTCGGGATGATCGGTATATTGTGATGGGAACCAAGAAGGGCATCATCAAGAAGACGGAACTGTCCGCGTTCAGCAATCCAAGGCAGGGCGGGATCATCGCATTGGGGCTTGAGAGCGGCGACAAGCTGATCGGGGTGCAGCTGACCGATGGGCAGCGAGAGATCCTTCTCGGAACACGACAGGGCATGACGATTCGATTTAAAGAAGAAGAAGTTCGGCCGATGGGTCGGACCGCCTATGGCGTCAAGGGGATCACGCTGGAAGAAGGAAACGAAGTCATCGGCATGGAAACCATCACGCCCGATTCCACCACGTCCATATTAACTGTCACGGAGGGTGGCTACGGGAAACGGACACCGGTCGGCGAGTATCGCGTGCAGGGTCGTGGCGGGAAGGGCATTATCAGCGTGAAGACGACGGAGCGAAACGGCCTTGCCATTGGATTTCTGCAAGTTCGAGACGGCGACGAGATCATGTTAATGGCCGCGCAGGGAAAAGTGCTCCGATGCAAGGTGGACGACATCCGCGAGATCGGCCGGAATACCCAAGGTGTTCGTATTCTCGACCTCGACGGCGAAGGAGACCGAGTCGTGGGCGTCGCCAGACTGGCGGAAGTCGTCGAACGAGAGGATGTGCCATCGGACGACACCCCCGAGGCCTAACCGAGTTCGGACGGACGGTTCCTGTATCTAACGGGTAGTTTCTTCCATGCCTCCCGCCGATCCCACAACCAAGAAGCCGCTGGATACCGTCGTCAAATTTGCGCTCACTGTGTTTGTGGGATCTTTCGCACTGATTTGGGGAGGCATGTATCTCAGCCGTCCTGATCGTTCGATTCCACCCTACACGGTAGGATCTCAGGCCGATCATTTCGTGGCGACCTATGTCCCTCGGGATACCCAGGATGAACAAATCGAACTATTAGTGAAGCGGTTTCGAAAGGTCGGTCACGAGACGCGCGATTTCGGTCCCATGAAAATCTATCCCACAACCGCAGGTGATCCCGGAGGACGGTACAGACAAATCATGATTTATGTGTTCGACGACCATCTCAAAACCAATCCAGAAGTGCTGGCGCAGTATCTGGCGGGCGATGCGGCGGTGATAAAGGATTACGTACAATCCATGCGCGGGTACTATCGATTGCAAGAGCAGAACGAGGAGGGCGGTACTGGCCCCATGCCTCACGATGGAAACATGTCCAGTGACACACGGATTCTGTTCAAGGGCCTTGTGACGGATCCCTTGCCGGTCGAGGATGAACCTGAGCCAGATATGTCGATATCACCTCTCTGAACCGCTCGCGCAACGAAGGGTCTTGGATCGTCGCGGTATGCGAAACGACTTCGGGCAAGGGGTCAGTGGGATAAGGAGACTGGTGGCTGTCGGCGGGAAGGTCGGCTGGGGCCATGGTTGTCTCGGGAATTTCCCCAACGCGAAACGCAATGTCCGTCACACATTCTGGTCCGGACTCTGCCTGCAACTTTGTCAAGAGCGCGGGCTTGAGGTACGTCAGTTGTTGCAGCCAGACAGGATTTCTGACGATGAGATACAGTTTCTTGAAGCGAATCTGAGCCGGCCAAGTATGGCTTGCCATAGGCTCGCCGACGAGATCGTGCCAGCGATGCTGTAAGCGAAATTCGATCAACCTCGGCTCCAGACCAAGCCGTTTGGATACCCCCGAGAGGATACTGCCGAAAGAATCGAGCGGACCAGAGCCCATGATGGGCATCATAGGCGGTATCCAACAACGAGATCAAGGCGCTGGTTCCTCCCATGGCCAAAGAGACAGAAGATCAGTATAAAGTCGTAGCCACGAATCGAAAGGCTTATCACGACTACTTTATCGAGGAAAAGTTCGAGGCCGGGATGGTCTTGAAGGGTACCGAGGTGAAATCGCTGCGCGATCGGCGAGTGAACTTGCAAGACAGTTACGCCAGCGTCAAAGAAGGGGAAGTCTTCCTTCACCACTGCCACATCAGTCCGTATAGTCACGGCAATCTCATGAACCATGATCCGATCAGGACCCGTAAACTGCTCCTGCATCGCAAAGAGATCAACAAGCTCCTTGGCAAAACCCAGCAAAAAGGTCTCACGCTCGTTCCTCTCCGCATCTATTTCTCAGCGCGAGGTCGGGCCAAGGTCGAACTGGGATTGGCAAAAGGGAAGAAGCAACACGATCGTCGCGCCTCGATCAAGGCTCGCGAGGCGGGACGAGAGGTTGAACGAGCCATGAAAGAGAGAAAATAGAACGGCTCATACTCGTCACTCTCTGTATCGACCTAGCGACTATTCCCCTGTCGTCCTCCGCCCCACATCATAAACACGACCGTCCAAACACAAGTGTCTTTCCCCCAGGTCTTCCCACCCGGTCGGTGAGTCGGTCTGGTTACCGACTCGCGGTCTGCATCATTGCGAACAACACGCTGAATATGGCCAACAATAAGAACCCTTCAATAAAGGAAATCATAGTAGTTGTTCACCCCCTTTCACTTTCCTACATGTATACGCCCCCAATATGAAGTCTCCATGAGGGGATCATGAAGAGTTCTTCATAGAGGTATGGCTGAACAATACCTAAGAGTTATACGAACGTAGGTTTTGGCTAGACGAAATCTCGGGTGCTATCGAGAAACTACTACGCCGGAATCCTGTGCTGGGTGAGAGCGGGCAACCGCAATGTAAAGACAGAACCTTTGTTGACTTCGCTGATGACAGAAATGCTTCCACCGTGAGCTTCCATGATTTCTTTCACGATGGGGAGTCCGAGTCCAGTCCCGGCGGTATCCTTCGCCCGGGCCCAATCGGTCCGATAGAATCGCTCGAACAGGTGTGGAATATGTTCCGGCTCGATGCCGTGGCCAGTATCCTCGACCGCTACCGCGACCTCGTGACCGACAGTCTGCAGACGAACCGTAACAAAACCGCCGGCCGGTGTGTACTGCAGGGCATTATCAAGAAGATTGATGAGCGCTTGTTTGAGCCATTGAGCGTCGCCGAGTATAGGGGGAACCGGCTGGGACTCGAACCTCAACGTGATCTGATGGTCATCGGCCAGAAGCGTCAGCTCTTCCACGATCTCTTGTATGAGCGGCTCTAGCGCGAGAGGCACGAGCTTGACCGGAGGCTTGCTGCTGGTGAATTTTGCGAGGGTCAATAAGGGACGTGTCAGGGCAATGAGCCGCTCGACTTGCTGGAGATTGTTGAGAAGCACCTCGTGATACTCTTCCACCGACCTCGCTTTCATGAGGGCGACCTCGAGGTTCCCCTGCAGGATGGTCAGCGGTGTCTTCATCTCATGGGCGGCGATCTCGCAAAAGTTTCGTTGGACTTCACTGCCGCGCTGGAATTGATCCAGCACGGTATTAACGGCCTGAGTGAGTCGACGAAATTCCTGATAGGGTGAATCCATCGGCAGTCGTTTCCCAAGGTCGGCTTCCGACATCGTTTCGGCACCAGTGCACAAAGCCTCGATTGGCGCCAGGACTTTCTTGGATAGCCAATGGCTGCCAACCCACGCGACAAACAGAGTCCCTGCCGACCCGAGTGCCAGGAGAAACACAAGACCATTCAGAGTCTCTTGGTAGTGAAGCAAGGACGCTTCTGCCTGTAGGACGTACTGCACATGGCCCTTACCGACGAGGAAGAGAAACAGGTGACGCGCCGGTATACCATCGGGTGCCTTCAGGGTCTCGAAGAGGAGGGTCTTGAGGCGGACCTGTTCGAGTATGCGCGGCGGGAGCGACTCCCGCCCGGCTGCGTGAGGGCTCCTCCACACAAGCGAGCCGTCGGCGGAAAAGACCCGAAGGGCATGGGTGACGTCAGGCAAGACGTGCTGTTCCGTGGCGCTCTGAGTCAATTCGCTGGTTGGCGCACTATCTTTGCTACCGTGGCTGAAGAGCTCGGGCTGCCCCTCCACAAACTCCGCCAATGTCCCTGCTAAGACGAGCAGGCGTCCATCCACAAAGCGCTGAAGCAAGACTTCGCTCGCGGCATAGACGAGTGCGGAGAAGAGGAGCAGCCCGGCCATCAGGACGAAGGCTGACCAGCTTATCAAGCTGCGCAGGGATTTCATGCGGGAGCGTCCGGCTCTTCGAGCATATACCCGGCGCCGCGTACCGTGGCGATCAAGGGCGGGGAAAAGTCCCGGTCGATCTTTGCGCGGAGGGCCCGAATATGGGCGTCGACGATATTGGTCATGGGGTCATAGCTGATATCCCACACATGTTCAATAATCGCGGTTCGTGTCAGCACACGATTCTTGTTCCGTAACAGAAACTCGAGTAGTGCGTACTCTTTATTCGTCAAAGCGATTTCTTGTCCAGCCCGCCAGACCCGATGAGATGCCGGATCCAGCCTGAGGTCGGCCGCCTGCAGTTGGACGATTTGCTGTGTACTGCCGCGACGCAGGAGCGCCCGTATTTGGGCCAACAGTTCCACAAAGGCGAACGGCTTCGGCAAAAATTGGTCCGCCCCGGTGTCAAAGCCCGAGACCTTGTCCTCCACCGTGTTGCGCGCGGTCAAGAGCAGTACCGGCGTCGTGTTCCCCTTGGCTCTGATGCGGCGGCAAAGGGTGAGGCCGTCGAGCTTGGGCAACATGATATCGAGAATCAAGAGATCGTATGCGTTGTTCAACGCGAGCGCCAATCCTTCTTCACCGTCGGTTGCCAGGTCAACCGCGTAGTGCTCTTCTTTCAACCCTTTTCGGATAAATTGCGCGAGATCCGCATCGTCTTCAACTAAGAGAATTCGCATCGCTCTCCTTCACGCCTCACGGATGAACGCTCAATGAGACGAGACGGCGGCCGGGGTGCCGTCGGTCAACAGAGACCACTCTTACAGTCCGTGACGACAAGGTTTGTCGCTTTCTCCCCTGCGTTCAAGTCCAGGGTAGCCCAGGCAATTCCTCTCGAACGCTCATCCTGGTGCGCCCCGCTGCCTCCCTCGAGAAGGCTGACTATATAATAGCGTCCGGCGGGAATTTTCGTGAACCAAAAGTGACCAGTTGGGTTTGCCCGCGTCGTACGAAGATAGGGAACGAGGCGCTTGTCCGTCAGAAGCTGGGACAGAACGCCTCGAAGACACTCAAAAGACGAAATGGTAGCTGCGGGGCTGTCGGGAGATGGGGCGTCGCCTCTTGACGTGCAGGCACTCACTCGCACGTTTCGGTCAAACCAGTCGCGTGTATAGTGAACCCTGGGAATCAGATAGATCGGGACACCCGCTTGAGTGATGGCTTTGCCGGAAGGTAAACTGAGGAACGCTTGGCCGGTTGCCGTTCCCTGCCCCTTAGGCTTGTAAGGGAGGAGTTCCTTCTCATGTAATGGAGGAGAATTCAATGAGGGTGGCTCGGCTGCCGGTGCCGGTGGACAGGGGAAGGGGCTGATCAGTGAGCAACAGACGAACCACCACTGGAGCGTGATCGGACGCCACGTCATATCTGAGAAGTTGATGCCGCGGCGGACTCATCTGGAACGCTTGGAGCTAAGACGGCCTTGTGTTTGAGCGCGCGGCCTTTGTCTGGCGTCGGGTCCGTGACCACCCCATAGACCTCACGACCTTCATGGCCTTCTGGCAGATACTCCGTGATCGGCATCCCATCTTCACGAACAAACAGGAGACAGTGACAGTACTTGTAGATCTGCATTTCATCGCACGCGCAGATCCACCGTCGGAGCTTGGCTTCAACCTCTTTGTCCTTATAGAAATTGCACGGACAGAGGGGCTTCCCTAGTTCATCGATGTGCATCGCCAGCCCGTTGACGACTGCCTCGGTCACAGCAGGGGTGGGATGCATCACAGTCCCACTTTTCTCAGCAAACCCCTGCACGAATTTCCGAATCTTCTCGAGGCTTTCCTGCGTCGGTTCAGCCATGGAGCTCCTCCTACGAGCGATGAAAGGTAGAGCCGGTAGTTTACAGGGGGAATTCGCTGCTTTACAATCCGGCTCTTCGGCCGATTCTCGTTACTAAATTCTTATGGACATGTCCATTCGACAAATCTTGCACCAACGGCTGGTTCCCGACGTGGGGGCGGCGATTGCGGAGACGCTCGTGACTCGTTTGCCTCAGGTCACGGGCAAACCTGACGCGGAAGCACGGGTACTGAGCCTGCTCCATGAACTCCATGAATTATCAGGAAAAACAGCCAGCGCGGCAGTGGCGGCGCTCCCTGAGCTTGACCGGCGCGCCAGGCTGGGGGATATCCTTCTGTGGCTTGATGTAGGAGTTGCCTTAGCTGAATCTTCCGGCGCGTCCGCCCTCAAATATTTCAAGGATAGCCCTCTTGTGCTTGGGCTCATCGAATCGGCTGATGCGCGGTCGGAGGTGTTGGCGATCGGTCTGGAAGTTGCCGAGCAAGATGCCAACGTGGCGCTCGAATACATTCGACATGCGCCGCAGATTCTGTCCGACGTACCCACACTCCAATTGCGCCCCTGGCTCGACATCGGCATTGAACTCACGCAAGTCAACGTGGTCGTTGGACTTGAGTTCATCAGGCAAATCTCCAAGCTTGCCTCCGTTTTGCCTTTGGAGAGTGTGCGCGACTGGGCCACAGTAGGTATGAGATTGATTGTGCCGAACAGCCTCGGGAAGTCGGACTACGTGGCGACGATGGAGTTTCTCAGGACTAGCCCCGCCATTCTCGGCCAGATTGAACACCCAGCTGTTCGAACGAAGGTTGTGTCCCTGTGCCGCTTGTTGGTTGAGCACTCTCCAGAGTCCGGCATCACGTGGCTGGCAGAGTCACCAGACCTCTTGCGAGCGGTGCCGTCGGTGGACTGGCGGATCAAACTGTTGCAGTACGGGTCCTTGCTTGCCGAGAAGCATGCGGAGGCGACGATTGGTTATCTGCGTCGTGCGCCGGAACTCGTCCAACTGCTCGGGGACGGCCCTGAGGCCGCTCGAAGATTTGAGAATTGGTTCACGACCGGAATGGAGGTAGTGGGCTACAGCCCGGACGCAGCACACGCCTTTTTTTCGGTGGAATCTGAGAAAGCATTGGCGTCGGTCGAGCAGGCGTTGAGCGGAGTGCCGTTTCGACAGGTCGCGCGAAGCCTCAAGCTGTTCATCCAGGGACTCGGTGGAACCGATGTCGCTGTGACGGCGCTTCCCGATTCGTTGGCGTCTCCAGCTCGCGCGACAGTCAGCGCCGACGGAAAGACCATTTCATTGCCGGCGCTGCTGCGTCGGTATCCGACGGCTGCGGAGAATGAACGCCTCTATCTAGTCATGGCGGCGCACGAGACTGGGCATTTAGAGTACGGGACCTATCGGCTCAAACTTGAATCGCTCCCGGATCTGATCGAAACTGTACGATGCCGCTACGGTCGATCAAATGAGGCGAAACTTGAGACACTATCTGCCTTGTTTCAGCTTTACCCACAGGCAAACTTGGTAAGGGATCTTTGGATTGTGCTGGAGGATGCGCGTATCGAATCTTTGCTGCAGGCCGAGTATCCGGGGCTTCGGTGTGATTTGGCGCGGTTGGCCGCAGAATCCATCACTCCACGCGATCCCGCTCACGGTGTGACGGTCAGGGAACTAGTCGTCGATTGTCTCTTGAGACTCTCCACTGGTGAAACGGAAGCTGTTGCAGTACCCAGGGCAGTCAGGGAGGAAGTTTCCATCCTCTGGGGTATGAGTCAGGCCGTTTTGACGCCGACGGCCACGGCGGAGGAAGTCGTTCGCGTGGTCGACGCCGTCTATGTGCGACTGGAAGAACTCCTAGTCGCTCGTGGTGGAACGATCGATGTAGAGCGGCGTGAGGATCCGGCGGATCAGGAATCGGAACAGATGCAACCGGAACAACCGGGTGACCAATATCGCCCGATGACCGATTTAGCTTATCGCGGCTCGATGAATCCGGAGTACATCACGTGGAGTCAGGAGCAACTGCAGCAGGGATCTCAACCTCCGGCACAATCCGACGGTGACGTCACACGGAAAGCCAGGAAGGATGAGCAAGAGATTGGAAACAGAGAACGGCTGAACGAGGGCCGTTCCTTGCCGTCGATTGTGGAGGAAAGCCTGACGCTTGAGGCCGGCGCGCAACCGGTACAACAGACAACGGCACATGAAGGACAAGCCATCTTCTATCCCGAGTGGGACTACCGTATTGAAGACTACCGGATGAATTGGTGCCGCGTGGTGGAACGCCCCGCGGATCTTGGGTCTGACGAGTTCGTCACGTCGACGTTAGCTGCCCAGCAGAGTACCGTCCGGTCACTGCGGCGGTATTTCGAAGGGTTGCGTCCTCCGGCATTTCGTCGCGTCATGGGGCAACCCGACGGGGACGAGGTGGATCTCGATGCTGTTGTTCGACGAACGGGAGAGCAACGGGCGGGCATGGAAGGCGACGATCGTATCTACATCCGTCGAGAAAAACGAGAGCGCGACGTGGCCGTGGCTTTTCTTGTCGACATGAGTGGATCGACGAGCCGGGAACTCAGAAGTGGGCGGCGAGTGATCGATATTGAAAAAGAAGGCCTGGTGTTGCTGTGCGAAGCCCTTGATGCCGTGGGCGATCAATATGGGCTGTATGCCTATTCCGGCCAAGGACGAGCAGCGGTCGACTTTCTCACGATCAAAGATTTCGACGATAGGCTGGGCGCATCGACCGCGCATCGGTTGGGGGGGCTGGCTCCGCGTCATCAGAATCGCGACGGAGCGGCGATTCGGCATGCCACGACCAAGTTGTTGAAGCGCGACGTGAAGAACCGTATCCTCATGCTGTTGAGTGACGGACGGCCCTTGGACGATCACTACAGGGACGAATACTCCTTGGAAGACACAAAGGCGGCCCTGCGCGAGGCGAGACACCGGGGAATCGAGACCTTTTGCGTGACGATCGATCAAGAAGCGGAGAGCTATGTGCGCCGGATGTATGCGGAGGCGCGGTACTGCGTCATCAGTAGCGTCGAAACCCTTCCAACCAAGCTGCCCCGCATTTACAGGCAATTGACTGCGTAACCAGGTATTGAGTATGACGGACTCGATTGGAAAACCCACGGTTCCCGCATGGCTGTATAAGCTCTTCACAGGCCACCAATATCCCTACGTCCGTCGCTTAGCCAAATTTGGACAGACAGTGAAACCTGGTGAAGACCGTCTCGAGCCGACGAAGGATATGATCGAGACCAAGTTCTGGGAGATCTATCCTCGGTGCCGGGTGAAGGTGTTGCAGGAAGTGAAGGAAGGGATGATCGTGGTCTTTCATGACCTGAGCGAATATCCTCCCGGAGGTTATCAAGAGCTCGTCGACAATCCAGAGGTGTTTCTGGCAAAAACCTTCGGCAAGAAGAAGATCAAGGTCAATTTCTATGACGATGAGAATTTCGTCTGTACGATCAACTTCAAAGTTGGGGGCTGGACTGAACACGAACATGCGTGAGAGGGGAAGAAGGTGAGGTGTCAGGACCGTGACACACCTGGCATCCCGTTCCACGCCTGAGGAGAGGGTTAGAATCATGGCGCGACCGAAAGTTACAGTGGTAGGAGCGGGGAACGTCGGTGGGACGACAGCGCACCGGTTGGCGGAGAAGGATCTCTACGACGTGGTGCTGGTCGATATTGCCAAAGGAGTCCCACAGGGCAAGGCGCTCGATATTTCTCAAGCCGGGCCGGTCTGTGGGTACAACACGCGAGTCGTCGGCACGAACGAGTACACGGAAACCGCCGGATCGTCGATCGCCGTCATCACGTCCGGCATGCCGAGAAAGCCTGGTATGAGTCGAGACGAGCTGTTGTCGACGAATGCGAAGATCGTGAAATCGGTCGTCACGGAGCTGGTATCTCGCTCGCCGGAGATTATCCTAATCCTGGTCACCAATCCCTTAGATGCCATGGTCCATGTGGCGCGTACGGTCAGCACTCTTCCCAAATCCAGAATCATCGGAATGGCCGGCGTATTGGACTCGGCAAGGATGCGCACATTCATCGCGGCGGAACTGAACGTGCCAGCGACGGACGTGCAGGCGATGGTCTTGGGCGGACATGGCGATACGATGGTGCCCCTACCGCGGTATACGACAGTGAAAGGACGACCGGTGTCGGAACTTATGACGAAGGAGAAGCTGGAGGCTATCGTCAAGCGCACGCGCGACGGAGGAGCGGAAATCGTCAGCCTCTTGAAAACGGGCAGTGCCTTCTATGCGCCCTCCGCCTCGGCGGTGGCGATGGTGGACGCGATCCACAGGGACGAGAAGCAGGTGATGCCCTGCGCCGTCCTATGTGACGGCGCGTACGGACTGAAGAACGTCGTGGTCGGCGTGCCGGTGAAAATCGGACGGGGCGGGGCTGAAGAGATCCTGGAGTACGAACTGACCAGTGACGAACGGGCAGGGTTGGAAACGTCGGCCAACGCGGTGCGAGAACTCTGTAGCGCCGTGGATCGACTGATGGCCTAAGGAAACCTCAACCATCATATAAGTGCCCTTATGGGCGGCCGGCGTCGCGCAGACGAAGGCTATCCGTGCGCTTGACATTGGGAGAAACGCTGCAGTACAGAAATCAGTCTAGGCAATTAACCGTTTGAAGAGAGGGAGCTATGAAATTTCTTGAAAATCCGATGCAGACGATGGCGGCGGGATTTGTGCTCTCCATCGTGCTGATCGTCGTATATTTGGGTTTGACTGGAGTGGAGGTGAATGCAGGTGAGTGGTTCAGTATGCTCATTCGCTGGATTCACTTCCTCGCTGGTATTACGTGGATCGGGCTCTTGTATTTCTTCAACTTTGTCAATGCAGCCTTCTTGAAAAGCCTGGATGGGCCGACCAAGAATATCGTGATTCCAAAACTGATGCCCGCTGCACTCAATTGGTTTCGGCACGGCGCAACCGTGACAGTGATTGCCGGGGTGTTGCTGTATGGCCACATGTACCACAGAGGCGGAACAGGAGCTGTTGCCTTGGCGATCGGTGGTCTGCTCGGCATCATCATGATGGGCAATGTCCATGGGATTATCTGGCCGAATCAGAAGAAGATCATTGCGGCCGCGGCCGCAGCGGCCCAGGGAACTCCGGCGCCGCCGGAGCTGGCTCAATGGGGTCGGACGGCACTGCTTGCCTCACGCGTGAACGTTATGCTCTCGATTCCCATGTTGTTTTTCATGGGGGCCGGCAGTCATTTTGGGTAGAACAATAGTCCTCTTTCCTCTCGCCGGGGGGCGGAGCTCCCCGGCGAGGTTTTCTATCGCCAACGTGCCTACTTACTTTACCTAGTCCACTCTACCCATCTTAGGACTAGGTCCCCTAGTCCTAACTGCTTGAGATTTAGGCCCATTTAGGCTTCTCGCCTTGACGGATGAAGAGGCGGAGCCGTATAGTACAACCTCAACCTTGAGAATTCACAGACTGGACAGCTATGCTTGCAACTGTCGAACCACGCCTAGTCCAACAGATAGAGGGAGCCCCTTGGGAGATCGAGGGGTATCTCAAAGTGGGTGGCTATGAGGCCTGGAAGCGATGTGTGAAGGAATTGAAGCCGGATCAAGTGATTGATCAGCTGAAGAAATCCGGCCTGCGGGGACGAGGTGGTGCTGGATTTCCGACGGGCATCAAGTGGGACAAGGTGCTCAACCACCGGGTGAAAGAGCGCTATTTCGTCTGCAATGCTGGAGAACACGAACCCGGCACGTTCAAGGACCGCCATTTGTTGAAGACTTTGCCGCACCAATTGATCGAGGGCTGTTTGATTGCATCGTTTACGGTGCAGGCGAAAGCATCCTTCATTTACGTGAATCATGAGTACCACGAGGAACAGCAGAATCTGAAAAAAGCTTTGGTCCAAGCAAAAGACCAGGGACTCCTTGGGAAGAATGTGCTCGGCAGCGGAATCGATATTGAACTGGAAATCTTTGACGGCCATGGCAGCTACGTGGCGGGCGAAGAGACGGCGATGCTCGAGTCGATGCAGGGCCGTCCGGCGATGCCCAGGCAGAAGCCCCCGTTCTATCCGACTGACTTCGGCCTCTATGGCAAGCCGACTCTCGTCAATAACGTGGAGACGCTCTGCAACATCCCTCGTATTCTCCATAAGGGAGTCTCGTGGTTCACACAGGTGGGGACAGAGAAATGTCCAGGGACGATGATGTTTTCGTTGAGCGGGGCGGTCAATCGACCTGGTGTGTACGAGATGCCGATGGGCGTGACAATCCGCGATCTGATCGAACAATGCGGGGGCGGCGTGCCCAATGGTCGCAAGATCAAGGCGGTCTTTCCTGGTGGACCGGCGTTTTCCATGGTGACGGCGGATCAGCTTGATCTTCCTATGGATTTCGATTCATTGAAGAAAGCCGGGACGGGGTTGGGGTCAGCCGGTGTCATCGTTGTCGACGATGCGACCTGCATGGTGGCTAAGACGCTGCACTTTTCAAATTTTTTCAAGAATGAGAGTTGCGGTCAGTGTCCCCCCTGTCGGATGGGAACCATGAATCTAGCCGCGCTAATGACGAAAATTGAAGCAGGACAGGGTACTCAAAAGGATCTCGATAGCATGTTGCAGCTCTGTGGCTTTGTGAAAGGAACCGGGTACTGTACGTTGGTCACCGGTGCATCTATCTTGGTGCAAAGTAGTCTGAAATTATTCCGGCACGAATACGAAGATCATATTCGGCTGCAGCGGTGTCCCTATCAGGAGGCACCGGTAGGAATCGTCGCTCATTCCTAGGAGCAATCATGCCACGAGTGACCTTCCTCCATTCAGACGGACGAAGCGGAGAAGTAGATGAGAACATTTCGCTCCTTGATGCGGCAAAGGAAGTGGGCTTTCGGTTGAACCACGACTGTGGAGGGAATGCCTCCTGCACGACCTGCCGCGTCGAAGTCCAGGTAGGGCACGAGCGTCTTTCGGAGATCGATTTCGACGAGCAAGACCTGCTGGATCGGGAAGCGTTGACGGAACCGCACCATCGACTGGCTTGCCAGGCACGTGTGCTGGGCGATGTCGTCGTGCGTGTGCCGGAAGCCAAATGGGAGAACCAAAGAACAACGGCGACAGAAGCGTGGGGTTGATATTCGAGAAAGAGGTGTTAGACTAACATTCTAGCTAACTCGCGAGTGCGGGGTAGGCCGATCCATAGAGGAGGACAACAATGGTTACAATTACGTCGTTGGCGGAACAGAAGATCAAGGAGTTGATGGCCGAGGAAAAAGATGTGGTCGGGTTGCGAGTGTACGTGCGCGGCGGCGGGTGCCACGGCTATCAGTACGGAATGGCTTTTGAATCCAAAATGGCCGAAGACGATACTATCATTGAAAAGGACAATGTGAAAATCATCATGGATTCACAGAGCGCTCCTTTGCTGCAGGGCGCCGAAGTCGATTACGTGGACAGTGTGCAAGGCTCGGGCTTCTCGATCAAGAATCCTCAGGCCAAAACGACGTGCGGCTGCGGCAGCTCGTTTAGCGCGTAAGCGTCGTTACGGGAATGCCGTAGCGAATGCCGACACGACACCTCCAGGCTGGGACGCTTGTCATCCAAGCGGTCCCAGCTCTTTCCTTCACTCCAAGAGATACCAGCTCGTATGCCACAGGTATGCGTGACCAGGCGCTATCGCTTTTGCGCCGCCCATAGACTTCACACCGATCAGCTCTCGTCCGAAGAGAATTGGGCAGCGTTCGGAAAATGTAATAACCTGAACGGGCACGGGCATAACTATGTGGTGCTGGTCACAGTCGAGAGTGGAGCAGCTATGGGTGGGTGTGACCCGGACCGGCTTGACCAAGTAGTCAACGAGAAGGTCATCGAGCGCTTCGATCATTTCGACCTCAATTGTGATCCCGCCTTTGCCAATCTCACGACAACGGGAGAAAACCTCGTCAAAGTGATCTGGGATATCTTGGAGCCGATCCTGCCGTCAGGCGGTCTGCAAAAGGTCGGTGTGATCGAGACGAGAGACAATTATTTTGAATATGCGGGCGTCACCTCAACACGAAGGGGAACGTAGTGAGGAAGAAACGGAAGAGAGAAAAGGGACGGGAATCGGTGGAAGACACCAGCGGGAGTGGAAAGCCCGCGGACCTGCCAGCTCTTCAATCGCTGGTCACTGAAATGCTTCTCGCTCTTGGCGAAAAACCGGGTCGTAACGGTTTGCTCAAGACGCCTGAGCGTGTGGCCAAAGCGCTGGGCTTTATGACGCAAGGCTATCAGCGCAATATCGATCATCTGCTGAACGGAGCTCTCTTTCCGATCGAATACGATGAAATGGTCATCGTGAAAGACATCGATTTCTTCAGCATGTGCGAGCACCATCTGCTCCCGTTTTTTGGCAGAGTCCATGTCGGCTATTTGCCGAATAAGAAAGTCGTGGGCCTTAGTAAAATTCCGCGTATCGTGGATACCTTTGCCAGACGGCTTCAAGTTCAAGAACGTCTGACGGTTCAAATCGCCGAAACCCTACGCTCCAAGTTGAACGCGCATGGCGTCGGGGTGGTGGTCGAAGCGCGGCATCTCTGCATGATGATGCGGGGAGTAGAGAAACAAAACACCGTGGCCGTTACCAGCTCCATGTTGGGCGCGTTCCGTAGCCAATCACAGACGCGATTGGAGTTTCTCAAATTGATTCGCCACGGGAGTGTCAGCGATCCAGACTGAGCTGTCAGCAATTGTTCGTTTAGCCGCGCCGGTTACTCGCTAAAGTCGAGACAAAAGAGCGGACTGTCTCATTAAACAGTTCAGGTTGTTCCAAGTTCGCGAGGTGAGCGGCTCCAGGGATGATGGTTAAACGGGCATCAGGAATCCTATCTGCCATAAGTTTGGCATCGGAAGGCGGGGTTGGAAGATCAAGCTCACCAACGATTATCTGAGTGGGACAGGAGATCTGATCGAGGAGCGACAGTGAATCCGGTCGAGCAGCCATTGCCATCAAGTCTCCCGCGATGCCGCTGATTTCGTTGTCCACGATCATCGTGCGCACTCGCTGAACAAGCTCCGGTCTCCTCTGAGTCGTTGCGGGACTCAGCAACTTTGGAATCATGATGTCGGCGATCGCCCTCGCACCTTGCTTGTAGGCGATCTGCGCCATCTCAAACCGTGCCTGTTTTCCTTCGGCAGTATCTGCCTGGGCTCTAGTGTCCGCCAACACCAATCCTTTCACACGCTCAGCGTACCTTTGATAGAACGCGAAGAGGATGTACCCTCCCATGGACAGTCCGACAAAGACCGCGTGAGGGATCGCTAGGTGATCCAGCAGACCGCGGACATCGTCGGCGGCTTGCTCGAGAGAATAGTGCCAGAGCGGCGCATCAGAATCGCCGTGCCCGCGCAGGTCAGGTGTGACGATACGAAAATCTCGAACGAGTGCAGCTTCCTGAGGGACCCACATCATCCGGCTGAGCGGAAAGGCGTGTAGAAAGACGATCGGAAACCCACTTCCCTGATCGTGATACGCGATAGAGATCCCGTTGATCTTCGCCTGCACAAGTCCCTCCATAATTGAAGCTGTTCGTAGCATCGACAGCACTCGTGGTCAAGAGCCCATTTGCGTACTCTCTCACGGGAAGCTACAATTCTTTGATTTCTGGAGATGGGATGTCGATGTCACGTGACCCACGCCCCGATTTATTCACGGCATCAGAGACAGGCCGCCCCGTATCCGCGCCTCTCGCGGAACGCATGCGGCCACAAGATTTCGCCGATTTTGTCGGTCAGGAGGACATTGTCGGACCCGATCGTCCCTTGCGAAAGGCGATTGAGAGGGACCGATTGTCATCGGTGATTTTCTGGGGACCGCCGGGATCCGGAAAAACCACGCTCGCACATCTGATCGCGCGACATACCAAGGCTCATTTTGTGCCGTTTTCGGCGGTGACCGGAGGTATACCTGAGCTGCGGGAGATCATTAAGGCCGCTGAACATCGGCTGGCCTTGCAGCGACAGAGAACCGTGTTGTTCGTCGACGAAATCCATCGCTTCAATAAGGCGCAGCAGGATGCGTTTCTCCCCCATGTGGAGCGTGGCACGGTTGTGTTGGTCGGTGCGACCACCGAAAATCCTTCCTTTGAGGTCATCAGCCCTCTCTTGTCACGTTCTCTGGTCGTGGTGCTGAAGCCCCTGGACGAAACGGCATTGGATGGGATCATCAATCGAGCGTTGGAAGATCAAACCGTCGGATTGGGTGGACAGAACGCTCGCGTCTCACCGGAAGCCAGACAACGACTCATTTCCTATGGAAACGGCGATGCTCGCTCACTCCTGACGGCATTGGAGTTCATCGTTGAGCAGTGCGAAGTAAGACCGGATGGAACCCGAGAGATCGATGTTCAGGTGGTCGAGTCTGGACTACTCGCCCGATCGTTGCGCTACGACAAGTCTGGCGAAGAGCACTACAATCTGATCTCCGCGTACATTAAAAGTCTTCGGGATTCCGATCCGGACGGGGCGCTCTATTGGCTAGCTCGTATGCTCGATGCTGGGGAAGATCCAAAATTCATTGCCCGTCGGCTGGTTATCTTTGCATCGGAGGACATCGGCAACGCTGACCCCTTGGCCATCGTTGTCGCCACGTCGGTGGCGCAAGCGGTCCAGTTTGTGGGGCTCCCGGAAGCGCAGATCAACCTAGCTCACGGCACCACGTACCTGGCGTCACGACGCAAAGATAATGCCTCCTATGTTGGTCTCCTGGAAGCACTCAAGGACGCGAAAACATACGGCAATTTTGGGGTTCCGTTACACCTCCGGAATGCCGTGACTTCGCTCATGAAGCAACTGGGGTATGGAACGGATTACCGCTATGTTCATGATGACCCGTCGGCTCGGGAGGATCAAACCCATCTTCCGCCGGCACTGAGCGATCGCCGGTACTACCGTCCAAAGCCTCTGGAATAGGGCCAATTGTCCTATTTTACATTCTCTTCTAATCGGTTATACTTAGAGAATAATGAAGCGAGGAGTCGCAAAGCAGTCGGCAAGCATGGTCGCCCTGAGCGAACGAAGAAAATTCGTGCGGGCTACGTTGGTTGGCTCTGCCTTGATGTCGCCAAAGAGTGGAGGGCGGGCCTGTACCGCGGTCCTTGACAATGTAAATAAGATCGGAGCTGGGCTTCACACCAAAGATCGTTTCCCGCCGAACGAAAAAGTCACCGTCTCGCTCGCATTCCTGGATTCTGACCGAGTCGAGCAACAGGAGAAGCTTGATGGGACTGTCGCCTGGGTCAAACCCTGGGATAAGAAAGGATTCTTGATCGGTGTGGTGTGGGATGAATTGGTGACGAAAGAAAAACATCGCTGGCTGTACTACTATCTCGAAGAAACCCTCAAAGCTTCCGTCTAAGCGCTATCCCAAGGCCACGAGCTGTTGCTTCACGTTCTCCAATTCAGCCGAGAGTGATTCCCAGCGCGAAGTCAGTCGCTCGAGATCGCGCGTCCATTCCTCCTGTTCTTGGTGGAGGACGTTCCAGCGATCGAACTGCTCATAAAGTTTCGGATCGGCCAGCTCTGCCTCGCGCGTCTTGATCTTCGCTTCGGCCTCCGTAACCTCGGCTTCCGCTCGGGACACCTGCTTTTCCAATCTGGCCTGGGTTTTGGTCAAGTCACGACGCTCGCCTCCTCGCCCTTTTGGCTGAACTTGTTGCGCCATCGCGCGAGTTGGGCCTGAAGCACGGGGTTGAGGTGCGCCGTCCAGCTCCTCGCTTGTTTCCTTGATTGATTCGAACTCTTGGGCCTTCTTCCAGAGATAGTACTCGTAGTCGCCGATGAAGTTCCGAGCCTGCCCCTCCTCGATTTCAACAACCCTGGTGGCGATTCGTGTCAAAAACGTCGGGTCATGCGAAATGAAGATAATGGTCCCGGGGAACGCAGCCAACGCGTCCGTGAGTACATCTACAGAGGCTGGATCCAGATGGTCCGTCGGCTAATCAAGCAAAAAGGTATTGGCGGGCTCTACGAGCATGCGAGCTAAAGCGACCCGGTTCCGCTCACCGCCGCTCAAGGCTTTGATCGGTTTTTTCTGATCCTGGCCAGAAAATAAGAAGGCCCCCGCGATCCCTCGCAAGAAATTCATCTCGGCATGGTTGGTGACCTCTTCGAGTGATTCAAGAACCGAGTGCTCCGGGTTCAATGTCTCTGCCTGATGCTGTGCGAAGTAGTGCAACGTTACGCCGTGACCGACGGCTCTGGTGCCGGTATCGGGAGAAAGTACACCGGCGAGCATCTTTAAGAGGGTACTCTTTCCTGCGCCGTTTTCTCCCACCAGTGCGACACGTTGTCCTCGCTCTATGGCAAAATCGAGCGTCTTGTAAACCACTTTTTCTCCATAACGCTTACTGGCTCCAGCCAAATCCAACACCTGACGGCCGCTGGCCGCTGGGAGGGGAAACCTGAACTTGACGCGTTTGGGATCTCGCTGAATTTCGATCCGTTTTACCTTGTCGAGTTGTTTAATGCGCGATTGAACCTGGCTCGCCTTGTTGGCCTGGTACCGGAAGCGATCGACGAATTTCTGAACCCGTGCGATCTCTTTGGACTGGCGAGCCGCCGAGGCGTGTAATTGAGTATCCTTTTCCGCTTTCAGCTTGCAAAACAGTGAGTAGTTGCCACGGTACTCCTCGATCGTATGGTGCCGTAGTTCCCAGATGTGTGTCACCACTCGGTCCAGAAAATCGGTGTCGTGGCTGATGATCAGAAGCGCCATGCCGGATTGGAGTAGAAACTGTTCGAACCATCGCTGAGTGGGTTTGTCCAAATGGTTCGTGGGCTCGTCGAGCATCAACACGTCGGGATTCGATAAAAGTAGATGCGCGAGGGCTACCCGCATCCGATAGCCACCGGATAGTTTCTCGACGAGACGATCGAAATCCACCTCTGTAAACCCTAGTCCCATCAGGATGCGTTTGGCTTCATACTCAGGGTACTCATCGCGATGCGCCGCATCGAGCACAGTCTTGCCGGTGATGGTTTCGAGTTCCTGCGGTAGATAGCCGATCCGAAGACGAGGTCGCTTCCGGATCGAGCCCTTGTCCGGTGCTTCTTCGCCTAGGATCATGCGGAACAGTGTGGTCTTTCCGGCGCCATTGGGTCCAACCAGGCCCACTCGTGAATTGGGGCGAAGATGAGCAGAGGCGTCCGTGAACAGCACCTTGGTTGAATATTGCTTATTAATGGACTCAATTTGGAGCATCGGCACAAACCTTCCGTGTAAAATGGAGCGACTAAATCAATGAAAAGGAACGCGAATAGGGTGAATAATCAGCAGGTCGGGAGGCGAGGCAACGTGAGAAAATGAATCATGGCGAAAATGCTAGAATCCTACAATATTCATCCCAGAAAGCTTTCACCGTCGATTCACACAACAAAACCTCCGTAGCCGACGGTCTACAAATGATACTGTTTGGTGGAGCTGGCCGGGATTGAACCGGCGACCTCGTGAATGCCATTCACGCGCGCTCCCAACTGCGCCACAGCCCCACCCATGGGAAATTTTCAGATTGAAGTTATAGGGAAAATTGCGGCGTTAGATCAATTCCTCGGATGGTAACATGCAGCTGAGAGTCAGTCAATCAACCAATCGTGACCGCACCGGGCTCTGAACCCACGTAAAGCTTTGAATGCGAAGCATTTCGACGTATGTCAACGACCGGCTTGACAAAAGGAGAGCTCGCACCTACCATGTGAGCCGTTGGCTCTGATCTCCTCATCCGGTCAGAGCCATTTTTACGTGCTGAGATAGGCTTGGGGCTTCCAGTATTTATGGGCAATCTCGTTATCATCGGGGCTCAATGGGGCGACGAAGGCAAGGGCAAGATCGTCGATATCTTAGCCCGCGATGCCGATATTGTCGTACGGTATCAGGGCGGCTCCAATGCTGGGCATACTGTCATTAATGAACGGGGAACCTATATTTTTCATCTCATCCCATCGGGAATCTTATACCGAGGGACGACGTGTGTCATCGGAAACGGCGTCGTCGTAGATCCCGGGTCCCTGATCGAAGAGATGGATCAGCTCCAGACTAAGGGAATTGCAATCGGCAAGAACTTCGTAATCAGTCAGCGGGCTCATTTGATTCTCCCGTACCATAAGGCGATCGACCGAGCGTCCGAACAGTCAAAAGGGTCACGGAAGATTGGGACAACCGGGCGGGGGATTGGGCCGTCGTATGCCGACAAGATGGCACGGATTGGGATTCTTGTGGGTGATCTGCTGAACCCTCCGTTGTTTAAGAACAAACTCGAGGAGAACCTCGTCGAGATGAATTGGTTTTTAGAGCGACTTCATAAGGTTGAGACCTTCCAGGTCGACAAAGTGTTCGATCAATACATGGGTTATGCTGATCGGCTCAAGAGCCATATCGTCGACACGACGATGTTGCTGAATCGTGCGATCGAAAAAAACAAAACGGTCATATTTGAGGGTGCTCAAGGCACGAACCTGGATGTGGACTTTGGCACCTATCCCTATGTCACCTCCTCCAGCGCGGCGGCCGGCGGAGCCTGCACCGGTACGGGCGTGGGTCCCACGATGATCGACGCGGTGATGGGCATCGCGAAGGCTTATTCCACGAGAGTGGGCAGTGGCCCGTTTCCGACCGAACTGACCGATGAGGATGGGCGGGGTCTCCAAGAGCGAGGACGGGAGTTCGGATCGACCACCGGACGTGCGAGGCGCTGTGGGTGGTTTGATTCAGTCGTGGTTCGTCATGCGACGGTGGTGAATGGCCTCACCTCGCTGGCGCTGACCAAGCTCGACGTGCTCGACGGCTGTAAGGAACTCAAGCTCTGTACTGGCTACAGACATGGGAACACGCTGTATAAAACCATGCCGGCTGATCTTGATGTGGTGACCAACTGCGTGCCGGTCTACCAGCGGATGAAAGGGTGGACGACCGCCACAACAGGGACCACCCGCTACACAAAACTCCCGGTTGAAGCGAAACGATATCTGGCTCGCATCGAAGAGTTGGCGCAGTGCCGAATCGACATGATTTCGACCGGTTCGAAACGCGCAGAAACGATCATGCTTCGCAATCCCATGGACTGTTCTCGCCGACGCCCCAAACGCTCCCGAAAATAGTCGATGGTCATCCGTTGTTGGTCAATGCTATGATGCGGCACCGTCATCGACTGGTGTCATCCCAGTCGCTTCAGATAGACGGTTGCGAATCCCATCGTCTACGGTGAGCCGGTAGCTCAGTCGGTAGAGCATCGCCCTTTTAAGGCGAGGGTCCTGGGTTCGAGTCCCAGCCGGCTCACCAATTAAATCAACGACTTCGAAGAACCAGCCTTCATCGACCCGCCCAATTGTGACAAATTTGTGCACTTGAAGAATATCCGGCGAGCGGAGCTCAGTGGCCTAGTTATACGCAATCGGATTCCGGCCGGTCCGTACTCGGGTGGCTTTGATGGCCAGCATCCCGCGAATGATACGGCGCGCCTCGGCGAAAATTTTACCGGGCAAGGGGTCGTGAGGTGTGTGATCCTCCCCCTGCTGGAAGTCCGAATCACCCTTCCAGCGCGTATTTCGAGGCGTGTCAGTCGTTTTAGTATGACTGGAAGAGAGTTGCTGCTGGATATCCTCAACGGACGGAACGGAAGGCTCAGCCAAGGCGGTTTCTCTATGAGGTACCTCATCCATGGTGTGAACTGAGGTCTCCTGATCGGCGGAATGAGACATCCACATGAGGCCAAGTTTCTGGCGAAGGAACTCGGCGACCCAGGCGTGATCAATAGGGTCCATTTCATGGGCTTCAATCGCAAATTCATGGTTGTTCACCCAGAGTACGGTCGCCCGTTGGATACGAAGCGGAGTGGACCGTTCGGGGATGGACACCTGTAGCGTCAACTGCATACCGGGTACGACCGGCATCGACCCGGCAAGTCGCCAGCCGAGAGAGGTCAGATCTAAGACGGTCCCTTCTGCGAGAAGCTCATCATTTCTATAGAGCACGGGCCACCTGACCGGAAACCGACTATAGCGGCGCACGGGATTCAGCCTGTTCGTCATAGGTGCTCCTTCCGCTTATGCCCATCTTTCTGATAGACCAAGCGTAGCAGCGAGAGTAACCGAGCGCATTCCCCGAAATATCTGCTACGAAAGAGGGGGTCCTCATTCTGGGGACAGAACCCCTTCACAGACCCTAGGTGCAGTGGCTCTCAAGTGGAACAGGCATGGTCCACCGAAGTAATGGAAAAGGCCAAAGCGGTGTTGTTAGCACTGCCAAGCCGATCATTTTGGCGTTGCTGGCTATCTCGTCAGAAGTGAATTCCGAGGAGCAGACCGTAAACGCTTATGGTATCTTGGTCTCATCGACCGGTAGCAAGACCTGGTTGTGAAAGAAGAGACGAGGCTATGAAGCTCACACGACCGGCTGTCGAACGATTGAGGGCGTTAATCGTCGAGCATCCCGAGGATGCTATCGTGAGGGTGCAGGTCAAGGATGTGGACGACCGACGGCTGGCTTTCAGTATCACGTTGGAAGATCGAGTTCAGCCGGACGATCAAGCACAGACAATCGACGGTCTGACGGTGGCCGTCCCTACTGCTAGTGCTGCACGTATGGACGGCATCACCATGGATTACCAGGATCCGGGCGGATTCAAGTTCCACCACACCAACCACCAGGATGAACCTCCACTCGATCTCATCAAGTTGAACTGATCCGCAGTGCTCTCTCTTTACACATTGCGCCGTCCTTCGAATCCCTCCTAGAATACACCGTTCGAAAAGTTGCCAGCCATTCACATGTTCCGGATCACGAATCATGCCGTCCAACGACAAAAAGAAAGTCGAAGCTGCTCGCGCCAACACTCGCCAAATTATCGAGCAGGCGCCAAAAGTCTTAGCTGGGCTGCTTGCCATTAGTGGCGTGGCATATCTTGCGGGGTCGGTTTATACAAGGTCTTATTTTGCCGAGTTTGGAGCCTCGTGGATCTTGGATGAAGTTCCGACGGCGATCTACTTTGGCCAAAGTTGGATTCCGCTCCTCTTGATTCTCTTCTTCGGGTACCTGGCCACGACGAACCTCGCGCTGATTGGGAACCAAGACAATCTCGCAGTGACTAAACGGTTCAAGGTGTCGGTTGCGGTGGTTCGGTATGGCCCATGGCTCTTAGTCGGGCTCCTCACCATGATCCCATTGCTCACTGGATTCGGCTCGGTAGCCCCTGCCATTGTCCTGTCGGTCGCTGCGATAGCCCTTCTTCTACTATTGTTTGCGTCAACACTTGAACTACTGGTCGTGCGGTTCACCAAGGGACACCGGCACATTGATTTGTCGATGGCGTATCTTGCTCTCGCCGTGATTGTCGTAGGCCTGTATGTTGTGCCGGTGCAGCTCGGCATGAACTGGGCACGCGTTGATAAACAAACATCATCCAACCTATTCAAAGTGTATCTTCGCGATGAGGAAGGCAAGGAGTACAGAATTCTGTTCGCGGCTGGTGAAAAGCTCTATGTCTTTCCGAACAAGTATGAAGGGGAATATCCTCCAGTCGTAGCCACAGCGGCTTCCAAAGTGACGTTCATCCCTTCCGATAGCCAGTCCGACTAAAGCTTTGAGAAGGAGGGACCTTTCTTCTCAGCCGCCACCAAGTTGCTGGCGTCAGGCGTCTCTTAGATCGTTCTGCACACCTGCCAACTTTCTATACGTCATTCCAATCGTGAGCTTCCCTGGTCCCTCCTTTGCAAGCTTGCTCTTTCACTACAGCGCCTAGACATAAACTGATGCATAATGCGCCAGACGCGTTGGTTCGCCGTGGCAATTTGGGACAGGTAAGATCATCCTCTCTTCCGTATGGAGCATAAGATGACTGAAGATTGGGGTGCCATTCTCGTCGTTGATGACGATGCCGATATGCGTGAACTCGCTCATGACATGCTGAAAGATCGTGGGCACCAAGTCTCCACGGCTGGAAGTGGTCAGGAAGCACTGAAGCGGATGGCGGAGGAGGACTATGCAGTCGTCCTTACGGATCTTCGCATGAAAGGGATGGAGGGGCTCGAATTGTTAGGCCGGATCAAACGGATGTATCCCGACATCAACGTCATTCTCATGACGGCATTCGGCTCGGTGGAGACTGCCGTCGAAGCGATGAAACACGGAGCCAGCGATTACCTTACCAAGCCGGTCAAAAAGGATGAGTTGGTTCGGGTCATCGAGCGGGTCGTTCGAGAAGCATCTCTACGCCGGGAAGTGAGCCGACTCAGGAAAGAGGTGCATAAGGAATATAGTTTTCATCACATCTTGGGCAAGAGCAAGGCGATCCAAGCAGTGTTCGATCTGATCCGCCGAGTTGCCGATAGTCCAACCAATGTGCTGATTACGGGAGAAAGCGGGACCGGCAAAGAGTTGGTCGCCAAGGCCATCCACTACAATAGCGATCGGAAAGACGCGCCCTTTGTTCCTGTCAACTGCGCAGCGATTCCGGAACAGCTCTTGGAGAGCGAACTGTTCGGTCACATGCGCGGCGCGTTTACCGACGCGAAGGTGGACAAGCGGGGATTATTCGAAGAGGCGCAGAAAGGCACGTTGTTTCTCGATGAGATCAGTGAGCTGCCGCTCATGCTCCAGGCCAAAATTCTGCGCGCAATTCAAGAAAAAGAAATCAGGCGGGTGGGAGCCACCAAACCGATCTCGGTCGATGTGAGGATCATCGCCGCCACCAACCTGAATCTCAGCGAGGAAGTGAAGAACAAACGCTTCCGAGAGGATCTCTATTATCGACTCAATGTGATTGAGTTGAAGTTGCCACCGCTCCGAGAACGACGAGAGGATATTCCGCTCTTGGTGGAGGCTTTTCTGAAAAAGTGCGGCGAGGTGCGCGGGAAAGAAGTTAAGGGCGTGACCGAGGCGGCCTTGGCGATGTTAATGGACTACGCCTGGCCGGGTAATGTGCGGGAACTGGAAAATGTCATTGAACGGGCGGTCACGTTGAGTCGAGGTGAAAAAGTCTCCCCAGATGATTTGCCTGCGGCAGTCCAAGGAGCCCGTGGCGACCGACGGGTGTTGGACGAAGCAGCCGAAAAGGCCCTCCCCTTACATGAGCTCGAAAAAGAGTATATCAAGAAGATCCTCGAAAAGTCCGGCGGCAATAAGTACCAAGCCGCTCACGCCCTTGGCATCGACCGAAAGACCTTGTATCGTAAGCTCGCCGAAATCGAAGGAAAGTCTCATCCAGAGGAATGACAACCTCTTTCTGATCATCAAATCATGATTGGCTTGGACCGATCTTGACTTAGGCCGGGATGGATCACGTGAAGCTCGTGGACAGGCATATTATGCGTGTTGTGCTATGGATGATTCCCTTTCTCACGATCGGAATTTTCGTCGTTGACCTGCTCGCTCCGGTCGGAATTGCTGTGTCGATTCTGTATGCCATCCCACTACTATTGACACGCTTCTCACCCCGCTCGCTAGACCCTCTCTATTTTGCGGCTGCGGCCACTGTGCTGACCTGGATCGATCTTCTGGTAATACCGGGCAGTGTCCCAGTTCCCTACGCGGTACCCAACCGCGCATTGGGCATGATGCTCATCTGGGGCATTGCCATAGGATTGATCCGGTATAAACGGACGCATCAGGAGTTGAAGTCTGCGCGTATCGAGCAAGCCCATGCCGAGGGCTTAATGATGGCCGCGCACGAAGCACGCTACTCCGCGGATAGGGACGCGGTGCGTGCTGCAGTCGGCCGCAATGAGGCTGAGGAGCAGCTCCTGATCAACCGGGTCAGGCTGGATAGCATCATTGGATCCGCGATGGATGCGATCATCACCGTGGACGAGGAGCAAAGAGTCGTGTTGTTCAACGGAGCAGCCGAACACATGTTCGGCTGCTCCACTCGAGAGGCCATCGGGCAACCGCTCGACCGATTCTTGCCCACTCGTTACCGCGACGCCCACCGTCATCATGTTCAGACGTTCGGACAATCCGGCGTGACGACCCGAATGATGGGCAAGCTGGGAGCAGTAATGGGACTCCGCTCGAACGGACAAGAGTTTCCGATCGAAGCGGCCATCTCACACATCGCCGTGGAAAAGAGGAAATACTATACCGTCATCCTCCGGGACATCACCGAACGTGAACAGGCCGCCCACTTGGTGCGGCAGAGCGAAGAACGCTACCGGCGCCTGGTCGCCGTCTCACCCTACGCGATCCTTGTGAAAAGGGGTGACCGCATCGTCTTTGCAAACGACCAGGCCATCAAGCTGTTCGGCGCGGTGAGGGCGGACGAGATTCTGGGGAAGTCGCTCGTTGACCTGTTTCATCCTGACTATCATAATGCCGTTCGTGAGCGGTTTCATGAACTGATCGAGGGCAGTCTACAGGTGCCCATGCTTGAGGAGAAGATTGTGACGCTCGGCGGGACGGCGGTTGACGTAGAGTGCAGTGCAGCCCGATTCGTCGACGAAGAGGGGCCCGCTATCTTGATCATGCTTCGAGATGTCAGCGAACGGAAGCGGCTGCAGGAACAATTACGTAGGACCGAGCGGATTGCCGAACTCGGGACGTTGGCCTCTGGTATGGCCCATGAAATCGGGACTCCGATGAACGTCATTCTCGGCCGTGCCGAGTATATGATGGACCGTGTCACTGAGGAGCCGATCAAAAAAGGGCTTCAGACAATCGTGACTCAAGTCGAGCGGATTACGAAGGTCATGAATCAGTTGCTGTCATTCGCACGACGCAAAGCACCGGAACGGCGAGCGCTGGACCTTCGGGGAGTCGTAGAAGACGGTATGGAAATGTTCCAAGAGCGACTTTCTCGAAATCAGATTCAGGTCGAGATGACGATGGCCGATGGCTGTCCCATGGTGCTGGCCGATCAGGATCAAATGAGCCAAGTGTTCATCAATCTCGTCATGAATGCCGTTCATGCCATGCCGGATGGCGGGATGCTGCGAGTAGGGCTTGCGCTGGAGCAGCAGATGGTCAAACTCACGGTGGCTGATACGGGTCATGGAATTCCTCGCGATGCGGTTAAGAAGATCTTCGAGCCGTTCTTTACGACAAAGGAATTCGGCAAAGGGACCGGATTGGGATTGACCGTGGTCAAGGGCATTATCGAAGAACATCAAGGTTCCATCGACGTTGAGAGTGAAGAAAAGAAGGGGACGACGGTTACGGTCCTGCTGCCGATTGCGTCAACCAGCTGACAGGCGAACAAGGACGCAAGCTGACATTGGGACCTGTCAGCCTGCGACTCGACAGATGCATTGCGGAGGTCTCAAGAGCTGTTGCATCCTGCAACAGTTGATGCGCTCGTGATTGGGGTCTTTCTCGCCACTCGAGTCCCGCTCATGCCGATTCGGCCTCAATCCTCAGGGAATTTGACCACTTTCACCGACTCCTTGGGGCACGCACCTTGCCTCGTAGTTCCTCTGACATCTTAGGAATGGACAGAGTCGAGGAGGATTATGACCCGGCCGGAACGAAAGGCTGCCATTTTACTGATCGTCGAAGATGACCGAGACATGCGCAGTCTGCTGTGTGATGAATTTTGGGGAACGGGGTATCAGCTTCGTGAGGCGAGGGATGGAGACGAAGCCTTTCTATCGGTGCTGCAATCCGCGCCTGACCTGATCCTCACCGACCTTCGCATGCCGGCGGGGGGAGATGACTATGTCAGCCGGTTACGAACTGTGGCCCCCCACTGTCCCATTGTCGTTATCACAGGGTTTGGTGATGCGACTCTGAAAGCCCGAGTGTTAAAGGCAGGAGCGAACGCCTACTTCGATAAACCGGTCCGTATTGCCGACCTCAAGAAATGTGTGCAACAATTGCTGGAATCTGGAGCGAAGGCTGACGGCTGATGAGGTAATCCCCTTATCAGCTCACGGCGTATCATGTCCGGGAAAACGCTTCCTTGTCACACGAGATAGCCTTGTCTGACTCAGACATCCCCCACGAGTCCGCGCCGACAGATCCCATCATTACTGCGCGCATCGAAGCCATTAAACAACTCGCTCGTGGATTGTCCAACCGAGTGGCGGTTATGGATCGTGCCTTCAATATCGTGTACGCCAACGAAGCGGCCTGGGTTGTCGACCAGGGCAAAAACATTCGCGGGCGTCACGCCAAGTGTTATGAAGCGTTTGCGCATCGCACGGACCCTTGCGGCACCTGTCCCGCAATCAAAGTGTTCGAGGTGCCTGAGGTGCAGTGTGTGTCGTGTTCAGGAGCGGGCGACGGCACCGCCTGTGGGATACAGCAGGCTTTTCCTTTAACCGATCAGAGCGGCGCAGTCGTATCGATGCTCGTACTCTTCGAGTCTGCCTCGAACGCGATTCACGGTACACTGCCGATGGATGCCTCGCCTCTACCGACCACGGATCGTCTCGGTGATCTCATCGGCCAAAGTCCGATCATGCGACAGCTCTTTGACATGACACGGTTGGTCGCTGACAGCTCGGCCACGGTCCTCATTCAGGGTGAAAGCGGAACCGGAAAAGAACTCCTCGCGAGAACGATCCATGCGCTCAGTCCAAGAAATCAACAGCCGTTCGTCGTGGTCGATTGCGGTGCCCTTCCAGAAACCCTTCTGGAAAGTGAGCTCTTCGGTCACGTGAGAGGAGCGTTCACTGGAGCGGTGGCAAACAAACGAGGGTTGTTCGAAGAAGCCGACGGAGGGACGATTTTCCTCGACGAAATTGCCGATACAACACCGACCTTTCAGGCGAAGCTGCTTCGGGTGCTGCAGGAAGGTGAGATCAAACCGGTCGGTGGCACACGATCAATGAAGATTCACGCACGGGTCATCTCCGCATCGAACAGAGATTTGGCAGAACTGGTTAAGGGGAACATGTTCAGACAGGACCTGTACTATCGGCTTGCGGTATTGCCGCTCTATTTGCCGGCGCTTTGGGAGCGACGAGACGACATACCCTTATTGGTACAGCACTTTGTCGCAACTTCCTGTGCCCGACATCATCAGGCGATTCGGACCATCGATGAGACCATGATGCGGGCCTTGAGCCGGGCTCCATGGCAGGGCAATGTCCGGGAGTTGCAGCACTGCATCGAACGAGCCGTGGTGACGACCACAGGTCCATCCCTTGTGTGTGCTGATCTTGCTGCACTGGATGGCGTCGCTGACGAGGAGAGTCTACGGTCGGCGACGCGCGGGGCTATCGCTCAGGCAGAGCGAACCCGGATCGTTGATGCCTTGAAGAAAACCGAGGGAAACCGATTGAAGGCCGCCAAGTTGCTCAAGATCAGCCGCGCCAGCCTCTACAATAAGCTTCGTGCGTACGCCATCGAGTAGAGATTCCATTTGGTGGAACAACGAGCCGTTTTAGATACGCTCAAGGGTGGCGATAGACGCTCCGCCCGGCACTGTTTTCTCCCCCCTCATAGATGGCATGTAGCACGAGGATGAACTCGTCCGCATGCGTGCCGCCGATGCAGTAGAAAAACTCACCGTGACGAATCCGGAGTGGCTCCGACCCATCAAGCGGCGGTTCATCTGCTTGGCAGCATGCACAGAACAACAGGAACTGCGGTGGCACCTGGCCCAGATGCTTCTGCGATTGGAGTTGTCACGGAGAGACCGTATGGTCGTCGCGGCAATTTGTCGAGGCTATCTTCAAGACCAAAGTCGAGTCGTAAAGACCTTCGCGATGCAGAGCTTGGCCGACTTGGCTCTGCAGGACCCAGGGTTAAGGAATTCAATCCGGCCGCTCATCTCATTTGTCACGAAAACAGGTAGCCTCTCCATGAAAAGTCGAGGACGGAAGCTCATGCTCCAACTCGCCGCTTCAACGTCGCCTCGTCCTGCCCCAGTTTCTCGATAGAGACTGTCCAAGGATACAGCGCCGTGATCCGCCTTGGCCAATGAGGCAGGACGATTTTTCTCACCGGATCGACTAAGATGAGGCGGCATGTACTCAACCCTCGTGATTCTCCATCTTCTTGCCGCCGTAAGCTGGATCGGGGGAATGATTTTTCTCTCCTTGGTCTTAGCGCCTCTGGTCCGAGGCCGGAAGGCTGCGCCGGAATTCATGGCGCTGTTTCGATCAGCAGCGCTCCGGTTTCGGCCGATCGTCTGGATTGCCATCGCCGTTTTGCTCATAACCGGTCCGGTATTGCTGTCTCAACGGGGCATCGATATCACCAGTCCAACATCGTGGCCGGGAATTGTGACTGTAAAGGTGACGCTGGTTGGCGTTTTGCTGATCCTCACCGTTCTGCATGACCTTGTACTCGGTCCAAGAGTCAGTCGGGTCAGCGGTATTCCAGCATCTCAGCGCACGACCGGGGAGCAGCTGGTCTTCAGTACGGCGCGCTGGTTGCCACGGTGGTCACTGTTGATTGCCCTGGCTGTATTAATGGTCGCTGTGAAGCTTGCGCGATCCTGAAGGCTAGGCAGTCCCCCAACATGGCGCGCGCGCCTAAAAGTCTTGCTCCCAGGCCGAGGACTGGTCGGTTGATCCTTGGGTAATCCACTAATTCAGTGCCGGCTCTCATTTTGCTATACTCGCGATTCATCAAACCTCGGCTATCGATGTCAGACGCAAGCAGATCAAGGCGCACGTGTGGTGCGTATCGGGAACTGGATTGACGATGCAAGGTCGATTATCTGACGCTCAGAGCGCCAACTTTCTTATCGGTGGAGGAGAGATGGGCGAGCGCATCCGCCTGTTCGACTGGTCGAAAACGCCGCTGAGGCCGGTTGACGAATGGCCGCAGAGCCTTCGCAGCGCTGTGAGCATTTTGCTGCCGTCGAAGGCGCAAATCGCGCTCTTCTGGGGACCCGAGCTGATTACGCTCTACAACGACGCCTACCGGCCTGTCTTCGGCCAAAAGCATCCCCGCGCTCTCGGCCAGCCGGTTCGTGAGGCGTGGAGCGAGCTCTGGCGCACCGGGCTGAAAGAGTTGTTTGAGAGCGTTCTCGCCACCGGCGAGGCCTTTTGGGCTAAGGACCGCCCCTTCTACATGGAGCGTCACGGTTACCCCGAGGAGACTTTTTTCGACGTGTCGTACGACCCGGTCCGCGACGAATCGGGCCGTGTCGGAGGCGTGTTCTGTATCGTCAGCGAGACGACTGCACGGGTCCTTGGGGAACGCCGGCTCACAGTGCTGCGTGACCTCGGCGTTGTGGCCTCGCGGGCCTACACTGCCAACGAGGCCTGGGTGCTGTGCGCCGGTGTGCTCTCGTCCGCTACGCTCGACGTGCCGTTCACGGACGTCGATCTCGAAGACCGTGCGGGCTGGCCGCTGGGCCTGCACGAAGTTTCTGCGTTGAGGCATTGCATGGTGACAGCGCCAGGGCCGTGGCCGGAGCCGGCGCATCACGTCATGGTCCTGCCTCTCATCGAACGCCCGGGGGGGATTGGCAAGATCGCGCTTGGCGTTAGCTCACGCCTGTCATTCGACGGCGACTACCGCGCCTTCTTCCAACTCGTTGCCGGTCAGATCGCCGCCTCGCTTGCCGCGGCGCGCGCCGGCGAGGCGGAGCGCCAGCGGGCCGAGGCTCTGGCGGAGATTGATCGTGCAAAGACGGCCTTCTTTTCGAATGTGAGCCATGAATTTCGGACGCCGTTGACTCTGATGTTGAGCCCCGTGGAAGAGTTGCTGGCAAAAGGCCATACAGATCTCTCGCCCTCCGCCAAGGGCCAGCTGGAACTGGTTAATCGCAACGGCCTGCGTCTCTTGCGGCTCGTCAATAGTTTGTTGGATTTCTCGCGCATCGAGGCGGGCCGTATGCAGGCGACGTACGAAGCCACGGATTTAGCGACCTTTACCGCGGAGCTCGCCAATTGCTTCCGGTCGGCGACCGAACGGGCTGGGTTGGAACTGACCGTGGACTGTCCTCCGCTCTCTGAACCTGTCTACGTCGACCGCGACATGTGGGAGAAGATCGTACTGAACCTGCTCTCTAACGCGTTCAAATTCACGTTTGAAGGCACGATAGACGTCAGTCTGAAGGAAGAAGTGGTGAGGGGGCAGGGATCAAGGGACAGGGATGAGGAAATGGCAGACGGTGGTGCGGTGCACCCAAATCAGATTCAACCTGCCAGTTCTCGCTCATCATTGCCCACTCAGAGGAGCATTACGCTACGCGTCCGCGATACCGGCGTGGGCATTCCAACCGAGGCGATACCGCACCTGTTCGAGCGGTTTTATCGAGGTGACAATATGCGTAGCCGCACCCATGAAGGCAGCGGCATCGGGCTGGCATTGATACAGGAACTTGTGAGGTTGCATGGAGGGTCGGTGATCGCCGAAAGCAAGGTCGAGCAGGGTAGCACCTTCATCGTGACCATACCATGCGGCACCGCTCATCTGCCCGCCGCTCGGATCGGCTCCCCTCGTTGTCACGCCTCTTCCGCGAATGGCGTGACTCCGTTTGTTGAGGAAGCTTTGCGCTGGCTGCCGGACGAAAAGAATATGGCATTGGCAGGCGAGAGTGGGAAGCAAGAACAGCCAAGAGAAGAAGGCACTGGCGATATCTTGGAGCTCCACACTTCCGATACTTCGTCTGCTGATTCACTCACCGCGGATCAGGTGACACTCGCCATTCGTCCCCGCATCCTGGTCGTCGAGGACAATGCCGATATGCGGCAGTATGTCACGCGCTTGCTGGACGAACACTATAGGGTGGAAGCCACAACGGACGGGGAAGCGGCCCTACACATTATTCAGGCTCGTCGACCCGATCTCATCCTCAGCGATATCATGATGCCGAAACTCGACGGCTTCGGCCTACTGCGAGCCCTACGCACCAATCCGATCACCCAAACCATACCCGTGATTCTGTTGTCCGCCAGAGCTGGGGAGGAATCCCGCTTTGAAGGCCTAGAACACCGCGCCGACGATTACCTCATCAAGCCTTTCTCCGCGCGCGAACTGCTGGCGCGCGTGGAGGCGCATGTGCAGCTCCAGCGCCTCCGCATGAAAGCCCACGCGTCATTGCGCGAAAGCGAGGAGCGCTTCCGTGCCCTCACCCGTGCGACATTCGATGTCGTCTACCGAATGAGCCCTGATTGGACGGAGATGCGCCACCTCCAGGGACGAGCGTTTCTTGCCGATACGCTCAAGGCGAGCCCCGCCTGGCTTGAGAAGTACATATATCCCGACGATCAGCCGCTGGTCATGGAGGCGATCAACAGGGCCATCCAAACCAAGGACGTCTTCGAACTCGAGCACCGGGTCATCCGCGAGGATAGCACACTCGGCTGGATTTACTCGCGGGCCATACCGATCCTCGATGAGCAGGGCGAGATCGTCGAATGGTTCGGCGCCGCGAAGGATGTCACTCCACGCAAGCAGGCAGAGAAAGCGCTGCGCGAGAGCGAGGAACGATTGCAGTCGATCTTGAACCGCGCGCCGGCGGCCATCTTCATCAAGGACCCTGCCGGACGGTATCTCTTCATGAACGAACGGTGCGCCCGGGTGTTGAGCGTGAATCGCGAACAGGCCATTGGCCACACCGACCGAGACCTCCTCTCGCCCGAACTGGCCGCGCAATTTATGGCCAACGATCAACGGGTGTGGGAATCGGGCCAGTTGTGGACAGTGGAGGAACGGGTACCTCAAGCCGACGGGGTCCATATTTCTTTGGTCCAAAAGTTCTTGCTGCGAGACAGTCAGGGGGAACCCTATGCCTTGAGCGGCATTGCGCTGGATATCACGCCTCATTTGCAGTTGGAAGCGGCGATCCAAGCGAGTGAGGCACGGCTGCAGTTGGCCCAATCGGCCGCTAATATCGGGGTCTTCGATTGGGATATCGCCGCTCAAACGGGCGTTTGGTCTCCTGAACTGGAACGGGTCTGGGGGCTGCCGGTCGGCGGCTTCGACGGCACGGTCGAGGCCTGGCTACGCCTGGTCCATCCGGACGATCGGACATCGGCCCACGCGGGTATCCGAGGGTCTTTGGAAGATCCCACGGCGGCAACCGAATTCGAATATCGCATCGTGCGGCCCGACGGGGCGGAGCGCTGGATCTATGCGAAAGTGAAAACGCTGTGCGATGCGGAGGGCCACGCGGTCCGCATGGTGGGCGTCAATCTGGATATCACGGACCGGAAGGAAGCGCAGTTACGCCTGGAGCGGTTTGCCGAGGAACTCGAACAGCAAGTGGCCAGCCGCACGCACGAACTCGTGCGTTCACAGGACCGGTTGCGCACGCTGGCCGCGGAACTGAGCCTGACCGAGCAGCGGGAACGCAAACGCTTGGCGACAGAACTACACGATCATCTGCAGCAGTTATTGGTGCTGGGCAAGCTCACAATCGGCCAGGGGAAACGCGTGGCTGCCGGAGTGCCGGCCTATGAGCAGGTGATCAAGAAAGTGGACGACATCTTATCAGAGGCGCTTACCTATACCCGCACCCTCGTCTCCGACCTCAGCCCCCCCGTGCTGCGCGACCACGGGCTGGCGGCGGCCCTCCAATGGCTCGGCTCCTATATGCAGAAGCATAATCTGACCGTCACCGTGATCGTGCCGGATGAACGGGAAGCCAAGCTGCCGGAAGAAGATCAAGGCATCCTACTCTTCCAATCCGTGCGGGAGCTTCTGATCAACTCGGCGAAACATGCTGGGACCGGACAGGCCACCCTCACAATGGAACAACGAGAAGGCAATCTCTCCATCACGGTCAGTGATGAAGGAAAAGGTTTTGATTTTGCTGATGCTGGGGGAACTCCTAGTGGCGGGATTTCCTCGAAATATGGTTTGTATAGCATTCAGGAACGGATGCGGGCGCAGGGCGGGTCATTTAATATTCACTCCGTTCCGGGGCAGGGAACGACCGCGACGCTCATTGTACCCTTGGCAAGGAATAGGAACGATACGAGGCTAAATATTCAGATGGCCGGGACTCGAGATTTCTCTCGCTCAGGACTCAGCACTCATGCCTCAGGACTCCGACAAAAGGTCAACGTGCTGTTGGTGGATGACCATGCCATGGTCCGTCAAGGATTACGCGCGGTGCTGGACGCTTATACGAATATTGAATTGGTGGGCGAGGCTGCCAATGGCGAAGAAGCCGTGCGGATGGTGGACCAGCAGCATCCCACGGTGGTAGTGATGGACATCAATATGCCGAAAATGAACGGCATCGACGCGACGGCGCAGATCAAGCTCCGCCATCCGGAGACGATCGTCATTGGACTCTCGGTGAACGCCGCCAAGGAGAATGAAGAGGCGATGAAGCGGGCGGGGGCCATCCAACTCATGACGAAAGAAGCCGCGGTCGAACAACTCTACGATGTCATTCAGGCGGCGGTGGAGAAGAGGGAGACGATGCGGTGACCGGCCCCTCTTCTGGTGCTCCACCCGCTTAGCCTCTATCGCATCCGGGGCGGCGCGCTCTTCATTCTGCTCGTCCTGCTGGCCGCCGACTGTTCCAAACTCTCTCCTCCTGACGGTAGCAGCCAAGCTCATTTCCAAGGGCCGCGAAAGTCAGATATGGATTTGGGGCCATGCCGGCCTTTCATGAGAATGAAATCAGTGAGACCGAATTGGACTCCCTCGTCACCTACCTCAAGAGGTTGCGCCGCCACGGGTGAAGATGCGTTGCCTCATCCTTCGTCATAATGGATGCGTGCTCTAAGAGTCGCTTCCGCCAGCACGCCGCAGCCGTGGTGGCGCTTGCCTTATGCAGTTCCTTCACATCTCATGTGTCTCATGCCGAAGAGAAGGATACGCTTGTTGTGGACGAAGTCGTCGTGGCGGCGACCAGAATCCCTATGGCCCCGTCGCGCATCTCCGCCGCCGCCACTGTCCTGACGCAGGAAGATATCCGCCGCACACCGTTCCACAGCGGCACGCAAATCGATGATTTGCTGCGCTACGTGCCGACCGTTCAGCCGAGTCTTCTCGGCAGCCGATACAATCACCCCACCGCTCAATTTGTCAGTATCCGAGGCTTGGGGACGAGGCGCGCCCTTGTATTGTTAGACGGTGTGCCGTTGAATGACGGCTTCGGCGGATGGATTAATTGGGGGCTTGTCTCCGACCGAATCGAGCGGGTCGAAATTATTCCCGGCGGAGGATCAAATCTCTATGGAACCTGGGCGATGGGCGGAATCATCAACATCATTTCCCAATCCGGTCGGCCGAAGACCGGCGCGAGTGGTGACCTAAGCGGAGGATCGCTCGGGACCAACATCCAGTCAGCTCGTGCCCAATATGGCAACGATCGGACGGGACTGACTCTGAGCTACCGCCATTTCGATACGACAGGCTTTTTCACCGTTCCTTCCTACCAACGAGGCCCGGTCGATGAGCCCGTCGGGTCGGAGCACCATCAGTTCACCGGCCGCGTCTCTCACGAATTGACTTCTCATACCATCGCCACGATCTCGGGTACCTATTATCGTGAGGACCGTTCCTTCGGCACTCCATTCAGCCAAGGCTCCCGCACCATCGGCACAGTCTCATTCGGGTTGAAGGGGGAGCAGGGTGTCTGGGGAATGTGGGAGGCCAAGACTTTCGCCCAATGGCAAACGTTCAACAACCAGAGCGCGGCCGTTCTGCCCTCACCCTCAGTCCGGCTCTTCGACCAATTGGATCGACTACAGACAATCCCTTCGAACGATGTCGGCGGTATGGCTCAATGGAGTGCCCCTCTCTTTTCATTCTCTAGAATTGTGGTCGGCGGCGATGCCCGTGCGATCCTGATGCAATCCGAAGAGGTGCTTGTCCCTTCCCAGACGCCGCTTGTGACGCGCGGCAAACAAGTCGGCATAGGCACGTTCGGTGAGTGGATTATCGAGCCATTCGATGCCTTGGTGCTCACGGCCGGTGCTCGCTGGGATTGGTGGAAGAATTTTCACGGCACCAGGACGGCGGCCTCCGGGCCGATCGCCCAAACGCATGACAACACAGCCGGCATTGTGAACCCAAAATTCAGCCTGCTGTACAGCCTCAATGACCGCGTGCGCATCGGTGGCTCGGTGTACCAAGCATTCCGCGCGCCGACCTTGAATGAATTGTACCGAGACTTCAGTTCTTCAGGGTTTACGTTTCTCAGCAACGATCGTCTGGAGCCCGAGCGACTCACCGGGGCCGATATGAAGGTTGAAGTAGCGCTGCTGGCGGATGGCCGGCTCGACTTCCGCGCCTCCGGCCATTATGACGAAATCAAAGATCAAATCCTTTTCGTGACCCAAGGGCCCACCTCGGCCATGCGCCAGAATATCGGGAAAGGTCGATCTGTCGGCACAGACTTCGAATTGCGGAGTCGTCTGGACGATCGACTGTACGTGAGCCTCGGATACTCGTTCGTGGATTCGATCATCACGAGTTTCCCCGGCAATCCCTCTCGGGAGGGCCTGCGCATCCCCAATGTTTCTCAGCACCAAGTCACCACCGCTCTCACCATCGGCCAGCCGGATTTGGCGCAACTGACGCTGCAGGCTCGATACTTGTCTCGGCAGTTCGCCGATGATTTAAACCGGCAACCGATCGCGGACTTTATCGTATTGGACGCGATGCTGCGGAAACGAATCGCCTCATGGGCTGAGCTGTATATCAACGGCGAGAATCTCACCGACCGTCAGTACATTGCCACGCAAACAGGGAGTCTGAAAACTTTGGGCCAGCCGTTGCTCATCCTCGGCGGCCTTCGGATCGATCTTTAGCAGGATGTTGAAAAAGTCCGCCAACTTTGTTCTCGCATCGCTCAGAGACTCAACGTACAGCCTGGGTAAACGCCTGTTCCGACGGGCGAAATACAGGTTACGCTTCGCCTCTAAGACACTGGGTGCTCACCAACTCGCGCCCGTCCGCAGACGTGACGCGCTCATTATTCTTCATTCTTCGCGTCACGGACCTCGCTGTGGCCGCGCGGGGCGGTCTATTTGACCATTCTGCACGCTGCTCTAATAGCATCGGTAATTGCTCGCTATGGGTTGGGACGTATCCTTGTAGGTATCGTAATCCACTAGCAATGAAAAACTTATGGAGTCTTTGCGCAGCGAAATCCGTAGCCGAGGTGCTGACGAGACGGTTCGGCATTGTATCGGAAGGACGATCGCAGAAACTCCTGAACATAGAGCCAGTTTCCGCCCCGCACCACTTTAGACTTGCCCGTTGTCGGTCCTTGAGGATTCTTCGTCGGGCTCCTCTTGTAGTAGTCATGGTCATACCAATCATTGATCCATTCCCAAGCATTACCGGCCATGTCATAGATGCCGTAAGGGCTCTTGCCCAGCTCGAACATTCCCACTGGAACCAAGGCCATATGATTCGCCCATTTCTTTTTCCCGAAATTCGCGTGGAGCCTGGTGGGTGCCTCGTTGCCCCAGGGATAGAGGCGGCCATCCGTGCCCCGCGCCGCCTTTTCCCACTCGGCTTCGGTCGGCAGACGCTTGCCGGCCCATTTGCAGTAGGTGGCAGCGTCCGACCAATTAACGTTGACGACCGGCCGTTTCTGATGTGGGGCTTGATTCATCGTATCCCATTCCGGCGGCGCCTCCATGCCCGTCGCCTCCAGATACTTGGCATACTGTCCTACCGTCACTAAGTACTTGTCGATGTAGAAGGCGTTGAGGTAGACGCGATGCACGGGCTTTTCGTCCTCTTTCAGAGCACTCCCCATCGTGAATTCTCCTGCCGGTACCAGCGCCATCGGTGCGTCGGCCGGTTTCAGACTGTCCGGTAAGGTTTTCGCCCGCCTCCCAGGGATTTTCGCTTGTAGCTGTTGATAGACGGCCTGTTGCTCATTGTTGAGGCCTAGCTCATGGGCGCCGTCCAAGGCCTCTTCCGCCAGCTTCATCTGGTCTGGCTGGGTCTGCCCATCGGCGATCAGGCCCTTTGCTTCCTCCAGCAACCGCCACGCCGTCACTTCCTCCAGCGACTGCCACACCTTCATCCTGCTTAACCGTAGTTCCCTCGTCCCCGTGGTCCTGGATTTCGCATCCAGATGTAACGCGGTCTCGTAATGTTCTTCCGCGCAGTCCCAGACTGCCAATCCTCGACAGGCCTCAGCCAGGTTGAAATGTGCCTGCACATTCGACGGGTTCTTCACGATGCCGGCTTCCAGCGCTACGCGCGCTTCCACATACTGCTTGTTCTTTAGTAGCTTGTCCCCTTTCGCAAAGTCCTGCTCGCCAGCGTCGGCTGCCAGCGCCGCCACGGAGTTTGCGGTCATGTTCAAGCATATGACAAAACCCAGCACCCCGAGCGTCTGTCTCATAAACGCGTCCCTCCCACTTGTGACTGCTTTATGGCAGTGGGTCTCGCCTCCCGGTAAGAGCACCGGCCGCCGTTGCGAACACAGCCTTCATGGCGAGGAACATAACATAATGTAGCCTAAGCATAAAGAATCCGAGACGGGCGACCACATGTTGTGCAGTTGATGACTTTGGGTTCGCTCCAGGTCTACCGCACGTGGCGGATGGGTTGAATCGTCAACCGATCGCGGATGGTGTCGTCTTGGATGCGTCACGGTGAAAGCGGGTCACCTCGTGGGCGGACCTCTTTATCCTCGGCGGCCTTCGAATTGATCGATAAGGCCGCCGAGAAGATGTGGGCTCAAATAGTCTAAGGTACTGGCTTATCCTTGTAGGTGCCGTGATCCGCCGGGCCCTTCGTCAGCTTGGTACCGGCTACCCGTGTAACGGAAATCTTCTGAAGACTGCCCTCTCGCTTGACCCCTAAGTTCACATTGACCCCCGCTTCTCCCCGGACCATCTTCACCACTTGCTCATACGTCCTTCCCGAAACCGCTACTCCGTCGACGCTTACCAACTCATCTCCGTGCTTCAGTCCGGCCTTATGGCCCGGCCCTTCAGGATATACTCTGCCGACGTATAACGACGCCGGATCTCCAATGCGCTCAGCCCCAATGTGGAGCGAGATACCAATCACGCCGCCCGACATCTTGCTTTCGTCTGTACGAGTAGGAGCCTCTCCCGGTTGGTCTGCCGCATGAAGCGGACTGATCACCATGAGACTGAACACCATGCCGGCTATAACAGCCATACTTCCGTTTCTCATATCTATTCCTCCCCCTACAACATTGGTTGAATAAACAAAGCCGTTTGCCGACTGAACCTCGGAGCGGAGCCGGCGTGATCAAACTAGGGTTAGGTTACTATGTGCCCATGAGAATAAGGTTAGCTAGGCATTAAACCTAACTCAGACTGTCGCCTTCTGCGACAAAGGTGCGGTGGCTCCTGTAGCAAAGGGCGACTTGTCATGACTGATATCCTTGTTGTTCCAGTCAAACTGTTGAATTTCCCTCACGATATCTTGGTCTTTCTCATTCGGTTTCTTTCTTGCAGATATGCCGCAAACATCGGGCGCTAGAATCCTGGCCGAGCACAGCCAGGTTCCCGAGGGAATGAAATGAAACGGAAAATATGCTTCGCTGCCATTCTCCTGTGGGTCATCACGTTAACGATTGGTGGATGGTTTTTCGTGAAGGGATGGACGACGAAAGGAAGCGACGGTCGCACCGAAATACTCCTTGCAGCGGCTGAACGCGATCAAATCCTTGCGGAGATGCGGCAGCTCCTGAAAGCGGTGGACGGCGTCGTCAGAGGGCTTGGGGAGCCGCAGCCTGATTTGAAACAGATGGAACAAACTGCGAGGGCGGTGGGGATAAACATGGCGGCAGACACGGAGCCGGCCATCATGGCGAAGCTGCCGCTACCGTTTAAGCAGATGGGCATGTCGATCCACAAAGATATGGATTCCTTGGCCGATGCGATCGTGCAGAACGAGACACCTCAACAAATCTTGCGACGATTGTCGAGCATGACGGCTCGCTGCACGGCCTGTCATGACATGTACAGATTTAGCGCGAACTGATGGCAGCAATGCTCAGCAACCAGCAATAGAAGGACAGAAAGAACATCGGATCACGCGCGAATCCATTTTCGAAATGCCGACTCCTACCAAAGTGAGAGCCCCTGATATGACGGATGGCACAAGCCCCAAAAGGCGGGAAGTCCGCCATAGCCGAGAGCAGTGTCGTTCCGGTCACGCAGCAGGGGGAGTATTCATGAAGTCCCAAGCCATCACAAGTGCCGCTATAGCGACAGCCATGCTGTTGCCGGTCGGTTTTGTGACCATCGGATCGGCGCAAGATCTCGACCGTGAGCGTGATCAGCTCAAGACGCAGCAGCAACTAACAGATGAGGAGAAGCTGCAGACCAAAGATCGGCTGCATAAGGATCAGCTGAAAGACAAAGACCAGCTGAAAGAGCAAGAACGGACGCGCGAGCGTGAACTTGTGAAGGAACACATGCAGATAGAGCGTCCCGAGAGACCGCAGCATGAAAGACCGGAACGGCCTGAGCGGGGCGGTAGAGGTGGCCGATAAGAAACGTGAGTTCTGGGCGTTGCTGGCTGCGTACTAAGCTGGCGCTTCGCCTCAGCACTCAGCATGGGAGGTGGAACGATGGCACGAGTGGCGATCATCGGCGCATCGATCGGCGGTTGCCTGCCGCCTATGAGGCTCGGGCTCTGTTAAACAAGAAACATCAGGTCGCCATCATTTCCAAGGTGAGCTCGTTCCAATTTGTGCCGTTGAATCCCTGGCTGGCAGTCGGATGGCGCACGCGCAAAGACATCAGCTTCGAGTTGTGGGCGGTATTGGCTAAGAAGGGGATCGAGTTTGTTCACGCCGGCGCTGAGCGTAACAGATGCCGGTCCCGATCGGGGTACCCAAGACCGGGTACATGATCGAATCCATGGTGTCGGCGGCGGTTCACAGTATCAAGGCCGGGATCGAGAACAACACGAAGAAGGAAACCCGCGACGTGGAACGCGAACTGTCTCGCTGATATGGGTGATACGGGAATGGCGTTCGTGGCTCTGCCACAAATGGCCCCGCGTAACGTCACCTGGGCGAAAAAAGGCAAATGGGTCCATCTGGCTAAGATCGCGCTAGAAAAGTACTTCCTGATGAAAATGAAACGGGGCGTCAGCGAACCGTTCTTCGAGAAGGTGATTCTCGATACAATGGGTATCGGCAAGCGCGAGCAGTCTGCATGACGTCGGGACAGGAAGCTCTCACCGAAGAGTTTACGAGGGCACTCTGAAGACTCTTGCGTAGCCTGAAGGGTCGAGCGTGAACCGAGAACCCTCTCACTCAACAGCCACCGTCCATCCACCAGTCCACCGCTCATCAGCGGTACTCGGTTTGTCTCAATTTCTGCACCAGCATTTGCTGTGGTTCCTCATCGGTGCATACGTAATCGCAGTCGTCTCTCCGACGTTCGGTCTATGGATCAGGAACATGTCCTTTGGTGAAATCATCGTCTTTCAAGAGCACACCCGTGTTTCGTTGCTGCTGGTGATGCTTGCCATGCTCATGTTCAACGCCGGCGTCGGTCTGAAGACCGAGCATCTTCGAGCCGTCATGCAGAGGAAGTTCGCGTTGGTCACCGGGTTAGCCGCCAATGTGGCGATCCCGATGGCCTATATCTTTGCGGTGACTCTTGTGATGCGACTTTGGTATGAACCGGACGAAGCCCAGCACATCCTAGTCGGATTGGCATTAGTGGCTGCCATGCCGATCGCAGGGGCATCAACGGCCTGGGCACAAAATTCAAACGGCAATCTGGCGCTGAGTTTAGGTCTCGTCCTATTTTCAACCATCCTGAGTCCTCTTGTGACCCCGGTGGCGTTTCGAGTGTTCGGTGAGATGGCGGCGGAAGAATACGAAAGGGTGTTGCAGGGACTGGCCGCCTATGGATCGGGAACCTTTCTTGGACTGTGGGTCGTGCTGCCATCCTTGCTCGGCATCGCCGTGCGAAGACTCGTCCCGTCGAAATGGACGACCGTCGGTATGCCATACCTCAAGCTCATCAACTCTATCAATTTGTTGCTCTTGAACTATTCGAACGGCTCCGTGTCGCTTCCCCAGGCGGCTGCCGATCGCGATTACGATTTCCTGGCTGTCACGCTGGCCATTACGACGGGGTTGTGCCTTGCTGCATTCGCAACGGGATATGGGCTGAGTTGTTTGTTCAAACTGGAGCGAGCGGAGCGTGTTTCGCTGATGTACGGGCTGGGGATGAACAACAATGGGACGGGGTTGGTTCTGGCATCGCTCGTGCTATCTTCGTACCCGCGAGTCATGGTGCCGATCATTTTCTACAATCTGGTTCAGCATCTTGTGGCCGGGACCCTGCATATGGTGGCAGAGAAGAAATGGAGGGAACTAGAACAAGCGGATTCTGGGACCACGGAGGAATCGACATCGACGAATAGGCGGCATGCAAAGAGCCCCATATCTACGGCGTCGCTCATCGCTGCTCTCATTCTTGGCGAAATGATCCATCATTCCCTGGCAGTTGGTATGGCGGGGCCTAGCGGATGAGACCAAGGAAGCGAGAAGTCGCTGGGTAACGGGCCTTTTTAGCCCGAATCCTTTCCTCAGTCTCTGCCTCACACGACCAAGGAGAACAGGAGGACGCTATGAGACTCAACGAACGGTTACGATTGATTGCCGGGATATTTGTGCTCACCGCCGTTATTCTAGGTGCGATGGTCCATCCGTATTGGAATTATTTCGCGGCCTTTGTGGCGCTGAATCTCGTCCAATCGGCCTTTACAGGCTGGTGCCCGATGATGGCACTGTTGCGTAAGCTTGGGGTGCAAGAATAACCGTATACGTGTGAAAGTGCGCTGTTAAGGAGGGCAAGCGGAGGTGAGGTAGTCATGACGATTCCCCTTAATCTCGAAGGCGCATTCGACAGCGAGCAGGCCATGCGGAGCATGATTGTGACTCGAAAGGTCTGTTTCGATCACGACCCCTACTACGTGCAAGGAGAGCTGCGGCGTGAAACTCAACACTTCCTTATGCTCTCCAGGTCGAGGACATCGCGCGTCTGGAGCGCGGTCTGCTACGGCCGGAGGAACTCGGCTTGACACTCGCAGGGGCGAAAGGGTTACTGCACGGCATGCAGGAGGTCGAATAGGAACTACAGCCCCCGAAATGGTTTGCTGCGCTAATACTTGCCCAAGGGTACGGACTTGTCGCGGTATACGCAGCGCGACTTGAACGCCATTGCCCATCGGCTGAACGCGCGCCCATGAAAATGTCTGAATTTTTGTCCGCGCCGCTCGATGTCTATGCGCAATTGCCTCATCATCCACCCGTTGCGCTTAAAGCTTGAAACCACCCATTTATTAAATAACGAATTACTAAAACATTGATTGCCTTGCCTCCATTATCCGAGACAAATCTCTTTGACCGCTTAGTGAGGTATTCGCTCAAGGGCGGATTGCCGATTTCCTTTTTTGTCTTCTCTCTGGCATTAGGCGCTATCGCCTTAGTGTTTACCCCAAGAGAAGAGGAGCCACAGATTGTGGTGCCCATGGCCAATGTGCTGGTATCGGCACCGGGGCTCTCGGCAAAACAAGTCGAAAATCAGGTAACCCGACCATTGGAAAAATTGCTCAACCAAATATCTGGCATAGAGCATGTGTATTCTCGAACGCTTAATGGCCGCACCATTGTCACCTTGCGCTTTTTTGTCGGTCAAGATCGTGAAGATGCCTTGCTGGATGTCTACAGCAAACTCTATTCCAATCAGGACAAAATTCCTGCCGTGGTATCGCAGTGGCAAGTTTTTCCTATTGAAGTGGATGATGTGCCGATTGTGACGGTAGGGTTGTGGAGTAGTCAGCCTGAACGCTACAGCGATATTGAATTGCGCCGGTTTGCTGACCAAATCAGCATAAATTTGCAACAAATCAGCGATACCAGCCAAGTTGGCGTTGTCGGCGGGCGAACACGGACAATGAAAGTGCTGTTGAATGCGCAAAGCATGGCGGCAAGGCAAACCACGGCGCTGGAAGTCTTGCAAGCGATCCGAACGGCTAATCAACTACACAAAGCCGGCATCATGGCAATGGATAACCAATCCATACAACTGGAAGCGGGCGAATTCATTACCTCCACCGCGCAATTAAAAACACTAGTGGTCAATCTGGTGGATGGGCTGCCGGTTTATCTACAGGATATTTCCGAAGTTAGCGATGGCCCTGAAGAGGTGGATAATTACAGTTGGCTGCGTTTTGCCGCAGGCCACCCGCTGGCGAGCCAATATAACGATGACTATCCGATGGTTACCGTGGCGGTTGCCAAAAAGCGTGGCACTAACGCTGTAGCGGTTGCCGAAAATGTACATCACCGCTTGGAGACGTTAAAGCAGGAATTATTACCGCCGGAAATACATCTGGAAGTTTTACGAGATTATGGCCAAACCGCCGACGAAAAAGTAAACAACTTAACCAGCAGCTTAGGTTTTGCCATCATTACGGTGGTTTTATTTATCGGCATTTTTCTCGGCTGGCGGCCGGCGCTGGCGGTGGGCTTGGCCATCCCCATCTGTTATGGCGCTGCTTTGGCGCTGGATATGTTTTTCGGATATACCATCAACCGCGTCACGCTGTTTGCGCTGATTCTGGCGCTGGGCTTGCTGGTGGATGATCCGATCACCGGTATCGACAATATCGAACGCTATCTGCGTCTGGGCATCGGCACTACGCAGGAACGTATCATTGCTGCAATGGCAGAGATCCGTCCGGCGTTATTGATGTCTACTTTGACCATCATTCTCGCCTTTATACCGCTGGCTTTTATTACCGGCATGATGGGGCCTTACATGGCGCCCATGGCATTTAACGTGCCGGTTGCCGTTATGCTATCGACGACGGTGGCTTTTACCGTCACACCCTGGCTTGCCAGCAAGGCACTCAAAACAGACATTGAAGCGACGACAATAACCACCGCCTCAACACCCGGTTTATACGAGCGCCTGGTGGCTCCTTGTATTGCCAATCGAAAAGCGGCCTGGTGGCTCATCATCGTAATGCTGGCGTTGTTCGTGGTCACAGCGCTGTTGCCGGTATTGCGCCTGGTGCCATTGAAACTGCTACCGTACGACAATAAAGACGAAATGCAGATTGTCATTGATATGCCGGAATCCAGCACCCTGGAACACACGGCGGCCATTACCCGGAAAACCGCTACGCTGGCAGCTCGCCTGCCAGAAATTCAGGCTATAGCCACGTATATTGGCGCACCGTCACCCATCGATTTTAATGGCCTGGTGCGGCAGTACGACTACCGTATCGCCCCCCATCTGGCTGATATTCGCCTCACGCTGGTGCCCAAAGCACAACGCGAACATCAATCGCATCAGGTGTTACTGCGGCTTCGTGCGCTGCTGGCACCGTTAAATTCCGATGGCATTTCCATCAAAGTCGTTGAAGTGCCACCCGGTCCTCCGGTCATCAGCACGCTGGTTGCCGAAATCTATGGCGATACTCTCACCGATTACGCCGCGCAGCGCCAAGCCGCCACTTTGGTGATGGAACGGCTGGCAAAAGAAGCCTTTGTCGTAGATATAGATACCAGCGTGGAAGGCACGCAAAGCCGCTGGCGCTTTGCTGTCGATAAAGAAAAGGCCGCGCTGGCGGGTATTTCGACTGAAGCCATTGCCCAAACATTAAGCCTTGCCAATCGAGGGCAGATTGCCGGTTATTTAAACTTGGAACGCGAAATCCAGCCCATTCCGATCCGCTTGCGCTTGGCCGAGCAAGACCGTAGCAGCCAACAGCAATTAAGCCTGCCCATAAAGGGGAGGATGCCTGGCATGACGTCGGCACCGGCGCTGATGTTACTGGCCGAATTGGGCGACTTTGTTGAGTCGGATGCCGATCTCTCCATTTATCATAAAGACCTGAAGCCGGTGGTTTATGTTATGGCCGAGCTGGAGGGCCGTACCCCGGCGGAAGTTATTGCGGATGTCAGTGCCGATCTTAACGGCTCAGTATATTCAGCCCCCGACTGGGATAGCCGCAGCTTTCTGAATTCCGGTAGCGGCATTCCATGGACACTCCCTCACGGCGTAACATTGGATTGGGGTGGCGAAGGCGAATGGAAAATCACGATGGAAGTATTTCGCGATATGGGGCTGGCCTTTGCTTTCGCGCTGGTCGGCATCTTTTTTGTACTGCGCTTACAAACGGACTCGACCACTCTGTCGCTGCTGATTATGTCTTCAATCCCGCTAACCGCGATTGGTATCATGCCCGGATTCTGGATATTGAACCAGTTCGGCGAGCGCATTATCGGCGGCAGCCCCGATCCCGTGTTATTCACCGCCACCGCCATGATCGGCATGATTGCACTGGCAGGCATTGTCGTCAGAAACTCGCTGATTCTGGTTGAATTTATCACTCAGGCTAAAAATGAAGGCCTGGCCTTGCGCGAGGCCTTGCTGCAAGCTGGCAGCATAAGAATGCGCCCGATTCTGCTAACCGCGGGCACGACGCTGCTCGGTAATATCGTTATCGTACTCGACCCGGTTTTCAGCGGTTTGGCCATTGCCATCATTTTTGGGATTTTGGCCTCGACGCTGTTTACTCTTTTTGTGATCCCCACAGCGTACTATTTGGTTTACGCGCGAAGCGCCGCGAAAAACCCCGATGAGCTTGTCGGATAATATGAAAACTTTGGTGTTGTCACTGCTTACGCTGCTCATCCTGCTGGGAATGATCCTGTGGATGGCCGGGACGTTTGAACACAAAATTGCCCCCGGTATCAACGCGGTATCCGAACAGAATGCCAGCTCTACGATAACGGTCGCTCTGGAACAAATACCGCTTTTTGAAGAAGCAACCGGCAGCATTCAGTCCAAACAAGCTACCGATGTTGCCGCACAAATTCAGTCGCGTGTTAAAGCCATTTATGTCAAGTCGGGAGAACTCATTAAACCAGGACAACTGCTCATCACGCTTGACGCAGAGACGTTGCAGGCCAGAAGCGCCCAGGCCAATGAAAATCTGAATGCGATTAACGCCCGCTTAATGAACGCACAATTGCACCATGAGCGCATCCGGAACTTGTACAGCAAGGAAAGCGCAACACTGGCGGCGCTTGAACAGGCGGACGCCGACTACCAAAGCCTAAAATCTCAGTATGCGGCTGCGCAACAGTTGGTCAATGAAGCCAGGCATATTCAGGATTACAGCCAGATCAAAGCCGGCTCTGTCGCACGCGTGATCGACCGTTTTGTAGAACCCGGCGATGTGGTGTCGCCGGGCATGAAATTGCTGGCGGTGTATGACCCCCAATCGTTGCGTATAGAAGCGTATGTCCGCGAATCGGTTGCGGTGGGTTTGAGTATTGGCCAAACGCTGGAAGCCCGTATCGACGCCCTCAATACGGCGGTGCCGGCGACCATTACAGAAATTGTACCGTCTGCAACCCCCGGCGCTCGCAGTGTGCTGATTAAAACACGAATTGAACACCGGCCTGGTATGGTGCCGGGTCTGTTTGCCCGCATCCGCATTCACCAAGGCGAGGAACGGATATTGTCGATTCCACAGGCGTATATTCGGCAGGTCGGCCAATTAGATGTGGTTTGGGTATGGGAGAATAAACAGTTCAACCGCCGTTTTATTCGGCTCGGCAGAGCCTTGGCCGATGGCCGGGTAAACGTTATTTCCGGTTTGTCTGGAGGCGAAAAGCTGATTTTGCCCGATGATGTGCTAGGGAAGGTCTGATTTATTCTTCGCTCGGGATGTGCTAGAGGGAACGCCACACTGGCTGATGAGGAGGCACGCCCATGGCGCAACAGACATTTGCCGAGGTGACGTTCGCACAGTATCGCAAATCCACCCGCCGAGA
>JBGTNJ010000010.1:0-37359 GCA_041743145.1 Nitrospira sp. | reverse complement strand
GCGGGCCCACTGCTCCAGTTGCTGGCGTTCGGGTTCAGTCAGCTGAATGGAAGGGGCGATACGCATGGTCCGGTCCTCCTCTGGAGAGGAGTATACACGTACTGTATAATATGTAAAGCTATTTATGTATCACTACACTAGGGAGGGCCCTAGTTACCATGACATCATTCCCTGGAGTGCCGGGGAGTGGAAGGCCGTTGGTCGTGGAAAAGGATTATGGGCGGTACGATGACTGGTCAGCAGAAGGCACGGTCAGATTGACGGAAGATTATACGAGGACCAAGCCGTGCGTGACCGCGTACTTGGTAAGATCGGCTGTCGTAGAAAGCCCCAGCTGTTTGACGATGCGTGTCTTATGAAACTCCACGGTCTTGACCGACACGCAGAGAATCGAGGCGATTTCTTTGAGTGATCGCCCCTCTGCGACCAGTTGCAGAACTTCTCGCTGGCGCATGGTAAGCTGCTTTTGTGGCGCTGCCATAGATCGCTTGCTGTGTAAGAGTGGATCCAGCATGTCTTTGGCCAGCATCGGAGATAGGTACAATTGTCCCCGTAACACGGCACGAATGGCTTGCAGAAGTTCCGTCGCAGTCGAACGCTTCAGCACATAGCCGGCCGCGCCGGCTCGGAAGGCCTCGGTGACATAGGTCGCATCCCCATGCATGCTTAAAAACAACAATTTCGTGTCGGGTGCGAGGCGCTTGAGTTGGTAGGCTGCATCGATGCCGTTTAGGAGCGGCATCGACAGATCCAGCAAGATGACATCAGGCAAGAGACGAGGTGCCACCTCCAGGAGCGCGCGGCCATCTCCCACCTCACCCACCAAGGTGAATTCCGGCTCCAGCACATTATGCAGGGCCTCCACAAACAGGGTATGATCGTCTGCGAGAAGGATTGATGGCTTGCTCATCGCGATTCAGTTTCCGGATCAAAGCGTGCGAACACCGTCGTTCCCTTTCCAGGTGAAGAAAGCCAGGATATCGTCCCATTCAACAGCTTCGCCCGCTCCTCCATGCTCAACATCCCGAGCCCTTCTTTTCTCCGCTTGACCTCTTCGAGGTCCATCCCAATTCCATCGTCACACACGGTCAATGAAATCTCGTCGGGTGAAACGATGAGCGCAAGAGATACCTGTGACGCGTTGGCATGAAGTCCGACATTCCCCAAACCTTCCTGTGCGATTCGATACAAGCATGTGGCCAATCGCAAGGGAATGGGATCAGCCGATCGAGGCTTTGTGAATCGGGCACTGATGCCGGTGCGCTTCACGAAGTCGTTGAGGTAACGTTGAAGTGCCGCGACGAGCCCAAGGTCTTCCACAGTGGTTTGATGGAACCGATAGGCAAGCCCGCGGACGTCGTCAGATAGTTCGCTGACATGGCGTCGGATGGCGCGGATTCGTCGACGGATCACAATCGGAGAATCCGGTAGGTTTCGGCTCAGGGCGTCGAGTTGCAGGCCGATTGCCCCAAGGCGCTGGTTCACGTCGTCGTGAAGATCGCGCGAAATCCGGCGCCGTTCTTCGTCCTGGACCGTGAGCAGTTTTCCGGCCGACGTGCGGACATCATCTCGATATCGGTTTTCGGCCTCTTGTTTTCCTCCCGACTCGATATGCTGTGCGATCCGGGAAGCGATCCGGTCTGAAGTATCTTTCATGTCGCGATACCTTACCTGTTACCTTACGGCGTAGCGGAGGCTTATGCAACTTCTGTTGTGAGGATTTCGGCATGAAAGCGGGACAGTCGGTGACGAGCTCATTGATCATGCGTTTGGGGGGAAGGCCGCTACAGGATGATGGTGCCCAGGGTCAGTATCACGACTCCATGGACATCCAGGGATGTATAGGATCTTCAATGGAGCAGGCAGCCATTGAAAAATGGTTCGCCCGCCCGGCCTGCATGTGAGAGGCTTTGCCATCGTGACAAAGAACGCTGATTCCAATCAGCGTAGTTTTTTCTTTGGTCACCCGCCCAAAGTGATTTGGGTTCGAAGTGGCAATGCCTAAAACTTCACTGTCAGTGTCGATAGAGAAAGCTTTGTTTGATGCCGGTAACAAAATACGACAGATCGGGAAGCCGTCGTACTTGATCTCGAAGAGCCAGTTCTCGCCATCAAACGGTGTGGTGCGGGACTGCGGTTCTATTGCGTCAAATCGTGGCAGCTGGGGCGACATCGAGCGGAGATGGTCCACCGGCGAATCCAAAGGGAGTCCGCAGGCCGGTCAAGTTTTTGGAATCCATTGCCCGGCTCGGGGAATCCCCCTGGAGGAATGGAGATGTGCGGCTTTATTGGGTGGCCCTCCCAAACTTGCCTCCCAATTTCTCAGGCCCAAAGAACTTGAAGCATTTCAGTCTCGAGTGCTGCCTCTTGATCTGCGACTCGCTCGAAGCTTCGCCTGCAGCTACCCGGACGCTATGGGCGTGATCGCCGGCCTCGATGCACGATGTATGGGAGCCATGCGGGTTGAACACGTTGGGTTTGAGTGGGAGTTTGTTTGGGGTGCTGACAACCTGGCAGGAGTCAGCAGCAGTGCAACCGGTTACACACGCGTCCACCTTCTCAACGTCCTCAATGAGGCCGGGCTTCGCAGGGGTGCCGGTGGCGCTGTTGCCAGGAGTGTGGGATTTGCATAGTGAAATGCACGCCAATTGTTGAAAGGCGCAGCCTCCTGGAGTTGTGCGAATTTTGCATTGGGGTAAGACGCTGAAGCTCCCGGGAGGCTTGCTCAAGGTGCAAAGACTGGTAGCGGCGCCGGCGCACTGATCACACTGCGCGAGTACCTCAAGACCTGATTTTTCGACTTCACCCGCGTCATTGAATTCCCAGCCGAACGCTTCTTTGCAAGCTTGTTTCACCGTGGCACCGTCAGCAAGGCAATTCTGCTGGGCAAGAGCTGTGTAGGGAAAAAGCGTGGCCGCAAAAATGAAGACAAAGGTTGTGAGGCGCATTGTTTCTCCCCCCGAGTAGCCATCAAGTGGGTGATTGCGAATGGAAATTTTACAAGGCTTTTTTGAGTAGACGCGAACGTAGCAAAGAACCCGTGAGAGATCAATCGGCAGAGTCCACCGGGGCACCTTCAGGATGCTGTAACCGTGGAAGTCTAGGCGGAACCGTGACCAGTCAGGAGAGGGGGACTCGAGGAAGAGAGACAACCTGTTGATTTAGTGTTGTGCCTGACAGGACTGACTGTGATACGCCCAGAGCCGTTAGCGAGGGAACGGGAAACAAACCACTGGAGCCACCGCCGTCAATTCGAGAAGGCTATGAAAAGGCGGCGGCACGAGCAAGCTTGGTTTGGTGCGCCCGACAGGACTTGAACCTGTAACCTTCTGATCCGTAGTCAGATGCTCTATCCATTGAGCTACGGGCGCATACTGAAGAAAAACTGAGATTTGAGTGCTGGATTCCGAGCCGGAGGACGAACTTGGTGATCGGCTCAAGCCTGCACTGCCTCTCAGCACTGACCGGAAGCAGCTGTTATACAGTTCCCGGAGAGAGGGGGTCAAGTGAGGAACACTGGGGAAGTGCGGATTCGAGATGCGGCAGCGGTCAGTTAGTCACTCAGTTAGAGGATGCTCGTACTTGCTTCGTTGGAGAAGGGACTTTCGGTCCCATCCGAATTGTATGCAGTGACGACGAAGAAATATGTGGCGCCAGATTCCAGGCCAGTAACCTCGTAACTCGTAACATCTATGGGTATGGCCGCAATCGGCGCTCCATACGCACCTGATGCTGTTGCTTGATAGATCTTGTATCCGGCAACATCCAGTCCAGCACTTGGATCCCACGAAAGCGTGGCAGTTGCAGTGGAAACTGTGTCCGTTTCAGCGCTTGAGGAGGAGTCGGACGACGCGCACGCCGTGGTAACGAGCAGAAAAAAAAAGATCTGAACCAAATGGTAAGGCCTGATTTTCCATCTCGATAGCTCCATGTCGAACTCCTAGTTTATGTGGTTCGTATGGAAGGCTACCGGCAAAGCTTGTGCCGATGTCAGGATGCTGAGAAATTCGTGCGAAAGTCTGCGGAATCATAAGGAATTTGAATGGAATGCCAACCGTGATCTTGGCTATAGGGTGCTAGGGACGCAATCACATAATCGTACGACTCGGTCAAGATTTGTCCATTGATTGGAGTGGTGCTTCCGGAAGGACTTGAAGGCTTTGAGTATGCAGTTTTTGAGCAGAGTGGCCAAGCGAGATACTCGAAACCGTCAGGAGTTCTCGGGGTATCCAATTCAAGATTAACCGCGTGAGGCATGCTAGAAAATGCTTTTGCTTACCTCATTTGAGTAGGCACTTTCGTTCCCCGCCACATCGTACGCGGTGATGACAAAGAAATACGTCGTGCGATTCTCCAGGCCTTTGACGATGTAGCTCGTGGCAGTCTTAGGCACAGTCGCAATCGGCGCACCGTAAGTCCCCGATGCTGTTGCCCGATAGATCTTGTACCCCGCAAGATCTCGTTCTTTATTGGGTGCCCAGGTGAGCGTGGCCGTTTGGGTTGTAGCTCGGGAGACGGTGAGTTTCACAGGAAGGGTTCGCGGATTGGTGTTCCCCTTGGTTGTAATCGTGAGCGTCGCAGAATAGGTGCCTGCCGCCAACCCACGGATGTTTGCCGAAACTCTAACTATGCCACTGTTCGTACCGGATGTGGGGCTAATCGTTAACCATCCCGCATTATCTTTCACCGTCCATGACAAGGTCCGACTACTGGTATTCGAGATCTTGATAGTCTTACTGGCCGGATTCGGGCCTCCTAGCGCGGCTGAGAATCCAAGACTGGTGGGGCTGACTTGAACGGTCGGAGCCTTGGACTTTGAGACGGTTAGCCTCACAGGGATGGTCTTCGTCTGAGACGGAGCCCCGGAGACCTGAATGGTTACGACGGTGTTATAGGTTCCAGCTTCCAACCCGCCGAGATTCGCGGAAACAGTGATCGTGCCATTGTTCCTACCGGACGTGGGACGTAGCGTAAGCCAGCTTGCCTTGTCATGCGCGGTCCAGGACAGAGTTCCCCTGCCGATATTCGAAATACTGACGGCTTTACTAGCCGGATTCGTTCCACCCGCCGAGCCGACAAAAGAAAGACTTGTGGGGCTTACTCCCAGGGACGGGGAGGGAGGTGAAGCGCTGAACGTGAGCGCTGGCTGGAACGCTACAATGAAAAGAAGTGACAGAGCGAATCTTGACGGCAAATCGCGGAGGACGTGGCTATCGCCTGAGGAATTCCCGCAGACTCGCATGGTGTCGTGGCTCAATAATGGTGAGACAAGCTGCTGAAGGCGGGCCAAAGCAAGGCTTGTACCCATGGCGGTCAAGGAATGTCGAGCATAGATTCCCCTACCAGAACATGCAAAATCATGGAAAATACTGTGTGAACATCAGAATCGTGATGGTCGCCCGGGCGTAGGCTGGCTCCTACGGCATGGTGCGTAATTGTTCATCCTGCCTGATCTTGTGAACCAGGTCTGTGTCGTTGTTGCTGCAATTGCAAGATGAAAAGCGGAGGTTTAGCAATCAGTGGGTGACGTAATGTGTCTCGTGAAAGTGCGAAAGATTTTCCCCTCGTGACACTTCGAGTAAGCGGGCGGAACGATTCTATTGAGTGCTGCCTTCCCGATCACTCTGCTTGCGGATTGGCCGGGCCTTTTCTTGGAATTCTTTGCACGGCAAACCCTTCTGGCCTACAGTGCTCTCTATGCGAATCCAGGATCCGTTAGCCCGTCGCGAGAGCATTGTGGTTTGCCCAAAGTGTGGTTTCGACCAGGAAGATGGACCGGAGTGCCATCGTTGCGGGATCATCTTTGCGAAGTTCAAACTGTCGACGAAGTCTGCTCCCGAGACAGTGAGCGCTCCCATTCCTGACGAGACCGAGACGAACAGACGTGGATTTCTGACCAGAGCGTTTCGAGTTCTCCCATGGCTCTCTCTCGCGACCACCCTGGGTGTCCTGCTATTAATCCTTCAGCAAACGCCGCCAGTGCCGATACAGGCTGATCCCCAGGCTGTACAACGACTGACTGACAAAATGGCTCACTTGCACCTGGCGATGCAGGCCAGAATGCCCCATACTCTGACGCTCGATGAATCGGAGCTCAATCAGTGGATGCGAGAGAATTTGGCCATTGTTTCTGCGCATCAATCCCAGCAGGCCGGCATCCCATTCCCGGCAGGGCATGAACCGACGGTGCAAGAGGTGCAGTCCGCACTGAAGGACGTGCGTGTGAACCTCATGGGAAATGAACTCAGAGCCTATGCGCTCTTTGTGTTGTACGGGAAGGACATTTCGTTGCAACTGGATGGAACGATTGAAACCCGAGAGGGCTATGTCCGATTGATCCCTACCGCCGGGAGGCTGGGCTCACTTCCAATTCCGTCCTCGACACTGGAGCTTGTCGTACAGCGATTATTCGAATCCCCACAGAATCGCGACAGATTCCAGCTGCCTCCCCAGGTTAAGGCGATTCGCGTTGATAATAGTACGCTGGTGATGTCTATTCGGTAATCCCGGACTATCCGCCCGAAATGACCGGTCTGATTTCGACTTGATCCTGGTCGGACAGCATCTCATCTTCCGTCACCAACTCGTCTCCACGAATGACCAAGTGCGCTTCGACGACGAGATTTAATTCTCGGAGTAGATCTTTGACGCGCTTCGGCCCTTTGACTTCGATCGAGCGCACAGGATGATTGAGGTGCACCTGCATGGGAAGATGATAAGCGACACGAAGATCTAAGGGCAAGGGGTGATTGCAAAGGGAGAGCATCACATTTCGAGGGCGGAAGAGCTGGTTAGCAGAGAGCGGACAACTTGCTTTTTGCGTATATAAGGCCTTCCTCCACCGTGGTAAATTCTCCATCAAGTTGGGCCTCGTAGCACTCATCAAGCAGTCGGCCCATCTCAGGACCAGGCTGAACTCCCAATTCCAACAAGTGCCGTCCCATTAGAAGTGGAACTGGGGCCTGGGCCTCAACCTCCAGCTGCCTCGCTCGGTTCAGTAACCATTCGCCGGCGGGGAATCCATCAAAGGGTTTAGGTGGGCGGCCTGCATGGTCGGCCCTCGCCACGCGTACCAAACGATCGAGCCGTTGGACCTGTCTTGCGAGTCGACGGACGGCGCTGTCCGTCGCTTGTGCATCATAGAGTGCGCAGGGGCGGAGATGGCACAGGACTAAGGGCATCACCTCGTCCGTGATATCTTGCTGGTTGGTCAGTCGTTCAAGAAAGCATCTCGTCGGGTCCTCGCCTGCGGGCTCATGCCCGCGGGAGGTGATGCGCCCGTCATCCTCTCTCGTGGTGGCTGGTTTGCCGAAGTCATGACAGAGCACACCCAGTCCAACGATCAAATCGTCTTGATCCTGACTGGTTCGCTCAGTCGCGAACCAGTCCAAACAGTGGAGTGTATGGATCCAGACATCGCCTTCGGGGTGCCAAACGGGATCTTGTGGACAGCCCTGAATGGCTGCGAGCTCCGGGTAGAAGCGCAGCCACCCACAGTCGCGCAAGAAGTGTAACCCCACAGAAGGCCTGCAGCCTTGGAGTAAAAGTTTTTTCCACTCCTCCCAAAGACGTTCACGGGGTTGACCTTCTTGGGACAGGGTTCGACACAAAGCCATGGTTTCCGGCGCGGCGGTTAATTCAAAGCGTGCGGACAACTGCATCCCGCGCAGGACACGCAGCGGATCTTCGGCAAACTGTGGCGACACGTGTCGTAAGATGCGTGCATTGAGGTCACCACGGCCATTGAAGGGGTCGCGAAGCTCTCGCGTGTCCGGATCCCAAGCCATGGCATTGATGCTGAAGTCCCGTCGGGCGAGGGCTTCGTCGATCGACATGCCTGGATCCGCCTGTCGGATCAGACTAGGGATCGAGGTGGCAGTATCGTTGCGGATGCGGGAAGGGATGGAAATGTCGATCGGCAGACCTTGTAGCTTGAATACGGCGAAGGCCTTCCCAACGAAGTGGACGGAGAACTGTTCCGACAGCAGAGCATGGAGTTGCCCTGGCGGAAGACCGGCGACTTCAATATCCAGATCGCGGGGTTGTCGACCGAGCATGAGGTCGCGGACACAGCCGCCCACGAGCCAGGTTCTTCCAGCATTGCGACGAACCAGTTGCTCAATCTTGCGAAGTGTTCCTGCAAGCAAGGCGTCTTCGATGCGAAAGCGGACCGGCATCTAGAGCTCCACCTCGCGGAGGAACTTCGCGGCTTCTTCCGGTGATACCGGATTGATGTAGAAGCCCGTGCCCCACTCGAAGCCCGCTACTTGGGTGAGCTTGGGGATGATCTCTAGGTGCCAGTGATAGTACTCGCCGGTCTTTTCATGAAGCGGCGAACTATGGAGGATGAAGCTATAGGGGGGGTGGGTCAGCACCTTGTCCATGCGACGGAGTGATTCCGAAAGGATGGGAGCGAGGAATTCGAATTGCGACTTTTGATTATCTTCGAAATAGGCTGCATGGCGCTTGGGGAGAATCCACATTTCGAACGGGAAGCGCGGCGCAAAGGGTGTCACGCACAAGAACTCAGGATTTTCCGCGATGACCCGATCACCAGCTGCGAGATCCTGTCGGAGGATGTCGCAGTAGATGCAGCGCTCCTTCTGCTGGTAGTGATTGCGGCATCCCTCGAGCTCATCTTGCACGCTGGTTGGGACGATCGGCAAGGCGATGAGTTGGGAGTGGCTATGCGCCAACGTGGCTCCAGCTGAGGCACCGGTATTCTTAAAAATGAGGATGTAGCGAAGTCGAGCGTCTTTTCTGAGGTCGAGCATGCGGTCGCGATAGGCCCATAAGAGAGCTTCAATGTTCTTGGGTGGCAGGTCGGCGAGACTGTCGACGTGGTTGGGCGTTTCAATGATGACTTCGTGCGCTCCCACGCCGTTCATGCGATCATAGAGGCCGATTCCCTCGCGGCCCATGTCTCCTTCAACTTGTAAGGCGGGAAACTTGTTCGGGATGACGCGGACACTCCAGTTTGGAGAGTTGGGATCGCCTGGCTGGGGGCGATAGGCCATGATTTCATTCGGCGTGAGCCGTTCCTGCCCAGGGCACAAGGGACAGAGGGTCGTGGAAACCGGTCGAGCCGGTTCCGGCTTGATAAAGTCATGCGGCCGGCCGTTCCGTTCGGTGGAAATGATCACCCAGCGACCGACTATAGGGTCACGTCTTAAATCCGGCATGGGCTCCCTCGGAATGTTTCATGTTGATTGTGAAATGTATCGGCACCTGAATGTAGACAATGAATCGTTGGGCAGCCCGCCTTAAGCGCTCATCACACTCTCCAAAACTCTGCCTCAAATTCCGGTCCGGGTACTGTCAGGACGGCCGGCAGGGGACTGGGATAGCGGGCCACTTCCAAACCATGGTCTCGCACGACGATCGACATCTGTAGGGTCTGCCCCGGCTCAACACGGATCTCTTTCCAGAGGAGGCTCAGTTCGGTAATGGTACGAGAGATCAGCGTCCGATGGAGGCCGATCTCTTCCCACGTCTCCGGTGAAGATTGGCGAGACAGCAGAAACTCTCCTGGTCCCTGAAAAGCAAGAGGAAAGGTGAGGCGAAATGTGGACTGCGGGCTTTGCACGGTAATGTCCACCCCGAGGCCCTGTTTCTTGGATATCATCTCGTCGGGATCGAATCTGATCACAAGCTGATCCAGGTTCCAGCCGAATCGGATCGCCGTAAACAACTGATCGGTTTTCCACATAGCTCCGAGCGGAGGCTGAGTATTGATGATGCCCGCCCCGCGCCACTCGAAAAAGTCGGTCACCAGTCCGTCGATGGTGGGCGTGAGTAATCGAACTGGTTGGTGGACGAGGTCCGATTCGGAGCCGATTCCCATGTTGCAGATCGGGCGGTTCAGTTGATCAGGAGGAGGGTGGCCCATCTGTGTCCACACATTGCGGAGATGCGTTCTGAAGAGCCGGTCGAATTCCGGTTTGAAGTCGGTGTCGAAATCGTCGCCGTACCACCAAAACCAATCACTGCCTTCGGCAGCATACAGTTCTTGCCACGCTACATAAGCACGATCGGGCGGAAGATTCGGCGCAAGCTCCATGAGTTTTGACCGCGTGTGGCTCAGCAGGCCCCATCCACGATTGTCTTCATGGTGCCCGATCCAGATTTTGTAGTCAGAATTGATCCAAGAGCCTGAATACAGGCAGGGGAGCTGTTGGGTGGGTGGCACAGAGGTGATAGCATCGGAAATCGTGGAAGCTTGGACCGTTATCAGTCCGTTATGATCCAGGTCATGGTTGGTGAATCCTTGGTAGAGGAGAGAAAGAAATCGTTCACCTCCGTCATGGTAGTGCTCCCACGGGTTTTCACCATCCAATATGATGGGGACAACGATTCGATCTTGCGGCGTAGCATGTGCGATGTCCCGCAACCGTCGAGTGACATCTTCAGCGGCGGATTCTGGCGTCGTCTTATGATAGACAAACCCAAAGGCATCGGAGATTTCACGATCACGAAAGAGTATCGTGAGAGGCTGTTCGGCATCACCGATGTGGTAGGGCTGATACAGCGCGGACTGCCGGTGCCATGGTCGGTTACACATCGTCAGAGACCGGGCAAGGATGCCTTCATCGGTCGCCAGCCAGCGAAGGCCGGTCTGATGGACGAGCGGAAGCATTTCCGGACAAACCGATCCTTCAGAAGGCCACAGACCTATCGGGAGACGACCGAATGTCGCGTGATGAAACTCCACCGCCAGCCGAAGCTGCGATTCCGCATCTTCGCGCGCTCGAAAGCGAGTCGGCAATGGGAGATCCGGTCTCGCGCGCCGGCTGATATCCGTGTCGATAACCAACGGCAGGATAGGATGAAAAAAAGGGGTCGTCGTCAGCTCGATCTGTCCGCGATCCATGAGCCGCCGATACATGGGAACAATTTCTTGTACGGCGAGGCGTTGAATCGACAAAATTTCATGTTTTTCCTCTTCAGTGAAGCCACGATTTTTCTGGCGCAGGGTGGCCAGTCGGGGATATTGTCGGAGGGTGCCATATCCGAACCAAGCGAGATTGTGCCAGACTTGTAGGTCCAACAGCTCCTGAGTGGAAAATTGACAGGCGATGCGGCGCAGATCGTGTCCATGTATGTCCAGTCCTCGTTTCACCAGCAATTCATGGTATCGTGGGAAGGGTCGAACCATCGTTGCCCAATTGGCGGAAAAGAAATGACGAACCAGAAAAGCCTTTTCCTCAAGGCGTAGGTTGGCCGCCGGCCGCTGGGCATGTTCGAGAAAAAGGTCGAGCACCTTGCGGTCGCCGATTTCCTGCAACTGCAAGAGGAGCGATGGGGTGAAATTGAACGTTGCGTGCATCTCTGAGAACTGGTCCAGGAGGTAGGCCATATCATAGTAAGCCTTGGTCGCATGCAGGCGCACCCAGGGCATGCTGGCCGAGCCCGCCAGTGGATCAGTGTAGTAAGGCTGGTGCATGTGCCAGAAAAAACATACGTGGACATGCTTCATTGGCAGTGATTTCTCCTCATTGTTAAAGTATGTCATAGGGTTGGCGGGCAGGCAATCTGCATGCTGAATCTGTCGCGTGTTGTTGGACTGATCCTCTAGGAGGAATTAAATGCTGATGTTTTTGCGATACTGGGGGCCTGTGTGTGCCTATGCCGGCGTCATTTTTTATTTGTCCTCGTTGTCTCACCCGGAAGAGCATCTGCCGATTGTCAGCCGTCTCAGCGACAAGGCCTTGCATGCGGTGGAGTATGCGGTATTCGGCGCGTTGTGCGTTCGGGCCTTCCAAGGGACACTGCATGTCTCGTGGAAGCGGTGGTCGATTCCATTGGCTATTGTGGTGGCGTCGTTCTATGGGGTGACCGACGAATTTCATCAGTCGTTTGTTCCATTTCGATATTCGCATGTGCTTGATTGGGTGGCTGATACGATTGGAGCCATACTCGGTGTTCTTGCCATGCATCGAGCAATGAATTTCAGACCGGCGAACTCGATTCCTGAAGTGGGGCCGTAGCAACGAACGAATATGGTGTATTCGTGACAAGTTGCGAGGTGCTCGGTATAATCCCTCACCTATGGTGACAGCGAACCCAGCACTTCCTAAATCTCCATTGCCTCCGCCCGATCACGCGCTAGTCGCACAGACCATCAAGGCCTACTTTCCTCCTGGCTTGGTTTTTAAGGAATTGGTTTCGTTGGCAGGAGATGCGTCGAACCGTCGGTACTACCGTGCCATGGTGACGGGTGGACCACCGCATTCTGTGATCGTGATGCAATTGACCGAACCAGAGGCGTTCAAGCAGTCTGAAGAGGCGGTCAGCGGCGCGGTGTATCAAGTTTCAGAGCTGCCCTTCATCAACATCATGGCCCACCTCGCCAAGGCACATGTTTCAGTCCCGGCGCTGCATCACTACGATCGACCAACCGGGTTGCTCTATCTCGAAGATTTCGGTGATGTGACGTTGGCGGAAGCCGCTAGCCACGCGGATGCCCCTAGCCTAGAGTCACGCTACAAACAAGCCATCAATGTGTTGGTACAGATGCAATTCAACGCGACAACTCCGGCCGATTCTGCTTGTTTGGCGTTTCACCGCAGTTTCGACGTGCCATTGCTGATGTGGGAGTTTGATCATTTCTTGGAGTACGGGATCGAGGCACGCATTGGTCATCCGTTGCCAGACGAGGATAGAACGGCAATTCGGCGCGAGTTCGAAAGCATCGCCAACCTGTTGGCTGACCAGCCCCGCATCTTCACGCATCGTGACTATCATTCACGCAACTTGATGGTCGATGGTTTGCGGCTTGGCGTCATCGATTTTCAGGATGCCCTGATGGGGCCGGGCACCTATGACTTGGCCTCGCTCTTGCGGGACGCGTACATTCAACTCGACGAAACCCTCATCGACGATTTGGTGGACTACTATCTCGATCAACTGGCGGAACGCCGTTTCGTCTGGACCAATCGAGCGGCGTTTCGCCGCCTGTTCGATCTAACGAGTATTCAGCGAAATTTGAAGGCAGCTGGCCGGTTTGTCTATATCGATCGAGTGAAGGGCAACCCAAAATTCCTGGACGACATCCCTCGCGTCTTGGGCTATGTCAAACGCAATTTAGCGAAATATCCGGAACTGGATACACTCCGAAAGTACCTCACTCCCTATGTGCTGGAATTGCAGTAGAGGACTGAGGACTGAGCGTCGGATCATCGACTCAGCACTCAGTCCTCAGCATTGATCGCATGAAGGCTATGATTCTTGCTGCGGGTCTTGGGACCCGCCTCAGACCATTGACGAACACCATTCCTAAACCCCTCTTGCCGGTCGGAGGAACTCCGCTCATTGTTTGGAACGTCCTGCTCTTGAGGCGGCATGGGTTTCATCAAATCGTCGTCAATCTTCATCACCTGGGTCCAATGATTGAACAGGCCCTGGGTGACGGCTCGAAATTCGGCGTTCGGATGATTTACTCACAGGAGCCCGTTATCCTGGGCACTGGCGGGGGAATCAAACAAGCCGAACCCTATTTTTCAGGTGAGCCGGTACTGATCATGAACGGAGATACGCTGTTTGAATTGGACCTTGAGGCGCTCTGGGATTTCCATCACACGCGTCAAGCGGCGGCGACATTAGTGCTGCGAGAAGATTCAGATGCTGCGCAGTGGGGGCTCGTTGAGGTGGGAGCGAACGATCAGATTCTACGCATTACGGGAAAAGGTCTCCCGAGTCCGTCTCCAGCCATTCCCAGGATGTTCGCCGGGATTCACATTTTACATCCGCGACTTCTCCGGCAGGTGCCGAGTGGAGTCCCCTCTTCGATCATCGCCCCTTACGTGGCAGCCATTGAGGAAGGAGAACGGGTACTGGGTTACGATCTACAGGGCTACTGGTCGGACATTGGAACAGCCGAGCGGTATACGCAGGCCGAGAAGGATACACGGGCTGGGCTGATTCGTCTGGCTGATCGCCAGCCCTTAGAGACACATGCACCACATGCCTGAAGACGGGGTCACGTCGGCCAGCTTGTGTGTTCTTGCTAGTCTTTCTGTTGTTTGAGCAGTCGGGCAAGATAGGTGCGCTGGAGCTTGAGCGAGTCCGCGGCCTTCGTTTGGTTACCATCGGCTCGTTCCATCGCACGATGGATAATATAGCGGCTATGGTGCTCCATCGATTCGTGATAGGGCAAGTCCAGATAGGGCAGTGGGGTATCATCTCGTTGGCGGAGGCCGACGTCATCCGCCATCAGCGCCAACATATCCGGCTCAATGGTATCTTTTGGACTCAAGACAACCGCGCGGGCGATCACATTGTCTAACTCTCGAATATTCCCCGGCCACGGATAACGGGCCAAGGCCTCGAGCGCGGACGGACTGAGGGTCATGCCGGGTCGCTTCGCGTCTTTCGTGTGGCGATCTAGGAAGAACTGTGCAAGGGCCGAGACGTCTCCTTGTCGCTCACGAAGCGGTGGGAGCGTCAGGGTCACGACATTCAGCCGAAAGTAGAGATCTTCTCGGAACTGCCCTGCCTTCACGGCTTGCCTGAGGTCTCTGTTGGTGGCGGCGATGATGCGAATGTTGACCGAAACTGTCTTGGTTCCTCCAACACGCTGGAATTCACGGTCTTGCAGAACTCTAAGCAGCTTGGCCTGCAGCGGCAGTGACATATCGCCGATCTCGTCGAGGAAGACGGTGCCGCCGTCGGCCATCTCCAATTTCCCCTTCTGTTGGCGATCTGCTCCGGTAAAGGCGCCGCGTTCGTGTCCGAACAGCTCGTTCTCAAGCAGCGTCTCCGTCAAGGCCACACAATTAATCACGATGAGCGGCATGGAAGAACGATGACTCCATTGATGGATCGATCGTGCGAAGAGTTCTTTCCCGGTTCCGCTTTCGCCAAGGAGCAATACGCTGGCATCAGACTTGGCGGCTCGCTGTGCCGCCTCCACGACGGCGCTCACGGATGCGCTGTTCCCGACGATGGATGCATAACGGCCGTCAACCTCGGATCGTAGATAGGCGACTTGTCGTCGAAGCGAGTCACGCTCCAAGGCTTTGCGGATGACGATCAGGAGATGTTCGTTATCAAGAGGTTTGGTCAGAAAGTCGTACGCCCCTTCTTTCATCGCGTCTACCGCAGCTTCAATGGACCCATGTGCGGTCATCACAATGACTGGAAGGGGCTCCGACGGTTTCATCTGGGAAAGGCGCTTAAGCACATCGAGGCCCGACAACTTGGGCAGGGTAAGATCCAGTAAGACCAGCTGAGGGGATTCGTGAGTGATTTGCTCTAGTGCCTGCTTCCCCTCCGATGCCGTGATGGTGTCATACCCGGAAGCTTGAAGCCGGTCCTCAAGCATCAGGACGATGTCGGGATCGTCGTCCACGATAAGAATCTTTGCATGCATTACGATAATCCTCGGTCAATGGTCATGGATGCACAGCGTGCATTGGATAGTCCATCAAACTCGGATCTTTCCACACCAGCAGTGACACGTCACAAGCCGCCGATGTTCACCCGTTCATGACGTTGAGCACCAGCCCTGTTAGCGGCTTCGGGTAAAAGTAGGTTGATTTGTGCGGCATCCGTTCTCCTGCAGCTGCAACCGCTTGAACTTCGCTGACCTTCGTGGCATTCAGCAGAAAGGCTCCGGTTCCTGTTCCTCGATCTACCCAGTCGAGTGCTTCGTAATCGTCTTTCGTATAGAGGATGGCTTCTTGTTCCTGTTGCGTCGGGCAGAGCTTCGTCACGATCAGTTGTTGCAGCAGAGAGACATCGAGCTTGGTCCGAGGCGATGCTCGACTGGAGGGACGATACACCGGCTTCAGCGTGAGCGAGAGGTACTGGTCGTCCCCCTGCCGAGTCAGTCCGAATACCGGAGCGCGTGTTCCTTCCGTCCTCAACGTAGTCAGAAACTGTTGGCGGGCCTGAGTTTGCGTGGAGGGGGTAAATGGAAAATCTCGAAAATCGAACATGTTGCCAAGCGTTTGCTTGATCTGGTCCACTGATGGGAGAGTGGTGGTTGTCACCCGATGCGTCGGTAGTACGGTCAATCCTGGATCTTCAAGCGGAGTCAACAGCATCAATACCGAATCATATGGCTGCAGCCCGGTCAGAGAGCCTGTCTGTTGTCGGCGCAGCTTTTGATAGTTCAACGCCGTTTCATAGCGATGGTGACCGTCTGCGATGAACAGCGGCTTGCTTTGCATGAGATCGGTCATTTGTTTCAAAACGGCTTCGTCAGTCACGGCCCACAGGCATTCACGGCAGCCCGCATCGTCTTGAAAGTCGTAGTGTGCAGGTTTGTCTTTGGTCTCGGTTTCTAGCAGTCGGATCATGGCGCCAGCCGGATCGGAGTAGAGAGACCAGATCGGACTGAAGTTTGCGCGACAGGCCTCGATGAGGTTCAGCCGATCGGTCTTTGCGGCTGCGCGCGTGTTCTCGTGTGGATAGATATGTCCGGAGTCCAGCGCTTCCAGCTTTGCCAGGGCTAGAAACCCTCGTAACGCTTTTCTCGGGGCATGAGGTGCCAAATACGGAGGACTGTACTCAATCGTGTGATAGTAGACGGCAGGTTGCCTGTCACGCTTGAGGACCCCATCTGCAATCCAAGCTTGGAGTGTCGCCGCTGCGCGGGTGTATCGGTTATGGGCAGGGCTATCACCGGTCTGGTCCAGCCCCAACTCCATACGGATGATGTTGTGAGGATGACGATCATGAAGCCGTTGTTGCCCTTCCGCATCGATGATGTCGTACGGCGGAGCCACGACATCCTTGATGGAGCACACAATGGCCTGGTCGTACAGCATACCCTGGAACGGAAAAATCTGTGACATGAACAACCTCTTGGCGTTGTCGTGACAGCGACGACGGTTTGATGGTTACAGGAGAGGACGGGGTCCTTTCACTCTACGCCGCGCCGTGTCCACGGCCCAGCGTCCTGGCGGTTGGCGGGAAAACACTTACCGGTCGCGGGTAATAATGTAATCAGCAGCGACCGTTAATGCACGCCGTGGCGTACTATCGTCGAACTGATCGAGTTCATGCTTGGCGGCCGCGATATAGGCCTTGGCCCGATCCATGGCATAGGTGATCGACCCGAACTCCCCCATAAGGAACAAAATGCGTTCCAAGTCGGCGGTGCTGAGCGTTCGAGTCTCCATTCGATCTTTGATCATTTGTCGGTCCTGCTCTGAGCAATGTTGCAGCAGATGAAGGAGCGGCAACGTGGCTTTGCCTTGCCGAAGGTCTTGTCCAATCGTTTTCCCCAGCGATTCGCCGTTCGCGATGTAATCCAGAGTGTCGTCGGCAACCTGGAACGCGATACCCAGGTATTGGCCAAAACGGAACAGCGCCTGCTGTTGGGTCTCAGTGGCGTCGGCTAGAATGGCACCCATCTGGCAGGCGGCGGCGATCAATCCGGCGGTTTTGTGTTCGACGATCTTAATGTAATCGATTTCCGGCATCGCGGGATTACCGTTGTAATACAGCTGAAGGACTTCGCCTTCGGCCATTTTGTTGCAGGCTTCAGCGATCACTTCGTTGATTCCCTGGCTCTGAAACTCGACGACATTGCACATGGCCTTGGTATAAAGAAAATCACCGACCAAGATGCTGATCTGGTTTCCCCAAACCTTCCGAGCCGTTCTTCTTCCCCTCCGCAGATCGGCCTCGTCCACGACGTCGTCGTGTAACAGGGTGGCCGTGTGGATATATTCCACAATGCTTCCGAGTTGATAATGTTCGGTACCGGGGTATCCGCAGAGGCGGGCAGACAAGAGCAATAGTAACGGCCTGATACGCTTCCCACCCCCGCTCAGAATGTGGGCAGCCACCGTATTGACGAGGGTAACACTGGAGTCGAGGTTCTTCCGCACCCGGTCTTCCAGCCCGTCCAGCTCACCACGGTAGGCGTCCCACACGTCGTACATGCTCTGCGGGGTTGCGATGACTGGACCTTGCGTCATGCGGCGGATGGTATGGCAGCCGGGGAAATAAAGTCAAGCAAATGAAAGGGGTATAGGCCCATTGTCACCTTGACAGAGGAATAACCCATCCAGTAAGTTTCGAGCGTGGTATTCGGCTGAGGACCAGCCTGCAGACTATGGGGTTAATCCGCCCCAGGCTTCTTGTTCGCGCGTAACTCCATCCGATAGGGAAAATCTCAATATTTTAATGAGATAGACAGAATGAATATTCCCGGTTTCCCCAGTCAGCAAGGTCTTTATGATCCACGACACGAGAAAGATTCGTGCGGGATCGGTTTTGTTGTCAATATTAAAGGGAAGAAGTCCCATGACATCGTCTGTAAAGGACTTCAAGTATTGAAGAATCTGACCCATCGCGGGGCGCAGGGCTCCGATCCCTGTACGGGAGATGGAGCCGGGATTCTTTTGCAGGTACCACACACCTTTTTCAAGCGGGTTGCAGGGGATGTCGGTGTGTCATTGCCGGAGGTCGGCGAATATGGGGTCGGGCAGTTGTTCCTGCCGCCAAATGCAGAGTCCCGACGACTGTGCGAAAAGTTGTTTGCCGACATCATCAGCGAGGAAAGCCTACGGCTGCTGGGGTGGCGCGATGTGCCGGTCAAGAGCGATACTATCGGCGTGCAAGCGCGAAAGACTGAGCCGTTCATGCGGCAACTTTTCATCGCGCGTGATGCGCTCAACGAGGCTCAGTTTGAACGAAAACTGTACGTGGTCCGAAAGCGGGTGGAAAAAGCCGTTGCCGAGTCGGCGATTCAGGGGCGAGAACATTTCTACGTATCCAGCCTGTCTGCCCATACGATCGTCTATAAAGGCCTGCTCCTACCGCATCAAATGGCCGCCTATTACCAGGATCTCACCGATGAACGGATGGTGAGCGCACTGGCGCTCGTGCATTCCCGCTTCAGCACGAATACCTTTCCGACCTGGCCGTTGGCCCACCCCTATCGGTATGTCTGTCACAACGGAGAGATCAATACTCTGAAGGGGAACGTCAACTGGATGAAGGCTCGTCAGGGCCGCCTGCATTCCGATCTATTCGGCAAGGATATGGAGAAATTGTTCCCGATCGTAACCGAGGATCAAAGTGACTCGGCCTGCCTGGACAATACCCTCGAATTTCTTCTCCTCGGGGGCCGGTCCCTTCCGCACGCCATGATGATGTTGATTCCCGAGCCATGGGTGGCGAATTCGCAGATGGATTTGGATCGTCGGGGCTTTTATCAGTATCACGCGGCGATGATGGAGCCGTGGGATGGTCCAGCCGCCGTCTGTTTTACCGACGGCAAGATGATTGGGGCGACCTTGGATCGTAACGGACTCCGTCCTTGCCGCTATCAAGTTATGACGGATGAGACGGTTGTTCTAGCATCAGAGGCTGGGGTGTTGCCGGTTCCAGCCAAGGAGATTCGGATGAAGGGCCGGCTCATGCCAGGACGGATGTTTCTCGTCGATACTGTCCAAGGCCAAATCATCGACGACGAAGAGATCAAGGCCGGTATTACCAAGCGTCAACCGTACCGCAGCTGGGTAACGCAGTACGGAGTCTCGCTCGATGAACTGCCGGAACCCTTGAATGTCCCGCAGCCGGATCATCCGACGATCAGGCAGCGACAGCAGGCGTTCGGCTACACAGTGGAAGAGCTCAAGATGGTCATCACGCCGATGATCGTCAATGGTGAGGAACCGATCTCCTCGATGGGCACGGATACACCGTTGGCGGTGTTGTCTGATCGACCGCAACTCTTGTTTAAGTACTTTAAGCAGTTGTTTGCTCAAGTCACCAACCCGCCGATCGATCCGATTCGCGAGCAGCTCGTGATGTCGCTTGTCACGAACATTGGGCCGAAACCCAATCTGATGGACGAGTCGCCGGAATCTTGCCGTCGTATTAAGGTCCAACAGCCCATTTTGACCAACGCGGATCTTCAAAAGATCCGAGGGATTTCCGATCCGCATTTCAAGAGTAAGACGTTGCGCATGTTGTTCCGCGTGACCGAAGGAGCCGATGGTCTGGGGGGCGCGGTCGACGAGCTATGCAAGGAGGCCTCGCACGCGATCAAGGAGGGGTACAAGTTTTTGATTCTGAGCGATCGCGGGGTTGATGAGGCCTGGGCACCGATTCCGAGCCTCCTCGGTATTTCAGCCCTGCATCATCATCTGGTGCGGGAATGTACGAGAACCGAAGTTGGACTTATCCTTGAAACCGGAGAGCCTCGCGACGTGCATCAATTCGCCTGCTTGATCGGCTACGGTGCCGGGACGATCAACCCGTATCTCGTCTTTGAAACGCTCGTCGATATGGAGCGGGATGAGTATCTGCCGGAGGGACTCGACGCGCAGACCGCCGAAAGCAAGTTCATCAAAGCCATCAATAAGGGCCTGCTCAAGATTTTTTCAAAGATGGGCATCTCGACCGTACAATCTTATTGCGGTGCGCAAATTTTCGAAGCCATCGGGTTAAATCACGAACTCATCACTCGATACTTTACGGGTACGGCGTCGCGTATTGAAGGAGTTGGGATTCGCGAGATCGGCGAGGAGACGTTGCGGCGACATCGCACAGCCTACGAACCGGCTGCGATCCGGCAACTGGAGTTCGGTGGAGAAGTCCACTACCGCATTCAGGGCGAGCATCACAATTGGAACCCGGACACGATCTATAAACTGCAACATGCCAGCCGTGCGAACGACCCGAAGACCTACGCGGAATTTGCGCAACTCGTCAACGATGAGAGTCAACGGCGATCGAACCTGCGTGGCTTGCTCGATTTGAAGTTCGCATCGCAGCCCATATCCATCGAAGAAGTGGAGCCGGCTAAGGAAATCGTCAAACGTTTCAACACCGGCGCGATGTCGTTCGGATCGATCAGCAAAGAAGCGCATGAGACGCTTGCGATTGCCATGAATCGACTTGGCGGCAAGAGTAACACCGGGGAAGGGGGGGAAGACCCTGAACGCTTCAAGCCGCTGCCGAACGGCGACTCGAAGAACAGCTATATCAAGCAGGTGGCGTCGGCCCGATTTGGCGTGACCGCGCATTACCTCGTCAATGCCCGCGAATTGCAAATCAAGATGGCGCAGGGCGCCAAACCAGGCGAGGGCGGGCAGTTGCCGGGGCACAAAGTCGACGAACAGATCGCGCGCTTTCGATATTCCACGCCGGGCGTACAGCTGATTTCGCCTCCGCCGCATCATGACATCTATTCCATCGAAGACCTTGCCCAATTGATCTTCGACCTGAAGAACTCGAATCCGGAAGCCGGTGTCTCGGTCAAGCTCGTGGCGGAAGTCGGTGTCGGGACGGTCGCGGCCGGTGTCGCTAAAGCCCACGCAGACAAGGTGCTGATCAGTGGGGACTCAGGAGGCACCGGAGCGTCCCCGTTGTCGTCCATCAAGTATGCTGGTATTCCATGGGAGTTGGGGTTGGCGGAAACTCATCAGACATTGGTGCTGAATGATCTGCGTGGTCGTATTCGTGTTGAAACGGACGGGCAGATGAAGACGGGCCGTGACGTGGTGATCGCCACACTGCTCGGCGCAGAAGAGTACGGGTTTGCGACGGCGCCGCTCATCGTCGAAGGCTGCATCATGATGCGGAAGTGCCATCTCAACACCTGTCCGGTCGGCATCGCGACGCAAGATCCCGAGCTCCGGAAGAAATTCGATGGCAAACCAGAACACATCGTCAACTACCTGTTCTTCGTCGCCGAGGAAGCCCGGCAGCTCATGGCGAAGCTCGGATTCAAAACGATCAACGAGATGGTCGGTCGTGTCGATAAGCTCAAAATCACTAAGGCGCTCGACCACTGGAAAGCCAAGGGATTGGATCTTTCCCCGCTGCTGGCCATCCCCGATGTGGGACCGGAAGTGGCCCGGTATTGCGTACAGAAGCAGGACCATGGCCTTGACCACATTCTTGATAACGAACTGGTGGAGCTGTGTCGCCCGGCGATTGAAAAGGGCGAGAAGGTGACCGTCGAGCTGCCGATCCACAACGTGAACCGAACGACCGGAACAGTCTTGTCCAGCAAGATCGCCAAGAAATACGGACTGGAAGGGCTTCCGGAAGATACGATCTCGATCAAGTTCAACGGGTCGGCCGGTCAATCATTCGGGGCGTTCCTCGCGAGAGGCATGACGCTGACGTTGGAAGGGGAATCGAACGACTATATCGGCAAGGGGCTCTCCGGCGGAAAGATCATCGTGTATCCGCCGAAAGATGCGCTCTATGATCCGGCAGAAACCATTTTGATCGGTAACACCTCGCTCTATGGTGCGACCCAGGGCGAAGCGTACTTCTACGGCCGCGCGGGTGAGCGATTTGCCGTTCGGAACAGCGGGGCACATACCGTCGTGGAAGGGACAGGCGATCACGGTTGTGAGTACATGACAGGTGGTGTGGTCGTGGTGCTTGGCAGGACGGGCCGTAACTTTGCGGCAGGCATGTCCGGCGGCGTAGCGTTCGTGCTCGACGAACAGGGTAAGTTCGAGAGTCGATGTAATACCGGTATGGTCGAGCTGGAAGCGGTCACGCTAGCTGAAGATAAGCGGCTCCTGCACGATCTGATCACGAAACATTTTATGTATACCGGTAGTCGAAAAGCCAAGCAGGTCCTCGACGCTTTTGATGCCACCGTGCCCAAGTTCATGAAGGTGATGCCGGTCGATTACAAGCGAGTCATGGAAGAACGGAAACGCAAAGCGAGCGCGGTGCACTAGCTCACGATGAGGACTGAGTGCTGAGGGCCGAGTAAAGGGCAGCGGATTTCTCAGTCCTCAGTCCTGAATCCCAGTCCTGGAGAGAAGATGGGTGATCCGACCAGGGTAAAGCGCACGTCTCGGCGTGCGCGGGGTTGGGCGGGTGAGATTGAGGGTTTCCTAGTTAATAGCTAAATAATGATTTGAGGGAGAGAAAACTAAGTAGCCATGGGAGACCCGAAAGGTTTCATGAAATACGCCCGCGAGGGCCCGAAGCGAAAGCCGATCGAGTTGCGGGTGCTTGATTGGAAGGAGATGTACGAGCCGATCTCAGAAGATAAGCTCAAAGTGCAAGGCGCACGCTGTATGGATTGCGGTGTGCCATTTTGCCAAGGCAACACCGGTTGTCCTGTGGTCAATCTCATCCCAGAGTGGAACGATCTCGTCTATCGCGGTCGTTGGGCGGATGCCTTGAAAGCCCTACACACCACGAATAATTTTCCCGAATTCACCGGACGTCTCTGCCCGGCCCCCTGCGAAGGGGCCTGCGTGTTGGGTATCAACGAAGATCCAGTTTCCATCCGTATCATTGAATGGAATATCGTTGATCGCGGCTTCAATGATGGACTCGTGACTCCGATTTTGCCGGTCGTCAAAACTGGGAAAACGGTGGCGATCGTGGGGTCTGGTCCGGCGGGGCTGGCTGCTGCGCAGCAGCTCGCGAGGGCTGGCCATGAGGTGACTCTCTTTGAAAAAGCCGATCGAATCGGTGGGCTGCTGCGCTACGGCATTCCCGACTTCAAAATGGAGAAATGGGTCATCGACCGCCGCTTGGAACAGATGAAGGCCGAAGGGGTGAAGTTCCAACCGGGTGTTACGGTCGGCAAAGATATCACCGGTGAACAACTGCGAAAGCAGTTCGATGCGGTGGGGCTGACGCTCGGTGCTGAACAGGCGCGTGAGCTGCCGATCCCAGGCCGTGAGTTGAAGGGCGTACACCTCGCGATGGAATACCTCACGCAGCAGAACAAGCGTACATCGGGAATTCCACTCACCGCGGAGCCGATCACGGCAAAGGGCAAACGGGTGGTCATCATCGGCGGAGGCGATACGGGGTCCGACTGCCTCGGCACCGCGCACCGTCAAGGCTGTGTCGAAGCACATCAATTTGAATTGCTGCCGGAACCGCCCCCGCAACGGGCTGGCTCGACCCCCTGGCCTCTTTGGCCGATGCAGCTGCGCACCTCGCACGCTCATGAAGAAGGCTGCGACCGGCAATGGAGTGTGTCGACGACCAAGTTCTCCGGCCACAATGGCCATGTCACCAAGTTGCATGCGCAGCGCGTGAAGATTGAGAATGGGAAATTCACACCTGTTCCTGGAACTGAGTTTGAGATGAATGCCGATCTGGTGTTACTCGCTATGGGGTTCACCGGCCCAGTCAAGAACGGTCTGCTCGATAGCTTGAGCGTGAAGTATGACCAGCGTGGAGCAGTGGTAGTCGATCAGCACTTCATGACCAACCTCGACGGTGTTTTCGCCGGTGGCGATACCAAACGTGGCGCCTCGCTTATCGTCTGGGCCATTGCCGAAGGACGGAAAATGGCGGCAGGGATCAATCAGTATCTGCAGGCTGGGAAATCAGCCAAGAACGCTTGAGCATAGTCGCTGCCGAATTAAGGTACAAACCAAAACTGGCAGCCTCCTTCCTGCCAATATCTGGACAACTGGTATTTCTCCGGGTGTTCGCTAGAATAGCCCTGTGTCCGTCTACGAACCAATATTCAAAATCTTGAATGCAGCTGGTTGATCCAGTTAACCCCATAGCGTGTGGTCGATGTGCTGTTGAAGCCGAAGTTCCGTTTGAAGAACTGCTGGCTCGATCCCAAAAATCGGTTGTGGGTGAGACCGTGTCCGAGTCGCATCTCTGGACGACCTCATCGCATTGAAACGGTCTGCCGGCAGACCGCAGGATTTGGCAGACATTGAGGAACTCGAGGCGATTCGTAGACGAAAGCGAGATCGTTGACATGGCGGACAAACGTGAAGTTACTTCGGGGGGGAACAAGCAGAACATTGGGACGCCAGTGATCAGAGTCTCCTTTCGGCTACGTTGATGGCGACACCTACGCAGCGGATAGCCTGGTTGGAAGAAGCGCTGCAGCTGGCCTATGCAACCGGGGCCTTGAAGCCGAGGCGGATGCTGACCGAAGAAGAATGGGACGCGATGGACTCATTGAATCCGTGATCGTCTGGGCGATTGCAGAAGGACACGTAATGGGGGCGGGTGTTCATGCTTACCTGCACGCTGTGAAATCTCGAAGGTCAGCTGCTGAAAACGACCACCAACTTTGCTCTCGCCTCGCTGATCCCCGCAGCGTACCAAGAACTGTACGGTTCCTCCTTTCGCTCGCTGCGGCATCGTTGAAAGGTTGTTTTGAGCGGCTCAATGCCCCTCGCATCTTTGACAATGCTCAATTCAGAAAGTGGTCTGTCCCTATTTTTCTGTTCAATGACAACGATGCCAGAATGCATTTACTGTAAGAGAAGCGGCATTCCGTTCAACCGCGAACATGTGATCCCTGAGGCGTTTGGCTCCTACGGTTCGCATACTATGGTTCTCAATAACGCAGTTTGCCAGGAATGTAACTCGACATTGGGAGCCGAAATTGACCAAGTCCTGAGCCGAGATTCATACGAAGCACTTATCCGTGCCAATTCTCTTCCTCAAGGCAGAGGTACTGGGGAGAGATTCCAGTCCCGGCGTGCCTGGGGAAACTTACCCTATAATGAATCTTGGGGTGTGGTCCGAGGCGCACGTTTCGTTATCGATTGGAACACTCACAGGCCGAAGCTCCTCAGTCAGATCATTGTTCATACTCGTGAAGGAGCGGTACATACATTTCTCGCTCACGAATTTTCTGGAGCAGATGAAGCCCTGCTGCGAGACCTTCCACCTGGGGCGATTCAGATAGTTGGAACGGATGCAACGGAGGTTGAACATCTGATGGAACTCGCGAGAAGTCGAGGTATTCGATTGCGAGAACGTGAGACAGTTAGCGCCCCTCCCGCTGCCCTGCAGGGTGATGTACATACAGTGATTGAGGGTAGAATTGATACCAAGACCTGGCGTGCAATCGCCAAAATAGCGTTTAATTATCTGGCGTTCCATGAGGGGGTAGGGTTTGTTCTGTCTGATCGTTTCGATCCTATACGGAATTACATCACCGGCGTTCGTACGCATCGTGCCATGGTTCGCCTACTAAACGCGCCCATTCTCACCGAAGAGACTTATCACCTGCGAGCTTTTGAGGGCCACCTTGTCGCCTATTAGCCTGAGTATCGGAGCCTGCGGGGCAAGGTCTCGCTCTATAACTCCATCACCTATGAAGTGATGTTATGTGGCGATCTCGGATTGTTCTTACCTCTCGAGAAAGGGCATGCATTCGATCCGGTCGGTAGCCGAGCATCCCCCCTAGCAAGTACACCGTTCGGACTGCTGAGACCCGCTGAAGCAACCCGCCTGCTATCGTTTTTTTCACTCAATGATTAACGGCAGGTTGTCAGCCGGAGTCGCTCGCCCACTCGTAAGCTTCCTCGTCAAGGCTGATAATGGTGAAGCTCCCATAATTGAAAGTGCCAACCAACATCGGCTAATAGACAGAAAAATCCCCGAACAGACTGCGTGAAGAAAGTAATAAAGAAGGAGGTCCGGAGCCATTGCTTGGTGAACAATTCTGAATCTGAAACGGAAGAGCCTCCAAGAACCATTGATATCACCGGCTAGAGCCACCTCGTTGACAGTGTTCCATCCAAGAACGTAGCCTGTCTCCCGTCCGACCACATTCAAAAGATCATAGGAGGGATGTTATGGCGGCTGTTGACTATTTCCTCAAGATCGCCGGGATTGAGGGCGAGAGTAATGATTTGAAGCACAAGGGAGACATCCAGCTGGATTCGTGGTCTTTTGGAGGCACGCAAACGGGTGGCGAGCATTTCGCCGGCCGTGGAGGAGTGGGAAAATTTTCTGCTCAAGATTTTCATTTCACCATGAAGCTCAGCAAGGCCTCACCGAAGCTCTTCCAAGCCTGTGCCACTGGTCAACATTTGAAGGACGCCACGCTCGTCGCGAGAAAGGCAGGCGAGGGCCAGCAGGAGTACTATCGGATCACGTTCAGCGACTGTTTAGTGTCCTCCTATCAGCAGAGTGGTGCTGCCGGATCGGATTTCGTTCCGACGGATCAGGCGTCCTTGAGTTTTGGAAAGATTGAGATTGGGTTCACCGAACAGAAACCGGATGGGTCGCTCGGAGAGGTCGTCAAGGGTGGCTATGACTTGAAACTAAATAAGTCCGTGTAGGGGAGGTTGGTGATCCGAGGCCTCACAATCAATTTCACTTAGGCTGGGATGATGTGGTAGCCGGAAGTCCACTCGAATAAGCAGATGCAGGGTGTTCGGGGAATTAGGAAGTAGCAGAAGTGAGGTGACTAAGAACGCATTCAGGAAAGATAGGGAGAAGTCGGCTACCCAGCGACTGGGCTGAGAGCCAGTTCGGCCTCAACAGGTTTGTTGGAAACAACAGGAGCTTCGCGACCTTCGATTAGATCAGTGACTTGCTCGCGGACTCCCTCTGCATAGCGAAGAAACTCGATGCCGAACTGGTTGTCTTTGTGCCAGCGCACGACTGAGACTTCGACGGCAACCGGGGATTCCGTTTCAGCTGTCTCAATGTGGAGTGCGAGATAGCTGCCTGGCGCTAGGGGTATGCTGCTTTGCATTCGGCATCCCGTTGCAGAGAGATCGAAGAGGGTTCCGTCTCCGGCGCCGTTGTCCATCTGGACGCTGGCGGAATACCGCACATACTTTCTTGGCCTACTCCGTAGCCGCATACTTGCCTCCGTGCTAATGCCTGTATCGGATAGGCTTGAAAAAACTTAAAGGGGTGAGATGGAATTTCTCCTCTCATGATTCTCACTAGACGTGATCGGTTCTATTTTTGTATTTCGTAAAACTTGCAGAGTGGAGGACTGACCGATGACTCGGCAAAATTTTCCCCGTAGTCCTAAGGCCCTCCTCGGCGGGATTGCTCACCTTGGACGCTTTGTCGACAAGATCAGATTGAGAGAGGCCGGGCGGATTCAGGACTACAACTACGTTACTGTGGGGTTCGACAAATATCTCGTCGATTTCCTCGGTATCGATCCGAAATCATTCGAACAGCGGGTCTTGGCCGGTGGGACCGATGAAGAGCTACTTGCTTGGGTGAAAGCCAATGGTCACACGCCATCCGATGAAGAGATTGTAGAGTGGAGCAAGAATCTTCTCGCCTCCGGCCCGAAGGATGAGGCGGCTCGCCAGCGGTTCCAAGGCCGACTTGAAGAAGTCGCGACCAATCGCGGCGTGCCGGTCAGTTCACTTCCTCCGGTGACCACATGGGTGGATGTCATCGAGCTTGACGAAGAGCGCATGTAGTAGCATGAGACATGAGCCGAGCTGGATTCATCTTTGTCTTGCTTGCCCTAGTACTTGGGCTTCCACTCCTTGGCGTGCTATTGGCCGGTGAACCGGTCTGGCGCTATCTCGAACTTCCTCCTCGCACCGGTTATGTGCAGCATGACCCGTTCTCTTGGCCGGTGTTCATCGCTCTGGCGCTTCTAATCGCCCTCATAGTTGGGCCGATTCTTGTACGAGTAGTGAGCGGAAACCTGCCTCGTGCAACTCTCCTAGCGCAGCACTCAACACGCAGTCCTCAGCATTCTAGATGGTCATCCCCCTGGTGGGGGTGGCTTGGGATCGGATGGACAGGACTCTGGTGGGCGGCAGCCTGGACTCGCGTCCCCTGGCTCGCTACGGTTCAGGAGCATACGTTCACGCCGCTGTGGCTCGGCTATATCGTGATCGTGAATGCCTGTACATTTTCGCGGACCGGCCGATGTATGATGCTACATCGACCCCGCTACTTTCTGTCGTTGTTCCCTCTGAGCGCCGCCTTCTGGTGGCTGTTTGAGTACCTAAATCGTTTTGTGCAGAATTGGTATTACGTCGGTGCCAGCGAATTGTCCTCGATCGAGTATTTTCTTCGAGCCACGATTCCGTTTTCTACGGTGCTGCCAGCCGTCATCGGCACGGCGGAGTTACTGACCTCGTATCCTGCCGTTAGCGCGGGTCTGGAGCGGTTCAAACCAATTCACTCCGTGGCCAGGAACTGGGCAAGCTGGTCCTTGCTGATGCTGTCCGGTCTCGGACTCCTCGGCATCGGACTCTGGCCCAACTATCTCTTTCCACTCGTTTGGGTTGGACCCCTGTTGCTGATCGTCTCGTTGGAATCACTGGCTGGACGACAGACGATTCTTTCACCGCTTGCGCAGGGCGATTGGCGTGGAGTATGGGTCGCGGCACTGGCGGCGCTGACCTGCGGAATCTTTTGGGAGCTGTGGAATTGGAAGAGTCTTGCTCATTGGGAGTACGCGATTCCATTCGTGCATCGGTCTCAGGTGTTCGAGATGCCGTTGCTCGGCTACGCGGGCTATCTGCCGTTCGGTCTCGAATGTGTGGCGGTAGCGAATTTCTGTTTGAGCCGTCAGTTTTCAGGCGGGGTGGAGTACTACCGGCAGAAATCATGACGATTGCCAACAACGAACGTCTTTCTATGCCCGATCGTCGCTGCATCCAACTGCTTGGAGTGATCGTTCTTCTCAACATCTTGCATTTTGTGAACCACATCCTTCGTGAGGGTTTTCACTGGCCGATCGATGAGGAGCAGTCGGTCGGATTTCTTATCGTGGCGACGGTCATCATTTCAGTCCCATGACCGACCAACCAGTCTTGGTCATCTACAATGGGTATATCGCTCCATAGGCGGGAGCCTTGGCCATCATCCTATCTCATTTCCATCCATCCCCCGATTTGCGAGCGAAAGGTCAAGTGACGGGCCGAGGTGCGAATTAGCACGGCATCCCTTGTGTGGTCGATGGACTGTAGGTGTTCATTTGCCGACCAGCGTACCGTGAAGAATCCTCCCGTAAAAGCGGAAATAGCGAGCGCTCGCTCGGTGGTGATGGCGACGAAGATATGTCCATCTCCGTGTAGTTCCTTCACGGTTTCATTCGGCCCCAATGCTTCGCCGAACCAATGGCCGCGACTCTCTTGAAATCCATGGACTCGGCGGTTCGTCTGGACGATGATCAGGCGAGGTAGTATTTGATGTTGATCGACCTGTTCCTCGCCTCCCAACTGCACCTCAGTCCATCGGTGTAATCCGGAGGAAAATCCCAAGAGTCGGCGGGAGGTCTGCGCAAAACCTGCTGGCCCCCTAGCTCCCGTGGTGATGATTGTTTCATTGACTCCCAGCGGTTCCTCTACCGGACTTCCTCCTCCTGGCAGCGCGACGATCTTGTCTTTCACAAGAGTGACCAGGACATCGACTTGCCGCGTTTGTCCGAATGCCGGACCAGGTAGGACTGGAATGAGAAGCAGAGCGAAAACCAGTACAGATCGTGCTGCGACGAGCGGCATGTGTCCTCTCACTGAGTCGCCTTGTATCATACCATCCATTTCGCAAGGGATAGACCCTCGCTCTCCTCCGTGAAATCGATGGGATAGATGAATGGTACTCCGGACTGCAGGGCTTTTGCAGTGGCGTCCGCCTGGAGTTTTAAAAAGGAAAGGCGCGTGAAGGTGCTAGACCGAAGGCAAAGTCAGCAGTTTTTTCATTTCGCAATGCGCGAGTACAACATCGGGGGCTCTCTGGAGCGCCTCATAGTAGCTCCGCTCATACCCATCACCGAGTTCTGAGGGGCGAATCAACATCCGGATCTCGGCCAAGAGCATTGCAACCTCATCAACAGACGGCTGATCGGTGCCATCCAGCAGCTCGTCGATGCGGACGACCATGTTGGAAAGAGGGTGGAGCCAGGTAAACCAGGGGTCGTTCATGACGAGCTGCAGAAGCTGCCCCGTGGAGTCTACGCGGCCATAAATTCGCTCATAGGTCAGCTGTTCGGCGACAATCAGGGCCTTATGCAAGTCTAGGAGCCCATGCCGGACATCCGTCAAGGTCTGACGGAGCGGGTTGGTTTCTCGGACATGTGTCTGTTTTGATGAGATAGCCATAGAGGTAATTTTACCAGGTCAATTGAAAAATGGGGATTCGGGGATGTTTCTCATAATGGGCGACTCACTATGTTCCTTATCGGATATCAGGTGCATCTTCTAAAGTCATGGTGAGGATCATCGCGATGCTTTGATCTGAGGCAAATTCCAGACCACTATATGAGATTGGGGCGGGGTATGAGGTATCAAAAGTCGATCGTGCAGCATTATCGTTCCAGTATCGCTGACGTGGAAGGGCTGGAAGTGTGCTGTTGGTCTTGAATCTGTACAACGTCCTCGTCTAGAGACACATGGTTCCAAGGGCTCAGCAGGTTTCCGTAGACGGAGAAGAGCTCCCCAGTCAATCGGGCGGTGCTGGTGGGCTCTGTGGGATGTTTCCGTCGGATGTAGTCGTTGAGTACGCGGCCGTCGGGCGTCTGATGGATATGTGGTTGCTCCAAGTTCATTCGATAGCGTTCAATGGCACTCGCAACTCGGCTGATGAAGATCACGGTTCCATCCGGTTCTAGTTCTTCTACGATGCCGACATGAGTCAGGGGATCGTTTGCCTTCCCGTCGCCATTGAAATCCCACGTGTTATCAAAAAACACGAGGTCGCCTGGCCTGACCTCCGGTCCGCGATGCAGGCTGCCATATCGGCGTACATGGTTATAAATGAGTCGGACGCCGTTGGCATTCACATCATGTCTGTCTGAGCGGTAGAGATCGATACCATGTTCAAGGAAGATGGCATGTGCAACTCCGGCACAGTCGTAGGCGATACGTCGTCCTTGGCTGGTAATTGTCCGCGCTCCGATCAACCGTGTTGCGGATTGAACTATGGCTGATCGGCTCGGCAAAGACGCCGAAAAGGGAGCTGGGTGATGCTCCTGGGTCAATGTGGCTTGAGGTTGGGCCGATAGAGAGGATTCGTGGAGGGTCAACCTATCTGTGGACATTGATGGCCCACTTGCTACCCTCGCAGACTTCTGTATAGGTTTCGTGCAGCCAACCAGCGGCATGAGCGTAACAATGGCGATGATGCCTAAGAATCTCATCAGTGCTTACCGTACGTTCACAAAGCGGGCTTCGGCCATTTGTCGGAGCGCATCGATGTCTTCGCGCCTGGTGACCGAAAGCGGAACCGTGTGAGTTAATTCTTCAATGAGTAGATCGGTTGTGAGTGGTATTTTCCGATGAAGTGCCCGGTAAAGCCCTGCCACCACCGCCTGTTCGATTTCAGAACCGCTGAAGCCGTCACTGGCGCTGACGATCTTGCCGAGCTCGAATTGAGCACTGTCCTGTTTGCGCAGGCCCAGATGGATCTTCCAAATCGCGTCACGCTCGGGATCGTCAGGGAGGTCCACGAAAAAGATCTCGTCAAACCGTCCTTTTCGCAAGAGTTCGGGTGGTAACGACGACAGATCATTGGCCGTGGCGACAACGAACACGTCCTGCTTTTTTTCCTGCAGCCATGTGAGGAACGCGCCGAAGAGGCGGCGGCTCAAGCCGGCGTCGGCATCGCCATTGCCGCCACCAGCGACCATCGCTTTCTCAATCTCATCGATCCAGAGAACGATCGGAGATAAGGATTCTGCCATTTCAATGGCCCTACGGAAATTCTTTTCCGATTCGCCGACGAACTTGTCGAACAATCGACCGGCGTCGAGTTTCAAGAGAGGGAGCCTCCATTCACGTGCAATTGCCTTCGCAGCCAGCGATTTTCCACAGCCCGGCACCCCCACCAGCATGATGCCACGCGGCGGGGTGAGGTTGAGTGATTTGGCTTCATCCGTAAACCCGACTTGGGCGCGCTCCAGCCATGCCTTGAGATTGGTGAACCCTCCCAGTTCAAACCGGTTATCTTCCAAGGGGTAATATTCCAACAGGCCGCCATCCTTGATCGCTTGTACCTTGCGCTTGAGGATGGTCTGCACGTCGTCGGCCGAGAGGGCGCCGCGTTCGACGAGACATTGGGCGACGGCCTGGCGCGCTTGATGGAGTGTCAAACCCTGCAAGGCGCGAAGGATCGCCTCGGCCTCTTGGCTGGTCGGGCCTCTATTTGCTGACTTGGTCTCGTTCACTGAGCGGAGCATGCTTTGTACGACGGTGGTGGAACGTGGGCGAGCGGAAGTGCGAGGCCCCAATGACTGAAGCAGGCCGCGCAGCATGGACCGAAGCTCTTCTCGATCGGGAAGTTTCAGATCGAGCCGTATCGCGAGTTTGTCGAGGTCCGGCGGAAGGCTAATGGGCTGACCGGTTACGACACAGGTAGCCCTTGATCGGCTGTATACCGCCGCGACCTCACGTAACTGCCGGCACACAGCGGGCTCTTGGAGATGGGGTCCGAGATCCTTGAGCCAGAAGACCGCCTCTACCATCAAGCCATGGAGGTGTTGGAGCACCGCCAAGGGGGTGGCGGTCATTTTACTGAGCGTCGGGACATCGTCGGTACGGGTGAGTCCCCTGGTGACCGACCACTCGAAGAGTGGCATCCGTTCCTGGGCCGTGACCGATTGCAGCAAGGCCAACACCCGTTCCTCTTCCACCGTTTCGATCACAACGAGAGGGTGAGAGGAACGGATCAGGGTGCGAAGATCGTGCACACTGGTCGACAAAGCCATCGCGTGAAAATGCTAGCACGAGGCTTCGATCGGACCAAGAAAAGCAGTGATTGTGACCGTAGCTTGTCGAAGACTTTATGTCTTGGCCGGGGTTGCGAGGGCCTTGGTGAGCTCACGAATCAAGCGCTGTTCGATTTCCACCGTTTCTTCGGCACTCACGCTCAAGACACGTCCACCCTGTGCGATTCGTTCGAATTCCGCTTTCACGGCGAGTTTCGTGCCATTGTCAGGAAGGGCCTCCAGAGCAACGAGGTATTGGTTCCGTGAGCCTGTCACTTCGAGCGTGGCGGGGTTTGAGATCTTCCGTTCCGTGACATAGACTGCGCGCTGATCGGTTTTGACACTGACCTTCAGACGATATCCATTTCGAGCCAGCGCTTCCTCAGCGACTTTTGCCACAATCTCGAGAGGGCGAGGGAGCGTTTCGGACTGCGCACCTTTGTCTTCGACTTTGAGGGATTGCGCGACCTGCATTCCAATCATCTGTTTGGCTTCATCCAGCTGCTGGTCCAGTTCTTCGGTCAGCTGTTTTGCGTCACGGAGTTCTTGATTGAGCAGATCGATCTGCTGCTGCATAACCTTGTTGCCATCCTGCAGAGAACTGAGTAAGGATTCTTGCCTGGCGACCTGTTTCTTGAGAACCTCATTATCTGCGCGAATGGGACTGTCGTCTGGGTTGCATCCTGACAGAGCCAAGAACAAGATGCCGGAGAGTCCAAGTAGTGATCGACCGTCAAGTGTTGTGTCTCGCACGCGTGTTCCTCCTAATGAGCGTCGTGGGATTATCCACGCTTCTGCTCAACTTGTCCATGTGATATCTCATAGTTTGACCGCCCTGAGGGTTCACCGGTATGCTCTTCACGATGAAGGCTTCTATGGCGCTCGTTATCGGAATGTTGCCCTTTCTTGTTGTGCAGTCGCCTCTTGCGGTGGAGAGAGGGCAGACAGCTGTGGCTGTGCTGGAGGAGGATTATAGTCTGTACGACCGAGTCATTGAGGGCAAATTTCTCACGTCTCAGGTCCAATTGGTCCTACTGGAACGCATGACCGTTTCTCGGTTGGTGCCCGAACAGGATGGATCTATGACGATGGATTTCCTTCAACAGCATGACTATTTCGACGGCCTGCTGCCGCAGGATCTTGTTCGGGATTTTGTCGGAGCTAACCACACCCCTACTCGCCTGGAAGATCGATTTCAGTTCGGTGTTCGTTATCGATTCGTGTCCGAGAGGATGGACGAAGATTCAGAGGCTAATGCTGCGCTCCTTGTTCTGGGTAATCGCGCCGTGTTGGTCCAATCGCCCTCTGTGCTTGACCGATTGGCATTTTCACGCGTGGGACGGACGCTGAAGAACGACCAGGCCCTCGTCTATGTGGAAAATAGGCGCCGTGATGGGACCGGGGCGGGGTTTCTGGTATGGTTTCGTCGCCAGGGACAGGAGTGGGAACTGTTCGACACGGATGTGGTTTGGACCATGCGATAGGGGGAGTGAGGCCGGAGGTTCTTATCTTGCGCTTGCAGATAAATGGGTTGTAGCATACCCCTACGATGACGGCCTTGATTCGGAAAACCTTCTCAGTCCCTCCCCTCGGCTGTAATTGTTCCATCATCGGTGATTCGGTCACGAAGCAAGCGGTCGTCATCGATCCAGGTGGGGCACCAGAACAAATTCTCCATGAGGTGCAGGCACTGGGGTTGACCGTTAGCCATATTCTCCACACGCATGCCCATCTCGACCACTTCTTGGCGTCTAGCGAAATAAAAAAGGCGACTGGCGCGGCGATTTGTCTCCATCAGGACGATCTTCAACTCTGGAACAACCTGGAGCTCCAATGTCGTGTGTTTGGGGTTTCGTACGTGCCGGCCCTGCCGCCGGACCATTGGCTGACGGATGAGGAGAAGGTAATGCTGGGGCAGGTGCCGATCGTGGCCATTCATACACCGGGCCACACGCCTGGGTCGATCAGTTTTTATCTGCCCAATGACAAGCTTGTGTTGGCCGGTGACACGCTTTTTCGGGGAAGCATTGGCCGGACCGACTTGTGGGGCGGGAACTTTGAGGCCATCGAACAGTCTATTCGCGAGCGGCTCTATACTCTCGATGAGGCCACGACAGTGATAACCGGGCATGGACCGGACACGGAGATCGGTCTCGAAAAAGAATCGAATCAGTTTGTCCGTGTGTGACAGCTATTCGCTGGCCATGCGTTCTTTGAGACGCGTAATCCTTTTGTCCGTCGATTGTTTGATGAAGATCATGTTCTCGGCGAGATGCTGCTGGGCGTTGATCTTCCCTTCATCGCGCCGTTTTTGCTGATCGAGGCCAAACTGCGCGATAATCGGTCCATCTTCCTTGTTAAGCTCTTTCCAAATTTCGGCACAGCGAGATTGTTTGGCAGAGGGATACTTGTCGCAGGGCGGATCGGTGGCCGCCGAAACTGAAGCTGTGAGGAACGCACTGATGAGCAGAGCCGAAATACTCCACCAGTAGTGTCCCATGCGTGTCTTCATCTGAATGACCCCCCGCAAGCCTCAGCACCATACCATAAGTCGGGATGTCGCGCAGCCCCTTCAGACCTATGAGCAGGACGCCGACGTCTTTATCAAACATTGGGGTCGGAAGAAATACAAACGGCCGCTCCTGCTAACAGAGTGGCTAAAGTTCTTGCCTGCACAAGCGACATTGCTCGATCTGGGTTGTGGGACCGGCCAAGATGCATGCTACCTCGCCACGGTTGGTCATCGAGTCATCGGTCTGGATCGAGCCATGTCGCTGCTGCAGTTTGCGAGCGGGCGGATTCCCTCTGTGCCGCTCGTCCATGCCGATATCAGAGCGCTTCCTATTCGAGCGGACAGCTTGGACGGGATTTGGGCGGCGGCCTCATTGATTCATTTGCCGAAGAGGAATGTGACCAGTGTGTTGGTCGCGCTCCGTCAACTCATGAAACCAGGAGGCGCTTTTGCCGCGACGTTTACCTATGGAAGTAACAGCCGAATCAAACAGACAGGCTGGATGCCAGGCCGGTATTTTGCGAGATGGAGAAAGGACGAACTGGCAAGGGCGCTACGCCGCGCTGGGTGGACGGTGCTGTCGTTACGCGTGGTGAGTAATCAAGAACGGAAGGGGAGGTGGATTAATATGATCGCCAGCCCAAAATGATCCCCGATCACGGAGCTGGTGAATATGACTCAGGAGGTGTTGAGAGGTTTGTTTTACTGCCGTGATTGCGCTACCCTCGTTCTGTGAAGGTCGGTGATGTCCTCGATAGGTTGCGGGAAGATGGCTGGTTCCTTGTTGCTACGAAGGGTAGCCACAGGCAGTTCAAACACCAGGTTAAACCTGGTCGCGTGACGGTGGCTGGCAAACCAAGCGATGACTTGCCTCCGGGAACACTGAATAGTATCTTTAAGCAAGCTGGTTGGAAGAAGGGAATGACCTAGTATGCGTTACGCCGTTGTTATCGAGAAAGCACCTGCCAATTACGCTGCGTACGTTCCGGATTTGCCTGGTTGTATTGCCACGGGGGGCACTTTAGAAGAAACCGAGTCACTCATCCGAGAAGCCATTGAGTTTCATCTTGAGGGGCTCAAAGCCGATGGTCTTCCCATTCCACAACCAAGTAGCCAAGTCGAATACGTCGACGTTCCGGCCTAAAGCACACCGTAGAGCAACACCTCTTTCTCTCCCTCGGCCATATGTTTCCGTGATCGACCGTTGGCTCTTCCATTTGGGAGGTGCAGGCGAATGGTCAAGCTGGTCTTCTTGATGAATTCCCAATCTACTAATCAAGCGGACAAGCTGAATGCCAAGCCAGGTCTCTTTCTTTTAGGGGCTGGCATAGCTAAGGCGACATAAGAAGGGTAGCTTTAGCGAATGATTTATACGCGGCGGAGCCGGTTAAGCGGGAAGCAGCAGGGACGACTGATGGATCTGTTTGTCGCGGGAGCGACCGCGCGGGCCGCAGCAGAGATTGTTGGAGTGAACCGGAACACC
>JBGTNJ010000009.1:0-94872 GCA_041743145.1 Nitrospira sp. | reverse complement strand
GCGGGCCCACTGCTCCAGTTGCTGGCGTTCGGGTTCAGTCAGCTGAATGGAAGGGGCGATACGCATGGTCCGGTCCTCCTCTGGAGAGGAGTATACACGTACTGTATAATATGTAAAGCTATTTATGTATCACTACACTAGCGGGGAGCATGGTGGCGGCACCGCTGTTCGCCGCGGAACCAAATCAACCTTCCCATGCAGGCCACGCGACACCGGTGGCCATGCCGGGCTGGGCCCAGCAGCTCAAGGGCCAGACGGTTGTGGAGAACGCCATCGAGGGCCGCGCCGACAATGCGCAGAAGATGGAGATGCAGCACCATCGGTTGATGGAAAAATTAGAACTGCAGGCCCAAAAGGACGCCAAGGCTCAGCAGACTTCGGGCGCCTTCAACAATATGTCGATGATGCACCAATATATGGGGCAGGACGGCAGTAGTTTCCTTCTCATGACGGATTCGAACAAAGGTGAGCCGGTCTTGACCTCGGGAGGAAAATGTCCTGCTGGAGTGCCGACCAAACAATTTGATGTGTCGATGATCAACATCGAAATCACCTTGAATCGTTGGCTCGACTTTTATCCGGGCTATATGTAGGTGTTGACTGAGGATCTGGAGAACGCTCGGGCCGAAGAGTCCAAGAACAGGGAAGCCCGTTAAAAAGACGAGTTTGAACCGGGAGCCGTCAGCACCGGTCTACAGGGCGACGTGATTCAGCCATTAGTCCTCAGGGCGAATCAAGGCGAATGCGTCAAGATGATCTTGCGCAATCACATGGAAGGGGAAGATAGCAGCCTGTTCATCCAAGCGTCGAGCATGGTTATGAGCCCCACGGGTAAGCCGGCCACGACGACCAATCCGGATTCCATTGTGGCACCCGGCAAAGCTCAAGAATTCGAATGGTACATCCATCCGAAGATGCAAGAGGGCGTACGGCAATTCCACTCGTATAGCCACGACCGTGAACTGACGGTCCTGGGTCTCTTCGGTGCCTTTTTTATTGTGGAGCCGCAGGGGGCCAGGTACCTTGATACGCTCGGAAGAGGAGGGCCTGCTCCGGAGGTCAAGAGCGGCTGGCAGGTGAATATGCGCGTGGAGTGGACGGGCAGATCTTTCTGTGGGGTGACGAACCAGCCGGTTGGATCAAGAGTAACATCGCACACCCTGGCTCGAAACGGGGATTCAAGTATCCTCCGCTGGCCAACATCAATCGTTACGACAAGGGCGTGATTCCGTACGGCGTGTATCAGATGGCAGGAAACGTGAGCGAATGGGTGTCGGACTGGTTCGAGCCTGAATACTACCGGTATAATAGTGGCGAAGTGAATCCGCAAGGGCCAAAGACTGGAGAGCTGAAGGTCTTTCGTGGTGGCTCATGGAATGAAGACCCGGAGGTCGCACGGTCTGCCGGCCGCAATGCAGCACCGCCCGATCGGCAGAGCTATTTGACTGGTTTTCGATGTGCGACATCAGAGGCTGCACGATGAGTCGAGCTTCCGTGGCATCCTGTGCAGTTTGCTTTTTTTCAGTCGGCTTTTTTAGAATTGGCGTTGTGAGGTCAGCTTGTCAGGAGAATCCATGTTGAGCACCTTCAGCTTGTCCTTTGTCACTCGTACAAGACGTGGTAGATATCCCCTGGCCGTCCTCGTACTCATATTTATAAGCCTGAGCAGCATTCCGAACCTTATTGAGACTGCTTTGGGCGAAAAACTAGAGGTGTTACCTGTACAAAAGGCTGCGCCCACGGCCGTGGTGATTGAAACCGCAGGCAGTGAGGCTGAGCTGCGGCGCCAGATGAGAACGAAGAACGGCGTAACCGAGCTTCGGGTCGGGAGGGGTCGGTTCTCGGACGCACCGACGGGCAGCTATGGCTTTATTGCGCCAACACACCTCGGGTTGGCGCTGGTGACACAAAGTCCGGATCTAATCTTGGATCGGACCGCCTCGACCGACAATGACTACGAAATCCATAAGCTCTCCGACGGCAGTGGATTGCTCGTAGGGTTCATGGGGAAGGACCTCGCTGCGGAAGTGGTCCCCAGCGACCGACCAAAAAACATTCGTATTTCGCTCTATTCCAACACCTCGGACAAGGCCCTTGTCATCGTGGCTCTTCCCGTGGTTAAGTTGATGGTGGATCGGATGCCCATCAAGACAGACCCGAAGAATCGTGAGAGTGCCGTGGTGTTAGAGATGGATTTGCAGAACACGGCCAATCGGAAGTCACCCGTTGGACCTTAGCGGCGCATGAAAAGAGGTTCCGGCTACGGGAGCCTTGACACATGAATTCAAGATCAGTATCTTGCAGTTCCCATCGTTTGAAGATGAACATGTCTTTCGTTCAGGAATTCTCTATGCGATCGGTATTCTCGCATCTTCCCAGTTCTAGAATTAGGGCGGAGCATTTGAGACGGGCTGAGCAGCGGACTCAGTCCGTCTCCTACTTATTTTCTTAAGGAGGTCGGTCCATGTATCGTTTCCATTTTCCATCAACCAGAGTCCTCAGAGGGCTTGCGGGCATGGCGTTGTTGGCTATGCCGGCACTGGTGACCGCCGAGAGTCCCTCTCATGTTGCGATGAACCATCAGCTGCCGGCTTGGGCGCAACAGCTCAAGGGGCAGACGATCGTCGAGGACGCCATGTCAGGAAGAGGCGAACGGTCCGCGATGGTCGAGCAGCAACACCAGCGCATCATGGACCATATGTCCAATGATCCGCAGGTACAGGCGGTCAACACGGGCATGTACAACACGTCGGCCATGATGCATCAGTACGGAGCTGGCGGGCAGGATCTGTTGCTCATGTCCGATCCTCGAGTCGAACCAGTGGCTGCGACCGGGGGAGGCAAGTGTCCCGCGACTGCGCCGGTGAAGCAGTACAATGTCTCTGCAATCAATGTCGAGATCACGCTCAACCAGTGGCTCGATTTTTATCCAGGGTATATGTATGTGCTGGACGAGAATATCGACCAGGTCAGAGCCGAAGAAACGACGAATCGTGAAGCACGCGATAAGGACGGTTTCGATCCAGGGGCCGTGATCCCGGGCGTCCAAGCGCAGTGGATTCAGCCACTGACGCTTCGTGCGAATCAGGGAGACTGTGTCAGGATCAAGCTGAGCAACCAATTGGAAGGCGGCGAGGACGTCAGCTTGCACATCCATGGCTCGTCGATGGTTGTGAGTAGGACTGGTGCTGCGGCGATCACGACGAATTCGGATGCAATTGCCAGCAAAGACAAGCCTGTAGACTTGGAATGGTACATCCATCCCAATACGCAGGAAGGGGTCCGCCAGTTCCACACCTATAGCAACGATCGCGAACTGACCGTCATGGGAATGTTTGGGTCTTTCGTTGTGGAGCCTCGCGGCTCAACATACTGGGAGTCGCTCGGAACGGGAGATGCGACTCCGGCCACAAGCGGCTGGCAGGTCATGATCAAGAACGGTAGCGGTCCCGACTTCCGGGAGTTCGTAATTTATTACCATGAAGTCGGCGACGAAGCCTTCCGCCCCCTCAACAAGAAGGGCGATTTCTTGCCCCAACGCGATCCGTTGACGGATACCTATCGTCCTGGTGGCCGTGCGATCAATTATCGCAGTGAGCCATTCGGCATCAACAATATGCATTTACAGCATGAATACTTTGGGTTTGAGGACGAGTCGATGGGCTATGGCTCCTATACCTTCGGCGATGCTGCTCCGACGATCCCTCGATCCTATATCGGGGATCCGGCGAAGTTCCGCCTTGTCCATGGTGGGTCCGAAGTATTCCACAGCCATCATCCGCATGGGGGATCGATTCGTTGGCCGCGGAGTCCGAGGGCCATCGATGACATGAACCTCTGGGCCACGGCCGTGAACGGTCCCGTGAAGTATCCTGTGATCCGTGCCAAGACGGATCGTGTCGACGTAGAAGTCATCGGCCCATCGGAAGCCTTAGATCTGGAAACGGAGTGCGGTTCAGGTCTTTGCCAACAGCTGGCCGGCGATTTCCTGTTCCACTGCCATGTGGCACACCACTATGTGTCGGGCATGTGGGGCTACTGGCGCGTGTACAATACGATCCAGCAGGGTGACATGCGGAATGATGTGATGCCGGATCTGCGTGAGTTGCCGGATCGGAAAGGTCGTATTAAGGAACCGATCTCGTCCGATAAGTTGATCGGGCAGACCGTGGACTGGTTCGGGACACAATTCAAGATCATTGAGAAGGGGAAGAGCAACTGGAAGGGAAGTCCGGCCACGATCACGATCAAGGATTGGGTCGCGATGCAGTTGCCAACGTCTGGTAAGCCCGGCCATAAGGATGATGAGAAGGGTCAGATAGTTTCTTATGACGCCACCGTATTGGATTGGGCGTGGGACGGCAATCGTGCTATGAGCGAGAAGGAAAGCACGCTCGATAACCCCAAGTACAAGTCGACTCATCCCGGCAAGCGGCACCCCATTATGTTCGAGCCGCTGACAGGGAAGGTGGCGTGGCCACATCTCACCCCGCATTTTGGGAAGCGGGTTCCCTTTGCTCCAAATCACGTCGGGGCACCGTGGCTGGAGATGATCCGGCGTGATGACAATGGAGAAGAGAGCCTTGATCAAGCCAAGCCTGGTGAGCAGGGAAACTGGAGCCTCTGTCCGACCAATGCTGGACGGAAGAGCTTCAATGTTCATTTCATCAAGGTGCCGATCAAAATTGCCAAGGCTCAAGGTAAGGAGCCGGCGGTGATCGATCAGAACGGTTTGATCTATGTGTTGCACGAAGAGGAAGCTGCGATTCGCGCCAACGATGATCTCAAGTACCCGTTGGTCGTGCGCGGCAACATTTACGATTGTGTGGACTGGACCTTGACCAGCGAGTGGGACGACGACGATTACACCAACTTCCAAGCGTCGAAGATCAACACGCACTGGCACTTTCTACAGTTCGACAACCAGGCATCGGACGGCGTCATCACCGGATTTTCATATGAACAATCGGTCCGACCATTCACGATGCTAGAGAAGAAGAATCCGAAGGGGCTACCCGCTCCGATGAATACCGTATTGACCTCCGGTGTAAAGAAGGGGGCCAAAACGATCTCGGTGAAGAACGCCAAACAGTATCACGTCGGAACCTTGATCATGGTCGGCGCCGATAACGTGAAAGGTAATGAGATCGCGCGTATCAAGGCCATCAAGGGCAATCAGATTATGTTGTCGAAGGGATTGAAGAACGATCACCCAGCCAAGGACATTGTGACGGTAGAGTTTGTCCGTCAACGGTTCTGGGTGGATGCGGACGTGGGAACCGTGTTTTGGCACGATCACGCCTTCGGAGCGACGACATGGCCGCACGGCGGATTCGGTACGTTTATCGCCGAACCGGTGGGATCGACCTACCACGACCCAACGACAGGGAAACAAATTCGTAGCGGTCCTATCGCAGATATTCATACCAACGAGCCCGTGGGTCATGGGGTGAATAACAGCTTCCGTGAGCTCACGGTTCAAGTACATGATACGGTGCCACACACTGTGAACATCGTCACGGCTGGGAATCCTCCCGGACAGCCCATTGAAGTAGCTCTGGAGGCAGGGAAGACCGTATCCTTCGCCATGCCGGAAAAGATTTATATGACTCCGATGCCGTTCCTGAACGGCGGAACACACACTACCGGAAGTGGTCTGAACTTCCGGGCGGGACCAATCGCCCAGCGTTTGGCGACCAATCCGGATGTCTCGCAAATCTTCAACAGCCAGATCCATGGAGACCCCTATACGCCGCTTCTGCGGGCGTACACGGGCGACACCATGGTCTTCCGACTGTTGCATACCCTCATGAACGAGACCATGACGTGGACCTTGTCAGGCCATTCATTTTGGACAGAACGGTATGCGCCTGATGCCAACCGAAAGAACTCCATCCATATCGGCATTGCCGAGCGATATGACTTGGTGGTGCCGGAGGCTGGTGGTCCTCGTCATCAAGCGGGCGATTTTATCCACTTTAATGGCCGATCCTCAAAGCTGTCGGAAGGTGGATGGGGCATCGTGCGTGTGTATGACAAGGAACAGTCCGATTTGAAAAAGTTGCCGGCTGGATTCTCGAATAAAGGCGTGATTCCAAAGGCCTTACCGGTATGCCCTGCCGACGCTCCTGTTAAGAGCTTCAACGTGGTGGCGATGGACTACCCGTCGATGACCTTTAACCCGAAGGTTCTGGAAGCCATTGAAGTCGATTTTGAGCGGAAGATACAGGTCGCCAATCCAGATGCGAAAATTTACGCGCTGGAGGACGAGGTGGCGAAAGTGTCTGGAAACTCGCGACCGATGCCACTGACGCTTCGGGTGAACATTGGAGACTGCGTCAAGGTCAATCTGAAGAATAAGATGAAGGAGAGTAAGGCTTCATTCTCCGCTATTGGGCTCGCATTTGATCCGAAGGATTCAATGGGAGCGAATATCGGAAACAATCCAGGCGATCAGACGATCGTTCCAGGCGGTGAACGGGTCTACACGTACTATGCCGATCCGTTCAACGGTGAGACGACCTCACTCGTCTGGGACTGGGGAAATGTGATGATGAATCCAAGGAACGGCTTGTTCGGTGCGATCGTGGTTGGTCCGAAGGGATCAAAGTACCGGGATCCGAAGACCGGCGTCGATCTGTCGAATAAGAATGCCTGGGCGGCCGACGTGATCGTGGACAGGTCTATCCCTGGAAACGAAATGCGTTCGAACTATCGCGATGTGGCATTGTTCTTCCAAGATGAGGATAACATCATCGGCACGAGTTTTATGCCGTATGTCCAGAATGTCGCAGGCTTGACCGGTATCAACTACCGGTCTGAACCATATTTGTACCGAGAAGATCAGGGCTGTTCATTGGGTAAGATGTTCCAGCCCTGCAAGGCGGACAATCCAGAAGATCCGGCTACACCCGTCATCGAATCACATGCCGGCGATCCGGTGCGCATCCATGTTATCGGCGTCAATAATGAACAGAACGGCATGTTCGGCGTCGAAAAACATGAATGGCCAATTGAGCCATTTATGCGGGGCGCAGACCAGATCAGTGTCGTGGAATTCTCAGGCTCCGAAGTTCTTGATGCCTTCATCTCTTCGGCTGGAGGGCCGTACCGGTTGCCTGGCGACTATGTATACAGCAACCAGCGGTTGCCGTATTCGCAGTCTGGGCAATGGGGCTATCTGCGAGTTCTGCCAAGTGGCGACAAGAGGCTCCAGCCGCTGAGCGCTGGTGGAGTCGGTTCCAAGCAGGCGGAAGCCGAAGAGCAACCTCAGGTTATTCCGACGGCGATGAAGTAAGCCGCTCAGGAATTCTGCGGAGAAAAGAGGAGGGGAGCCGTGCAGAATGTGCGGCTCCCCTGTTTTTTATCAAGACTGACGAGCCCTGCAATCGGGAGCGGAACTCGGTATAATTAAACGAATATAGGTCATATACGACTGCTCACGTCTGTATGAGGAATGGTAGGAGGGGCAGACCAATGAATACGATACGATATGTCTTACTTGCGGTAGTGGCGACCTTCACTATAGGGTCGCCAGCCTATGCCTACAAGGAAGTGACGGTCTCAGATGGTGGAACCCTCACCGGTACCGTGAAGCTGGAGGGGCAGGTACCCAAGCCGAAAGGCTACAATCTTACGACGCTGCCCGACCAGTTTTATTGCGGTCGTATTTCTGACGGCGAAGGCTGGCGCATCCTGCAACCTTTCAATATTGGTCCTAAGGGCGAGTTTCGGGAGGTTCTTGTGTACTTGGAGGGGGTTGAGAAAGGGAAGCCATTCGAGGATGAGGGTGCGCGGCAAATCGAGGCAAAAGATTGCCTCTTCCTCCCCTTCACAACGGTGGTGCGGGACAATCAACCGGTGACGGTCGTTAACATGGACCCGGTCATGCACGACATTCAAGCGTACGAGACGTCACATCTCGGCCCGCGGGTATTATTCAACGTCCCCCTTCCGATGAATCCGGCCCATCCTCGGAACCTGAAGGACCGCAGTGACGCGGGGATGTATCATAAACATATGGCCGGTGCGCCGATGAAGCAATTGGTCAATCTGAGTAAGGGCCGGGGGGTGTTCGTCATGCAATGCGGGTTTCACGCCTATATGGAGAGTTGGGGGGTTGCCGTCACGAATCCATACTTTGCCAAGACTGACGAGCAGGGGAGATTCACCCTAGCAGATGTGCCGCCTGGGACCTACAAGCTTGTGGTGTGGCATCCCTATGTCCGGAGCACCATCGAACAGACAGTGACTATTGGTCCGAAGGATACTGTGGACACTCACCTTGTGGTTGCAGCCCCAACGGGGCGACTCTACGCCAACGAGGTACTTGAACATGCGTACAACCGGTTCAACGTGACCGAAGAAACGAAGAAGGAAATCGATCCAATGATCGAGAAACAGAGCCGCTGAATATAGGTAAGAGGAGAAGAAATTGAGCGCAAGAAGTACGTCGTTTGTGTTTGGAATCGGGGTCATCATCCTATTGATGGGGATTGTACCTGGTCACGCCTATGAAGTTGTTGAGGTTGAGCATAGCGGAACGATAGAAGGTACGATCACCCTCGATGGACCAGTACCCGAACCGAAGGGCTTCAATCTCATTACCTTTCCTGACCCTGCGTATTGTGGTCGGATTTCCAACGGTCGTGGCTGGCGCTTGCTCCACGACTTTATCGTCGGCTACCAGGGAGGATTAAAGGATGCCATTGTGCTTCTGGAAGGGGTTGAAGCCGGGAAACCTTTCGAGGTGTCTGTTCCGTTGATCGAAGCACGCGATTGCATGTTCCAGCCGTTCATGACGGTCGTCCGGAACGGGCATGCCGTTGAAGTCATCAATATGGATCCCGTCATGCACGATATTCAAGGCTATGAAACATCCCTGGAAGCGGGAGCTCGTGTGTTGTTCAACACACCGCTCGTGATGAACCATCAGCATCGACGGGGAGATCTCCATGCGTTGCACAACCATGCTCCCGGTAAATCACTGATCGGGCCGATCTATCTTAATAAGGGCCGCCGTACGTTCTATATGCAATGCGGATTTCACGCCTATATGGAGAGTTGGGCTATGGCCGTAAACAATCCCTATTATGCCCTGACTGATGCTCAAGGAAAGTTCAAGATCGACGGTATTCCACCTGGTACGTATCAGTTGGTGGTGTGGCATCCACAGACAGGACCTGGTACAACAAAATCTGTTGTGGTTCAATCGGATGGAAAACTCGTCGAGCAGCTCTCAGTGCCTGCTCCGAAGGGGAGTCGAACGGCCTATAAGGTCATAGACAACCCACGATTTGGTCTTGAATCGTTGGGCTATTCCATCGATATCCAACCACTGCTCGAACACCAGCAGTGACGACCGATGCCTCTCTTCGCTGCGAGGAAAACCTGCAGCTTGGTGTTTGTTACTTCTGTCTGTGTCGGCGCGCTCTGCGTGCCGATCTCCAGTTCAAAAGCCAGCGACAGTCTTCCTGCAGAGCCTGAATTTTCAGGCACGCTCACTAAACGAGTGAATGGGAAACAATATCGGGCACAAGTGTTTGCCAAGGGCGCTTGGCTCAGGTTGGAGTATACATATGCTATTCGAACCGAGCTTGGCTTTGCCGCGATTGAAATCATCAGGCCGGATGTCGCAGAAATTTGGTATGTCCTCCCGCAACGAAAAGAATTGTTGGTCACGCCCTTGACCGAAGATATTCTCCCAACCCGTCCTGAATTGGTTGGGGAAACCGGGAGGACCGCAGTCGGAGATGACGAGATAGCTGGTCGAGCCGCACGATTGTTTGACGTTCAAGTCGAGCGGCACCGACGTCTCGAGCGATTCTATGAGTGGATCGATGTGGAGACTGGGATTGTGCTCAAGTTGGTCAGCCAGGACCGTGATTGGTCGTTCGAGTATGAGCGGGTGCGTATGTCGCCACAACCCAGCATGTACTTCGAGAAGCCTCCAGGTTATAGAAAACGATTAAGCACGGCCAATCAGAGGCGTGTGGAGTAGAGAATGATCGCCCTGTCTATCCCTCAAGCTGTGTTGGCCATGTTCCCTCTCGCCTATGTTCTTCTCATCTTCCAACCTGCATGTGGCGCGACGCAATCCGACCTCCAGAAGATTCAAGCGCTCTACGACAACACGGAGTACCAAAAGGCTCTTGAGGAGTTGGCTAAACTTGACACAGAGACATCCAGCGTACCGGATATCCGTCGGCTCAAGATTCGCACATTGGTGAGACTCGGCAACTCCAAAGATGCCCTCACGGAATATGACAAACTTGCGCAAATGCTCCAGCAGGATGATCAGGTGATCCTTCGAGAAATGGCCCTTGGATTCATCGTGGTCCTTACGAAGGACATGCGAGAGCAGATGCGTGGAGCGGCTTATACGGCTCTGAAAGAGTGGCAAAGTCCTGAGGCCATTCCATTTTTCGAAGACGGCCTCAATGACGGGTCTGGTCTAGTCAGGGCTTTGGCAGCCGAAGGGCTTGCCAAGTTGGACACTGGACGCCGCTCGCCAAAATTCCGGCAGGCCCTTGGGGATCAAGCCGTGTTAGTGAAGGAAGCGGTTCTTAAGGGGTTTGCGAAGTCAGATGATGTATCGGTCGTCTCCCTCGTTGAGCCGTTGCTGAAGGACCCTGAGGTACGGGTGCGTGTGGCGGCAGCCGAGGTTCTCTGTCATCTGAAACGCTCGAAGGCGTGCGACTTGCTGCTGCGGTATGCAAAAGCGCCGAATCCCGATGAACGAACGTCGGCGATTCGTGCATTGGTGGAGCGCCCATCGTCAAAAGTAATTCCGATTCTCATGGAAGCGAGTCAGCACAAGCAACCATCAGTGCGGGGAGCTGCCGCGACAGGGTTTGGCCATATGCCATCAGCGCAAGCTGTACCCGTGTTGACGCGACTTCTGGGGGATCCACTCATTCCGGTTCGGATCGCTGCTGCGGTAAGTCTAGGAAAGATGCAGGGTTCGGACGCACGGTCGCCACTGATCAACGCGCTCGATGATCGAGACCCCGCAGTGAGGGCGTTTGTCATCGGTGCGCTTCTGGAGCTGGATGAACGGTACGAGACCATAGCCAGCTCTGTTCGAACAGTCATCAATATGAAAGAGCCGGCGGTTCGTGCTGCCGTGGCAAGGGCCTTGGGGCATGCGGGAGAGGTAAATCGAGAGCCGGTACGGTCGGCGTTGATGTTGCTGGTTCAGGACACCGTGCCACGTGTGAGGATAGCAGCCATTCGATCGATGGGAAAGATCGAAGGCGCGCGCGCGAGGGAGATCCTCAAAGAGAGTCTGCATGACGAGGATGATGCCGTTCGAGCCACGGCAGGGGGTGCACTTTTAACCGCCGTCGTACCGGGGGAATAGGTGCAACGACGGGCTCTGGTTCCGGCATTGCTCTTCAATGGTATGATACGATCATTTCTCAAATAAGTGTCCAGAAGGAGTGTGCTCCAATGTTCATGCGATTTGTGGTTTACTCGGCGTTGTGGAGCCTTGTGTTTGGTCAATCTATTTCATTCGCCGACAACCGATCTGCTCATGATTCAGTCGAGTTCCTAGCCGCCAAGGATGGTGCCCCGATGATTGTGGTTCCAGCCGGCTCGTTTCCAATGGGTGTACCCGATGGAGATCGAGACGGGGGTCGGGATGAATATCCGCGTCATGAGGTGTTTGTGGACAGGTTCGCGATCGACAAGTATGAAGTGACGAATGGCCTGTATCTGACCTTTGTCAAGTCCACAGGACACCGCGTGCCGCAGAATCCGAAGAACCCAACGCGAAATCTTTGGCAAGGCGACAGCATCACAGACTCCCTTGTCGATCGGCCGGTGATCAACGTTGACTGGTTTGATGCTGCAGCGTACTGCAAGTGGGCGGGTAAACGGCTCCCGAGGGAAGCTGAATGGGAAAAGGCTGCCAAAGGGACGTCCGACAGGCGGTTTCCATGGGGGAATGTGGAACCGACTGCCAAGTATCTCAATTACAATCAACGTTGGATTGGGGAGAAGACCCTCATGCCTGTTGGGAGTTATGAGGCGGGCAAGAGTCCATTTGGAGTATACGATATGGCCGGTAACGTCTGGGAATGGGTGAATGACTGGTATGACGCTCAGTATTATGAGAAGAGCCCGCAGAAGAACCCTCAAGGTCCAGAGGCTGGTGTGAAGAAGGTTATTCGCGGCGCAGGATGGCAAAACGAAACGCCCACCGTCCGTATCTTTACCCGCGTCGAGAGCGATCCGACAATTCGCAATGAGTCTACAGGGTTTCGGTGCGCAGCCGATGCTCCGTTGAAATAATCAAGGGACATTCTATCAAAATCCATGGCCCTTCCGAGCGTGCTCAGGCGATCACGTCATGAGCTTACAGCCGTGGCACATCATCATGGTCTGGGCCGTTTTGTTGTGATAAGACGGTAGAGCGGTTGACTAGTTCTGAGCCTCTGGTGAAGTTTTTGCATCCCGCGCGCAACGGAAGCCGAGCCAATTCATCTTGGTATTTGGGTCTGTCCCGTTGCGTTGCGCGGTTCGTACGCTTGGGGTGCTGTCGATCCAGCTGCCGCCGCGGAAGCTCCGCTGGGTTCCCTTTTCTGGTCCCTTCGGATTCTGATCGGGTGCCGTTGCATAGTATTTGGAGTCATACCAATCGGCGACCCATTCGGCCACATTACCGGACATCTGAAAGACACCGTACGGACTCACGGCATTGTCGTACTTGTCGACAGAAATAATCGGTGGATAGAGCAGTAACCGCTCGGGGCGATCTCGTACAGGGCCTGACAGACCAGTCCGTCCGAAGTTTGCTCTCGACAATCCAGCCATCTGTTTCCCCCAGGGATAAATACGTCCATCTTGCCCACGCGCAGCTTTTTCCCATTCTGCTTCGGTTGGGAGCCGTTTACCTGCCCATTTACAGTAGTCATCGGCTTCAGCCCAGGATATATGCATGACGGGATGATTCGACATCGTTTCTTGGAAGTTTCCGCCGTCATACTGCCAGTCGATCAGAGGTGGAAGATCATGAGCCAGGACGTATTTCAGAAATTGTACGGTCGTGACTTCATATTTATCGATTTCGTAGGTTTCCAGATGAACTTTTCGCTGTGGCAGTTCGGCTTGGTATGCGTTCCGATCGACTTTTTTGTCACTCCCCATCAAAAACTCCCCAGCGGGAATCGTGATCATTTCGTCATGCGCCGGAAGCTTGGCTCGCTCCTCTGCCAGTCGTTTTCCTTCAGGAGTCCAATGCCGGACAACATCGGCTACGTCCAATGCAAGTGCTCCATTCATAGCGATCAGTCCCGTCAGTGCAATGCCTAAGGCAATTCGATAAACTCGCACGATTCATCCTCCTTCCCCATATTACATATGTGGCTCGTTCTGTTGGTGCTCCGGTGTGTCGAATGCTTCCAGTGGTTGAAAATTCACAGGTAGGTTGAAGAGGTAGTCTGAAACGGATCGCATTCTTACGTGTTGATACTCGACGATCCAGCTACCGTCTTTCTTGGCAAGCTTCATGGGAAAATGTATGTCTGTCGCGACCCACTGATAGTACGCATCGACTCGTTCCCCTTGTCTCGTGGTGACTTCGTAGAGCACTGTCGGATGTCCTTCGCGCACTTCTGAGCCGATTTCCTGCCTGGCTACTTCTCCATCCAGCCGCTCATGAACTCTCAAGTCATGGTCAGGACTGTAGGGAATGGTCTTGAAGTGCTTTATTCTTGAAAGTAAAAGCCAGACGATCTGTTTGTCCTTCCGCACGATGCTGACGTTCACTGGTCCTGTGCTATGGTGTTCGATCCGCCACATCGCGTCGCGGTAATAGATATAAGCCTTGTGCAATTTGCCATCGATCTTGGTGACCTGGTCGGCTGTAAATTCCAAGGCTGAAGCCTGCTGCGAAAACAGCAGCACGTTCCATACAAGCAAGAACATCAAACAGAGCTGACGCATCGGGCAAGATCCTACCATAAGAATCAGCGCATTTTCCTCACTAGCCGTCGACAGGTTTGGGTGGACTTTCTACAGAGTGCTAGAGTGAGGCTGAGTGGTCTGATTACTGAGAGAGTGGAGAATGAGATGATCGTGCGCATCGAAACCCGATCGTTGCTGAACGTTGATCTGGAGCAGCCCCGCCTCTAGTCGCGGATCGGAGCATTACCCGCTTACTTTTCCAGGAGCCTCCGCGAACGCTTTTGTAGCGTCCTGCGGTTGGGCCAGGCGGATTACGCTCCGGCATATACGCATAGTAGTCGAAACCGAACCAGTCCTGTACCCATTCAGCGACGTTGCCTGCCATATGGTGCAGGCCATAGGGGCTCTTTCCTTCGTCATGTGAATCGACGGCAGCCAGAATGGGAATTTCATGAACATGATGCTGCCCAAACATCGCGAGGGTGGAGGTAGGAGCCGCTACGCCCCATGGGTAGAGGTTACCCTCAGACCCGCGTGCTGCCTTTTCCCATTCGGCTTCCGTCGGAAGCCTTGCGCGCTTTGCCGCACAGACACTATTTGCCTCTGCCCATGTGACATAGAGCGCAGGCCATCGGGTCAGAGTCTGGTCTGAAACGAAATGGACGGTAATGACATGCCAGATGAGTTTCTGTAACGCAGTGGAGGGATAAAACTTTTTCTTCTGTAGGTAGGAGAGGTATTCCCCGAGGTTTACCTCCTCACGATCGATCTGGTAGGTGTCCAACCAGACCTGTTGTTGAGGGAGCTCCGTATCGTCGAACTGTGTCCACTTTCCATAAGGATCACCGTCGACTCTCTTGGAACCGAGTAAAAACGAACCGGCTGGGATGGTCACCATCGGTGATGGTTGGGCCAGCCCAGCGATCCGAGTCAAATGCTTGGCCAGTTCCGGAGTGGGTTTTGATTCAGACGCTGCCATAGTAGGGCATGTCATGATGAAAAGGAGAAACAGGAAGAGTACAGACGACGTGCAACTGTTCGGCATCAAGCTGTGTCCAGGATGTTCATGAGGGCTCTTTTGGTGTGAGACTATAAGCTCAGGGTCCACGGCTTACAAGAGAGGCGGACAGCATTCGATGCAGTTTCATGAGAGCTGAATTGTACAAGAGTGATGAGGTATGCTGGCATGATTTCATGGAAAAAATCTCCTGATTTTATTTCATTGTGGTCCACTATGAAGGACCGTTTGAAAGGATTGTCGAATGAGTGATCTCGTCTCTTCGCCGGTTCGGTATGTGGGCCGATTCGCGTTCCTCGTCGGTGTCACAACGATGATGCTCGGTCTCGAGCTCAGAGCCGAAACAACTCTACTTGGCCAGGACACGTTTCTTCGAGCGAAACAGGTGACGGTGGGAATCCTGTCAGACACCCAAGACCAGCGAATGCCCGACAAGCCTGGCAAAGTTGCCGTCCGTGGAACTGGGTTTCACCTACGAGATGGCTATGTGATTACGGCAAGACATGCTGCGGAAACACATGATCTCTCGGTAGGGACGATCATTCAGAAACAGATCCGCCTACTTACATATGATCTCCACGAACTTCCCGCCGATCTTGTGGGCGACAGCGCATTCATGGATGTGGTGGTCTATCGCGTTCCCGAACAGCATCGCTCAAAGCTGCAGGCCGGAACATCTTTTGCCACAGGGGAAGTTTCACCTGGTATGGAGGTCTTCACAGTCGGCTATCCGCTTGGTTGGGGACCGACCATGGCTTTCGGGCGACTCGGCAATACCAACACATTCCTGCAAACGGTCGATACTCGACTTATTCAGGCAGACCTTTCGGCATGCAGCGGAAACTCCGGGGGTGGACTGTTTAACGCGCAAGGAGACATTGTAGGTATTCTACATGCCGTGATTCAAACGGATAAAGAAGCGACCCAGGCGTACTGTAGCCGCATGGCCTTTGCCATTCCAGGAAGCCTCGCCGACCGTATCGTCCATGCCGCACTTTCCGGGAAGCCACTTATGTTCTCGAAACTGGGGATCCATATGACGTCGGTGAAAGATGGGACGAGGTTACGCGTGGCTGTCAAGGATGTCGCGGAGCCGGCGAAGACGGCAGGTATTCAGAAGCATGATATCTTGCTGGCAATTGAGAACACGGAAATTCTGGATGGTACCCAGTTGAAAAATTATCTCATCGAGCGCACCACCCCAGGCCAAGAAGTTTCAGTCAAAGTGCGCCGAGTCGATGCCGATCTGACGTTTCATGTGGTGTTGGAAGGTGGAAGAAAGTAAGAAGCCTCCGAGTTTGCTCCTGCTTCGCAAACTGTGAGCGATCGAAATCAGTATCGCAGGGTTCCCCAGTCTCAACGTGCCGCGCAGCGGCGTAGGCGATCCATAATCGCGAGTCCCAGGCCCATCTCGGGGCAAGGTTCCGCATGGATTCGATCAAGACCCAGAGAGTCCAACTTCCGAAGGGCGGCGAAGAGATTTCGTGCTGCCTCGCGGATGTCACCGGTAGGGGACAAGACCTCAACAGCGGCGAAGCAGCTTTCGCTATTTCCCGATTGCGAGATTAGCAGCAGGCCCGTACGCTCGTTAGGCCTCAAGACTGGTCTGGTTCCGGCAGAGGCGAGAATGGTCAGGGGAGTGAGCGTCGCATAATGGCGCGTCAATTGACCAGGGGCAATTGGGTGATTATGGTTCGACGACCGGCAACGCACTGGACCGATAACGGCGGTGAGTTGTTCGACCGTGATACTACCGGGCCGCAATAGTTCTGGTTCCGGGCCAAGCAGCGAGACGATTGTTGATTCTACGCCGACCTGGCAGGGCCCACCGTCGAGAATGAGATCTACCTTGTTTCCAAGATTCTCCGAAACATGGCGAGCATTCGTGGGACTGACGTAGCCGAACGGATTAGCGCTGGGGGCAGCGATGGGAGTGCCTGCTTCTCTCATGAGAGCTTGCGCTATTGGATGGTTCGGCATTCGAACTGCAACTGTCGATAAGCCGGCAGTGACGAGATCAGGGACGACCGATTGCTTTGGCAAGACCAACGTCAGCGGACCAGGCCAGAACTCATCCATGAGTCTCTGAGCCATTGGGGACTGAGATGCCACAATCGCATCCAGTTGCGTTCGATCAGCAATATGCACGATGAGCGGATCAAACTGTGGACGTTGTTTGGCCTCGAAGACCCTTGCGGCAGCGACGGGATTCGTCGCGTCACAGCCAAGGCCATAGACTGTTTCAGTTGGAAATGCGACAAGTCCGCCCGTCCTGACGATCCTGCCTGCCAGACGAATGGATGCAGAGTCTGATGCTGAGAGGATAGTCCCTTTGGGAAGATTGGTCTCTGCGCCCATAGGAATGCCGTGCGGATGCCTGATCAACTATTCCTTTACGCTCATGGTGATGATGATCGGCTCTAACGGATTGTCTCGCTCATCGCGAGGGACGCCGACGATCTTGTCGACGACTTCGATTCCACGAAAGACTTCACCAAACACCGAATAGCGACGATCAAGACCGCTGCTGTCGTCCACGCAGATAAAAAATTGAGAGCCATTGTCGTTGAAGTCGCGTGTGCTATTACTCTCACGCGGCATTTTTGCCATGGATACGGCGCCGCGCTTGTGTGGATAGTCACTCGGCTCCGGTGAAAGAAAGTACCCCGGCCCGCCTGTTCCATGGAGCAGGCGATCGGGATGTTTGCTCAGCGGATCGCCACCTTGAATAATGAACCCAGGTACCACACGGTGGAAGGTGGTACCGTCATAAAATCCGATTTTTACGAGGTTGATAAGGTTCTCGACATGACGTGGCGCCGCATCAGAATAGAGACGAATCTTGATGTCGCCGAGCCTCGTCGTAATCGTGATGCGAGGATCCTTTTTTTGAAACTGCATTCTCATGGGCTGACTGTATCAAGGCAGTCTTCTCGATAACAAGGACTGGAAACGACCCTGAGTTTACTCCGTCACGGCGCAAGACTATCTTTTGCGAGTCCGTCCCCTGGGGTAATGCCTAGCCACATGATCCCCCCGATAAGGGCCATGACCGCGGCAAAGCCGAGGGAAGCGGGCCAACCCCACTGGTGAGCGAGCCAGGGTGTGATCGTGGGAGAAAGAGCTCCGCCGAGATTGGCACCCATATTCATGAGACCTGACAAGCTGCCGGCATGGGTGGGGGAAAGATCGCTCGTTGAAGACCAATAGGCGCCGATGGTGAAGTAGAGCCAGCCTGCACCCGATGAGAGGCTGGCGATTGCCAGATAGGGAGATTCCACGCTGGCACCGAGCGCGATCGAGCCTGCGGCTAATCCCATGCCGGTCATGCCCACGATCTGGCGGCCTTTGGTGATACCGTGGCGCATTGCCAACCGATCGGTGACCCATCCACCGAGTGGACAAGAGATGAGGATTGTCAGAAAAGGGGCGGCAGCAAACAATCCACCACTTAAGATAGTGAAACCACGCTCATTCACAAGGTAGAGATAGAACCATGACATGTAGACATACGCGACATAGCCCAGACACCCATAGCTCAGCACGAGCCACCAGATACTCCGTGTGTTTCGGAAGGTGGACCAAGGAATCGAGGGCTGCGTGACGGGAATCGACGCCTTGGGCTGTCCTGTCTCGTGATGGTGATGCCATCGATGACTGGTTGGGCGATCAGCGGCCAAGATCCACCAGATAGCAGCGAGGCCTATCCCTAAGCCGCTCGAAAGATAAAACGCTGCTTGCCAGCCATAGTTGACCATGATCCAAGCGGTGAGGGGGGGAGTAATCGCCGCGCCTATTCCAATTCCACCGATGGCAATGCCGATGCCGAGACCACGCTCATGTGCGGGGAGCCAGTCGGTGACCGCACGATTAAACGTCGGCAGTGCCGCCGCTTCTCCTACCCCCAGTAGAAATCGGATACAAGCCAGAGCACCGACCACTCCCAGTGGCCCGGCCAGAAATGATGTCGCCGCCACGGCTGTCCAGGCGGTGAAGCAGGACCACCAGACCAGTGCGATTGTCAGTACGATGCGTATGCCCCAGCGATCACTGAGCCAGCCGCCGGGGATTTGGAACAGAGCATACCCGACGACGAATGCCGAGAAGACAAAGCCCATTTCCTGGTCGGTCAACCCCAGTGCCGGCATCATTTGCCGCGCGGTGACAGAGATATTGACGCGATCGATGTAGGTCACAACGCTGATGGCAAAGAGGAGACCAAGAATCAACCAGCGCAGGGGGGAAGGAGGTAAAGACTGAATGCGATTCGTGAAATCCGTCCCGTTCACAATGGTTCAGATAAGAGCCGCTGGCACGAATGGTGTTTAGGCTTTGGTAAAGTTCTCGGCTGAAAGGAATCGGTGACCACCCCTTCGGAATGGGGCGGTCACCAAGACGCTTATTTGTTGATGATCTCGAGTAGATCGACTTCGAACACTAAAGTGGATCCCGGCTTAATAACCGGTGGTGATCCCGCGTCACCATAGGCCAGATTGGCCGGGCAAACCAGCCGGCTTTTTCCACCGACTTTGATCTGCTGGACGCCTTCTGTCCAACACTTGATAACCTTGTCAAGGGGAAAGGTGGCCGGCTCTCCTCGCTTGACGGAACTATCGAAAACCGTCCCATCGGTTAATGTGCCATGATAATGAACCTTGACCGTATCCGTTGCTTTTGGCGTCGCACCAGAACCTGGCTTGATGGGGGTGATGACGATGCCTGACTCCGTCTTGGTCGCCCCTTTTTCTGCAGCCGCTTTCGTGAGATATGCGGCACCCGCCTTTTTCTCACCCTCGGCAATCATCGCCAAACGAGATTGTTGCAGCAGTTGAATCTTTGGCCCAAATGTTTGGAGATCGACCTTTTGAGGGCGCTTCAGCACGCCGTCGGTCAGACCGTGCTTGACCATATCAAGTTCGGTCTCGTTCAAAGAAAAAGTGCCTAGTGATTGACTGATCGCTAGCCCAAGGGCATACAAAGTTTTCTGGTCATCGTTACTTGGATCCGACGAGGCTGCAAGCACCGGAGCCGTAAGGAGGCAAAGCCCAGTGGCCAAGCATAGGGCATAAATTCGCATGAATGACATGGATGAAAGGTCCTTTCTTATGAGGGGCTATTGAGGGGCTATTGTAGGTCGTAAGAATACGATACACACTCCAATCTCACAACAGAAATCTTACAGCATGAGGTAGGGGGGATGCTGTGGGGCGACTATCCAGAGAGATGTGAGTCAAAAAGAGTGGCGGAGAGGGAGGGATTTGAACCCTCGGTAGAGATTTTGTCCCTACGGCGGTTTAGCAAACCGCTGCCTTCGGCCACTCGGCCACCTCTCCACGTCACAATTCAGAAGGATCACGCCGCATCCACAACGGAAACCGTCGATAGGGCGGGAAATCGCTAACGCGGAGGCATCTTACCTCAGCCCATGTGAAGGGTACAAGTGAGGAGTGAGGCTCTGGTGACCTTCAAGGGAAAGGGAAATATCCAGAGCCGGGTTGCGGAATCTGAGAATAGCCTGATCCCGTAGGGACGGGAGGCGCCGTCCAGAGAAAAGAAAATATGAGTCAGGCGGCGGTCTTCTCCGGCTGAGGATTCGCGGCATTTACAAGGGCTTCCGACTGTGTCATCACCCCGTCATTGAACGGCACCCTGGAGGCCACCAACGGCAACAACTCCGGCGCACGCAGCTTCCGCCACGACTTTTCAGCGACCCGGAGCATCTTCCACATGGTCGCCTTGGCTCCCTCGACGCGTTTATAGCGACGGGAGGCGTTTGTGCGGAGCTGCACCGAGTTAAAGGTCGATACCACGATGTTCGTCGTGCGGAGATGACGCCAATGCTCCTGCGGAAACGCATAGAAGGTCACCATTCGCTCCCAATCCCGCAGCAGGGTCTCGACTGCTTTTCTCCCCGTCTTCCGGTATGTCCGTACGAATTTGTCTCGCCGCCGCACACATTCGGCTTGTGTCTCGGCATACGCCATCGCCTTCAGCAGCGCACTCGCCTTCGGCCGAGCGTCCTTCGGGAGTGTCTTGAGGACAGTGGCGAGCTTACGATTCCAGCACCCTTGCTGCTCACCGGAGGGATGGATCTCGTCCAAGCCCGCCCACAAGCCGAGGCGCCCATCAGCCACCGTGAGCCGTGGGAATCTGAGCCCGCGGTGCTTGAGGTCGCGCAGGAGCGTGAGCCAGCTTTCCTTACTCTCCCGCTTACCGCTGTCACAGGCCAGTACAATCCTTTCGCCGGTGATGAGCGTGCCCACGATCGTCAGGAGGGCGCTCTTCTGATCATCAATGCCTGCCTTTACATAGAGGCCGTCGGCCCACCAGTAGGCGACTGCCAGATGCGACAGATCCCGTTTCCTCCACGCGTCATACTCGAGTTGGAAGAACATCTTGAGCCGTTGAATCGAACTTGCCGGCAGCGGCGCACCTTCGCCCAACAGATTTTGCAGCGCCTCATCGAAGTTTCCCGTGGACAGCCCCTGCACGTATAGGTCTGAGGGCACACGACCGACCTCCCGAGGCCGCCGAGTGAGCAGCGGGAGGACCTTTCGCTCAAAGCGCTCGGCGAGGTCCAGGATCTTCGGGCGAAGGACCGTGATGGTCCCACCGGTCACTGAGGACTGATCAGGTTTCCCACAACTGCGCAGGCCTCCGGTAGGCAGATCAACGGGCGCCACCTCACATCGGTGCTCTCCCTGGACGCCACCGAGGAACGTGGTGACGTCCTTCTCCGGGATCTGGCGCAGCTGGCCCTTGATCTCCCCTGTCACCCACTGCTTCCGCGTATCATTACACACTGCACCTGACTCGATCATCCCGTGGCAAACTCGCTCGAGCATGGCGGCGTATCCGTTCCCACCGGTGACAACCAAGGCAGTGGTTGATGGCTCACCTGGATGGCTGCGTCGACACGAGGCCATTCTCACACCTAGCAACGAGATCCCTCGACACAGGTACAGGCGGAGTGACCGCATGCCCACGATGAGTGGTCGTATGAACTCAACGAATTGCGTGAGAAGACTTGAGTAACTCGTCAGCGGAACAGTGTTGTCCAGGAAAAAGTCGGTTTGTTCTTCCGCCTTCAGGAGAGGGGTTGTGTACCGAACTTCCACATGACTTGGTCGTATGACACCACTGAGGGACAGCATCTGGAGCGTCTGGCGTCTATGCTGGTTGCGGTTGAAGTATGTCTGGACGTAGTGAAGCGCCATCTCGTAGCCTCCGCGATAATTAATGACGTTGCTCACATACGAATGCTTGAGATTTAGATCCATAAGGCACTCTTGAACTCAGCATCCAAGTTCCCTGGATGACTGCATCGGCAGCAACGAACAAACAAGCTCGAGGCATCTGTCACACTCGCGGTTCTGAGGACCAGTTGATAGGTGCTCCCTCCACAGAATGGACAGGCCTTGCCGTCGATCTCTTTTGGGATAGGCCCTGCCGTGTCTCTGGGTTTCCCCATTGTCGCCCTCCATGCGAAGTGACTGTGGTGTTGTTCGACTGGCGTCAGGATAAACCGTGAGGGGGGAGTCGCAAATACCGAGGAGGTACGATGACATGAGCCAAAGAGGGGTCATTCGCTCCGAGGCTGCAGCTGAAGCAATCAGTCGTGTCTCTCAACAGTCGGTCTGTCCCTTTGGCAGGTATCTGCGAATATAGATTATGGGTGAAGGTAGGCTTCTTCGGGAGGAGAAGAAGCCTTTTGCTACCCGTGGGTGGGCATCCACAGCAGCGACCTTCACCCAAGTATTATTTCAACAAATGTTTGTGTGGAAGGTAAGGTGGTAATTCTCCTACGTGAGCGATCCTGAGGCGATGATTTGCTCATGCTCGAATCAAGATCTGTTCACTCTTTCTTCGAGAAGACGGTGACGGCCATTCCTTAACGGCAACGAACTCTCTGAGACGCGCTTGATCCTCGGGCGACGTGATGAGCAAGTCGACCTTGATCCAGTGATTCTTAACCCATTGAACCTCAGCTAATTCAACAAAGATGCATGAGCTTTCGTCAGGCAGCCATAGACGAAGCTTGACATAGTCACCAGGGTGCAGGTGTTCTGGTTGTGAGATGGTGGGGGAGGAGGACGAGAGATCATAGATGCAGCCATCGCCTATTAAACTTTCATCTTTTGTTGATAGGATGCAGTCGATTTCGACTTGTGAGAGCGATGTTGAAGGCATGTTCTCTCCTCTTATTCGGAGGCTTAATAATGTTTGCACGGTAATACAGGGATGGGAGTTCGGACTACTCCTCTGGTAGGTGGTGAGGCCCAACTAAGGTGGTATCACCAGCGTGCTGATCGGACGCGGAAGCTATCGGACTCGGGCCAGTTCAGCACGGAACAAGGATTCAAGGGTTCTGTCCAGTACCTTGAGAAGCTCTCCGACTGCTAGCATCTCCCTAACGAAGGAGGATCGACTTATGAAGCTACCCCAACCACGTCAAGCAGGAAGGTTCGATCTGCACGGACTCAACGGCATCTCCGATGAAACGCTCGAGATGCATTTCAAGCTTTACGAGGGCTATGTGCAAGCGGCCAACAAGCTACGGGCGGAACTCTTCGCAATCATTCGAGACGAGAAAGTGGATCAAGAGGAAATGCCTGCATATTCAGAACTCACCAGGCGACTGGGATTTGAGTATAACGGAATGGTGCTTCACGAATATTATTTCAGCAACCTGACGCGAGGATCGAGCGCACAACCTGAGTCACATGGCCCATTCGCACAGATCGTGGAGCGCAGTTTTGGATCGTTCCAAATCTGGAAAACCGATTTTTCCAGTGTCGGTATGATGCGGGGCGTCGGATGGGCGATCTGTTATCTTGATCCTGCAAGCGGAACGGTGTCTAACCACTGGATCAGCCTTCACGAACAGGGAAACATCGCAGGATTTGTTCCGCTGCTCGTGATGGACGTTTGGGAGCATGCATATCTGCTCGATTACAAGCCGTCGGAGCGGTCCGATTATATCGAGGCGTTCTTCTCGAATGTAAATTGGAAGATGGTTGAGGAGCGGATGGAATTAGGTGTCCCGTCCATTTAGCGACGGCGTTTCGTCGGCCGCGGAGCCGTTCATGATCGCTCTCAAGGACCGGAGGAGCAATGTCTAAAATCAGGAGGCGAAGGTGCGGAGAGTGTCGTTCCATTCAGTTTCACTTGTACTCATCGAGGAGAGCCTCATGGCTATGGCGGGTACGTTCCAACAGCCCGATCCGGATCCGTTTCCCCCTCAGCCTCGTCCGGATCCATTTCCGCCACCCAAGCCTCCGCCTGCCCCCCAACCAGGTCCCAAACCTGACCCACCTCCGACACGTCCGCCTATTCCGACGGTCTGCGGTGCGTCTATGGGTGGATGAACAACAGAGGCAAATTAGTATTCGGCCTCAAAAGGAGTGTCAGATGGCGAGCAACACACCGGATCTCATGATGGAAGTACTATCGGATGGGGGTGTAGAGGTGATCTTCGGATTACCAAGCGACGGGATCAACGCCCTGATGGAAGCGACTTCGACATGAGAGGAGTCGGCTGCATTCATGGCCTATTATGAGAGCGGCGCATGTTGAGCCGGTCACCAATCTTGCCTGTCGGATGGCGATGAACGTCCAGTCAGACTTTGGTTGAGGAACCATCACAAGCGCTTATGCGCATCATAGGAAGGGAGGAGTTCTATGTCCGTCGCCAAGATCATCGAGCTGAGTTCTGAATCGACCAAGAGTTTCGAGGATGCCATCACCCAGGGAATTGCCCGAGCATCCAAGACCATCCATGGCATCAAATCAGCCTGGGTGAAGGAGCAGCACGTCGTGGTGGAGCAAGGCAAAGTCACCTCGTATCGCGTGGATCTGAAGATCACATTTGTGCTGGATTGACGAATGGCACAAAAGGTTAGGTGTTTTGTCACGCTAATCAGAGAGTGTGTGCAGGTTGCCATGGAGCGGCGACTCTGGGCAGGGTTGTAACGATGTCCTGAATGTCGGCACCAGCCCTTCGATAAACGCTCCTGAGACGCCGGTGTGCGCAACGACGGAGGTGCTGCCCGGCATATGATCCAGCAAGTGATCCCCCTCGTAAAACTGCCAATACAATGAACGAGATCCAGAGGGTTGGCAATCCGAACTGCCGTTCCAGCCGGTACGTCGGGCTTGGTCCTACTATACCCAGACTCATCGAGAGATTCAGTGGTTCACACTGAGCAATATCTTCACATGAGATCTAGTGACGACACGGACGATCAGGAGCGTATCCGCCCGGGATGATCACTCCGTCAAATTGCTGGTGCTCGATCGCACGGATGGAGGTCTCTACCGTCACGAGATACCCATGTCTTCCGCGATAGGGCTTCACCTCCTGCCCGGCTATCACGACTCGCGCGCCTTCCTCACAGAACCGCAAAACGGGATACCAGAGTTCGAATCTTCATACAGATGCTCGGCGAACACGACGAGTCTTCGACCGGTCAAGCGTGGTTGCATGTACCTTTCCTTTCTTATGAGGGTTGAACTGAGCGAAGTCGATACTGACAACCTTCCTAGGATAGCCTACTGCTTCAACTAGGGATTAGCCCAGTTATCCGTTCAGCTTGATCCTCGCTACGATCCAGCTGAATGGGTGGAGCAGAGGATCTTTCACAGATGGAGAAGGGCTACCTAGGATGAGCTCAGACGCAAGCAATCGAAAGAGGAACACCGACAGAAAACGGTGAAGGAGGTGATGACCACCCTCACGCCTGCATTGACGATCGCGCGGATGATGCGGCGGCAGAAGGGCTTCAACGAATGGCGAAGCGGCAGAGTGATTGGCTGGTGGTGATGGAAAACGAGCGCATGGTCGGGATAATGACTTCTCGGGGTCTCGCACGGTTCCTCGATATCCAGGAAGCCTCAACGGAGTAGCGGATGGTCCTGAAAACGATCGAACAACTCCCCATTACCGGAAAACGAGTCTTGGTGCGAACAGGACTGAACGTTTCATTAGGCGCCGAAGGGCAAGTGGCGGATGATTTCCGTTTGAAACCGGCGCTTCCCACGATCAGGCATGCGGCCGAGCGAAAGGCCAAGGTGATCGTGGCGGGACATCTGGGACGCCCTACGTCCAGCGCCGACCGTGCATTCAGTTTAGCGCCGGTGGCTCACCGCTTGAGAAAACTGTTGGGTCAATCGATCGGTATGGCCGAGGACTGCGTCGGTGGTTCCGTGCATGATGTAATCGTTCGGCTGCAGCCGGGAGAGATTCTCATGCTGGAGAATCTCCGTTTTCATCCAGAGGAATCGAGCAATGATGAGGAATTTGCCCGCCGGCTGGCATCCTTGGCCGATGTTTACGTCAATGACGCCGTCAGCGTATCTCACCGAGAGTATGCCTCTATCGTCGGAGTGGCGTCTCATTCCCCCAATAACCGGAATTGGCTTTTTGATGGAGAATGAACTTGAGGCGCTTTCACGGCTGCGTGACAATCCGGCATCCCCGTTCGTCGTCATAGTCGGAGGCGCCAAGGTCCGTACGAAACTCAATGCAGTCCGTCATTTGTTACAGACGTGCGATTACATGGTGCTCGGCGGTCTTATGGGCCTGACCATGCTGCACGCAAACGGGATCGGAGTCGGGCATTCGCAGATCGAGCAAGACCTGGTGGAAGAGGCGAAGACCATATTGGCGGAGGGCCGGCACGCGCGCGCGAAGATGTTCGTGGCCAAAGACCATCTGATCGCAGATGACTTAACGAAGGATGCATCATTTGGTCCCACGAAGGATGCCTGGATTCCCGGAGACTGTGTCGGGTGCGATATCGGAACAAGAACAATCGACGACTTTACCCGCATCGTTCGCCAGGCACGTACGGTGTTCTGGAACGGACTGATGGGAGCATGTGAATTGTCACCGTGTCGTCAAGGAACGGACGCAGTGGCCGAAGCCATCACGGAGGAGGCTTCGTATAATGTGGTGGGAGGGGGCGATACGGTCTCCTATCTCCTCCGTTCCGGTTGTGCCAAATCCTTTAGTCACCTCTCAACCGGAGGAGGGGCGGCCTTGAAATTCTTAGTGGATGGGGATCTACCGGGGCTGGTCGCGCTCAGAAAGGGACTTCTAATATGAACCAGGAACACATTAGGAATTCACAAGGGGAGTCGAGATCGGGCGTGTTCGAGGGAGGCCTTAGTGAAAAAGGAGGTATTGGCATGAGCATGAAACCCTGTGCACACCCGAGATGTACCTGTCGCGCGGACGCGGGAAAAGAATTCTGCTCAGAGAGCTGCCGGAACGCAGCAGGCATAGGTAGTAAATGCCGCTGCGGTCATTGTGCTTGGACACGTTGGAAGGAAGCTATGATTGCATGGCCATTGGGATGAATTCCCAAAGCGGTCAAGTCGGATGTCATGATCGCTCGCTTAAGGAATTTGATTCAATTCATCATCCAGCAGGGAGAATTGGCGGCACACAATGCTTGTCATCTCGGGATTCGTCAACGCAGTATGATGACCGGCTGGAGGCTAAAGTCGTGTTTACGGATCCTCAGGTGGCGGTCGTTGGCCATAGCGAACGAGCCTGCGGCATGCACGATATTCCGTTTCTGACAGGGGCCTATCCTTTTGCCGACCACGGCAAAGCCATGTGCCTGGGTTCGACGCGTGGGTTTGCGAAGTTATTGGCATCCCCTGGAACCGGCAAACTCTTGGGAGCTCAGATTGTGGGTCCGCAGGCAGGAGAATTGATTCATGAGCTCATCGCGGTGATGTACTACCATGGAACGGTTTTTGATCTCGTCCGACTACCTCACTACCATCCTACGTTGGCTGAAATCGTGACCTACGCAGCAGAATCTCTGATTAAGCAGATTCGTTCGTCGCGATCATCTGGAGGCGTGTAGCAGTTCGCAGAAAAGGTGTGGATTGCGATTGTCGAGTATCCAGTGCGCGCGGAATCTTGATCCGCTCGACCAGCGGTTGCACGGCTTGTTCAACAGTGCATGCGAAAGAAAGCCGAATAATTTTTTTATCAGTCAACAATCAAAATGTCGCTAAGTGTAAACTCCGACGCACCCGCTCGACTTGAACCCGGCTTAATAACTTGCAGACAACTGGGGGTTGTACCAGGTTCAAAAACTCTCGTGACGTGTATCAATAAAAGTCACATGTGCATGAGATGTCGCAAGCTCGGGAGGCTTTTATGGTACCCATGCTTAAAGCCATCGCTCGTAGCATTCCGCTGATTCCAGGACACTGATCGCGCCAGTTCGAATTGGTACCGCGTTAAGGGAAGCGTGAGTGGCCCAGGTATGGTTTTTCGATCGCCCAGACCGAAGAAACCAGTGAGTGATCAACAACATCACGAATGATGAAAGGAGCGCATCATGCTTACAGGGAACACACGAGGTAAAGCGATACTAGCCACATGCATCATGTAGGTGCATTGATGGCGACGATGCCCCGCCAAGCCATGAGCGGATATGACCGGTCAAACGATAGTCACCGCCCTAAGCCGGTCCCTAAGGTGTGCATCCACGCTGACGCGAACTGACAAGGGGAGTCGGTTCGTCGACAGACGGGAGCGGCGCATAGCATTCGCCCCTTGATCCGATCTCTGCATGTCAAGTTGAACGGGCCTTGGAAGCATGGAGGAAGGGTGCTGGGACTGGCACGAGGTGATCACTCGGAAGGAGTTCGCTGGAGGTCCTTTCGTCCCATGAAGTGAGGTAACACGTGACACGAACCAGTGTTTCCAGCAGATCATGGTTGCTCGTTACATGTCTCATAACACTGCCGGCCGACTCTTCAACCGCACATCAGCCGACCGCACCGTCCAATCTACCCAAACTGAGCATGGTCGACTTCCCAAACTCAGCTCGGTCGGAGGAGGCGCAAGCGCACTTCCTTCGTGGTGTCGCCGCCCTTCATTCTTTCTGGTATCCGGTGGCGCGAGACGAATTCCGGGCGGCTACTCGCATCGAGCCGGAATTCATGATGGGGTATTGGGGCGAGGCGATGACCCACAATCATCCGCTCTGGGGAGACCCACAAGAGACCGATTCCGCACGGAAGGCTCTGGCGACAATCAAGATTACGCCCGAGCTAACGCCGAAGGAGCGGGCCTATCTGGATGCCGTCAAGGTCCTGTATGGCCAGGGCGATAAGCTCACGCGCGATCAGGAGTATGCGGCGGCCATGGAGAAAATCTACCGGGAGCACCCGGATGACCGCGAAGCCGCTGCTTTCTATGCACTTGCGTTGCTTGGGGCTGCGCGTCCAGAGGACCCGACCGCCCTGCGGACACGCATGCAGGCAGCCGCCATCGGCTTAGAGGTTTACCGCAAAGACCCCAACCATCCCGGCGCTGCGCACTACATCATTCATGCGTTCGATGACCCGGCTCACGCCATCCTGGCGCTGCCGATCGCTCGGCATTACGTCGAGATCGCTCCTCCAGCGCACCACGCCCAGCACATGCCGTTGCATGTTTTTCAGCGGCTCGGCATGTGGCCGGATGCTGTCGCTGCGAACGAAGCCGCGTGGAGAACTTCGGATCAATGGGTGAAGACCAACGACCTTCCGATCAGCCAGCGTGATTATCATAGCTTACATTGGCTGCTTTACAGCTATCTGCAGCAGGGTCGCTATCGAGAAGCGGAGGACCAGCTTGCGATGATGAGAAAGAGCCTTGAGGAATTTCCCAAGAACGACGCGCGTATGCTCGCATATGGAGCCTATACCCATGCGAGCATGGCTGCAGAGTTCGTTGTCGAAACAGAGAGGTGGGATGCTGTGGAAGAGCTGCTGCCTGCCACACAAGGAAAGGCGAAGGATACCAAAGCAACTGCCGATGCCAACTCGTACCAGGCTTTGGCGGCCCTGGCCCACACTCCCGCCATCTTCGCCCGTGGTCTGACGGCAGCCATGAAGGGCTCTCCCGATGCTCAAGCCAGCGTGGCCGCGTTGCAGGCCATCCGTGAGCGACCACACGGCTCAGCAGATTCCGCCGTTGAGCATCTGCTCAAGATGGCTGAGATTCATGCATTGGAAATCGCGGCGATGGCCAGTGCTTCAACGGGTAAGGTTGATGAGGCGATCACCATTATGCAGAAAGCGGCCAATCTGGAGGAAGCCATGGGCCCTCCGTCGGGGCCACCCATCAAACCTTCCCATGAATTGTATGGAGAACTGCTCCTGCGCGCAGGTCGCCATGCGGAGGCCGCGCAGCAGTTTGCGACATCATTATTCCGACACCCGAACCGGGCACGTTCGTTGATTGGTGCTGCACGTGCCGATGCGCAGAGTGGGAAGATTCAAGGCGCCATGAATGCGTATGGTCAATTCTTGAGACAGTGGCAACAGGCTGATGCGCAGTTGCCACTGCGAAATGAAGCGCGCGACTACCTGCAGGCGAATGCGCATTAAGCGATTATTGAATCGTTGTAAGCGGTAAAGACGCGGGTCTGCTCAAGGGAATTGCGCTGCCTGTGGGATGAGACGTCGATCTCGGGGTGCGCAGCGTGAGCCTGCGTTTTGCCGAAAACTTGGATCAAGTCTATGGCGCGAGTGCGGGTGCTGCTGCTCTCGTGGGATGCTAAAGACTGAACAGTGCTCAGAAGGAGCTGAAAAGGAGGTCAACATGTTGGGTGATACAAACGCGGTCGCAAACCTCGCGGTCAGGAACTTGGAAACGGCTAACAATTCTACGAAGACACGATCGGTCTCAAGCCGGTCGATGGTGAAGGAGATGAGCTGATCGTTTTCAGAAGTGGGAGCTCCACCATCAATGTTTACCGGTCGCAGTACGCCGGAGCCAACAAAGCGACGGCGGTGACTTAGATGATCGATGACGTGGACGGCGCCGTGCGGGAGCTCAAGGCCAAAGGCGTGACGTTCGAGCATTATGAGATGCCGGGCATGACGCGACAGGGCGACGTGCACAATGGTGTCGGCATGAAGGTCGCCTAGTTCAAAGATCCAGACGGCAACATTCTCAACATTGCTAGCCGGTAGCCGCGACGGAAGTAGCAGAAGCGTGTGATCGCTCTCGCCGGAAGTTTTGAGGCGACACATTTCTGGCGATCGTGAGAGGGCCGGCGGTCTGTTCAGTGCCCTCTCTGACGAGACGCCGATTTTCCCCACGCGTGCCACAGCAGAAAGAGGCATGACCGTGACAGTCCGGCTGAATCACACCATCATTGCCGCGCATGACAAAGAGAAGGCGTCTCTATTCTTGACTGGAATCCTTGGTCTTCCGGCGCCCTCGTTGCTTGGCCCGTTTGCGGTGGTGCCGGTCGGCGACGGCACCTCGCTGGACTTTATGGACACCGACGGTGAGATCGAGTCCCAACACTATGCCTTCCTCGTAGACGAGAACGAATTCGACGAGATCTTCGGGCGAATTCGTGACCGGCATCTCCCGTATTGGGCCGACCCGTACCGCCACAAGCGCGACGAGATCAACACTTGGGATGGAGGGCGCGGGGTCTACTTTGACGACCCGAGTGGTCACCTGCTGGAGATCATCACCCGTCCATACGGCAGCGGTGGTACGACGACATCACAACCTCACCCGTTGTTCGCGCAGCCGCTGGGTCCCGAAGATCACGAGGATCGCCTGTCTGATCAGCAAGCGAAGAGAGGTTGAGGTTCCAAGCTTGCAAACAGAAGTTTGACGAAAGCTCTGAGCAATACGCCAAACAAACGTGATCGAAACGCGGCATGGCTTTGGTTGACAGAGGGGAGGCGGAACGATCAGCGGATGGCACGTCTATTTGATCATATCGATCTTCGCGTACGGAACCTCGTCGAAGCGCGACCGTTTTATGAAGTGCTGTTGCCCGCGCTCGGTTTTACGCGCTATGCCCCTATCTCAGGCTGGTTTACGTATGAGGCTGTTGAGACCGATGGCGCGACGGAGTTTTTCGGGGTGACCGAATCGTCCTCCCATGTGGCCAATGAATGGCGAGTCGCATTTTGGGTGCTGAGTCGGGCGGAAGTGGATCGCCTGGCGGCTATCATCAGACAAGCCGGCGCTGCAAATATCGAAGGGCCGCTCTTCGAGGAAGCCGGATATTACGCGGTCTTCTTTGAAGACCCCAGCGGCAATCGATTAGAAATCTGTTACCGCACAGGGTGATGAGCCGGCATGTACGAAATGAAAGGAGAGACCAATGGCAACCAAAGTCAATCCGATTCCTGAAGGTTATCATGCCGTGACGCCGGTCCTGACTGTGCAAGGAGCGGCGATGCTGATCGACTTTTTGAAACAAGCCTTTGATGCCAAGGAAACGTCTCGCCTCGACGGGCCGAACGGTACTGTGATGCATGCTGAGGTAAAAATCGGTACCTCCATGGTGATGGTGGGTGAAGCCACCGATCGATGGAAGCCGATGCCGGCGACGGTCGCGCTGTATGTGGAAGATACGGATGGCTGGTATCAACGAGCGCTACGCGCCGGGGCGACCTCCGTCAGAGAACCGAGCAACCAGTTCTACGGAGACCGCAGCGCCGGCGTCAATGACTTGTCCGGTAACCATTGGTGGATTCACACCCATATCGAAGACGTGCCGCCAGAGGAGATCAAGAAACGCGCCGACGTGTGGAGAAAACAGCAGAAGGGCTGAACCCAGGACACCCGGCAGCCTCGGAACTATTCGAAGACCGAATCTTGAGTCTGACACAAGGATCGCTATTGTCGACCAAGGAGCAGACCACGGCGTTCTAGCGACCAATGTCAACACGATGAGCGAACGGATGCGATTAGCAATGCTCTGCACTCGGGATGGCGATGATGCCGCTAAAGGATGGGCGCGGTCAGCTCTCCAAGTTTATCGGCAGTCTTTGGATAATCCTACCCATTTCGCCGCACACGCAGACTGGAAAGCACGGTTCGAACGCAGCATGCGGGAGCTGGCGACGTTCGTAGAGCATGGAAACGAAGATACCAGTGAGGTCATTCATGACAAGTGATCGAGCGAAAAGGAGGAGAACCCATGAATGAAAATCTCGAGAAGGTCAAATTGTTGGCCCGTGATCTGCGGAACGGTAAAGAGTTCCCGCGAAGCCCGCGGGAAACGCTGGCCGGTTATGTCCTGGCCGGCCGCGCGGTGGACAAATGCCGCGCCGATCTCGTCGGCTGGCAAGGGGAATACCACTCCAATTGCCCGCTCGACCAGCAGTGGTTGAAGTTCACCGGGATAGATTATGACGCCTTCAGGTCGTTTGTGGCTACCGGCGCGACCGATGAGGAAGTCGCCGAATGGATTGAGGAGCAGGCCAGGAAACGTTGGCGTGCGGAGATCGTGGTCTGGAACAATCAACAGCGCGACCGACGATTGAGTGACTTGACGCCAGAGCTGCAAGAATTCATGGAGGATTACATCGCTGCCTGCGTCCCGCGCCACAAGGTCGTGTATCACTATCTTGACATTTACGATTTTGAGGAAGGGCGGCTCTGAAGCAGAATTAGGCCGACGGGCGACGGCCATGGCCCATATGTGAAGGTTCGATGCGCTTCATCGTAGGACCCTAGAGGTCGAGAGCGGTGCGAATCTGCTGCACGAGCGTAGACGGATCTTCCGAAGCATCGAGGGCCAGCGCATCGGTCGGCTCCTCCAGGGTTTCGAGTTGACTGTCGAGCAAGTCTGCTTTCATGACGTGGTCGGTTCGATGGAGCAGGCGTTGTTCCAACAGAGCTCGGTCAGCTTTCAGAAATGCGATCCGCACTGACTGATGGTGGTGTCCAAGGACGATTGAACGATAGGCGGACTTCAAAAGAGAACTCGCCAGCACCACACGGGTTCCGGTGGTTACCCATTCAGTGATCGCTGCTCGAAGGCGTTCGAGCCAAGGACGTCGATCCTCGTCCGTAAGCGACATATTTCGGCTAATCTTGTCGAGGTTGTCGGCAGAATGGAAGTCATCTCCGTCGACAAAACACCAGCCCAGTTGCTTCGCCAACTTTCGACCGACCGTCGACTTGCCGGCGCCGGCGGTTCCCATGAGGATGATGACGTGAACGGGCCTGTTCATCGCTTATTATAATGCGAGAGTCTCACCGGATCCATGAACTCATGACGAGGTCTTGGCACCAGGGACATCGCGCCACCCCATGTCATCGTCGATCCCACGACGTCATTCCATCACGGAAATCACTGGTCATGCACAGGAACTGGCTTGTGGTCGCGCCATGGCGATGGATGCGCTCATGCCTCGGGGTGGATCGCCGATCGGAGGCGCGGGAGGCTCACCCGGATTTCCAGGCGAAGGAGGCTCTTCGATCGGAGGCTTCCGTGGGCTCCGCTTGGGAGGTCTGACCGGCGGCGGGGCTCCGTTCGGGGTCGGTGGTTCCTTAATCGGCGGAGGCGTCCGTCTTCTGGCTGTCTGATGGCAGCAGATTTCTCGATACATGACCGTATCGCCTCCTTCTTGATTGCTCGGGGGATTCTCGTGATCGTTCCTGACGATCCCGAGTCCGTCGCCTACGGCATCTTCCACAGAACCCCAACCCATCAAAAGTGTCGCATGCCGATAGCGTCCGCACCACTGGGGTTAGTCCTAGTAGGAATAGTCCGCCGTTTGAAGTACTACATAGAGTCGTAGTTGAGAAGTGGACGAACGAAGTGATCCGGGCGTTATCGATTGTTCGGTGAATTGCGACGAGAATATTCACTTGACCGAACGATTGCGTGCCATCCTTCAATAGGAGGTCGCCTAGCTATGAACGTATGAACGATTGCTGGAGCGTTTGCCAATATTCATCCGATGTTACCCAAATCAGATGGATGATGGTTTTTCTGCAACTGAAAAACACGACGACGGCAGGTGGTGTGGACCGAATGATCTCGACCCAATCATTTCATTGAAAAGAGGAGGAATGAGCATGAAACCAGCAATGCAGAATGAGGCAGTCGGCACGGACGAAGAGGTTCGAGAGGCAATCGCGCAAGGGGCGGTGACCAAGCAATACCACGCTAAGCCGCAGCAAGTCGCCAGTGCGCTGAATCGCTTCAGGTCGACGGAGATCGCAAGCTACCTGCAATACAAGCAACATGCCTATATGGCGGTGTCTCTCCTCTCGCCGAGCCTCAAGACGGAATTTGAACAGCACGCCGACCAGGAGCTGAAACATGCCGACCAGCTCGCCGATCGGATCCAACAGCTCGGCGGCGTGCCGATTTTCGACTTGCAGGAGCTTGCGAGTAAGGCCGCAGCAATCGGCGTCCATCCCGAACAAGGCACCTCACTGACCGAGATGGTCACTGAGGATCTGATGCTTGAGCGGCGGCAAGTGGAGGCGTACAGCGCGTTGATTCGGGAGATCGGCGAGAAGGATCTGGTGACGCGGGAAATTCTCTTGCAGATTCTCGCCGAAACCGAAGCCCATGCGAGCGAACTTTCCGATTTCCTCAAGCGTTCCAGCGAGAAGCGCTGATCACGTCTTTGGTTATCACATTCGTGGCCTACTCTGCAAAATGCGAGAGGCGCGCTTGGGATATGGCAGTGGAAGATTTCACAGGGAGAAGAATACATACTCTTGCAACTGAAACGAGCTGACTTCTAAACAATCCGGCAATGGAGCACAACGGGTAAAGTGATGGCAGCCACACCCTTTGCATGGAGCTCCGTCGGGAAAGCGGCGATCATTCTCCTTATCTGCGGAGGCATCGCGCTGGTCGTAGGATTGCTGTACGCCGGCGGGGCCGCTGACAGTTCGGCACAGGACATTCAGCCCGTGTCTTTCAGCCACAAACTCCATGCCGGTCAATTGGAGATATCCTGTCTGTTTTGCCATCGCTATGCGCACGTATCCTCCGTTGCCGGTGTCCCGTCCATGCAGCTCTGCATGGGATGCCACCAGAACCTCAGGGAAGAAACACCCGAAACCAAGAAACTTCTGGAGTATTGGGAAAATGGGACGCTGATTCAGTGGGTCCGACTCCAGCGCCTTCCGGATTTCGTCTATTTTACGCATGAGATGCATCTCCATCACGGAGTGGAATGTGTCCAATGTCATGGCAGAGTGGAGGAGATGCCGCACACACCCAGGGCCTCGAGCTTCGAAATGGGATGGTGTCTGTCCTGCCATCGACAACAAGGGGGATCACTCGACTGTCTGACCTGTCATAAATGAAGCGGCAGCAGTAATGAATGGGTGTTGTTCACCTTGGAGGGAGGATTCAGGTGGATCTTCGAAGACGAACGTTCCTCAAGTTGGCCAGTGCGGCCACAGCCGGCTCGCTCATCCCTGGATGTAAGGAGAATGTTCACCAGCTTGTCCCTTATCTGCTTCCGGACGATCAGATCGTGCCCGGGGTGGCCGATTGGTATGCGTCTGTTTGCGGCGAATGCCCTGCCGGATGCGGCATTCTCGTTCGCGTCATGGAAGGACGAGCCAAGAAAATCGAGGGCAATCCGAGTCATCCCATAAACCGTGGAAAACTTTGCGCGAGAGGCCACGCGAGTCCGCAACGGCTATACAACCCTGATCGCATTCGCGGTCCGTTGAAGCGAGCCGGCAAGCGAGGCGAGGGAAAATTTGAGCCGATCTCCTGGGATGAGGGGATCGCAAGCTGGCGCGAGCGTCTGCAGACTCATCGAGGCCATGCTTTGATGCTGAGCGGACCCCTCTCCGGCACAACCGCGCAGGTCGTGAAAGCATTCATGGATCATATAGGCGGGCCTCTGGTCATCCATGATCCTTGGGTCGATCATGCATTGATCAGCGCCGTTGACGCCGGGTTCGGACGGCGAGTGGTGCCCGATTTCGATCTTGCAGAAAGCGATTACGTTTTGTCGTTCGGTGCGCCGCTGCTCGAACATTGGCTCTCTCCCGTGGCAATGGGGATTGCCTATGGACAGATGCGACAGGGACGCCCAGCCGTCCGGGGCCGCCTCATCCAAGTCGAGCCCCGCATGTCTCTGTCGGCGGCGAACGCCGATCGATGGATTCCGATCCATCCCGGCACAGAAGGCTTGCTCGCGATTGGGATAGGACAGCTGTTGTTCAAACGGCAGGACAGGCCGATCGACGGCGGGACCAGCGACGCGTACCGAGACCTCTTTGAGGCGTTCGATTTGAGCGAAATCGTGCGGCGAACCGAAGTCGGTTATGCTGACATCGAGCGGCTCGCGGGCGAATTCAGCTCGGCGCAAGCGCCGGTGGCGATCGCCGGCGGCCCGGCATCGGCTCATACCAACGGAACGGCGGCGCTTACCGCGGTCAACGTTCTTAACATGATCAGGGGCAGGGTGGGGAAGCCGGGTGGGGTGCGATTTTTTGAGAGTGTGAAAGCGTCGATATTCGACCAGAAGGAAGCTCCGATCAGCGAGCGGGGCTTCTTGGAGCTGATCCACGGGGCGGATGCCGGCCGGTTTCCTCTGGTGCACCTCCGTCAGTGCAATCCACTACACACGATTCCCCCGTCGATCCCTGTGCGCCGGCTCTTCGAGCGCGCGGAGTTCATCGTGAGTTTCAATTCCTTCATGGATGAGTCTACGGATCTGGCAGACCTGATTCTTCCCGATCACGTTTCTTTGGAAGCCTGGAGTGATCATGAGCACGTTGACGAAAGTAGCGTGCCGGCCGTAGGGCTCGCCCAGCCGGTGGTCAGGCCTCTCTATGACACTCGAGCCGTCGGCGATGTGATGCTGGAAGTTGGTCGTAGCCTCGATGAAGGCGTGCCCGCGATTTTATCCCATGAAACTATCCGCGACGCAATCAGATCGAGCTGGGAAGCCTTGTTGTCACAGCGGAATCGAACCAACGAGCCGGACTGGTTTGAAACGGCGTGGATCGAGCGACTCAAAGAGGGCGGGTGGTGGGGTCCGGCGCGCAAGTCCAAGACTCCAGAGCGGGACCGTCGTTCGCCGGGCTATGAATATGAATCGGCTCTGTTCGACGGTGATGCCGCTGAATTTCCGTTCTACTTTTACCCGTATCCCTCGCTCGCTCTAGGGAACGGCGAAGGTGCGAACCTCCCCTGGCTCCAGGAAATGCCCGATCCTCTCACGACGGTGGTTTGGGGAACGTGGGCTGAAATCAATCCCAAGACAGCCATGTCGCGAGGTATTCGACAGGGAGACCTGATCCGTGTGACCTCACCGCACGGCTTCCTCGACATACCAGCGGTCCACTTTCCTGGGATACGTCCCGACCTGATCGCCGTGCCCATCGGTCAGGGTCATCGGACTTATGGACGGTATGCAGCCGATCGCGGAGTCAATCCGCTTGCCCTGTTGGGGGCGCTGTTCGACCGTGACTCGGGTCGTCTGGCAACGGCCGCGACTCGCGTGCGCATCGAGGCAACTGGACGAACAGGATCACTCACGATGATCGAGCAACGAGAGATGCAGCCAATGCGGGATCTGATCGGCATCGATCAGATCAACAAGTGGATCCGCGGTTCCGGAAAGGAGTAAGTCATGGCCGAACCCAAACAGTCCTCGTCCTCTGCTCACCGTCCCTACAAATGGGAGATGGCAATCGATCTCGACCGCTGTACAGGGTGCGAAGCGTGTGTCGTAGCTTGCCATGCGGAAAATAATATTCGTATTTCGGGAGAGCAGGAAGCTGCAGAAGGTCGCGCGATCAACTGGATCCGGATCGAGCGCTATTGGGAGGGCGAGTATCCCGACGTCAAAGTCAAATTCATGCCCGTCCTGTGTCAACAATGTGGAGACGCGCCCTGCGAGCCGGTCTGTCCGGTCTATGCCTCCTACCACACACCGGACGGGCTCAACGCGCAGGTGTACAACCGATGCATCGGTGTCCGCTATTGTGGGAACAACTGTCCGTATACCGTCCGGCAATTCAATTGGTTCGATCCCCATTGGGATCCTCCACTCCAGGAACAACTCAATCCCGACGTGACGGTGCGGCAGAACGGCATCATGGAAAAGTGCACGTTTTGTGTCCAGCGGATTCGGGAGAAGAAAGAACAGGCTGAGAAGGAAGGTCGTCGAGTGCGGGATGGAGAGATCGTGCCCGCCTGCGTTCAATCGTGTCCCACGTCAGCGCTCGTCTTCGGGGATCGGAACGATCCGGACAGCCGGGTGTCGACACTTGCGCGGCAGGACCGGGGCTTTCATCTGTTGGAATCGCTCGGAACCCAGCCCGCCATCACCTATTTGAAACGGATAACATAAGCGACGGAGCTGTGTGCTGAGAACCCTGGAAGGCTGAAAGACACCCGGAGATGGAACAAGAGAAGAGACACTGGGAACACATTCCGAAGATCAATCAAGATCTCTTGGCGCCCCTGCTCACGACTCATTGGACCTATTTTCTGTCGGTCGGTGTGCTGGCCTGCCTTGTGGCGGCCGGCGCCGGCGCCTGGACCTATCAAGTCCAAACCGGCATTGGGCAAACCAATATGCACCCGCCGATCTTTTGGGCGGTCTATATCGCGTCGTTCATCTTCTGGGTGGGCGCGAGCCATTCAGGCACGTTCATCTCGGGCGTGCTGCGCCTGAGTAAGGCAGAGTGGCGAAGACCCGTCACGCGCATCGCCGAATTGATGACGTTCATTTCATTGATGATCGCCACCTTGTTCGTCTTCTACCATCTGGGGCGCGTCTGGCGCTGGTACTACCTAATTCCTTATCCCAATCAACGAGAGCTGTGGCCAAATTTTCGGTCACCGCTCATGTGGGATGCCATCGCCGTGTTCACCTATGCGACCGCGAGTACCATTTATCTGTACCTGCCGCTGATCCCCGACTTTGCGCTGCTGCGGGAACGGATCGGCGGATGGCGCAAACCGCTGTACCGAGTGCTCTCGCTCGGATGGACCGGCACGCAGAACCAATGGCATGTCCTGGAAACGGCCCTCCGGATCATTACACCGTTGATCGTGATGGTCATGGTGTCCGTGCATTCCATCGTCGGATGGGATTTCGGCGTGTCCCTGGTCCCTGCCTGGCACTCCACGATCTTCGCGCCCTATTTCGTCGTGGGCGCGGTGCATTCCGGCGTGGGACTGGTAGCGATCGGGCTCTATGTCCTTCGCAAGATCTATCGCCTCGAGAGCTATATCACGCCGGAGCATTTCGACAAAATCGGCAAGTTGTTGGTCGTGACGACGCTGGTCCTCGCCTATCTGTATTTTGCCGAACTGCTCACCACCTGGTACGCGAACATTCCGGATCACATGTGGGTGGTGGATGCGCTGTTGAGCGGTCCGTTTGCCGTCCCCTTTTGGTTCATGGCGACCTGTATCTACATCATCCCGCTGGCCACACTGACGAGCCCGGCCTTTCGCCGGTGGCCGTTGGGCGTCATGATCGTCGGCGTCCTCATCAACATCGGAATGTACATCGAGCGTGTCTTGATCTTGGTGCCCCCATTGTCCTATCCCCGATTGCCGTTCAATTGGGGAAGCTATTTCCCGTCCTGGGTGGAGATGACCATCATTGTCGGATCATTGGCGTTGGCGGTCCTTCTCTATGCCCTGGCCGTCAAGGTTGTCCCGGTGATTTCCATTTGGGAGGAAAAGGAAGGACTCGTTCATGGCGCCCGTCACGGAAAATAACATGACGGTGCTGGCTCTCTTCGAGCCGTCCGGTGATCCAAAATCGCTTGTCGAGGAGCTTCGGAAAGCGGGTGTGCCGGAGGACGCGGTCGAGGTCCTCTCGCCGCTGCCGCTTCATGAGGCGGCCTTGTTGCGTCCCGCACGTGTCCCGTTGCATCTCATCGCGATCCTAGCGGGTCTGGTGGGCATCGGCATTGGCGTCATGGTCGCCGCAGGCACGGCGCTTCTGTACCCCATTGTGACGGGAGGCAAACCGATCGTGGCCCTTCCGGTCGTCGGTATTATCGCCTTTGAAACTATGATGCTCGTGGCGATCGTCACGACGTTCGCAGCGATGCTCATCCGGCTTTGGTCGGAAAGTCGGAACGTTACCGAGCGCGATCCGCGCATCGATGATGGGCTCATTGAGGTGATCCTCTCTCTGCCGCCGGATTCGGCTCGGCTCGAGGTGGTACAGGCCCTTCTGCAACAGGCCGGCGCACTGGAAATCCGGCGTCGCCATCCAACGCCGTCGGTGCCGTCTGGAGCGGAGCGAGAAGGACAGGCGACGGCCGCCGTCCTCGTCGCGGCCTGTCTCTTGTGCGGAGTGCAGGCTTGTTCCCGCGACATGCAAGAGCAACCGTCGTATCAGCCGCAGGAAGAGCCGCGCCTCCATTCACCGGTAGGCTCGGTGCCGCGCGACAGCCGGGCGGTGCGCAAGCCTTCCTCCACTCAACAGGTGTTCGATGAAGGAGCCAGACTTTTTCGTATCAACTGTTCTCATTGTCATGGAAGGGACGGGACGGGCAAGGGTCCGGTCATCGCCTATTTGAAGGAGAAACCCGCGGACCTACTCGACCCAGACGTACAGGCATTATCCGAAGACGCACTCTACGATACGGTGACATATGGGCTCGCGATGGAGGGGAGGGATGTGATGCCACCCTTTAAAGGCGAAATGTCTGCTGAAGAGCGACGCTCCGTGGTCGCATACGTCAAATCTTTGTCTCAACCTTAACAAGAGCGGTTTGCAGCCGGTGCGTCGATCCCATATTTATGATGCCGACACTTCCTGCCATCGAAATTCCGCTGATCGGAAACAGTCTGGCAATCGGCCTGTTCGCTCTCCTGCATATCTTACTCGCCGGGTTGGGAGTCGGATTTATGATGCTCGCGCCGCTGGCCGAATCGGCCGGAGAAACACGGCCCTGGTTGCTCGAGGCCGCCCGATCGATGACGCGGTTTACGATCGTCACCTACACGGCGAGCATAGTGTTGGCGGTCATCATGGTGAATCTGTTCATCGGTCTGTTTCCGCTCACCAACGCGCACTTGTTCAACCGATTCCGGTACCCGATCTTCGTCGCGATGATCGCCTTTCTCTTGCAGCTCTTCGCGCTCTATTCCTACTACCATTATTGGGAGGCCTTGCGGGCGAGGAGTCCGCGCATTCATCGGACGCTCGGATTCCTCGCGGCTTCGCTTATGTTCATCTGGGTCGCCGTGCTCGACGGCATCGGGTCGTACATGCTTACTCCGGCGACGGCCGATGATACGTGGAGCCGCCTCGCAAACCCGACCTGGGCTCCTCTGGTCGTGCATCGCTTTTTGGGGAATCTGGTCATGGCGGGATATGTAGTAGCGGGGTATGCCGCTTGGCGGCTTTCCGCCGCGCGAGGGGAGGACGTCGACTATTATGTGCGTCTGTTGAAGGCGGGCCTGTTGGTCGGATTCATCATGCTGATAATTCAGCCGCTGAGTGGTCTGTTCTACGCCATGGCAGTCAGCGCGTCCGCGCCGGAAGCCTATCGACAATTGACGCAGGGGCCCTATCAGCCCTGGATCTATGCTCAATTTCTGCTGATCGGCTCGTTATTCCTCGGCAGTCATCTGTGGCTTCAGAACGCATCGGCGACCGGGAAGCCGGAGCGGTGGAGCGCTGTGGCTGCCGGCTTGTTTGCGCTCGCGATGGTGTTGTCCGTCGGCCATCCGGACCTGCGGCGCATGTGGACCTTTGCTCTCGTGGCGCTGAGCGCCGCAGCACTGTACCGAGCCCGTATCCTGTTCACCGAAGTCTCGCCGACGGAATGGTACCGGAGACCCGTTATTCGACACCTTTCAACCGCCCTGGCGGTCATTGCGGTGCTGACGTACCTCACGATGGGCATCATCCGAGAGACCGCGCGCCGTCCCGATACGGTGCGTAACGTGATCTCACTCCAGGATGAGGCCAGACAACCCACGATGGATCGACCAGGCGCACAGGTGGACGCGCATAGCCACCCTCAACAGGGTTCGGAGAAGCTCCATGGACCTTGAGGCGCTCAACATGCCGATGCTCTATGGCCGCGTCGCCATTGCCTCGGCGGCGCTGAGCCACAGTCTGTTCGCCACGTTGATTGTGGGGAGCGCGGTGATCGGCGCCGTGGTGGCGACGCTGGCGCACGTGACGGATCAGCCCCGGTATCGGCGGCTGGCGCACATGATTGCGTTCGTTCTGGTGTTAAGCACCGCCACGATCTCGTTTCTCGGGGTGTCGTTAGTTTTCACGCTCAACATCTTTTGGCCTCAGTTTTGGCACAAGATCTTTCGGATCATGTTCTGGCCGTTCGTGCTGGAAGGCGTGTTGTTCCTGGGCGAAGCCGTCTTCGCCTATGCCTGGTACTACCTGTGGGCTTGGTCGGCCGCCGCGGGATGGCGCAGACGCGTCCATCTCGCATTCGGCTGGCTCGCCGCCGCCTGCGCAGTGGTCGCGATGTTCTTCATCGATATCACCGCGTCCTATATGTTGACGCCCCATCCTCCCGACTCGTCATGGGCCAACATCTTGAATCCGACCATGATCGATCTCGACCTCCACCGCTGGTTCGGGAACTTGACCTGGGCCGGGTTTGCCCTCGCGGCCTTGTGTGGTGCCGGGTTCCTGCGTTCCCGAGAAGAGGAGGAGCATCGCTTCTATCGCTGGGCCGGCGGCTGGTGCTTCGCCGTGGGCTTCGGGGCGCTGCTGATCATGCCGGTTATTGGCTATCAATATTTGCTGCACGTGCGGTACAGCGAACCGCAAGCCTTCCACACCCTTATGCTCGGCGCCCGCTCATGGCTGTTCGATCTGGTCGCTCTGCTCTATGGGCTGATCGCCGTGCTCGGATCCTTATACATGCTTCGCACCATCCGTTCGTGCAGCAGGCCTGGCAGCGTCGCCCGCCTGATCCTTCCAGTATCCTTGGCCGTGCTCGTCATCGCCTGGCTTGTCTTTGCCATGCCGTATCATCTGCAACACGTTCCCTTCATGTCCCGACTGACCGACGCCGCGATCAATCCGCTCGGGAAAATGCAGCCAAACAAGTATCTCGCGATCGCGGCGCTCGTGTCCTTCGGCTTGCTGAATTGGATCCTCTTCCTGCGTTCCTTCGCCGGTCGTGCCTCCTGGTGGAAGACCGGCGCCGCGAGCCGCCAGGATCGCGCGAGCCAGAAGATTCTCATCGCGATCGCCGGTTGCGCCATGTTGACGATGTTAAGTATGGGCTGGGTGCGGGAAACGGCCCGCGCCTACAACGGGTACCTGGTCTACGGCGTCACGACCCTTGGAGAGGAACGATCGACCTACGAACGGCTGCCGCATGATGAATGAATCTCTCGTCGAGCATTTCGCCTCCGGAGTGCAATCGACGTGCGGCCGGGGAGTGTCCACCGATGGCGATTCCGTTCGTCTCCGAACGATGAAGACATCCGTACTCGACGGAGCACGGTGAAAAGATGGTATATAAAGTTCAGGGACCGAATTGATTGGTCGGCGTTTTATTGGAGGTGTGACCATGAGCCTTAAGGATCGTGACAGGACCTTGTTCACGGAGAGTGAATGGAAGCTGCTGCAATCAAGTGCGCCCCCTCACCTCACCACTTTAAAGTCCTCAGCGCTGAAGGCGCGCATCAAGCGGATCAGAACCCTGGCAGAGAAGCATACAGATCAAGCTCGCCGCCATCACAGATTGCTCAAGGCACGAACGACGGAGCCAGGCGGCCGGTCTTTAGCGGCCTCGACGGCGGAGCATAAGGCAAAAGTGTTGGCCGAAGCCGGGCGCCGGTTGGAACAGCAACTGGTGCGTCTTTCAGGCCATCCGTCGACTATGGGCGGTATGCGACGACTCGGCAATCCACCTGCCTTTCGTAGTTCCGGGGAGCGGACCCAGTTAGAGGCAACCCGCCGCAAGAAGCAACGGCGTCAAGCAGCGGCAGCGTCCATGCGTGCGCTCACATCGCGTCACGTGCAAAAAAGAAACATCAAGGCCCTTCAAGGACACACCAAGGGCCGCACCAGACGGTCTCAAGGGAAACGTGATGCTAGATAAGAGTCCGCGCTGAGATTCCAGCTATCTGTAGGTGCTCTGTAAAAGTAAAGTCAGAGGAGGACGGAACCATGCGCCGACCGCTTCTCATCTATTGGTCCTGGGTGTTTCTCGGGCTCAGCGTCGTGGCGATCACGCTCGCATTGACTGACGTGGCGGGTTCCGCGACGGGGATGGCTTACGTTCTGTTTATCATTTTCTTTCTGGCCTATCTCGTCAGTTTCTTCTGGGGTCGCAGACCGCCACCGCTTTCGTAACCATCGGGTTGCGATGCAGGTTGAAGAAACACCCTGACAGCTCCCACACGTGGACTGGCCATCAGATCCGGCCCTCACTGTTGTACTCGCAAGGGGTTCTACCAGTTCTCCCTACAGGCACAGTCCAGCACAATCAGTCGAACATAGCCGACCGCTAATCACGAATCAGGTGTTTGCAACAAATGAAACAGCAACCGGTCCAATTCTGTAATGGTTGCGGAAAGGTCCTCGATGAGATTCAACCGGCCTCTGACCCGACGCCGTGGGTCGAGGCACGCTCCTTCCTGATCAAATACGGGTTCACATGGGACGACCTTGATCTCCAGCAAAGCTTTTGTCCCGGTTGCCAGAAAGTGATTGAAGCGTCCACATGAAGAGGAAAAAACAACCGAAGGCCAAGAGAGACCCTTCCGCTCCACATCCGAAGGCAGACCAACCGGCTGAACGAAGGCGATCCCACACTCCATCTCGTCAATACGGAAGCGCCCCTTTTGTCCCCATCGTCGGGATCGGCGCCTCCGCCGGCGGGTTGGAAGCCTTCACGAGGCTGTTGCGTCAGCTGCCGCTCGACACGGGTCTGGGATTCGTACTGGTCCAGCATCTCGATCCCGAGCATGAAAGCGCGCTCACGCAGATCCTGACGCGGGCCACGAATCTGCCGGTGCGAGAAGCGACGAACCTGATGCGGGTGGAGGCGGACCACGTCTACATCATTCCGCCCAATACCATTCTGACCATCGAACAGGGCCGCATGAAACTCGAGCCGCGCCGATCGGAGGACCGTCCGCAGCGAACCATCGATGTCTTTTTTGAATCCTTGGCTCATGACCAGGGCGGGCGGGCAATCGGCGTGATCCTGTCCGGCACGGCGTCCGATGGCTCCGTGGGCCTAGAGGCTATCAAAGCCGAGGGCGGCATCACGTTCGCGCAGGATGAGTCGGCCGCCTATGATTCGATGCCGTGCAACGCCGTCGCGGTTGGCTGCGTAGATTTCGTGCTTTCACCGGAGGATATTGCGAAGGAGCTGGGGAGAATCGCTACGCATCCGTATGTGGGTGAGTTCATCAGCTCTGACGAAGACGCCGAATCATGGCCGACCGCGCACCGGGGCGAAGAGACTCTCGGGCCGTCCGGCAAGGACGGACTGCCGCACGCAAGGGCCATGAGGGCGCGTCCCGTAGCGGTGAAGGGAGGAGGAGATCGGACCGGGAGGCGAGAGGCGCGTAATGGCTTACATGAAATCTTGGTGCTCCTCCACAAGCATACCGGAGTAGATTTCTCGCTGTACAAACAAAGCACCATCCGACGCCGTGTCATTCGGCGCATGGTGTTGACCAGTCACAAGACGCTCGAAGACTACATCCCATTCCTCCGTAACAATCCCAATGAATTGGATGCACTCTATACTGATGCTCTCATCAGCGTGACGAGTTTCTTCCGTAATCGTGACGTATTTGACGCGCTTGAGAGCCGGATCATTCCCGACCTTCTCCGGCGGCGAGTCGATCAGCCCAGTCGCGTATGGGTCGTCGGTTGCTCAACCGGCCAGGAGGTCTACTCCATTGCCATGGCATTTAGGGAGGCGATGGACCAGGCTCCCCGCAAGTATGCGCTCAATATTTTTGCCACCGACCCCAACGTCGACCTACTGGAAACTGCCCGGCGCGGGTATTACACCAAAACACTCGTACAGGATGTTTCACCGGAACGGTTGCGGCGCTTTTTTCGCCAAGAGAACGGCGGCTACCGGATTGTGAAGGAGCTCCGCGACATGGTCGTCTTCGCCCGGCACAATCTGTTCGCCGACCCGCCTTTCTCGCGGGTAGACCTCATCAGTTGCCGCAATGTCTTAATTTATATCGACCCGTCTAAGCAGAAGCGAGCCATCCAGACGTTTCATTACGCGCTCATGCCGGCAGGGTATTTACTGCTCGGTACCTCGGAATCCATCGGAAGCTCGACCGGCTTGTTTGAGGCGGTCGACAGAAAATACAGAATGTATCAGAAGAAGCCTGTGTCGACCTCGGCATATCATCTGCCGGTCCAAGAAGCCATACAAGAGCGTCGCGTAGAGAATCGGTCTCAGCAGCACGAGACGCTTCTCCCGACGAGAGACTGGCCTGGACGGTCGGACGCGTTCCAAAGTGAACTCACCGCCCAGCAGGAGGCGGACCGCATCACCATCACTCAATTTGCCCCACCCACCGTCCTCATCGACTCCCACTTTCAGATCCTCCAATTCCGCGGAACCACCAAGGCGTATCTCGAGATGCCCAAGGGGAAAGCAAGCTTCGACCTGTTGAAGATGGCGCGTGAAGGGTTGTTGTTGCCGCTGCGCGCCGCAATCAACCACGCGAAGAAGAGCAATGCCGTTGCACGCCGAGATCACGTGCGCGTGGAACAGAACGGCCGGACCCGCACGGTGAATCTGAAAGTCGTCCCGCTAAGGCATGTGAGGGAGCGCTGCTTCCTGGTGGTGTTCGAAGACGCCGCGAGGATGCCAGGACCCTCCCCTGCACGGCGCTCGGCCGCACAAGAGCCCCGCCGTTATCGCGAATTGAAGCGAGACCTCGCCGACACTCGCGAGTATCTTCACACGATCCAAGAACAATACGAAGCAAGCCACCAGGAGCTGCAAGCGTCCAACGAAGAAGTACAGTCTGCCAACGAAGAGCTCCAGAGCCTCAATGAAGAACTGGAAACGTCCAAGGAAGAACTCGAATCGGCTAATGAGGAGTTGATCACCCTCAACGAAGAGATGGCCAATCGTAACGCCGAGCTCACCCGGCTCAACGCAGACTGGCTCAATCTCAACAACTCGATCAATCTTCCAGTCGTGGTGCTGGGACGCGACCTCACCATCCGCTGGCTCAGTGCGCAGGCGGAAACGCTGTTGGCTCTCCGGAGCCACGACGTGAGTCGGCCCATCGGCAGCATTCGGCACAATCTGAAAAGGCCAAGCGGAGAACAACAGGAGCACGGGAAGCCGGAGCTCCTGGAGGATGAGGGCCGTGCGCCTGAAGCGCGGGACGTCCCGCTCAATGTGGAGTCGGTTGCCGCCGAGGTCATCGCCACGGTTCGTGCCTGCGAATTCGAGGTGCGCAGCCCAGTGGACAAATGGCACCTGATGCGTGTGCGCCCGTATATGACCCTCGACAACAAGGTGGACGGTGCCGTCATGGTATTGATGGACATCACGGAACTCAAACGGAACGAGCGAGAGATCACCCACGCACGCGAATACGCCGAGACCATCATCGAAACCGGCCACAAGCCAATGCTCGTGCTCGATGGCGCGTTGTGCGTCGAGCGGGCCAATCGCGCTTTCTATCGAGCTTTCGAGATCTCGGCGACCGAAACGATTGGTCGCACACTGTTTGAGTTGAAGAATGGCCAGTGGGACATTCCCGACCTGCGAACAGGGCTCGCAGACATCTTGTCTCGCCGGTCCGACTCAAAGGAATTGCAGGTGACGTATTCCTGTCAATCCAGCCTTCGCACGTTGCTAATCAATGCGCATCTAGTTGAGGATAAACCGCATGGCCGACGTCATCGCATTCTCTTTGCCATCGAGGATGTTACTGAGCACCTGCAGGCGGAAGAGCGTCTGAGGGCCCTCGCGAATGAACTCACCCTCACCGAGCAACGGGAACGCCGACGGTTGGCCGCCGAGCTACACGATTACCTGGCCCAACTACTGGCGCTTGGCATCATTAAATTAACGCAGGCCAAGCAGCAGGTTGTCCAAACAGCGATCGTCGAGATCATGAACGAGCTCGATATGGTTTTAGAGAAATCCTTAGCCTATACCCGAAGCTTGGTGGCTCAGCTCAGCCCGCCGATCTTGCACACGTTCGGCCTGTCGTTCGCCTTGAGATGGCTAGCCGAGCAGATGGAGCCACAAGGTCTCGTTCTCACCATGGAGGTGGAAGATGAGTCGCCGGCCCTGCCGGAAGATCATGCCATGTTGGTGTTTCACGCGGTTCGCGAACTCCTTCTCAATGTGGTAAAGCACGCGAAAACCACTCGAGCCAGAATTGTGATGACTAGGGTGGAAGGCAACCTCCGTATCACGGTTTCTGACGAAGGGGTGGGCTTCGATGTCAACGCGAAACAGTTACCGGCAGCTGCCGCAGATGAGCCTGGCAGCCACTTTGGATTGTTCAGTATTCGAGAACGACTGCTCGGATTGGGCGGCCGTCTCCAGTTGGTCTCTCGGCCAGGGGAAGGTACTCAGGCGACCCTGATCGTACCACTCCAATCGAAAGAGCGCAGCGAGGCTTCCATTCATGATTGTTCACGAGAAAGAACTGAACAATCTCCGCATCCCAGTGGAACCGCTTCAAAAGCGGCAGAGGTTGCGTCTCAAGCGAAGGAGCCGACTCGAATCCTGCTGGTGGATGATCATGCCATGGTGCGGGAGGGTCTGCGCACGATGCTTGAAGGCTATGCGGATATGGAGGTCGTGGCTGAGGCAGGGGATGGGGTGCAAGCAGTAGAGGCGGTAGATCGCTGCCGACCCAATGTGGTGGTGATGGACATAAATATGCCAAAGATGAATGGTATAGACGCCACGGTGCAGATCAAAACGCGCTACCCGCATGTCGTGGTGATCGGGCTGTCCGTGCAGGCGAATGCCATTGCTCACCAAGAAATGGTGCGGGCCGGGGCCGCCACGTTGATCAGCAAGGAAGTGGCCGTCGAGGAGCTGCATCGAACTATACGACGGGTCTTGGAGGCACATCCCTCGTGACAGAGGCGGCTGGTGAGCGCCTGTCCTGCGCTCGCAATCATCTGGCCGTAAAGAAGGTCATCTTTGTGAGCTCTGGTCATGGATGTTTGGGTTCTCTGGGAAGATCTGAGACTCACGTTTCGGATCGAAGAAGACTAGGGAGTATTCTAGTGGTCGCGTGGTATCGTCTGTCTTAGTCTTAATTTATACTGGCAGGGGATTGTTCGAGGAGGGGGAATGAAATCAAGAAAGACAGCCTTCAGGAAATCGTGGTATCCTGCCAGCTCGAAAGCTAAGCACTTACGTGAGGAAGGCCGCGATGCTTGAACTGTATCAATTCGAGGCATGTCCCCACAGTCAAAAAGTTCGTCAGCAGTTGTCAGATTGGGGGATCGATTATATTCTCCGCAACGTTCCTCAAGATCTCGAAAAACGCACGCACCTTATGAAGATTTCGGGGCAGGCAAACGTCCCGACTCTCGTGGACAGCGATCGTGAGCAAATCTTGGCGGGAGACGAGGAGAAAATCCTGTCGTATCTGAACGCGTTCTATAAGCCGCCAGAGCCGGTTACGGAGCCGCCTCCTTTACCGGGGAATGCCACACCGGTCGAGGAGCCGTCTTTTCCAGAAGAGGCAACCGGCAAACAAAAAAAAGCAGACTTCAAGGGTTATGCATAGCCGAATTTCACCCATCAGACATTAGAACCTTTCCAGAAGTGGAATTCTACAACTCGAATTCAGCAGGAGACTCCGATGATCGCCGGAGCCCTTAAGGTGCTCTTCGCAGCTATCGGACTGGCCGGCGTGGTCGGTGGGGTGATGGTTTGGACCGGCGCCTACAACGTCGCGGCGACCGAGCCGCACTATGCGATCACCGTATCGCTCTTCTCCGTCGCCAGAGATCGAGCCATTGCTGTTCGCGCGAAGGAGATGACTCCGCCTTCCGGTTGGCTAGAACGCGCCGATCTCAAGAAAGGCTTCCGAAGCTATCATGAGATGTGTGTCGTCTGTCATGCGGCGCCGGGATTGAAGGATTCGGTGGTACGGAAGGGACTCAATCCGGAGCCTCCCAAGCTGATGGAGGATCGGGTTCAACAACGACCTGACGCGGAGCTGTTTTGGATCATCAAACATGGGATCAAGATGAGCGGGATGCCCGCGTTCGGTCCTACCCATACCGACGAAGAGATCTGGGAAGTGGCGGCCTTTCTCCGACGGTTAGGCACGATGCAACCGACAGACTATAAGGACTTATTGGAGCAATCTGAATGGTCAGGGCACGCTCCTTCAGCTCACGACCATGGATTGAAGGGTTCCCAATAGAGCAAGCTTGCTCGATAAGCCCTGCCCTCACGAGCTGATGATCGCTGTGTTCGCCCCGGATGGAATCGCGTCAACGAGTGGGTGGGGGAGAGCCTCTCTGATCCGCGCGCTCGTTGGAAGTCGGGATTGCTCGACGGGTCAGGTGTCAATGACTGAACGGCCCGTCTGGCCGCAGCTCGTCACGGATCGCCTGGACCAGTTCCGGCAAGTCAATCGGCTTTCTGAACGTCCGGGTCGCTCCCAAGAGCTTGGCAATCTCTAAGAGATCCACACCCCGGTCGACCGATGGTTGAGAACAAGCAAAAACTTTGGTCTGGGGCCGGGTGTCGAGGATTTCAGCGATGAGCTCAAGGCCACCCTTTCCGGGAAGGGAAACTTCAGTGAGGAGAAGGTCAGGATTATTGGCACGGAATTCGGCAAGACCCACCTGACCGTCTCCTGCTTCGATGAGGTGAAGATCTGTGTCTTTCATCGCGTCCCGGAGTGCTTCGCGTATCAACGGATCTGCGTCAATGAGGAGAATCGAGCTCATGGCTGGATCATGCTCACCTTCCATCGCCATAACAAGTCTCTACTCCAGAGTAGGCTAGACCTGGACTACCAGAATCCCTGGCACAGTCTATCGGCTCCGCGCGTTCGACCAAACTAGACAAATGCCTAGCACTAAAAAAAAGAGGCTTGATTTACAGAGAGCCGCTCTCTACGATCAAGCGATCACACATACATATACATACCGATATCGTATTGCCCATACCGAACATGCCTGATCTTAATCAGGGCAACGCACCTCCGGAAACTAATTCTTCACACAGATCGATTACGATCTTTCCTGCGCTCGGCATATCTTTCGGGCGATGGTCCCATGTGGCATTTTTGACGCTCCTGGCGTTGGTCATCGCGGCGGTCTTTATTCTGGACCTTGTGACGCCGCTGGGGGTGGCTGTGACATTCCTGTACGTCTTGGCCATCCTGATCACCATATGGATACCAGGATCTCGGGCCCCGCTCGTTACAGCGGGAGTCTGCAGCACCTTGACGCTGATCGGCATTATGTTTTCTCCGTCTGCGCCCGTAGTAGAAGCCTCGACCGTCGGCTTCGCGAACCGGAGTGCGACAATCGCAGTCGTCTGGATTACAGCCCTGGCACTACTAGGGCGAAAGCGAAGCCACGAGTCATTGGAGTCGATCTTACAAGGCTCGCCTGTCGGTAAGATTTTGGTTGATTCAGAGGGAATACTCCGAATGGTGAATCAACAGGCCGAAGCGATGTTCGGTTATGGAGCGGAAGAGTTAGTTGGGAGATCGGTGGAACAACTTTTGCCGGATCGCTTTCGCACAGGGCACGCCGAATTTCGGAGACGGTTTCTTTCCGCACCGATCCCGCGCCCGATGGGGCAGGGGCGGGAGCTCTTCGCCAAACGCAAAGACGGGGCGGAATTTCCAGTTGAGATTGCACTGAGTCCCGTGAGCACGTTCGCTGGAAAGACAGTCCTCGCCTCGATTGTAGACATCAGTGAACGAAAAGCGTCGCACCGCCTTCTCCAGGTTCGTGCCAAGCAGCAAGCTGCTGTCGCCGATCTGGGACAGTTTGCCCTGGAAGTCTCCGATCTTGACCAAGTCATGAACCAGGCCGTGGCGCGGATGTCGGAGACACTCGAGGTGGAGTTTTGCAAAATCCTGGAGCTGGATGGGAAACAGTTGAAACTCCGGGCCGGAGTCGGCTGGCGTGATGGATTAGTCGGATCCGCCATAGTCGGCACGGAGCTCACCTCACAAGCTGGCTTTACGCTCATGTGTCACGCACCGGTGATCGTTGCGGACTTACGGAGCGAGCCCCGCTTCTCCGGGCCGGCCCTGCTCACCGACCATGGGGTCGTGAGCGGAATGAGTTGCATTATTGCCGGTACACCGGACTCTCCCTTTGGCATACTCGGAGTTCATACTGCACAAAAGCGATCGTTTTCGGAAGATGACGTTCACTTTCTCGAATCGATTGCAAACGTGGTCGCTCAGTCGGTGCAGCGTTTCTACGCTGAAACGGAGCTCAGGCGAAGCGTGGAGCAGCTCCGCCGCAGCCGGGATACGTTTCTCAACCTGATCCAGAATAACCCGTTCGGTGTGTACCTGGTGGACTCCAACTTCCGCCTCGCGCAGGTGAGCGCAGGATCGCAGAAGGTATTTGGCAACGTCCACCCCTTGATCGGGCGAGACTTTCCCGAGGTGCTGCGAATGATTTGGCCTGAACCATTCGCCAGTCATGCACTCGAGCGCTTTGGCCATACGCTGGCGACGGGTGAGCCGTACCATTCAAGAGACACCATGATGCATCGCAGTGACACCGCCGAGGTTGAGTCATACGACTGGAAGATCGAGCGAGTCACACTACCGGATGGGCAGCCGGGGGTGGTGTGCTATTTTTATGACATGACCGAGCGAGTTCGGTACGAGCAGGAAATCCATCGCTTGAAGGATGACTTGGAAGCGAGGGTGCTCGAGCGGACGCATGAACTGATGGAAAAGCAGGATCAGCTTCGAACCATGGTAACAGAGCTGACCTTGACCGAGCAGCGCGAGCGCCGTCGCTTGGCCTCCGAATTGCACGACTATCTGGCGCAACTCCTGGTAGTCTGTCGTATGAAGCTCAGCCAGGCTGAACGGCAGTTCAAGCCCGGTTCCGACACCACCTGGTTCAAGGAAATCGATCGGATCCTGGATCAGTCGCTGGTCTACACCAGGTCGCTCGTCGCAGAACTCAGCCCTCAGGTGTTGTATCAATTCGGACTACCGAAGGCGTTGAAGTGGCTTGGCGAACAGATGCTGCAGCACGGACTCGTCGTGAAGGTTGAGAGCGAGAGCGACTCCCTGCCGCTATCCGAAGAGCGAGCCGTCCTCTTGTTTCAATCGGTCCGAGAGTTGCTCTTTAACATCATCAAGCACGCCGGGACAGATCATGCGACAGTGTCCCTTACCAAACAGTCCAGTGGAGAGATCTGTATCCGAGTCTCGGATGAAGGACAGGGCTTTGATCTTGCTGCTTCATCCATACCTGCTGATCATCAATCCCTCTCAATGCGGTTCGGTCACCTCAGTATTCAGGAGCGCATGAAAGCACTCAAAGGGAGTCTGGATATCGACTCCTCGCCTGGTCAAGGCACAACCGTGACGCTCGTATTACCGAGGGAGTTACCGGAACCGCGTAAGCCAGCTCAGGATCAAGTGGACTTCCGGTCGGAGGCCTTGCCTCGGGCGCAGCGAGCTGAGCATCCAAGGGAACGAACACAATCCAAGGTTCGGATCCTCCTTGTGGACGATCATGCGATGGTTCGAGAGGGGCTGCGAACCTCGCTTGAGATCGATCCGAGTCTGGAGGTAATCGGTGAAGCGTCAAACGGAATGGAAGCGTTGGCCTTGGTGAGACAATTGCATCCGGATGTGGTGGTCATGGACGTCAATATGGATGGGATGAATGGCATCGATGCCACGCAACGGCTTCGCACCGAATCCCCAGCAACTCGCGTGATCGGGTTGTCCGTGAATGCCGACGAGTTTACGAGGGATGCCATGCTCGATGCGGGAGCCAGTCTGTTCCTCAGCAAGCACGCTCCCGCTCACCAACTCTGTGACGCCATTGTGACGCTGGCGCCGAACCAGGCCTTCCAAAGGTGAGGGCCGGGTTTCGTCGAGACTTCCTCCTCCGTCGCTCAAGTCCCTCCCCACCACCCACGTGAAGCGTTTGAGGATCGGATGCGGTCGTTGCGCATGACCTGTACGGGATAAGCCGGGCTAGGGTTCTTCCTAGTTGCTTGAGGGATCCGATTAGATACAGGGTGGAACTACCAGGTCGCACAGGAGAAGCCATTGACCCGCGCCAGACCCAAACGGCCTATTCCCCAACCTCCGTTCACGGACTCATTTCAACCGATTGAGAATCACGGGATTATCGGCGATCTCAATACCGTGGCGCTCGTGGCGATGGACGGCGCCATCGACTTCATGTGTTTTCCGTCGTTCGATTCACCGACGATCTTCGCATCGTTACTGGATCCCGAACGCGGCGGCCACTTCCGAATCGACCCCCTGCATACGCCGGATCGACGGTCCCAGTTCTATCTCCCGGACTCCAATATTCTTCTGACGCGATTTTATCTCGATGACGGCGTCGTCGAGTTATCCGATCTGATGCCGGTTGAGGAACAGGATCACGCCCATCAACTGATTCGTCGAATCAAAATGGTTCATGGGACGGCGCAGTTTCGCATGGTCTGCGCGCCTCGGTTCGATTACGGCCGAGCCAGCCACAAAGTTTTGCGGCACGGGGAGAAAGAGGTTCTGTTTGTGGCGGAAGGCCCGCACAAGATTACGCTGCGCCTGAGAGGCTCAATCCCGATGCAGGTGCAAAACGGTACCGCAACGGCGGAGTTTCGGCTCACGACAGAAGAGCATGCGTCGTTCATTCTAGAGGATGCCGAGTTGGATACCCCGACAGGCCGGGTCGATGACCATGAAGTATCCGAGGCCTTCAAGCGCACGTTAAATTTCTGGCGTGGGTGGGTCGGACGTTCGACCTATCGTGGCCGTTGGCGCGAGATGGTGACTCGGTCCGCGCTCACCCTCAAACTGCTGACGTACCGACCTACGGGCGCGGTTGTTGCCGCTCCGACGTTCGGCCTTCCGGAGGAAATCGGTGGAACGAGGAACTGGGATTATCGATATACCTGGATTCGCGATGCGGCATTTACGATCTATGCCTTCCTTCGACTTGGGTATACGGAAGAGGCCGCCGCGTTCATGCATTGGATTGAAGAACGATGCGCCGATCAGGAATGGGACGGGTCTTTGCAGGTCCTCTACGGCATCACCGGGCAAAAGCAACCGGAAGAACAGACCTTAGATCACTGGCAAGGATACCGAGGCTCATCGCCCGTCCGGATCGGCAACGACGCCTATCTCCAACTCCAACTCGACCTTTACGGCGCGCTCATGGATGCCGTGTATCTCTACAATAAGTATGGTGCCCCAATTTCCTACGATCTCTGGCGTCACCTGACTCGGCTCATCGATTGGGTGTGTGAGAATTGGCGACAGACGGGACAGGGCATCTGGGAAATCCGCGGGCAGACACAGGAGTGGCTCAGCTCCCGAGTGATGTGCTGGGTCGCGCTCGATCGCGGTATCCGTTTGGCGCAGAAACGGTCGTTCCCTGCGCCCACCGACCGATGGATGCGGAGTCGCGACGACATCTATCGGACGATCATGACAGATTTCTGGGACGCCGAGCGCGCGACATTTACCCAATATAAAGGGAGCCGATCGCTGGACGCGTCCTGTCTCTTGATGCCGCTGGTCAAGTTTATCGGGCCGACCGATCCTCGGTGGCTCTCAACCATGAACGCGATCGATCAGCATCTCGTCGAAGATTCTCTGGTCTATCGCTATGACGGGCTAGCCCGGAAGACCGATGGGTTGACCGGCGGGGAAGGCACCTTTTCATTATGCTCGTTTTGGTATGTGGAATGCTTGTCCCGCGCCGGCGATCTCCACAAGGCACGCCTCCTATTCGAGAAAATGCTGGGGTATGCCAATCATCTCGGGCTGTATGCCGAAGAGTTAGGCCGGAGCAACAACCATTTGGGGAATTTCCCTCAGGCCTTCACACATCTGGCATTGATCAGCGCGGCCTATGATCTGGACCGTCGGCTCGAGGGGAGTAATCAGTGAGCGTCCGACAAGCAGATCGGCCGGCTCATCCGTCTCTGCTGAAGCCGCTCCGGTGATGGCCGGTTACTAACGAACTCTGGTTGACTATTACCGGAGTTTCTCCTGCTTGTCTCTGGACTCTCGGATGGTGATGAAGGGAAGTGTGGAGCTATGACGGGTCGCCATGTCCTTGGCTGGAAGGGTTGAAATGATCAAAGACGACCATGTGTATAAAACCGTGGAATTGACCGGCACCTCGCGCTCAACGTTTGAAGCGGCCGTTCAGAGTGCGATCCGAACGGCCTCCAGAACGCTTCGGCATCTACGCTGGTTCGAAGTCATTGACGTGCGGGGAGAAATCAACAACGGCTCCGAGATTCACTGGCAGGTCACGCTGAAGGTTGGATTCACCCTCGAATCTTCTGATGACCAAACAGACGATCGCACGCTGCAGATATTCGGCAAAGGACGTGTGCGGCTGCCGGGTGGACCGTCTCAGACCAAGCGGGAAAAACTTCGCCACAAGCGCCTATAGCTCGGGAAGGGAGGCAAACGTGAACAGAAAAAGCAGGGTGTCGTCCTGGATTTTCGATCCGAAGCATCGTAGCTTGACTCACCGTGCCTCCCACGGCGCCAAGCCGTATGTGGTTCGACTTGACCGATGCCAAACGTCTGCCGGTGATCGCATCGCTCGTGCGAGAATTCAGCCGATTACTCTATCCTCTCGCGAATCTCTGCCCGTCCGGCAAGGAAGACGGACCGATCAACGTCAAGAAAGTCATCCGGGAGCAACGGGACTTGGTCAATTAAGCCGGAGTTCGATGGTCGGATTCCTACTTTTGCCGGGGAGCTCCCAAGCGATCGTCGGTTTCCGCGCGGATTCGAGCTTCCGTCGCGGAGCCCGTCACGTCCGATGGACCGTGGCGGTGAGTCCATGGCGGGCCCGCTCTCTGGCGTCCAGGCCGATCCGTCCCGCGCCATAGGTCATCACGTAAAGTAGCCCTCCGCTCATCGACAAGTTCTTGAGAAAGTGAATCGTCTAATTCTGATCAGCGAAGTTCGTACTTGCCTGAGGAAAATATTCGTATTCGTCTCTACGCCAGGAAGCGGCCACCAATCGCTTATTCTGAGCAGCGGTGCGAGTTTTGCTTTTCATAACGTTTCACCTCACCGCTCTGACACGTCACTTCCTCACAAGCTGATACACTGCCTGGCTTGCCCTCGAGTTGCTTCCATCTCTGTCGCCTTGGGAAAGTTTTTATCCCCCTAGTAGTTGTCCTAGGTGTGTCCTGTCCGATGATGCGGTAGGGCTGTCGGGAGCGTGGGTCATGTCGCGTTTGAGAAGAGGTGGCTGAAGAGAGATGTCTATGGCCCAACATACGAGGCGGCGGTCAGAGTTGATGACCCGATAATCGCTGTAGAACCTGGTGAACACCAATATGAAATATTTGAATGATCTGAAGGCTGGCATCATCGTTTTCATCGTGGCGGTCCCTTTGTGCCTCGGAATTGCGCTTGCGTCCGACGCCCCGTTGCTTTCAGGATTGTTAGCGGGCATCGTCGGCGGCATGCTGGTGGGGGTGCTCAGCGGTTCGCGCATAAGCGTCAGCGGTCCGGGTGCTTCGTTGACGGCCGTTGTGGCGGCTCAGATTCAATCCCTCGGATCGTTCTCTGCTTTCCTGCTGGCCGTGCTTCTTGCCGGAATGATCCAAATCGCTTTGGGTGCGGCTCAGGCCGGATCCCTCTCCGCCTTCTTTCCGACCAGCCTGGTCAAGGGGTTAATGGCCGCCATAGGGTTGATCCTGATTCTGAAGCAAATCCCCCACCTCTTTGGACATGATCTCAATCCCGAGGGAAATCTGGCTTTCAGTCAGATCGACGATCAGAACACGTTTTCCGAAATTGTTGGTCTCGCCGGCGGTATCGAACCAGGGGCATCCGTGATCGGTGTCGTGTCGCTGGCCTTGCTCGTCGTCTGGAGCCGTTGGCGGCCGCTCAAGGAGTCAGGCATTCCCGCCCCCATAGTCGTGGTCCTGCTGGGCATAGGAGCTCGGTTCTGGTTTGAGCACCTTGGCGAACCGTGGCTGATTGAACCGAGCCATCTGGTGCAGATGCCGGTAACGGAGAATATGGGTGAGTTGTTTAACCTCATCCGGACACCTGATTTTTCTCAATGGGCGAATCCGGATATCTATACTGCCGCCGTGACCATCGCGCTGGTGGCATCCCTGGCATCATTACTGAACTTAAAAGCTGCAGACAGAATCGATCCACAGCAGCGCACCTCTCCGCCAAGCCGAGAACTGATGGCGCAAGGTGTCGGGAACGTGACCTGCGGGATGATCGGCGGAATTCCAGTCATTTCGGAAATCGTCCGCAGTTCTGTGAATGTTCATACCGGCGGGAAGACGAAACTTGCCACGATCGTTCACGGCACCTTGTTGCTGATCAGCGTCCCGCTCATCCCCACGTGGCTGAACATGATTCCATTGGCGTGTCTGGCGGCAATTCTGGTGGACACCGGCGCCAAACTGGCGAGCCCTTCTCTGGCCAAACAGATGTGGCTCGAAGGGTACAATCAGTTCCTTCCGTTCGCAACGACCGTCTTCGCCATCGTCTTCACCGATCCACTCATCGGTTCCCTGATCGGAATGACCGTGAGCATTGGGTTCATCCTCCATAGCAATTTACGCCGCCCCATGCGCCATTACGTCGAAAAGCATCCTGGCCATGAGGTGTTGCATATTGAACTGGCCAATCAGGTCAGTTTTTTGAATCGTGCCGCGCTGTCCACCGTGTTGGACGAGATTCCCCGCAACGGACATGTCTTGCTCGATGCTCAAAGCACGGACTACATCGATCCGGATGTACTCGGTTTGATTCGTGAGTTCAAAGAACGAACGGGATCGGCACGTGGTATCAGCGTGAGTCTCCTCGGATTCCAGAACAGGTACGAATTGCGGGACGAGATTCAATATGCAGATTACTCGACCCCTGAACTCCAAGCGGCGCTGACCCCGCAGCAGGTCCTCAAAATTCTGAAGGACGGCCACGAGAGGTTTCGCACCGGTCGGCGGCTCACCCGTGATTGGAGTCGCCAGATCCACGCCACGGGCAAAGGGCAACATCCCCTGGCCGTCGTCGTCAGTTGCATCGATTCCCGAACGCCGGCTGAGTTGATCTTGGATCTGGGGCTCGGTGACATCTTCAGCGTCCGCGTTGCAGGTAACGTGGCGACTCCAGACGTGCTGGCGGGCGCGGAGTTCGGTTGTGCGGTGGCACAGGCCAAGTTGATTTTGGTGTTAGGCCACACGCGATGCGGTGCCGTGACGACTGCTGTAAAACTCAACAACTCATCCCAATCGATTGCCGAGGCGACGGGATGTGAACATCTCGATCACATTATCCACGCCATTCAGCAAACGGCTATCCCGGCGTCTGACACGACGGTCGAGGCACGTCCAGCTGCCGAGACGGACCAACTTGTCGACACGGTCGCCCGCCAGAACGTATTGCAAGTGACGACGGTACTCCGGGAAAAGAGCCGTACGCTTGCCGGCCTCGTCCGGGAGGGGCGGGTGGCGGTCGTCGGTGCAATCTATGATGTCGTCACGGGAGAGATCGAGTTTTTTGAGAATGACATGCCTACCCCTGGGAGCCAGCAGCCAGAGCGGTAGGCCTCGGAGTTTATGCGCTCTCTCACAACCCAGATTCTTCACGCGTCAGAGCGCCACATCTGGGGAAGATGTTCAAGGGGATCATGATAACTGGACGACGACATAAATGCAGGTTGCGGATATACCTAGGGAAAGTGCGGGTTACGACGCACAGTTCGTCAGCGCAGACTGAAAGCCTCGGAACTTGCGATGCGCGAGTCATAATCATCATAGGGAGGTAGTTTCATGAAACAGATATATGCCTGTCTATTCTATCTATGTGGAGTCGTTGTCGTCTCGTTGGCGGGAGCGGCCTCAGCTGAGCGATTGCCTGTCGGAATAGGAGTGGGTGAGCGTCACGGAGTCCACCACGATTGGTTCGAGCGGAATCGGTTCCTCTACAAGGTAATCGAGAACACCATGCCTGCTGACGGTTATGGCACTATGCATGATCCTGGTTTGCCTCCAGAGCAGCGCAAGCCATTCCAGCGCAGGCAAGCCCAACCGTCCGGGATTGATGGGAACGATGACATAAACCTGCCCGATAGTGGAGTCAACCGGACGATGACTCCCTCTGCCGATGTGCCCAACAGTGTCCAGGGTGGTGGCTCGAATCGCCTACCGACTTTTCCTGACCCGAGACCAGGACCGGAAGGTGATCCAGCTGTGAGGGATTTGGGCGGTAGTGGCCTTTCACAACCAAGTGCTCCTCCTGGATCCTTGGGACGATAGAGAGATCGTTCATCAATCCACCGGCGTAGATTGGTGAAAAGACCGTCGGTGGGTTGTGGTGGATGTTCGTTTTAGGAGACATCGAGCGTAAGTCTCAATTTTCTTCTTTTACTTACTTATTCTTCATGCGATGGAGGGGTCCCATGAATGTAGTGATCATCTCGATGCTGTCGGTAGTACTGCTGTTCGTGAGCGGATGTAATCGGAAGGATGTCATTCCAGATCGGCTCGAAGGGAAGGTCGATCGTGATCTGCGATATTCCGATATCAAACATGATCCTCAGGCGAAGAAAGGAAAACTGATGTTGGCGGGAGGCAAAGTGCTGGCGGCCGAACGCGTGAAAGATGGCACGCGAATCGAAGTGCTACAGATCCCGTTGTCCGAGGACCTGATGCCGACGGGTCGCGAAACCGAGTCAAAGGGACGATTCGTGGTCATCGACAGCGGCGACCAGGTGTCTGATCCGGCCATATTCGATGATGAAAACAAACGCATCACAGTCGTTGGGGAAGTGGTGGGATCAACTACCATTACCATCGATGAGGCGCAACAACAGGTTCCTCAACTGGCTCTCAAGCATGTTACGGTCTGGGATTGGGATCGGGTGAAAAGCGGGTATACCCCGTATTACGGCTACGGCTATCCGTATGGTTGGGGTGGGGGATATCGGGGCTATTATGGCCGTCCCTATTATTGGTAAATGCGTTCGATCGTAAGGTCGTCATGACGATTTTAGGAGGGACTCTTCTTAAGCTAAAATTATGGCGCTTGTGCTAATCCTGCTGCTCATCACCGGAATGGGCAGCGATTACAGGCGCAGGATGATGAACGATCGTACTCGTTGCCGGAAGTCATAGGGTTGCCCATTGATCACAACCCACGGCCTGCCGGTGCCATCGGCGCGATCGATGCACAGCAAGGATTGCTGGTTCAGGCCGGCGCCTATCCCAATCCTACTATCGTGGGCCGCGGCGGTCGCGGCTCGATTCGGGATGCCGGGGTCTTAAGACCTAGGGTCTTCTCGGAGGCGACACCTAATTCGGTGGGCGAATACAATGCCCAAGTCTCTCAACCCTTGGAGTGGCCGGCGAAACGAGAGGCGCGAAAGGATGCTGCCCGAGCCGGACTGGAAGGGGCAATTGTCGGGTATGATGAAACCCTGCGCCATCTGCTGGCCGATGTGAAGCTGGCATTTTGGACGCTCCTTTCAACACAACAAAGCCTTCAACTGGCAAAAGAAAACCTGGCCATCATCCAAGATATCCGGCAGATCATTGACGGGAGGGTGCAGTTGGGAGAGGCCCCGCGACGGCTTATGTTATCGAAGCCGCCGAGGCACGACGCAGAATGAGACTCCCCAGGAAAGCGCAACAGGTGGAACCCAAGAGTACCGCGACTTTTGCATTCGCGAGATGCTCAGAGCTGCCGAACGCGAGGCTTGCGATGAACAACGACATGGTAAATCCGATTCCACCTAGCCAAGCAATCGCGTGAATATGGCTGAAAGACACGCCCTTCGGGAGAGGTGAAAGACCACTACGTACGGCGAGCCATGCGGCAGCGGCAATACCGAATGGCTTGCCGATCATGAGGCCGGCCAGAATGCCGAGTGGAGCCGCACTTGACAATGCCTTCAAGGTGTCCACATCAATCGTGACGCCCGCGTTTGAAAGCGCGAACAGCGGCATGATGACGAGCATGGTCCACGGCCGTAAGGCATGCTCCAAGCGTTGTAACGGTGTTTGAGCGAGATCACTGACGAGTTCCAACTTTTGGGCTGCGTCGGCTTGTGTAGGGTTGGCTAAAGGAGAATCCTCGACCTGCCCAGCCTGGTGAAACGTAGTGAGGAGATGGGCGCCTCTCCTGACGAACTCTTGTCGGTCAAGATGAGGCCGTGCCGGAATGGCGAATGCGGCCAGCACCCCGGCTACCGTGGGGTGTACCCCTGATATCAGAAACGCGACCCAGAGGCCACCGATTCCTAAGACGCCGTAAACAATAGAATGACGAAATCCGGCAATATTCGCTGCTATCAATGCCACGAGAAATCCTACCCCGACAAAAAGACTCATGATGGATAAGTCCGACGTGTAGAAAAGTGCAATCACAAGCACGGCGCCGAGATCATCCACGATCGCAAGGCTGAGCAAAAGGATCCTCAAGCCTGGCGGCGCTCTGCGAGATACGATGGCGAAGAGACCGAGGGCAAAGGCGATATCGGTTGCCATAGGAATCCCCCAGCCGTCGGCTGCTCGTTCGGTTCCGCCCATCATCGTGATGGTGGCTACATAGCACAGAGCCGGAATGAGCATTCCACCAACGGCGCACAGCACGGGGAGAGACGCTTCTCGAAACGACGACAACTCTCCGACCAGGAATTCGCGTTTGATCTCGAGCCCCGCCACAAAGAAGAACATGGCCATGAGCCCATCGTTGATCCAATGCAGCAACGACCGCTCAAGGACAAGATCCCCGAATGAAATCGAAAGGGGGATATGCCAGAGGGTTTCATAGCTTTGGGCCCATGGAGAATTAGCCCACGTCAAACCGAGCAGCGTGGCACCAACTAAGAGAGCTCCACCCAGAACATCGTTCTGAGTGTGAGTGAGCTTCCCGTCCGCCGTCCCTTGCGTGGGGCTCTCAGGGGCTGTAAGACTTTTCGTTGCTGGGGATGTAGCCATAAGTCCAACTCAAGTCGAGTGTCCAGCGAGACTGATCTCCTGGGGAACTAGTGATTCCCCTAGCATCGGGGAGAACGAGTGATAAAAACGAGTGACCAAATTGGGCTTTCCTGGAGGAATATGGAAGTCGAAAAGGTTGCATCACCAAGTGAACAAGGGTAACGCCCAGTAGCCGTAATCTGGTCTCGATGGTAGAACGTAACGAACGTACAAGTCCACCATGTCCATTTTGCTCATTTTTAACAAAGGTGCCTTATGACTTTACTGAAATGGGCCGCAGTGTTTTTTATCGTGTCCGTCATAGCCGGTGTGTTAGGGTTCGCCGGCGTCGCTGCAGGAGCGGCGGCGCTTGCGCAGGTGTTCTTTTATCTGTTCTTAGGGATTTTCCTAATCCTGTTGACGGCGGGGTTGATTGTTGCGAATAAGGTGCTCGACTAGCCCGCAGGATGTTCAACAAGGCCGTCCTTGAGTATTCCACAGGCTTACGGTTTCTACCCTGCGGAAGTGGTCAGGGGGCGTCATGATGATAAATAAGGCTACGCGACCGCTGAATCTGTATCGATGCAATGAGGTGGAGAGGCCTACTATCCACCGGCACGGTCGTTCACATTGGAGAAATCGATTCTTCGGGTGTCTCTGGTCCATAAAGCTTCAATGGCTGCTTGGGGTGATGATCCTGACCGCAACGGTCGCCTGTTCGCCACGGATTGTCGCAGAGGGAGTCCATGAGAGGCTTCCTACTCAGGGCACGCTTATTGGAGTATGGGGAACCCATCCGACACTCGAACACACGGCTATTTTGTGGCTTGGCAAGCGTGGGTTACGAGTGATCGATCCTGCGGAAATCCGTCTCCATCTCAGTGGCGCAAACAACGCAACTTTCGTATTGGAAGAGAAATCTATCCTAGATGCGGCAGAGAAACATGACCTCCGCGAGGTGGTCTTTGTTCGCCTTATCGGAGATCAGCGCGCTCCTGCGGTCCTGGTTCGTTCGCTGACACTTCCTGAGCGACAGGTTGCATGGGTTGGGAGTGCTCGATATGAAGATTATCTATCTAAACCCACCGTCAACCATTTGGTTGTCGCCGTATGCAGAGCCTTAACAGCGGCTTGGGATATCCCCGCGCTATCGGATAGTGAGCGGTGCATCATCGATCAAAATGATTAGGTCCAGAGAAGGGTGCGCGTGAGAGGGGACGAGACGAGAGGGGCCGATCGCGGGAGAGAGGCTTGTCAATGAAACGACCGTCCATGAGCACCTGTCTGAAGGGGCTGGCACTCGGTTTAGCGATCGGAGTCTCGGGCTGTAGCATCGTTCAAGAACGGACCAATTCTCCGATGACCACGGTGGAGCAATTGCTGCTTACCCAGGCCGTCGAACGTGGGCTAGGCGACCTGACCCTTCCGCTCCGAGTCGGCACAGCGGTGGCTCTGAAGTCCTATGGATTTACGGGGGATAAGGAGTTTGCTCGCCGGCTTGTCGAGGGATGGTTTCTGGATCAAGGCTATCGGATCGTGCCAATGGATGTCGCACCTGTAACCGTGAGAATGGTCATTCATGCCTTGGGCACCGAGCGCGGCGAGTCGTTTTTCGGGATCCCGCCGATCAGCAGCACCTTCATTCCTGCGGCCCTCCCGGAACTGGCCATATATCGAATGGCCGGACAGAAGGGCATGGCTCGGTATCAGCTCGAAATTGCAGACTCTAAGACCGGCGGATTGATCCATCGATCACCCGTTATCGAAGGGTCTGTGTACATGAATCAGTACACCGTGATGTTCTGGTTTACATTCCAACGGACGGATCTTGTGGGTGCGCCTTCTCTCTAGAGCGTGCCGCTACTTGGTGGAAGGCATCTGCCGATATTGTCCCATGATTTGCTCCAGAGCCGACAAGTCGCCGAACGTGACATCCACGATATGATTGGTCTCGTCCACGAGAAACACGGCAGGCTCACCGATTGGCACGGACGCCATCTTGCTGCGAATCAGCGGGCGTAACGGGTAGGTGCTCGTCTTCCCGTCCTCCGTTTTGACCACGACTTCTTCCTGACTGAACTTCATTTGCCGAGCTACCTTCTAGGGGAAGTTCCAGTCGTGTATTAATGAGCGCGGCTGTAAATAGAAAAGAAACGGATGAAAACAAATATGGCGATGCAGAAGACCTTATCTCGAATGTATCCATGAAGGAGGGACAACTTATGCGATGGAAAACGCTATCGAGTTTTGCGGTTTTGGCTTTAGTGGCGACGTTCAGTTTCACCTCGTTAGCCTGGGCTGATCACACGCAGCCAGAGATTGTGAAAGGCAGCAAGATCATTGGGAAATCTGTCCAAACAATGGGAGGCAAGAATATCGGCGAAATTGAGGATTTAGCGATAGATGAGCTTGATGGACAAGTTCGATATGTGGTCCTCTCCTTCGGCGGCATTCTCGGTTTGGGCGAAAAATATTTCGCGATTCCCTGGGAAGCCTTGAGCCTAAGCGACAACAAGGAGCATTTTGCTTTGGCTGTAACAGAAAAGGAGCTTGAGAAAGCCCCAGGCTTCGACAAGAAAAACTGGCCAGACTTTGCAGATCCCGTCTATTACGCCACCATCTATGACTTCTATCAGGTCCCCCTTCCAAAGGTAGGGGAGAAGCCTGTGTCAAAGACGGATTCCTCGAAGACGAGCGAAGGCAGCAAAACCAAGCAATCGAAGAAAGAGTATAAGAAATAGTAAGGAGAACATATGTGCTGTTATGCCCCAACCACTGTCGCTTCAAGAACAGCAAATGGCAGCAATGCCATGGTTCGTGCAAGGAAGGGGTTCGTCTTGCTTTTCGGCCTCGTTGCACTACATGCAGGGCTCGGATGCAATAGGTATGATGTGATTCCTGACCATTTAGAATCTCAGCTCGCACCCGATCTCACATATGAGACTGTGCGAGCCGATCCGAATAACCATCAAGGAAAGCTGGTGGCGTGGGGAGGAGAACTCCTTGCTGCGACAAGAACGAAAGAGGGTACCAGAATGGAAATACTTCAATTGCCCTTAACCGATGACCTTCACCCGACTGAAGAACGAGTACGTTCGAAGGGTCGGTTCATTGCGTTCGACAAGGAAGGCACGATCACCGATCCTGCGGCCGTTGAACCCGGCACGCTGGTGACCATCATCGGCATGATTGGGCCCGAACAACAGGAGGAGCTGCAGGGCGTTGATTATCGGTATCCGAGATTGGACGTGCTGGACATGACCGTCTGGGAGAAGAAGATTGGCCGAGGCTGGCTTCGGTATGGACCCTTTGGAAATCTTTTATACGACCCTTGGTCCTTCAGACGTTTTAAAAGCCATCAAATTGATTAGCCGTGTGGTCCTCGTTGATGCAGAGGAGGCTATGAAGATATCTCGAAAAAGGGTCAAACCTAATGAGCTGAAGAAGTCAGGCGCTGTTGCCAGTCCACAGCGACCATCCTCGAACCAAAAGAAGGCTGAAGCAATTAAGCCGTGGATCGATCCAGAGGAGCGAATCTCGTTGGACTTTGAGGATGCGTTTAATCTCAACGCGGAGGTGGTGGACTGTACGACACAGGTTGTGACGCTTCGCCTTGAGGCCTCCGTGTTGGACTTACCGCACTACTATCAGAACGTAGTCATTCCGCTTCGCCTTGTTACGATAAGTGAGGATCCGACCAGATACACGAGAAATCCTGATACACCCCTTCGTTACGGTCGCCTCAAGCTGATCGTGAGAAAAAAACGACCTGCAGTTGGGTAATGCTTTATAGCGATGGTCCGATATCCTTTGCGCGATTTGTTTCACCTGGAAGAAGAGGATTACGATCTGTGTTTAATCGCGAACATAACTAGATGATAACACCTGGCGTTCGGCCTCGAGCCAATGATCTAGTGCGCGGCCGTCAATGCACCCCTCTTGTTGATACAACTCATAAGCGCGTTTAGTGATGGTTTCGTGATTAGGGGAACGTCCGGATTCGAGTTGTGCACTCTCATGACGCTGTGATGGAATCGGTTGGTCAGCGATCGCCTGCTGCGCGTCGGTTAATTCCCTACTCAGTACTACTGGTGTGGTTCGTTTTCCGGTTCTCGATTGTGTCGGCATACCGCCTCCTTAAGTTGAGTCTGTGTCAGGTTAGATATGAGATCACCTACTAGCGCAACCTCGGCATGTTTAGTGCTGGCATGAATATGGTGGCTTTGTACCAAGGTTAGGACAACCTGCACACTGGAAAACCCCCTAGTTTTATACCTTCAGATTTGGGATGCATGAGCGGCCGTCGGTGATTGGAGATGCAACTGGGATTCCCGCGGAGCCTATACTGGCGGAGAGAATTGTGAGCCAAGACCACGACATTGTCCTAATGACTGGAGGGAGTTCGATATGTAGGGAGCTGCGCGGCTTCCCGCACACACTCTGGCAAGGGTTCTTCCCAGTATCGCCGATGAGGTAGTCATACTACACTCACTGACGAGAAAAGCTGTTGGTCGAAGGCACCTATGATAGGTGCTGCACTAAAGAGCAAAAGGAGAACATATGACAGAGAAAAAATGCGCGCACCCCAATTGTGGATGTCAGGCGGAACCGGGAAAGGAATTTTGTTCCGAGAGTTGTCGGAATGCAACGGCGGAGGGAGTAACCTGTCCTTGTGGACACGCTCACTGCCGGCATCATGGCGCTTAAATCCATAAATCGACGAAGCCGATAGCTTTATCCATCGAGCTGACGCCAAGGTTTTCTCATCTCAGGCGTACTCGTTCACTGGCCTATTTGTACCTCCGGGGCCAGTCGAGGCTCGAGGTATGATCCACCTCACCGTGCTGGTGCTGATGCTGATGCAAAATGATTAACCTACCTAGAATATAAGAGGATGACTTACTGGCTAGTCGGTGGAGGCAGTTCTGGGATCGAGGTCTCGATTAACTTAATAATTTCATGATCCTCATTCACGATGACTGTTACACGGTCACCAACTGTGACATGCTCGAGCAATTGAGGTTTTCCGATTTTCAAGATGATCGGTTGACCGATGGGATTGCTGAGCCGAACGGTACTCGACTCAAGGCTGACGGATTCCAGGACTCCTGAGACGACTTCCCCTTGCTCAGCTCTACTACCGATTGTGTCAGCCAGCGTGAGAGTTAATAGCGAGAGGAGGGGTACCACCACCCACTGTGTGAGCCAGGCAACTTCTCGATCATGTATGCCTTTCCGAGAATATTGGGAGCTGCGTACTGCCACTGGTTGACTGGATATCGCGTGGCCATTCATGCGCTTGGCTCCTCCCCATATGCAATGCGAGACATGTTTAAAAACGTGGCCTTCCGTTCGGTAGAAACTCAGACTCCATTTGATAATCTCATTGCTGCGCTGTCTATTGTAACTCCATAATAACTTGTCGAGTTGTGGTTGTATCCTGGCTACAACCCTAGTTAGGTGGGCCAAGACAAAGATGGCTACTCGCTTAAACTTACCCTATGGTTACGCAAAGACATTCTGCCGATTCATGGAAACTTTGGACCAATAGTGGATTATTTTGTCGGTGATTCCTCTGGAGGTTCCGAAGGTAGCGGTGTCTGACGCGAAGGTTTTTCAGCTGTAGGAGCATCCTGAGGATGAATCGACATTTCAGGATCAATGACCGGTGGGTCTACCACGGAATCCGGATGTGGTTCCGCAGGAGGGTGGATTACGATATTCGGGTCAATGCTGGGCCGTTTCTCAGGTGGAAGAGCAGATCCGGCAGAAGGGACGTCTTCGCGCTTCTCAGGTGCAGGAGGAGTTGGAAAGACATCAGCCGCCAAGCTGGTTCTCAACTCAACAAGCACGCTACCTCCTATCAACATTGAGTAGATCATCGATAAAATGATGCTCTTCCGGCCAAAGCCTGTTTGATATTTCATTGGCTCACTGTCCTGCCGACTTTCTAGCTTTGCTAGTGCTGGCGCAGCGTCGTTCTTCATCATTGTGTTCACTTCTTCCAATTGGCCAACTGCTTAAGGGTTGTCAGTGTATCCCTATCAAAGCTTCAACTAGAACATAGACTTCTCTTCCCACGCCCAGTGCAATCTTCGGACCTGGGATAACGACACGGAGCGACTGGCAAGGCAAAATGTACGAGAGCGTCCCTGATTGTCATCAATGTTAATCGACAGCCGCTCCTGCGTGCGAGGTGGAAGGGATATAAAATAACCGCCTGTCGAACATCATACAAAGAGCAGGCATCGAAGCTGGCTTTGAGCCAGAGAGTCGTGCGAAATTCTGTCCCTTGCTGGACAGGCTGTCCTCGGATCAGGAACCTGGTTTCACGGCAGGTTGTTCGTCGAAGGTCACCCTCGAAATTCACAGTGGTCTCAATGTGTCAGGCAAGACCAACAAAAAACTCTTTACCAAGACGAGCGGTATTCAAACAACTAGAGAGTGCGACTAGCTTCGACACCCATACCGGCATTAGCTCTCGACTGGCACAATAAGGACCATCGAGAGCGCTTGACGGACCATTTGGTTGGCATAGCCCCACTCATTATCATACCAACTCATGACCTTGACCAGATTGCCATCCACGACCTGCGTCATGTCGACATCTACAATCGAGGCGCGCGAATCCTGAATGATGTCGGAGGACACGATCAAGTCCTCAGTCACTCCCAGTACTCCTGCATATCTCTCGCTACGGGCTTCCTCCAAAAAGATATCGTTCACCTCCGGAACACTGGTTTCCTGTTCCGTCAGCATCACGATATCGGAGAGCGAACAGATCGGCACGGGCACCCGGACGGCCGCACCTTGGAAGCGCCCTTTAAGATGAGGCAATGCGCGCGTCGTCGCCACGGCGGCCCCCGTTGTCGACGGCACGAGGTTGGCAGCCGCCGCCCGTCCGCGACGCATGCTTCTGTGCGGTCCATCGACCAAGGTTTGGCTGGCAGTGTACGCATGTATCGTTGTCATCACTGCCTTTTGCAATCCCAGATGGCGCTGAATGATTTCCACGATCGGCGTCACGCAATTCGTCGTACAGCTCGCACATGACAAAATCGGTCCAGCTTTTTCATTATACACGTCCACCCCGTAGATGACGGTCGGGATATCCTCGTCCTCGGCCGGTGCAGAAAGGATCACCCGCTTCGCTCCGGCCTCAAGGTGTTTTGAGAGCGTTGCCCTGGTGGTGAACTGTCCTGAACATTCAAAGACAAGATCGATCCCCAATTTCCTCCACGGGAGACGAATTGGGTCGTGTTCTGCGAACATGGGGTATCGGCGGTCGGCCATCACGATGGCGTCTCGATCGGCTCTTGCCCGAATGTGATATCGACCGTACACGGTGTCGTGATTTAGTAGGTATGCCAGTTGATCAGCAGGAGCTGGATCGTTGATGGCCGCCAGCTCGAGTTCAGGTGTGTTCACCAGAATTTTGAATGTGGCCCGGCCGATCCGACCGAGGCCGTTGATTGCCACTCTCATCATAGGCATATCCTCATTGAAATCGTCCTGCTCCCCAGGGGGAACTGACGACGCTTCGTATCGAGAGTTGCCAATGGGGCATCAGTTGGGCAAGCGACTGTCCACTGCTCATATCAACCGGGATGCGTCGATGCGGATCACAAAAACACTCGCCACGGACGTGAACTATCTATCTATGGGGGTTGATAGTCCTTACCGCGGCTCTCTAGAGCAGAGCTGTTGGGTTCGTGCACGAGCTGAAGGCGAAACCCTGGGTAGCAAGTTGCGCACAGGTGCCTCACAAGCCACGGCATGATGCCAAAGGCACCGATTGCTGCGGTCAGTGCAAAGGGGAAAAGAAGAGCTCCCCAGGAAGGACTCGTACGGGCGAGTTCGGGCAAGCTCACGATGATGAGTGCATTGACTAGTGTGAGCAATAGTACGACGCTTCCAACTCCACGCCAGAGAATAGTCCATCCAATTCGCATTGATTCCCAATATGTCGGTTCCATCGAAATTCTCCCATCCCAAATCATGTCATGATGATGAATCGCTGCCTGGTGATGGCAGAGGGTGTAGCGGTTTTGGTGTTGGAGACTGTGGACCCGGGATCGGCTCGGACGGTTTAGGGATTGGATCGGTTGGTCCTGGACTTGGATCGGTCGGTGGCACTGGCAACGGATTTGGCGGATGTGGGCTCGGATCAGCCTGTTGGGTGCTGACATTAGACGAGCGTACAAGCTGATGGGCACAAACGTCCGTCGCTGATGGGATCCAGGTGGTGAGATACATAACGAGCAATGTGTTGATCATGGGAATGTTTCCCGTGCCTTCTCAAATTCGAGAATTGCATCTTTCTGCATCGATCCACCCGAAGCCCGTTCTCATAATTTGGTGTGAACTTCGCTCCCTATCATTTCGCGGCAGATGTCCGCGCACCGCTTGCATTGTTCTGCACACGGGCCGCACAAAGCATGATGTGGGGCATGACGCTCGCATACCTCTGCACATTCATCACATATCTCGGCGCAGAGTTGGCACAGAGCTTCGAACCGAGGAGAGTTACGGCTGATCCAACGGCCTGCGAGAACACACATATCACTACAATCTCGGCAAAGTCGGGTACAGCGCGCCATTAAGTCGTCGTCATGGTGCTTCATGCCGATCATGTCGTCTGCACAGGTCTCGCAGGTTTGAGCACAGGCGAAACAGGCTTCGATGCAGTTTTGCTGCTGCTGTGACAATGGGGTGGATTGCATAACTCTGCCTCCTTTGTAAGGTTGTCAATGACGATATCCCGAGGAGCAAGTAACAGGCCAACACTGGCTTAGACTGCTGATGGTTCAATCTGTCTGTGTCATGTGCCAGATCTTTGAACTTCCTGCCCAATCACAGAAGAATCAGTTTATCCAAACGTAGAGTTGATTCAATCATCTCCGGATCGCTGGGCAAGACGAAGCAATAAAGGTCGGCTCGCAAGATACCTTGTCCTGAGCCGGACACTTTGTCCACCGGGTATCGTTTCCGGATTCTCAAAGACATTTCCCGCCCTCGCTCACGAAAGATTCTCAGAAACAAATCTTTGAGGCTACGCTCAAAGATCATGAAGACACCCACCGCATGCAATGATGGCGGGTCTGTCTTTTGCAATGTCCAAACGTAGTGAGATGCGCGGCATCATGAAGCTCCAGCAATCTACGGAGCTGTAAAGGCTGGAGAAAAAAGTTGTGATCGGTCAGTCGTCCCTGAGCAATAGACTATGTAGGAGGTTTCTATGAACAGAGTGAGTCAAGTGAGCCATATAATGATCGTGGTTGCGATACTGGCAATACCCGGATGGACCTCGGCGGAGACGCCTGCTGGATCTGGCAATGCGACGTCCAATTCGAGGCCAAATCAATCGAAATCTCTGCAAGGCCAGGCAACCGACATGAGTGGTGGCAAGGAAGGGATCGCCGAGAAATATGACGTCGTTCCGGTGCGTCGCGGGGAGTTGGTCGACGCCAAGGGCCATGCGCTGGATCAAACCGTCAAGAACAAGAAGGGTGAAACTTTGGGCACTATCGAGCAGCTATTGAAGGACAAGAAGACGGGAAAAATCGAATATGGGGTTTTAGAGTTAGAGGAGACACAATATCAGCTGCCTCTCCAATGGAGCCAGTTCAAACAGGATAAAGGCAAATTGACCCTCAATGCCTCCAGAAATGAGCTATATCCGAAAATAAGTTCCGTCTATACGAAGGATCTGTCGCCGGATATCTCACATTACATGGATGACATCAATAAGGTCCGCAACCAGCCAAAGTCACAGGGCGGAGGTCCAGGTGCCCCAGGGCTTCCGTTTGACTCTGTGGGTGGTTTTGGGTCGTCAGGCCCCCCGCCCGGTCCGGCTCCAGGCTATGAGGGTGGCGAACCAAGCAGCAAACGCTAGTGGCGGAAGTGATGGGAGTAGCGATCCCTTTGCATAATGCGGTGGGATAAACCGTGCTAGACGACTATCCCTGGGAGAAAGAACCTACATGGCTGGTATGGGTGACAATCCGCTCGTTGTAGTGGCGGTTGAACTGTTGATGCGACGATATCAGCGTGGTCAAATGGTTCCCACCAGATCAAGCCCCTGCTTCAGGAATGTTTCGCCTGGTTTCCCGAGAGAGTGGGCATGGCCATGTTTCAAGTTCAGCCGCAGTCTTAACCGGCAGGTACTCACACGCAATAACTCTGGCAGGACGCTGAAAAAGTCCGCTAGCGGCGTTCTCGCATCGCTCAGAGGCTCACCGTACGCAAGTCGAAGGAACGGTACTTATCCGCTCGCATGTGATCGAAGCGAGCGGTTCAAGCGAAGCTTGGTATGTACCTCCTCACCGCTTCGCTCGCTGCGGCCTGGCAGGACGTGCCTTTTTGAGCATCCTGCGTGATGTATTGGTATCGTCTTGAACCTCCATATCTGTAGTGGCACCGGAGTCAAATTGAGTTTTTCCGCAACCTGCTACTGATGTAGCGTGGTTTCTCCCGCCACCGCAATGGGATCTCCAATAGTCGTATAGCGCGCAATCCGTTCCCGCTGTAACCAGTCACCACATGAGGAATGCTTCCGGAGGGTCCTGTTGCGTGATCGGCGGACGCTCGAACGGGTGCCGGCACGTAGGAGTTCATATTGGCCTCGTCGAGGAGCGGCCGGCTGCCCAGAGGTGAGCTGATTCCTTGAATATTGCAACAGCCACAATCAGCATGTACAGTAATTGATCGATGTGCAATTCTTGAGCATCCCAACTACACAGGACATTTTTTGTTGAAGAGGCTATATGACGCCACGGAATCGACTCTTCCTGTTGGGACTGGTTATCTGGTACATGCTTCTCTCGTGTTGGGCGGCTTATGAGCCGGCTGATCGGCAATTCTGGTTGCTGTCCAGCCTACTTCCCAGTTTTTTGGTCTTGCTCCTGGCAGGCACATACCGATACCTGCCTTTGTCGCCTGCTTCATACGCATTAATTACACTATTCCTCACCTTACATATGATTGGGGTCCACTACACCTATGCGCAGATGCCCGTGGGGGATTTGATCGATCGTGCCCTTCATATGGGACGGAACCACTATGATCGAGTTGTACATTTCAGTTTCGGATTTTTACTCACCTATCCGATTGAGGAGCTGTTTCGTCTCACCGGAGCCTTGCGCGGCTGGCTCGTCTATTACCTGCCCGTCATGACAATTCTCGGCCTCAGCGGGCTGTGGGAAATCATCGAATCATGGGTGGCACGAGTCGTCCATCCTGAGCTAGGCATAACCTACCTCGGGTCGCAAGGAGACGTATGGGACGCCCAGAAAGACATGACTGCCGCCCTGTATGGCTCACTACTCTGTGTAGGACTCCTCCTAGTCTGGCGCCTTACGTTGAGGGGTTCACGACGGTGTGGCGCAGAACCTTTTGCCGACGTGCTCAGTTGAATCACGCTGGAGAAACAAGCAGTGATCGGACGATCGTGCTTGGAGGGCTGGCGGCCTGGTATGCGGGGCTGTGGTGTTTTTTAGCCATAGCTCCGTACGATCGCCAGGACTGGCTGTTAGAAAATCTTCTCTCACTGACTGCGGTGACCACGCTTCTTCTGACCTTCAGGCGGTTTCAATTTTCGACTTCGTCTTATGTACTCATCACGGCGTTTTTGACGCTTCATGCCATTGGCGCTCATTATACGTATGCCGAAGTTCCCTTCGGCTTCTGGCTACAGCGGACATTCGAGTTGGCTCGCAACCCCTTTGATCGCCTCGTACATTTTTCGTATGGGCTGCTATTGGTCTACCCTCTTCGTGAGCTGCTGGTGCGATTGGCTGGCATCAGCGGATTCTGGTCTTATTATTTACCAGTCAGCGGCATGGTGGCTCAGAGTGGGTTTTTTGAGATGATTGAAGCCCTGGTCGCCACGGTCGTCAATCCAGAGTTAGGCACCGCCTATCTCGGCACACAAGGCGACGAGTGGGATGCACAGAAGGATATGGTGGCCGCCTCTGGCGGTTCGGTCATCACCATCCTCGTCATTCTTTTCACTCGACGGCGTGCCGGGCCCGTAGCGCAACGCGACAGATATCTGAGTTCTCTAGGACGATGAACGGTCTCCCATCGTGTTCCCTCCAATGATCATTCAACCCTCACTGCTGCTCCCTAATCTGTGCTCGTAAGTTCAACATTGCTCTCCTACATCGTCTGTTTCTTCTGCACGAATTATCCAGCCTTGTTCTGGTCTCCCGACCAGAATTTTACGATCGTCCGGGGGACGGAATTCTGTGAGCACCAGCACAAGGGTAACTGACAGCGGAACTTTAATCCATCTAGGAGGTAACTGAGAAGCTTCTAGGGATTATGCTGGTACCCTACAAATCAGTGTTCGTCTAATGAGATGCTATCGATTTGAGTCTATTAGTGCATCTGGTCAACTGATACGTTGTGAAAGCAGAGTTCGATTCAGAATGTGATTGCAGGATGTAGATGGTGGCTCAGCAATCTCGAATACCGCAAACTCGTTTTTGAGGTGCACGGTGACCACGAATCAAGCGGCTGAGCTCCGAGTAAAGTGGAAACAAAAGGCCAACCTTCACGAGTGCGAACATTTGAACCTTGAATTAGAGTGGAGCGAAGGAGGGTATCGGACCGGCAACTACAATTGCATCGTCTGCGGAGAAAACGTCGTCACTAGATCAGAGCCGTGAGCATAGAAGCAATCCGTCAAGAGGTGGCACCGCTAAACCGCAGGTGTAATTGAGGGTTGGCGTATGTGGTCGCGTCGGGCTGCTGAGATGCACCGCCAGAGCTCCTCAACGTATGGAACGACGATGAACAGCGCGATTGAACTGAAGAGCGCCACGAGATAGGCGAACGGCAAGGAATTAGCTTTTGGTTCAATAACAATGCGCGGAGCCGCTGTTCCGAAACCAAACAAGGCCAAAAATTGATTCCAGTACAGCACCGTCACAAATGACACCGCCATGATCGGGAGAACTTCCAGGAAACTATGGACATGCTGTTCCCACGGACTGATGTATCGGCGTGTATGTGCATAGTAGACGTCCCATAAAGCCGTCGCTCATGAATGATCAAAGCGAATAGCATGATGCCGATGACGAGTGCATTGATTTCAAAGAGCAGTGCCACAATCACCGGGATTCCGGATTCTCCCAGCTGGAGGAGATGCAGCGCCGACTCTGTCGTACCGCTGGTGTCCTCGATTCGCGTGCGCTTGTGAAGAAAATAATCCGTCAGGCCGGCGAGCACCCATAGAGGAAGAATGAAATAGAGCAGGTAGCTTCTGACTAAAAGAGCAGGATTTATCATGGTGGCGCCCCATATGAAGGGTTATATGGGTCCCACAAGAATGAACACTGGAGCCGTGCGATACTGGCAATGTGCCTAGTCTACATGGCGGAGGCGATGGGCCCATCGATGGGCCCATCGTGGGCGATAAGGAAAGTGGGAAAAGTTCAAGGGCATTTGCTAGGGGGCCTATCGCCGTCATCGGCTGTATGTGTAAATAAGATAGCTGACGCGCATGCTTTGAACTGTGAACCGCGTACGCGTGAGACGTGAGAAAGGATGCGACATGATGGTGGAGCAACCCTGCAGTATGAAAGCACTGTTGTTAGTAACCGTTGTCCTCGGATTCCAGAGTCTTGCGGGGTGCCAAACGTCACAGGCTGAAACCTATGGCAACGGACATCGAAAAGTTGAGGTTGCCGCCATCACAGAAACGAATCAGGCGATAGCCTCCACGAAAGCTCGGGCAGAAAAGGACATGGCGACGGTGCTCAAGGAGTTACAGGACCTCAATCCAAAGCCTATCGTTTTACTCTCCGCTGTAGACGCACGAGCGCAACCTACATCCGCCGATGCCATAGCCGCATTGCTGCGGGAACGAAGTCAGAGCACCGCTCCCATGCCGATCGGAAAGACTAAGAATCAAAAGATTCCCGGTCCAGGGGGACCATTGCTTATTCGAATCTATACACCTCAAGGAACCGGTCCATTTCCCGTCATTGTGTACTATCACGGAGGAGGGTGGGTCATCGGAACAATCGATACGTACGATGCTTCCGCAAGGGCGCTGACCAAAGCCGCGAGCGCCATCGTGGTTGCCGTCGAGTATCGCAAAGCTCCGGAACACAAATTTCCGGCGGCCCATGAAGACGCCTACGCCGCGTATCAGTGGGTGCTGCGCAACGCGGAAACCTTCGAAGGAGATCCTTCAATGGTCGCCGTGGCCGGTGAAAGCGCCGGGGGAAATTTGGCGGCCGCTGTGTGTCTGATGGCGAGGGCGCGGGGCGAAGTGTTGCCCGTGCATCAAGCGCTGATCTATCCCGTAGCAGGATACGACTTCAATACGCCGTCCTATCAGGAAAATGCCCACGCCAAGCCGCTGGACAAGCCGACAATGGTGTGGTTCTTCGGGAAATATCTGAAGGATCCGGCGGATGGGAAGAATTCGTTGATAGATCTGGTGAACGCCCCCAATTTAAGTGGGATGCCGTCTGCCACAATCATCACGGCGGGAATCGATCCCTTGCGATCGGAGGGCAAGCGTTATGCCGAACGTCTTCTTGAAGCCGGCGTTCCGGTGATGTACCGGAATTTCGAGGGAGTCACTCATGAGTTTTTTGGTATGGGAGCGGTTGTGGGCGATGCGAAACAAGCTGTGCGACTGGTCGCAAATGGTATGAATGGGTCCTTCGACGATCCTATCTTTCGCCGAGACGATGACAGATCGGGGCACGCAGCACAGATAGAACCGCTTCAAGACTAATTCGATTCACCAACCTGTGCTGTGGCAATGTCAATTAAAGGAGAATTTCATGCCGAACATACTCCGCTTAATTTTGTGGGCCTTCTCTGTCGTGCCGTTCGTCTCCGTAGCCGGGAGCTTTGGCGCGACATCGGATATCCAGTCCGAAACGCAATCAGTTCTCAATAAAGCCGCTGTGGAAGTCCAGGTGGAAATATCCCTGGGTCAGCTCGCCGCTCAACGTGCAAGCAATAGGGAGGTAAGGGAATTCGGGCAGCAAATGGTCGAGGATCATAAAAAGGCCGGTCAACAGGTCGAGCTCCTCGCCCTAAAGCACGGCATAACACTCTCGCCTGGCGAAGACCATGAACATCATAAACAATTGGAAGAGTTGTCCCGACTATCTGGCCATGCCTTCGACCGCGAGTATATGGATTACAGCATACGGGATCACGAGAGCACTCTAGAGGCATTCCAACGACGTGCGCAGATCGTACAAGACCAAGACATCAAGCAGTGGATCAGCCTTCTCTTGCCAATCCTAGAAGGCCATCGGGAAAAGGCGCATCGAGTGAAATACTCGCTGCAGACGAATCCATAGCGCCTGACCCGCGATTGTAATTGTAGTAGAAGCGTTTATGAATAATGTAGAATCGTTCTCGTCGGAGGAAGCCCATGGTTCCAAGCAATCCGTCCGATGTTCCCCTTATCCAGCGCGTGTTTCATCCATCCGATTTCTCTGAAGCCAGCGACTCAGCGTTTGCCCACGCGCTGGTCGCTGCGCTGACCGCCAAGGCCACGCTGACCATTCTTCACGTATCGGGCGGTGGGGATGGCTCCTGGACCGACTTTCCCGGAGTCCGTGATACCTTGGAGCGTTGGGGTCTGCTTCCAAGAAACAGCGAGCGAGTCGATGTGTCGAAGCTTGGGATCAATGTCCAAAAGGTCCAGATGGTTCACAAGGACCCGGTCGAATCCATCACAACCTATTTAGAGGAGCACGGCGCAGATCTCATCGTCCTGGCGACCGATCAGGAGAAGGGCGGAGTCCAGTGGCTTAAAGAATCGGTGGCGACCACCGTCGCTCGCAAGTCGCGCGAGATGACGCTATTTATTCCCAAGGGCATTGAGGGGTTTGTGTCTCTCGATGACGGGTCCATCTCCCTGAAGAACATCCTGATCCCCGTGGCACCGGTTCCGTCGGCGCAGCCGGCCCTTCACGCCGTCGCCAGGCTAGTTTCCGGGCTCAATGGCAATCCCGGCAGATTTACCCTTCTGCATGTGGGAGAAGAAGAGGCCATGCCGGAGGTGGCTTGTCCGGAGGTGGCCGGGTGGCGCTGGAAGCGAATGACTAGGAGTGGTGAGGTGATCGAGGTCATCAGTCAGGTCGAGAGGGAGATCGATGCGGATCTGATCGTGATGACGACGGACGGGCGCAACGGCTTTCTGGAGGCCTTGTGCGGAAGTCACAGCGAGCGAGTATTGCGAGAATCGCGCTGTCCGCTTCTCACAATCCCGGTCGACGGGTAGATGGCCACGGTCCTCTAGTCCATTTATTATTCGTGAGTACCTCTACCGCACTCGCCGATCCGCTGTTCCGATAAGCCTGAGATCGGCGGGCTGCTGCTCGGATCCTCGTCGTACCGTTCAACAATACCCTGGTTCTTCAGTGCGATCCCTCTAAGACCATCATTTCTAGGGATTTTGCTAGTCGCTCCCAACCATGAACAGCGTTACAAGTAAAGACCAGTTGCTTGGCCCTGCTCACAGACCACAAGAGGAATACAGATGAAACAGATGAAACAAACCAATGGTTCGCTCTGGCTATTAATGACGGTGACAATAACCGCCTCGGTCGTATCGTGCGCTCTCTCTTTCGAAAAGCCGGGCCTTGTCACAGCAGCCGAGACGCAGGACTCGAAGACTTCACGACCAGCTCACGATGCAGTGACCGAGGCGCAAGAGTCGCGCAGCGCACCAATCGAACGCCCGGAACAGCGCAAGACGGAGCATGATCGCTCCGGTATCTTCGAGGCGCAGAAGGCAAAGTCTTCTTCGCCTGCTTTCCTGGATCAGCCCAGGGACGGCAAGATTTTGGGTTTCGATTTCTACCGCGATCCCTTGGGATCGGAGAAGCCCATGCAAGAGCCGGAAGAGATGATGAAGAAGGATATCGCCGCTAAGCCGAAGGTCATGGCGACGCAAGGCAAGTTGCTAGAGCGCCGGTATCATCTCGATCCCAAGCCCGATCCCCAAGCCAAGATGTCGCGGGGAAAACCGCTGCCGGTAGGCCCGACAGCACGGTTGTCCGAAGGTATGACCTGGGAACGACTCGCAGGGCTCAGTCCGGGAGAGATTAAGAAGCAGGGACTCTTTCCCTATCCTTCGCTGCCGCACCCACTGCAATCTCCCGGTGGGCAAGTGTTCCCTCAAATGCAGATCGCCATGTTTCCTCGACTGGAGCGAGTTGATGTGGATTTCGACCTGCCCGAAGCATTTTTGCCTGAATTTCCTCCGGCGATCTTTCTGAACAACCGTCCTGAATTGGGGGATGTATCGCGTGGAGAAGTCATCTCGATCAATAACTACTATCGTCTGTTCAAGGATATTCTAACCCCTGTGCAACTGGACGGGCTCAGGATGCTACTGACTCCGTTTCCGCAGGAGGAGTTCAACCCAACCGATGATCGCAAGAGTCGTCATCCAAGTTTAGGGGTCACGTGTCTCGATTGCCATGTGAACGGACATACGACCGGACAATTTCATCTGAATCCAGATACGAGGCCAGAGGAGCGGCGCATGCGGCTTGATACGACGAGCCTGCGCGGATTGTTCAATCAGCAAATCCATGGGTCCAAACGCAGCTTACGTTCGGTCGAGGACTTCACGGAGTTTGAACAGCGGACAGCTTACTTCAACGGTGATCAGATCCATGCCATTAAAAAAGGCATGAACATTTTGGATCGCATTCCTGTGAGCCATATGGCGCAGATGCAGAATATGTTCGATTTTCCACCGGCACCAAAGCTTAATCCCATGACCGGTCGGCTGGACGCAAAGAAAGCCACGGAGACCGAACTCCGCGGAGAGACCATCTTCTTCGGCAAGGGTCAGTGCGCAGGGTGCCATGCTCCGCCGTTCTACCTCGACCACCAGATGCATGACCTGCACCTTGATCGTTTCCTCAAGGACGAGCCGGGAGACGGCCCGATCAAAACCTTTACGCTGCGCGGGATCAAAGATTCGCCTCCGTATTTACATGACGGCCGCCTTTTGACACTGGAGGACACGGTAGAATTTTTCAATTTGGTCGGTGAATTGAAGCTGACACCAGAAGAGAAAGTCGCGCTGGTCGCCTTCTTGCGCGCCCTGTAGGGCGACGATGACCGCAAGGACACTTGGACCATAACCGACATAACTTAATACATGATGGAAATGACGATTTAACAATCCGTGCGCCAAAAGGAGGAGCCTGATGACCCACTCAAAACAGACGTCCTGGTTAATTGTCGCGATGTGTTTGGTCTTCCTGCCGGCTTGTACCGGTCGTTCTGCGGATCAACCGAAAGCCGATCTGACCGGAGAATATCGGATCGTCGACGGAGAGCGCAACGGCGCGCCGATCGACCAGAACGAGTTGAACAATGCGGCCATCATCATCAGTGACACGACGATCATAGCCTATGACAAAGAGCGGAAAGAAATGTTTGCGGCAACCTATACGCTCGAAACAAAACATACTCCTTGGCAGATCACAATGATCAGCACTAAGGCTCCGGAGGTCGGTCAGGTCGCGAAAGGCTTGATCCGAGCTGAACAAGACAAAATCAAACTGGTGTATGCCTTGCCGAACGGCCAAACACCCACGGACTTCCAAGCTGGCGAACAACAGCAGATGTTCGTGCTCGCCAAGACAGGTGCCGCCGCGCCGGATGGTGCCACTGCCCCAGCCGGCACGTAACGATCAGTCGTGATGCCGCGTAACCACAATGGCCCTTAACCAGGAGGAATGTATGAAAATCACATCCACGAGTCTTGCCCTTGCATCAGTCATCGGACTTGTTTTTGGAGGAACTAGTCTCGCTGCGTGGGGGGACGGGCCTGGCTGCGGGCTTGGGAAGGTGGTATTTGAGAAAGAACCAAAATCAATACTACTTCAGCATCTTGGGTCGACCTTGAATGTCCCTTCTCAACCGTTTGCGATCAGCACCGGGGTATCCGGTTGCACGAATAATGGCATGATCGTGAAAGAGAAGCAGGCGACCATGTTTGCCAGCCTCAACCTTGAGAATCTTTCACAGGAGATGGCTCAAGGGCATGGTGAACATCTCGCTTCATTGGCGACGTTGATGGGGATTCCTTCTGAACGGCAATCGGAGTTCTTTTCTTTAGCGCAAGCGCGATACCTCAGCCTGATCCAAAATAGGGAGACCTCACCAAAGGACATGTTGACCGCCTTACAACGCGCGATGGTGGGACAGTCCATGCTGGCCAAATCGCCTACGAACCGGTAAGTCGTTGATCGGGTGATCACACAGAGTCATATTTGTAAAAACAATAGTTTGAATGAATATACATCATAAGTAACATGAAGTTTAGGATTGTGCACAAACCATCAACCTTGTTTGCTCTCGTCGTTTTAGGATTGTCCGCGATGTTCGTGCCTATGCATGGCGCCGCGGCGGGACCTGTGGATCCGCCTCCTACAACCGGCAGCACAGGTGATGGAGACCGGTCTAGAAGGACCGGTGAACGAATACCACCATCCGGGCTGGACAATACGCCGAGCGGCGGAACGTTACCAGGTGGGAGGTTACCAGGTGGGACGGTGCCGGGTGGCACGGTCCCCGGCGGCACCTTACCGGGTGGGACGGTACCGGGTGGAACCCCGCCGGGCGGGACGCTGCCGGGCGGCACTGTGCCTGGCGGCACAGTGCCCAGTGAAAAGCTACCGGGGGAAGATGGCTAGCAGCGGTCACATCTCTGTTCAACATTTAGACTGAGCAGGCACATGATGAACCCTTCCGGCGATCCGCTACATCAACTTTTGGCATGCGGGCAGAGCTACTGGCTGGACAATCTCACTCGGCACATGATCACCAGTGGCGAACTGACCCACTGGATTCGTGAACGCGGGCTGAGAGGAATCACGGCTAATCCCACGACCTTCCGCGATGCCATCACGAGTCAGGATTATGATCGGCACATAGAGTCCATGGTCCATGACGGGTTCTCTACGAAGCACGTTTTTGAGGCGCTGTTGGTCGCCGATGTCCAGCAAGCCTGCGATCTGCTGTATGACGTGTACCGTGAGACCGATGGTCTCGACGGGTTCGTCAGCCTGGAAGTCTCACCTCACTTGGCCCACGACAGTGGAGCGACGATGGCCGAGGCTCGACGATATGTCGAGCGTGTGAATCGCCCCAATCTGTACATCAAAATACCCGCGACGGACGCCGGTATCCCGGCCATTGAACAACTGCTCTATGAAGGCATCGCGATCAATATCACTCTGTTGTTTTCGATTCCAAGCTATCAGGCGGTCATCGAAGCATATCTTTCGGCTCTCGAGCGCCGCCTTACGGAGCATCAGCCGTTGCAAAAGATTGCATCGGTGGCAAGTTTCTTCGTAAGCCGTATTGATGTCCTGGTCGATCAGCTGCTGCTTCGGCGGGTTTCGGCCGACGACCAGGCGCGACAATCGCTTGCGGCCCGACTGCAGGGCCGCGCGGCAATCGCCAACGCCAAGCTGGCCTATCGCACCTTTCGACAAGTGTTCGGCGGTGAGCGTTGGGCTCGGCTGGCTACTGCCGGCGCGCATGTCCAGCGGCCTCTGTGGGCCAGTACCGGGACGAAGAATCCAGCCTATCGGGACGTTGTGTATGTGGAATCCTTGGTGGGACGGGACACGGTCAATACGATGCCTGAGGCCACGCTGCGAGCCTTCGCCGACCATGGCCGGGTGGAAGCTGACGCCGTGGAGACTGATGTAGAGGAGGCCCAACTCGTTATGCAGCAGTTGGAGAAGACGGGCATTGGCTTCAACTGCGTCACCTGGCAGCTGGAACACGAGGGAGTGCAGAAATTTGTGGATGCGTATGACAGCGCGTTGCAGACGCTAGATGACAAACGCAAACAGGTGATGCAAGCCAGATCAGCTTCGCCGTCCTGAACGTACTGGCAAGGTCGGGACCGGCCGAAAGACGATGTGTCGTGAGGCACCGTCATGAAATCGTCAGAGAGTTTGCAGCGGTACCGGAAGAAGCGGAACTTTTTACGCACGACCGAACCACGGGGAAGGGGCGCCTCGCCGTCAGGCCCCACGTTGCGATACGTCGTTCAGAAACATGCCGCGAGGCGGATTCATTATGACTTTCGATTAGAACTTGGCGGGACCTTAAAAAGTTGGGCCGTTCCCAAGGGGCCCAGCCTCAATCCTTCTGATAAACGATTGGCCGTGCATGTCGAGGATCATCCGATGGAATATGCCGATTTCGAGGGCATCATTCCTCCTGGGCAGTATGGTGCGGGCACCGTTATAGTCTGGGATCAAGGCGAATGGATTCCTGATGGCGATCCAAAAGCGGCTTACGAGAAGGGACGTCTCAAATTTGCCCTGGCTGGACAGAAGTTACAAGGACGCTGGACTCTCGTACGTATGAACGGTGTACGCAATCAGGATGGGAAAAACTGGTTGCTTATTAAGGAACAAGACAAAAAGGCTCGTGCCGGAACATCCGTCGCGCTCACCCATGGGTTGTCAAAAAGTGTCAAAAGCGGTATGACCCTGGACCAAATCGCGGCGGCTCGAACGGAAGAAGGGTATGCCGCCACGCCCCAGCCGACACCAGATCGTAAGCCGCGTAGGACATCGTCATCTGCTTCGGCTGCCATCCCTCGGATAAGAGTCGGGCGTAAACCTGCAAGAGTCCCCTGTCCTGAATGGGTACAGCCACAGCTGGCCACGTTGGTCGAGGAAGTTCCCCCAGGGGAAGGGTGGGTGCACGAGGTGAAGTATGACGGATATCGCATGCTCTGTCGAATCGATCAGGGTGTCGCCAAGCTATTCTCCAGAACTGGTCGTAGTTGGACGGCGAAGCTGAATAAACACGCGAGTGCTGCGGCAAGTCTTGGGGTCATCAATGCCTGGCTTGATGGTGAACTCGTGGCACTCGGCGAAGATGGGACGATGAGTTTTCAAGCGCTGCAAAACGCTTTTGGTGGTACGGGGAATAGCCAACTCATCTATTTCGTCTTCGATCTATTGTTTTTGGACGGACTCGATCTACGAGCGATGCCGCTGTATGAACGCAAGCGGAGATTGGCGTCCCTCTTGACCGGACATGATAGCTCACTCCGGTACAGCGATCATATCCATGGGCAAGGCCGCACCGTCTTCGAAACGGCCTGTCGTCGTGGCCTGGAAGGGCTGATCGCAAAGCTGGCGGATGGCAAGTATGTCGCCGGACGGAATAGAAATTGGGTGAAAGTTAAGTGTCATCGTCGTCAAGAGTTTGTGATCGGCGGCTTTACCGATCCAGCAGGCTCGCGGCGAGGACTTGGTGCGCTGTTGCTTGGTGTGTATGAGAACCGACAAGGTCGTCGCCGGTTCATGTATGTCGGCCGAGTGGGCACAGGGTTTTCTGAAGCCCGCCTCTCCCACCTGCATCGTGTGCTTGGCAAATTGGAACGACCTCATTCTCCCTTTATCAATCCGCCCACAGGACGAGACGCCCAAGGCGTACATTGGGTCACACCGAAGCTTGTCGCCGAGATCCAATTCTCCGAATGGACTCAGGAAGGTCTGTTGCGCCACCCCTCATTTCTTGGCTTGCGAGACGATAAACCTGCGCGCACGATCGTACGCGAACTCCCGAACCATCATCCGACGGGAATCATGAACCCGAATGCCGTGGCCGCCATGCCGGGCGGCAGACAACAAATTAATCCTTCTCGAATGGGTGAAGCCGGCAGATCGCGAAGCAGATCCTCCAGCTCGACAGTGGCCGGCGTTCGGATCACCCATCCCCATCGCGTCCTGTATGGCGATGATCGGATCACGAAGCTGGATTTGGCACGCTACTATGAAACCATGGCGGAGTGGATTCTGCCGCATTTAAGAGGACGACCGTTGACAATTGTTCGTTGTCCCGAAGGGCATGAACGCGGCTGCTTCTACCAGAAACACGTCACGGATCAAGTCCACGAAGCCATCGACAGGGTGGAAGTGGAGGAAACCGAGGGTCGCGCCTGTTATATGGTGGCGAACACGACCGCAGCGATCATTGCGCTCGTCCAGCTCGGGGTGCTCGAGCTCCATACCTGGGGAGCTAAGCAGAATCAGTTGGATCGACCGGACCGCATGACCCTCGACTTGGATCCGGCTCCAGGCTTGCCGTGGGAGGAAGTCATCGAGGCTGCCCATCTGATGAGAACATTACTGGATGAACTGAATCTGAAGTCGTTTGTCAAGACGACGGGCGGGAAAGGGCTACATGTGGTGGTGCCGCTGCAACGGAACCATAGTTGGGACGAGGTGAAAGGCTTCTCAAAGGCGCTGGCCGAACATATGACACGGACAATTCCCGCACGCTTTACCGATAACATGTCCAAACGCGCGAGGGAAGGCAAGGTGTATATAGATTTTCTTCGTAACGGCCAAGGCGCGACCGCGGTTGCAGCCTATTCGACACGTGCGAAACCGGGAGCTCCTGTATCAGTTCCCCTGGCCTGGGATGAAGTCTCCCCGGCGCTGCGCTCAGATCAGTTGACGATGCGCACTGTGAGCGAGCGGTTGTCGAAACTTGCCACCGACCCTTGGGCCGACTATTTCACGGAGCACCAGCACCTCACATTGAACATGAGACGACGCATTGGCATGAAATTTCCGCCATCATGAAGCACTTTCTCCCGTAGGACTTCCAGGGGCCACAGCGACACTCATCAACGCCTCAGTACAGATGAAAAGGCCCTGTGTCTTGTCGATGAGCGCGATAAACGGCTTCACATGATTTGTCGCAAGCCTGAGAGGTCGCACTTATATCTGCACGTCTTCTAGGGATTTCACCAGTTGGCGAGCGTGAGTGTCTCGCGCAGACTATAGGCAGAAGAATGAATGAGGCGAAGTTAAACCATCGATGTCTTCCTTCAATGTGCTTTGGAAGATCTGATCATGTGTTTCGAACGAATCCAGCACGTGTCCTGGTCGTCACTATCAAGCAAGCAAAAAAGTTGCCGGGTAAGGGGGTCGGAGCAACTCGTTGAAATTGTGGCAATTGGCTACTGCGCGTGAGTCAAATTTGAGCGCGATGGAATGGACAACCTGTCCCTGGCGGGAGACGGAGGGCTGTGGACCAGCCCGCATGGCAGGATTGCCCAATGTGCACAGGGGTTGAGCCTCGATGAGATTCAAGGATCCAGTGTCCTTCTCCCGGGGCAAGGTGTGGTGACGGACCCTGTACGTGCGAATTCCCTCACGTTCATAAGGAGGGTGATGAGATGCGTAATCCAAATATCTTGATCGTCGATGAAGATGACGATACTCAGGCTCAGCTTCGCGGAGTCCTGTCAAAAGAAGGTTACACAATTGAAACGGCCGCCACCGGTCGAGACGCCTTAGGCCTTGTGACAAGGCAGATCCCAGACCTGGTGATGTCAGATCTCAACATGCCAGAACTGGATGGTCTTTCTTTGCTGAGCGAGTTACGCTCGCGTGGGTACGATATGCCCATCATTCTTATGACGGCATGCGGCAGCCTCAAGACGGCAGTGGACGGAATCCGAGCCGGTGCGTTCGACTACATCAGTAAACCGTTTGTGCTGGATGATGTCAGACTCGTCGTTCGTCGGGCGCTGCAGCTTTCACAGCTGTCGCGCGAAAAGGGGCAACCAGAGGAACAGCTCCACAATCCAATCCGTTCAGAGACTCTGGTGGGGAGCAGTCCAGCCGTTGTATCCGTATATAAGTCCATCGCTCGAGTAGCCCAAACTGAGAGCACCGTGCTTCTCGAAGGGGAAAGTGGAACCGGTAAAGAACTTATTGCCCGAGCCATTCATGCCAACAGTGCACGTAATGCAGCACCGTTTGTGACGATCGATGGGGGAGCCTTGACGGAAACCTTGCTTGAGTCCGAGTTGTTTGGACACGAACGCGGTGCGTTTACCGGTGCCGTCGGTGTGAAGAAAGGTCTTCTGGAGAAGGCGCATCTCGGCACGTGTTTTCTAGACGAGGTGGCTGATCTCTCTCCATCTCTGCAAGGCAAGCTGCTTCGTGTAATTCAGGAACGAGAATTCAGGCGCGTTGGAAGCACCACAACCATGACAGTCGACGTGCGTATCATTGCCGCATCGAAAAAAAATCTGAGCTTGCTCGTCCAGTCCGGAAGTTTCCGTGAAGATCTTTACTACCGACTCAATGTCGTCACGCTTCGCATCCCCCCATTGCGAGAGCGCATTGAAGACGTTCCTGTTCTCGCACAATATTTTGTGCATATGTATGGTGGGTCCAAACGGAAACGGGTCACGGGTATTTCACCTGAGGCCATGACCGTACTCACACGTTATTGGTGGCCGGGCAATGTCCGGGAACTCGAACATGCCATTGAACAAGCCGTCGCCCTCACGCCGCATCCCATTATTAGTCCGGAGGATCTCCCTGATGTAGTGCAAGCGGCGCCGAAGCAGGCCGTGGCACAGGCGCAAGGATGGGTCACCTTAGCCGAATTGGAACGACAGCATATCCTGCGAGTCTTGAAGCACTATCACCAAGATCTTAGTCGGTCAGCCGCTACTTTGGGGATCCATCGGAAAACACTTTTACGAAAGCTCCGGCAATTTGGACTTGCGGATGGTCCACGGACGACCTACGTCCATCCGGACATTCTGTCTGCTCCATTACCGACGGATTCCACATCGATTCTTTTCAATCCGCACGAATCGGATCATTGTCCCTCACAGCCGATACACCGTTCGTTGTCAGGATTGCCCGTGTAGTGATCATTCACGCGATGAGGTGGTTAATGCGTCGGCCCTTGGATCAAAACCTTTCATCAGCTATCTTCTAATGTCACGTTGAACGTGATGTCAGTTTGAAAAGGACCCCAATGCCTCGCGTGCTATGGAAAGGCGCAATCAGCTTCGGATTGGTACATATCCCCGTCGGACTGTACTCCGCTGAGAAGCGAAACAGCTTTGATCTGACTATGGTGGATCGTCGGAACATGAAGCCAATCGGTTTCAAGCGATACAACAAGGAAACGGGAGAAGAGGTCCCGCGGGACCACATTGTGAAGGGATACGAATATGAGAAGGACCGCTATGTGATCCTCACCGACGAAGATTTTTGCCAGGCCAATGTTGAGGCGACCCAGACGGTCGATATCCTGCGCTTTGTCGATGAAGCGGACATTGCGCCGATGTATTCTGAATCCCCTTACTACCTGGCGCCTGAGGCGCGTGGTGAAAAAGGCTATGTGCTGCTGCGGGACATCCTCAAGCAGACCCACAAAGTGGGCATTGCCAATGTTGTCATCAGCACGCGCCAGTATGTCGCGGCGCTACTACCGGTCAACGACATGATTCTGATGAATACGCTTCGCTACGCCAACGAGGTAAAGGACCCACAGGAGTTGGACATCTTACCGAAGCGTAAAAGCGTCGGGGTAACGGCCAAGGAGCGGGAGATGGCGGTAAAACTTGTCGAGGAAATGACGGGAGAGTGGGATCCCAAAGACTATCACGATACCTATCGTGAAGATCTCTTGAAGCTGATCGAGAAGCGCATCAAGACCGGCCGAACGGAAGTGATCGGCGATCCGGACGGCGAGGAAGTCGCAAGGCCGCCGAAACGAGGGAAAGTGGTCGACCTCATGGCGTTACTGAAACGGAGCGTGCAGGATCAGGCCAAGGGTGGTCGGTTTTCGTCGGCCCAACAGCGGACGGGAGGACGCTCGGATCGATCTCGGCGCAAGTCGGCATAAGACACGGTGTTTTCATCCGGTCTACCTTTCCTTCGGATTAGTGGCAAACCTAGGATCGTTTTGCCGGCAGGTTCTGAAAACTTCCTCAGCATGCAGCCTGCAGCACGTGAGAGGCCTTCGCCTCTCACGTGGACCTAAGCGACCGCAGAGAGAATATCCGCTTTCCGTTCTTGCATCTGCCTACGAAGTGTTCTGATGTCTAACGTGGTCAGGGCGTAGGGAAACAGCTCCTCTTCTTCCATTGAGACATGAGCGATGACTATCTCTTGAAGCTCTACCATGCCTTGTCGGAACTCGGAATCTGAAGCGTTCATCTGTAGGAGCTGCTCGACCTGATCTCCCATCATGCGATGGTCATCATATGCTGATGTGATTGTGATTTCCGATAAGTCCTCACGACCGGCTTCGTCTATCTCGTCGACATCAAGGACATTCTCATTGTTGCTATCATCGGTCTTTCCATCCAATGAGGCCGAATAGCCTTGTAGCATCGGATAAAACAGCTCCTCTTCTAATGTGCTGTGGACCTTGAGCTCACGAAAGATCTGCTGGGCGATCGCTTGGTGCTCTGCCGAGTTGCCCTTCATGAATTGGTTAAACAACTCCTCCACCTTTCGATGGTCGGCCTTCAGCATTTGGATCGCATCGACCGTTTGCTTCTTTTTCGAGGCCGTTCGTGACGCGCTCTTGCCGATATTGCTTTTCGCCATAAGGGCCTCTCTTTCTCTCATAAGTAGAAACGGAGATTCACCGTATGTCATCCATTAATGACCGTGCCACCATTGGGATGAAGGACTTGTCCAGTCATATATGAAGCGTCCGCGGAGGCGAGAAACAGATAGCTAGGAGCCACTTCGTCAGGTTGCCCGGCACGGTGTAATGGAACGTCTGATCCGAAGGTGGCTACACGGTCAGGAGAAAAAGTCGAGGGAATTAATGGTGTCCAGATCGGACCAGGAGCCACCGCATTGACGCGAATCTTTCTCTCGGACAAAGATAAAGCCAAGGATCTGGTGAACGAGACAATAGCGCCTTTCGTTGATGAATAGTCCAGCAATTGCGGGCTTCCCTTATAAGCCGTTACAGACGTGGTATTGATGACGCTCGATCCTTCCGTTAGGTGCGGTAAGGCCGCTTGCGTCATGAAAAAATAGGAAAAGATGTTTGTGCGAAACGTCCGCTCCAGCTGAGCCGGTGTGATCTTGTCGAGGCTGTCTTGGGGTTGCTGTTGAGCGGCATTGTTGATCAGAATATCAAGATGCCCTAGCTCCTCGAGGACTGTACGTACGACGTACGTGCAGTGTTCGTGATCGCCGACGTCACCGGGAATGGTCAGACAACGCCGACCCTCCTTTTTGACCATACGCTGAGTGTCCTCCGCATCCTTGTGCTCATCGAAGTAACTGATTGCAAGATCGGCTCCTTCATGCGCAAAGGCAATGGCGACAGCTCGCCCGATGCCGCTGTCGCCGCCGGTGATGAGTGCGACTTTTCCGATGAGCTTGCCTACACCGTGGTGATCGTGGTTCTCCGACTTTGGGCGAGGAACCATGACGGACTCGATGCCAGGTTGTCGTGTTTGATGTTGTGGAGGGCGTTGCTGTTCCGACATGGTCACCATTTTCTTTACTTCGCAACAGTAGGTTGTTGCTCATGAGGCATTTGACAGGTTGTCCCAGGCAAGCAATTAATACCCTCCGCCTGATCCTCCTGATGATCCTGTGCCGGACGATCCCATACTCCCGGAACCAGTTCCTGATCCGCTACGGCCGCTGGATCCCTTTTTATTCGTCGTCGGATCGGGGAGCGTTGCGTCACCACCCGCCTTCGGTCCGCTGGGGGGGCTGTAGGATTCAATCCCTGGATTACCGGACGATCCCATACTCCCGGAACCACCTCCTGAGCCGCTACGGGCGCTGGATCCCTTTTTGTTCGTCGTCGGATCGGGGAGCGTCGCGTCACTGCCCGCCTTCGGTCCGCTGGGGGGGCTGTAGGATTCAATCCCCTGTTGCTGTTTCTGTCGTTGTGCCTGTTGCGGCTTCATGGATCCGCTTGATCCATCGGTGCCTCCGGAAGGCGCCATTGTAGATCCAGACGGATCGGCATAGGCTAAGCCATGAAACAACAACACACTGCCGGCAATGATACACACGCACATCTGAGACATTCTCATACTCCTGCTCCTTTGGTAACTTGGGTTAGTATGCCTTGCACATGCTTGTGAAAAGGCAAATTGCATGCCCCTGACTTGATGCATGAGAAAGGACAATTCTTATGGCCTTGCGCCCCTCTCTGTCTAAGCTAGGCCTATACCGATCGCCACGGAGAAGACAGAATGTCCTTCTCTGGACAATGCATCCGCTGACCAGACAACAAGACGACGTAAGAGCAATGACACGTCCTGCACCAATGAATATGACCTCACGAAATGATGGAAATGGTTTCAAATGCGAGCTCACCATGAGCCTCCTAGGGGTTGCTCCAGTATCAAACCCAACGCGTTTGCGTATCTTTAGAGAATGGGAGCTAGTGCCGCTTCGAATCCTGGAAGCACCATCTGGATCAATGGGGTGCACCCGTGACTAGGACGAATGCGAGGCCTATGCGGCCAGCAAGGCCACCGTGTTCTTGTTGGCCCAGGCACTCTTGACCGAGCTGTCCCGTAAAGACATCTTAATCAACATTGAGGACCGGCTCCGTGGATAGGGTTGGGTAACGAACAAGGGAACGTCATGGCCCATCATCATTTCGTCCTACTAGGTGCTGGTTCCGACGTGGCCTGCCGATACGTTTTCCCCGCCTTGGCAGAACTTGAAGCGGCAAATCTGCTCTCCCAGGATTTTCGTGTGGTGGCAGTCACTAGGAAGGACTGGAAGGATGTGGCAGAATTTCGTGGTCACATTGAGAAACGAGTCAGGGAGCGTCATGGGAAAACAAACAGGGGCATATTGAGGAAGCTGTTGGCGCGAGTCCGCCATGTATCCGCGGACCTTACTGATCTTCAGCAGCTCAAAACTGTGGTCGGACGGTTACAGGGTCCTCTGGTGCTGTACTTCGGTCTTCCCCCCTCAGTCTCTGAGGCCATTGTGGACAATCTCCATGAAGCCCGTTTGCCTCCACAAAGCCGTGTGATGCTCGAGAAGCCGTTCGGACAAAACGTGAAGTCGGCGCAAACGCTCAATCGCAAACTGCTCAGGCTCTTTCAGGAACAGGACATTTTTCGCGTCGATCATTTCTTGGCTAAACAAACGGTGCAAAATATTCTTGGGATTCGATTTGCCAATCGGGTGTTGGACTCAGCCTGGGATCGTCAACATGTCGAGCGAGTGGAGATCATATGGGACGAGATGAATACGCTGGAAGGCCGGGCCGGGTATTATGATTCGGCTGGTGCTCTAAAGGACATGATCCAGAACCACTTATTACAGCTGATGTGCTTGGTGGCCATGGAGCCTCCGTCCAGCCTAACCGAATCTGAGTTGCGCAATCGAAAGACAGACTTACTGCGGGACGTTCGGTCGTTGTCGAAGAACGAGATTGAGCAACATACGATGCGTGGTCGCTATACAGCCGGCAGCGTCAAGGGTCGGACGGTGCGCGACTACGTCGATGAGCCGGGCGTCGAACCAACGCGTCAAACCGAAACCTTTGCAGAAATTCGTCTGTTCGTCGACAATCAGCGGTGGAAAGACGTCCCCTTCGTCTTGCGGACGGGAAAGGCCATGAAGCAGGATCGTCAGGAGCTCATAGTATTCTTTAAGCCTTCTCGGTATTCGACATTCGGATCTTCTCACGCGGTGAAATCAAATCAATTACGGTTGGGTCTTAAGGTGGATCAAGTCGGATTGACCATCAACGTGAATGCTCCCGGTAATCCCTTGGAAGCCGACTCGGTCGAACTGAATACGGAGCTTGCACCAGAACCGATGTCAGCCTATGCAAGCCTCATTCTGGACGTTCTCAAAGGGGAGTCGATATTTTTTATCAGGAATGATGAAGCAGAGGAAGCCTGGAGGGTTGTGGATCCAATCGTGACAGGCTGGGAGGACGATCTCGTCCCGCTGCAGTCCTATCAAGCGGGCTCTTCGGGACCTCCTGCTCTCTGATTTCGAAGCAGAGGTTGTTCAGGATTCGCAAATTGGTGTCGAGTTTGGCGCGAGACATGCCTCCAACCCTTACATGAAGGAGGATTCGCTATGGGGCACTACAAGATCGGCCTCATTATTCCCCATCCCGAAGATCAGAAATGGGACTCGGTCTGGAAGCTGTTCCGGACGCCGAACCTGAACCTCCCGACCCTCGCCGCCCTCATCCCCGAGGAGGAATGGGACATTGA
>JBGTNJ010000008.1:0-2782 GCA_041743145.1 Nitrospira sp. | reverse complement strand
CAATTGACGCGTACATGACCCAGCGCAATGCCAAGCCTAAACCGTTTGTGTGGACCAAGACGGCACAGGAGATCTTGGCGAAAGTGAATCGGGCCAGGATCGCCCTAGATAAGACAAGAACAGCATGAATCACTACACTAGAGTCAGCGACGAGATAGACAACGGCATCGCATGTAATGGGATTGCCATGGGCATCGATAGCAGATGTCGCCGATGGCCCAATCCGTATGGCCTGGCGTGACCGACCCGGTATTCTTGATCAGCCACACAAACAAGACCAACCCACACGCACCAGACAGACCAGCACAACCAGAGGTACTCGCGCGATTGATGGCCGGGCAGTGGAAGAGGGGGGCTATCCCGCCGCTGTGGGATGGCAAGGCGGCGGAACGGATTGTTGGACAGTTGGAGCGGATACTGGGTGAGAACTGAGGTGGGAGCAAACAGGAAGCGTGTGCTTCAGTCTTGCCTGCTAGCGAGACTTCCCATAGAGTAGGAGCGGCCCGTGCGCCAGGTCTCGTCACACATGAGTAATACACGCAGCACAACACTTCCGCACAGCATCATCTGAATTGATGGACAGGTACTGACTCTCCGATGGCATGGAGGAAATCATGAAAGAATTGGATCGTATCACCATGGACCCAGCAGTCATGGGAGGGAAACCCTGTATCCGGGGGATGCGAGTGACCGTCGGGACAATCGTGGGCTTAATGGCGGCGGGAAAAGCGATTGAGGAGGTGTTGGCAGCCTATCCCTACATCGAACGGGAAGATATCTTGCAAGCCTTAACCTACGCAGCCTGGCGCTCAGAGGAAAAAGACCTTCCCTTGGTCTCCTGATGAAATTTCTCCTCGACATGAATCTTTCGCCTGACTGGCTAAACGTGTTCACCGCAGAAGGGTGGAACGCCAAGCATTGGTCGACCATCGGCGAGCATCGCGCCACCGACGAAATCATTATGTAATGGGTAAGGGACATGCCTCTGTGATCGTGACGCATGATCTAGATTTCTCAGCATTGCTCGCGGCAACACGGGCAATCGGCCCAAGCGTCATCCAAGTGCGCACGCAGAATGTTCTGCCCGACGCGCTTCGAATCGTGCTCATCAATGCGATCAAGCAATTCCACCGGGAACTCGAAGAAGGGGCGCTGATTTCCATTGACCTTCAACGCGCCCGAGCGCGCGTCTTACCGTTCGAATAGTGGGAGAATCTAAGTGTTGCACAGGTCGTTCTTGAATAGGCTTCCTGCATACCCTGCCTCACCATCCGCGACAACACCGAACGCTCCGAGACCATCACCATCTGGACAAATGAACTGATCGGGACTGATCCGAGCAAGCTTCCACCTGCGCTTGCGCGATTGATGGCCGGCCAGTGGAAGAAAGGGACGATTCCACCGAAATGGGACGGCAAAGCGGCGGAGCGGATTGTGGAGCAGTTGGAAAGACTGCTGCTTGCATCATGAATGCGCTCTGAGATGATAGAGAGACGGATAACTTGTGATATGCTAGTCATTGCGTTAAAGTAAGGATGAGTGTCTAATGTAAGGAGCAAGCCATGTCCACGTCAACGTTGACCAGTAAGGGGCAAACCACCATCCCGAAGGATGTGCGCAAACGACTTAATCTCCATCCAGGGGACCGTCTGGAGTTTGTCATCGATGAAGACGGTCGAGTGGTTGTGCTGGCGGCAAGTGTCGATGCATCCGAGCTTGCCGGTATGCTCAAGCGGCCGGCAAAGCCGGTCACCGTTGCGGAGATGGATCAAGCAATCCGCAAGCGAGGGGGGCGGCGATGATCGGGATCGACACGAATGTACTTGTCAGGCATTTGGTGCAGGATGATCCTCGCCAGTCACGCGCAGCAACACAGGTCATCACGAAGGAATGTACGAGGGAGTCCCCCGGGTTTATCAACCGCATCGTGCTCTGCGAACTCGTGTGGGTTCTGGAGAGCGCCTATGGATATTCGAAAGAAACCATTGTGAACGTGCTCGATAAGCTCCTGCGAACGAGCCAGCTCAAGATTGAAGATGCGCAGTCAGCGTGGACCTCTTTCCGCATGTATCAGAAGGGGAAAGCGGACTTTTTAGATTGCTTGTTGGGGACAACCAATCGTTTCAGCGGCTGTGATTCGACCGTCACATTTGATCATGCTGCAAGCAAGCTTGATGGTTTTCAATTGTTGTCATAGCCCGGGTCGACTGTTTGCGACAACACTGAGTGATCTGAAACCATCACCATCGGCACCAACGAACTGATCGGGACTGATCCGAGTAAGCTTCCACCTGCGCTGGCGCGATTGATGGCCGGGCAGTGGAAGAAAGGGGCGATTCCACCGAATTGGGATGGCAAAGCGGCGGAACGGATTGTTGAACATTTGGAGAGACTGCTGCCCTCATCTCGATGAGGCGCGTCTGCTTACGGCAGTCAAGAGGCAGGGCTCGACCTGTGTGCCGGCGGGCAGATATGAACATGAGAAGGCCTCCAAAGAGAGTTACATGATTTGCACGATCCGTGCATATTATCAGCATATGGATTGCGAGTCAGGTCCGGCCGGTCATCCGGCGGATGCAGAAGTAGTTTCCCGCCGTGCTCATCACTGGTGCGAGGCAGACCAGTAAGACATCTGCGACAGCTCTAGCAGTCTGCTGAAAAACCCCTCGCTAAGCGGTGCGTAATATGATTCTCTGTTTTAGGAAGAACGGAGGGGCAATCATGCGCGGAACATTGGACGATCAAGGGCGGTTATTTTCGTATATCTCGCCGGAGCAACGGG
>JBGTNJ010000007.1:0-77520 GCA_041743145.1 Nitrospira sp. | reverse complement strand
GGCCCACTGCTCCAGTTGCTGGCGTTCGGGTTCAGTCAGCTGAATGGAAGGGGCGATACGCATGGTCCGGTCCTCCTCTGGAGAGGAGTATACACGTACTGTATAATATGTAAAGCTATTTATGTATCACTACACTAGGTTGTTCCGAGCCCATCAGAAAACGTCATCCGAGAGCAGCGTCATGCCCTCCTGGGGCCCGTTACCAGGAGGGCGTTCTTGTGTCTGCAACCGCAACTTGTTTCGTCCACATGCCCAGTCCTTTTACCTGTCTTGGAAGGAGACCACGATGAAACGTTTAGCCACACTCTCAGCCGGACTGATCCTTGGATCACCGGCTCTGGCCTTGGCGGCAGACCACAGTGCCAGTTATCGGGGAATTGGATATATCTACTTCACCTTCATCGCTGGAATCCTGATTTATGGGGTCAACGATGCCTTCGGGAAGACGGCCATGTATGTGGCAACTCCGATTATTCTCGCCTGGTCCTATTGGATGCTGCCGCCAAATTAAGCCAATCGACTCTCGACACACAGCAGAGCCACGGCTGTGAAGCCGTGGCTCCGTCGTTCTATAGCTCCTCGCCTCCCTGCTCCACTTGATTAGAAGTTCATGACAATGCCCGAGGTCTGGACGCCGAAGAAACCGCGTCCAGAGGTATCGTACAGAAGTTTTTTACAGCAGGCTTGAAAGAAAATCGATGCAGGTGAGCCAGATCCGAGCGTTTAGGATGACCGCCTTAGCAGAGGGCAGTTCATTTCTCCTGTTGCTGTTCGTGGCGATGCCGATGAAGTACTTGATGGGGATGCCGGAAGTCGTGAGAGTCGTAGGGACCACTCACGGAGTCTTGTTTCTGTTTTATGTCGGCCAGCTGGCCATGCTCCATACCAAACACCAATGGGAATTTAAGTTTTCATGCTATGCCTTCCTGGCCGCGATTCTTCCGTTTGGCACATTCGTGCTGGACAAACACTTGCGTGAGAAAGAAGTTGCAGTGAACTGATCGGCTGCCACAGCCCCCTCACCGTTTTCCATCGTAGCCTCGCTCTTTCCATCGCTCCAACAATTGAATGCGCTTTCGCAGCTGTTCGACTGTCGCCTGATCGACACGGCTCCCGGTTCGCGCGATCAATTCTGCGTTGAGTTTTCGATGATCGATTCCGCTGTTTCTGGCGACTGTGCTGACGAGCAGCCGGTGGAGATCTCGCAGCTCTAGTTTCTGCTCGTGGAGTGAGACCGCCGGTTCGATGATAGCAGCTGCCTCGCCCTCCCCTCTGGCTTCTTCTTCGCCGATCAGGCTATCTATCCGGGCTACCGCCATCAGCGGCATGTATTCTTTGCTCGAGACCGTGACATGGCCAAACAAGTCTCGTTGTCCAGCCGGCATGATGTCTTCCAAGACATGATCGCGCTCCGCCTTGATCTGCTTGGCATAGTGCACCAGGATCGGATCTTTTGGTAGATAGAGCCACGCGCGCTGCGGTTTGGGCAAACCGTCCTGCATCCGAACGAATCGCCCGACCACCTGCCGGAAATACATTTCCGTGATGACGTTCGTGCCGTAGACACCGACACGAAGGCGAGGAATGTCGACGCCTTCGCTCACCATATTCACCGCCACCAGCCACTGCTGCTTTTTGTGACTGGCGAACTCCTCGATTGTACGCGAGGCGGTGGGATCATCCGACACAGCAACGGCTGCTTTTGTACCGGCAATGCGCCCGACGAGATCCGCCACCCAGCGAGCATGTTCCTGATCCATGCATACGATGAGTCCCCCGGCATCCAGCTGTTCCTGCTGGCGAAGACGCGTCAGTTGCGCATGGGCATCGGTGATCACCGGCCCAAGCCAGGTTTCTTGGAGGAGCGCCGTCTTCAACCGTTCCCGCTGCCGATTGAATGTCAACCCGTCCTCAAATGTCGCCTGATGCTCGCGACCCTCAGACAGCCAGCTGAGCTCGCCTTCATAGCTCGGGAAGACGATAGGTCGGCAGACGTCGTCGCGGATCGCGTCGGTATATCCGTAGGCGAAATCCGCCCGGCTTTCTCCACTCTCATATCGAATAAAGGGGATCGGATTGTTGTCTGAACGAAACGGTGTCCCTGACAAGATTAAACGAAACACCGCCGGTTCAAACGCCGTGCGCAGCGCTTTTCCCCAGTTTTTGCCGTCACCGGCATGGTGCAGCTCATCGAAGATGAGCAACGTCTTTTTACTCTTGCAGACCCGTTGAAAGATCGCCGGTGCCAGGCAGACTTGTTGATAGGTAACCACGGCACCATGATAGTCAGCCGCTTCAGATGCCTGTTCGTTGGTCAGGGTCGGATCGAGCTGTAACCCCATCTTCCCCGCCGCATCCGACCATTGCGTACGGAGGTGATTCGTCGGGCAGACGACCAGCACTCTAGCTGCAGCCCGATTCGTCATGAATTCATGCGCGATGCGCAACGCAAAGCGTGTCTTTCCCGCAGCCGGCGTCGCCATCGCCAGAAAATCTTTGGACTGATGGGTACAGACCGCCGACAAGGCCCGTTGCTGCCAGTCACGAAGGGGCGCCGTCCAGGCAGGCAATGTCTTCATAGCTAGTTCGTGAGCGAGAGCTTGGTGGCTCAATGATGGCACAGATAGGAGGCGGGTTAGTCCAGCCAGTCTTTTTCTTTGAGCTTCCTCGGCAGATACTTCTTCGTCAGGTACTGGAAATCCTTATTGGCCAGCGAATCGAGTTCGTACTTCAATCCGCTGGTCAACATGCGCTTGATCTCCGCCTGCCAGGCTGGCTTCTTGAACCACGTATAGTTCATCAGCTCTTTCGCACGAGCGATGTCTTTCTCGTTCAGCTTGATCCCGACATTGCGCGGCAGCTCATACCGCTCGGGGTCGGCGCTGGATAAACCCATGAACTTCGCTTTTGGAATCGCCATTCGCTGGCTTTCAAAGGCCAGATTGATCGACCCCTGTTTGATAACGGAATAGATGTAGTACCCCCAGGGATCGTTGTCGACTAAGACATACACCGGCAGCTTGCATTCTTCATGGAGCCGCCGTGCCAGGCGACGGACGCCTCGCGGTGGCTGACCATTGCCCGTCAGTAACACACAGTTGTAGCGCCGCCAGAACTTGTCTTCCGAGAGCCGGTTCCACTGCGTTCCTTTTTCAACGAGCAGGACAAAGTCCGCGGTGCAGCGTCGGATCTCCAGATACTCCGGCTCCACGATCGACGGGACCGAGTACCCGCCTTTCCCTAGCTTCGAGCAATCAACCCGATCGCCGTCGTCCCCAAAGACCACGGGCCCGACGATGCTACCGCTGTTCTCCGCGCGCACATGCAGCTCTTCCCGAAGCGCAGCGAGGGAGACTTCGAGATCCTCGATCACGGGATCAGATTCATCCTGCGTGTCGAAGGTGTTCTCATGCGAGTCTTTGATCGTATGTTTTGTGCGATAGTAAATTTCTCGAAGCGAGGTGGTCAACTCGGCACGCTGCAGTTCGGAGAGAGCATCCGCCACGAGCACCGTCTGCATGAATTTCTTCGCCATGCCGACGTTGAAAAACGACCGCTCCTGCTTCTTGGCGCCCATCTCGATCAGGCCCTTCCGTTCATTGAAGGACACGTTAGAAAGGGCGCGAATTGGAATCTGAAATGTGGGGTCTTTTGATCGTTCGGCTGACTGGATCACGATATCAGCCAGACTAATCAACTTCTTCTCGACCAGCGTGGTTTTCTTTGTCTTGGTCGTCATGGTGTCCTATTTGGATTTCCTCGAAGCCGCTGTTTTCGCTGACCTGGTTGGCTTGCCGCTTGATTTCTTCTTTGTCTTAGACTCCCCGGCATAGAGCGCGATCTGAACTGATTTCGCGGTTGTCTTCTTCGGTGGATCTTTGGCTCGACTCGACTTGGTCGCTTTCTCTTTCGAAGCAGACTTATCCGCCGGCGATGGGTTACCGAGAAGGTCCGGCTCCACTGTCGACGCTACTCCTCCCTGACTAGACTCGACCTGAGTGGCTAACGCAGTTTCACCCTCCACTCCATCTGCCGTCACGATGATCGAATGGGGCAACCCTTCAGGCCCAGCGCTGGTCTTCCCGAGTGCCTCGTCCGTTTTCTGACCGCCCGTACGAGACGTCGCAATCTTCTGGAGCTGCTCTTTCAGCTTTTGCTTCGGCAGCGTCCCTCCCTTGAGTCGGTTGCACGCCTCGACGACCTCTTCGATATACAGTTCGAAAATATTTCGCCGCCGAAACTCACTGGCCGCTCGTTCACGCCGGCGTACGAAGAGCCCCAGCCGTCTGCCGCACTCGCGGAGTGCCAGGGTGATTTCCTTTTGAATCTCGTCATAATCGGCGATCGCTTCCTTGGACTCACTGGTAAACGGCACCCAGACCGATGCCATATGGACGAAGATCACCATCGGTCCACCTGGAAGGGCTCCACGCGACTGCGTCAAGCCATAGTTTTTCCAGGTCGTGCTCAGGACAGCCTTGAAGGTGGAGCAGGCCGATTGTTGATAGAGTAGCGGGACTCGATTCGCGTAGCGGATCACACGGGCAAGCTCAGAGTCTTCCTCCTCGTGTTCCCCTTCGGCTTTCGGCATCGCCGGCTGTTGCGATCGATTCTGGTCCTGCGGTCTGTTCCCATACGCAAGGCCCGCTTCGATGATGAACGGATTGCCCCGATAGACTGCCGGTGGCCGGCTGACCGCCGTGTAAAACTCGCCTTTGATTTGTTTATAGAGCCCTGCGAGGATCGCCTTCTCGCCGATCGGAGAAATACAGTTGGTCGGCGGCGCCATGATCTTGCTCTCTTGCAACGTCTTGTAGAGCGTCTCTGCGACCGACCCCTTCAACTCGCGAGGCTTGGCCTCAGGCGAGACCTTTGCCGCTTTGCAGATCTCATCGGCTAGCTGGGGAGACACACGACAAAAATCACCGGCAAGAAACCCGGAAAGCGTATGGCTCTTTGTATCCTGCAACATTTTGAGGAGCATGCCGAACTCGATCCCATAGGGGTGCGGCTTGATCTCGCGTGGTTGAGGCGGCAGCTCGTGGTAGGTCCGAGGGTACTCTTTCGTCTCTCCTTCAGGGGTCCGGTAGTTCAATTTGACATGCGGATTGGCGATAGAGGTTTGCTCCAACCATTCGTCAACCGACGCACGACCCTTTTGATACTTCCCTTCGACTTCCAGCGTAACTTGAGTACCTCGCGGCTGCTCCCAGTCGATCTGTTTGTTTTCATGGACCAGCGGCTCGTTCTTCTTCGTGTCGATCTGGACTTCGAAGAAATGCGCGGCGGCCTTCGGGCCGATCCGGGAAATAATTTTCACCGGTTTCCCGGTCGTCAGCTGGCCGTACATGCCGGCGGCCGAGATGCCGATCCCCTGCTGTCCCCGGCTCATCCGCAACCGATGGAACTTGGACCCGTAGAGTAGCTTCGCAAAAATTCTAGGGATCTGCTGACGCACGATGCCGGGCCCATTGTCGGTGACCGTGACGCGGAATCGGCTCGCTTGACTGGGCGCGACTGGCTCCCCGTTCGACACGACCTCCAATTTGACCGTCACATCAGGAAGAATCCCGGCCTCTTCGCAGGCATCGAGCGCGTTATCGACAGCCTCCTTGACGCAGGTCAACAACGCTTTGCGCGGGTTATCGAACCCGAGCAAATGCCGGTTCTTCGTGAAAAATTCAGAAACGGAAATTTCGCGCTGACGCGCCCCCATCTCGACCGCAGTAACCCGCTCTGCCGGTTTGGCGGCGGCTGGCTTCTTTGCGGCTGGTTCAGGGTTGGCTCGAAGAGCGGAAGATTTCGATTCAGTATCTGAAGCAGAGTCTTTCTTTTTTCCCATTCACCCTCTCATCAAACAACCGTTGATTGTTTGGTACCACAAAACTTTCCAGGAAACAATGGGACCAGATGGTGAATAAGCAGAACGAAGAAAGACCTAGGTGCGCAACGAACCGCCCTAGCGGGTCACGGAAGGGTCTCGCAGGTAGTGGGCAGGCTCCATCGTTTCAACAGACCAGACGAGCACTTTTCGGTCGAGTGTGCCGACGACTAGATATTTTCCGTCGCTCGTCCAATGAAGATGATAGGGAGTGTTTACGTGGAAGGTTTTCTTCTTTGCGTGAGACGGAAGATTCCACACGGCAAGATGTTCGCCAACTCGTGTGGCAACCCATCGATGCAGCGGATCGACGGCCATTGATGCGCCTAATGCCACGGTCGGTCCTTTCTCGACAAACTCGGTATCACGTTTAGTGAAGGTATCGAAACTCGCCAGGACCCTGTTGCGTTTGGTGTCCCAGACGGCAAGAGTGAATGTGGTTTGATCACGAGAGCGCATTGTCGTCGCAACAAAGGGCCGTTTCCAGCCGAGTCCGAACCAAACGTCTGGCAAGCCGACCGGCTCCTCGACCTCTTTCCATGTTCCAATATCCCAGACGACGCGTCCAGTTCGTGACGTCGTGAGCAAAAAAGGACTCCCATCCAACAGGCTCAGCGTCTCAACACTATCTCCTTGTGTCGCTCTTGTTCTGATACAGCCCTTCGGCTCACAAGCGAGGGAGAAGCCGGCATGCACCAGCTCTTTAACAATCGTTCTGGTGACCACATCCACCACGAGGACTTTCGGTTGTTTGCCGGCAATGACGAGAAATCGGTTGCCCATGAGAAACTGTAGCGCGTTGATCTGCCCCTGTCGGCTTGCATAGGAGGGAAACTCCCGCCAGCTCTGCGTTTCCCACAGGCGCACCTCTCCTTGGGTCGTACCGGCCGCCAGAATTGCGCCATCGGCGCTGAACGCGAGTGCACTTACGGGTGTAGACAAGGACAGTTGCCGCAGAAGGATTCCCTGGCCCGGTTCCCAAATTTTCACCAACCCGTCATCACCACTGGTGACAAGCAGATTGGCGCTGGGAGAAGTCGCAAGCGCACGCAGCGCCCGTGCATGTACAAATGCCGGACCAGCTTCGGCAGGAGATGGCACGACAGGCTTCACCGACAATTCAACATCACGTACCGGAGGGATGGGTCGCTTGGCCAGCACTTTTGCTTGAGATTGACGAGGATCCAGCACCAGTTCCGGAGATCGAGTCTGCACATCCCAGACTGATATCTTGCCGTCCACGTCCGGATTGAGGCCTCCTTCCAGTCCAACCACGATCTTCGATCCGGTGGGCGACCATTTGAGCAGTGAGACGCGCGGCCCCATATTCCGACAATCGTTGCCGCAAAGATCCGACAGGATGGCGCCGGTGCGCAAGTCCCAGATCTGTAACGTCGAGGGATGTTCCGGTTGCCCAACCAAATACTCAGCGTCGTCTGAAATATCGACGGCAGAGAGATGCGTAGAGGCCTGCCCCCCTTGCTCGTGATCGGCATAGGTAAATTCTGTCACGGACACCACCATGCCTGTATCGGTGTCAACCAGCGCATAACCCCTCTCTCCATCACCTGCCACCAATCGATGGCTGTCACGGGAAAACAGACGAGGTGTGAAGTGTCCACGGGCTCCTTTTGCGGTTGTCAGCCTAGCTCGTCCACGTATCGAGGCGTCCACCGTATCGAGGAAGAGAATCGTGTTTCCTATGCTGGCGGCCAACGTTGAGCCGTCCGGTGCGAAGAGGAGATCGAGTGGCTTTCCATCTTTGATGGTCACATCACGAATCGTCGTCCCGGTAAGGTCGTGCAGACGAATCACGCGACCTTGCGCGATGGCCAGCAATTTAGTATCAGACGACGCGACCACCGAACGAGTCTCTGCCCTGGTATCCAGCGGAATATGTTTGAGCGGCACCAGTTTCTTCCCAATTTGCCAGACCGACACCGCCTCATCGCCATGACGGAGCACCATCCGATCAGTCTGACTCGAATAGGCGAGCAAGCTATAGGGCTGGCGAGATTCCTGCGGAACGGTCACCACAGACACTTGGTTCTTCCAATCGTAAATAACGACGTCGTGTTTCACACATAGCACCCAGCCGTCTTGTTTCAGCAAGGCGATCTGGTGACAGGAGGTGAGCGGCACCTTGGCGACAAGTGACTTGGTCTCGAGATCCCAGAGGATAAGGTCGTCCATCTGGATCAACAGGAGACGCCCATCTTCTGAAAACGCCGTCGGAATTTGTGAGAGGTAGGCGGCCGCCTGCCGGATTGATGAGGTTACAAGAAGGATGACAGCTAAGAAAAATATTTTCAGCCGGCTCATATGCTGCCTCACCAGTTCATGTGCGGTCTTACTCCCTGAACCTGTTCTTCACTCAGCCAACTGATGACGAGCGCGAGAGCGCGTACACTCTCTCGATTCCTCCAGCTGCTACTGTGCTTTGGATCAGTACTTGTTCGGCCTAGCCTCTACCCCGGTTGAGGCTTTGACAGTCGGCAATACATCGACGAAATGTTCGATACCCCGTTGATCTTTCCAGCGCTGTACAGGAACTTTGGCAACCACTTGGGGACCATCGAACGTTTGCCATGCACTCGTCAATGTCGCTTGGTTCGGGCTGAGACCTTCCATGCTGGGTTGGGCCGCCGCATTCCTCAGCGAGGAAGGCGTCACTGATGGTTCCGGTACGGGATATGCCTCAGATCGAGGCAGCTTCGGCATCGCCGGCTTCACTGTAGCCTTCTTCGGCAACGTAGATCGCGGAGCGGGCCTTACCGCCGGACTCGACCTCTTTTCGAGCTCAAGCGGGGGAGCATCCGTAATATGGAGATTCCCTTCTTCATCGGTCCACTTATAAAGCTCCGCTGACCCAAGAATCGGCCAGAGAAAGAGGCCAGTGATGACGCTCAGCGTAGGGAGATTCATGTTGTCGATTCGCCGTGGTGCTAGATGATATGGCTATTGACCAAAGTATAGCAGGCAGGCGTATTTGTGCCTGGCCACAACAAAGCATGGCCATCACCCGGTCAATAATTAAGGAGCAGGTCAGGAAACTGGGATGGGCAGTGCGGTGGATGTTAAGGTGGGAGGAGCACGCACCTAACCGAGGACGATTAGGTACGGCGGTGATCTCGGGAGGACTTTAGGCTTCCCAGTACAAGCTGGTCCTGCACACCATCCTCACGCTCGATCCCCTTATGAACCATATTCCCTCGGGGCGTTAACTCCTCCCACCCACGTACGATAGGCTTCATACCGAGGTGAGTCAAGAGGTAGGGATAATTCAACTCAACGGCTTTCCCCAAGTAGCGATCGCCTAAAACGGATGGTATCGTGCTGACACATCTATCGAAGAGTCTGATAATTTTTCGTCCATGTCGGAAGAGAGTTTGACGATGGCGTCAATATTGACGAGTCAGGATGTCCAACAAGCCTGGTCGGCGCTGGTTGAAGACGTGCGAACGGCGGTCTTGTTGACGCTACGGAACGGGCGGCCGTTTGGCTCGCACGTACCCCATGTGTTCGGATCAGATTGGACGCGAGCCTATCTGCATCTCAGTCGACTGACGCTCCACACGCACCATTTGCTCAACGATCTCCACGTGTCGCTGTTCATCGCCGAACCGGACGGGCCAGAGAAAAACCCGCTCGCGTTGAGGCGCATGAATCTTCAAGAGGAGGCAGCGATACTTTCGCGCCCCATGCACCACCCTACAACGCTATCAAGGAGCAATATCTGGCTCGATTCCCCCAAACCGAGATGATGTTTAGCTTTGGTGACTTTGCGCTCTGGGAATTGCGACTCGAAGACGCCCACTTCGTACTAGGCTTCGGCCAAGCTTTCGTCTCCACCGCCACCACGCCAGTCAGATGGGTCCATCAGAAACAGAAAGTGGAACGGCCGTCTTCTTAAAAGTCTTGATCGTGGGCTCGCAGATTTCTTGCTGACACGAGATGTTCAATCAGTCTTGAGGATTGCTTCTGACGATGGGATAAAGGCCTCGTTCAAATCACTGAAAGAGCCTCCGGGAGTCGGCCCGCCGCTGATCACATAAATACGCCCCTGCACGACCGCTGATCCCAAACCATGACGTGCCGTCGGCATTGGCGCCATACGCTGCCACACATCGCGTACCGGATCATAAGCCTCGTTCTCATTAAACGTACCGGTGGCTCCTTCGCCGCCCATCACGTAGATCTTTCCCTCAACAACCGCAGCGGTGATGCCGCTCCGCGCAGTCGGCAGATCCCCGACACGTGTCCAGCGATCGATCGCAGGGTCATACCGTTCTGTCACAGCGAGATTGCGAGAATAGTCGCCATCAGTGCGTCCGCCAATCGCATAGATCTTCCCGGCAATCGTGGCAGCCGCAAGATGATCACGAGGCGTCGGCATTGGGGCAGCTGTCGTCCAGACATTGTGCAGAGGATCATAAACTTCGACCTGCGCATTGTTGGCTTTCCGATCATACCCACCGATGGCATACAACTTTCCGTCGTGCTCCGTTATAGACAGTGCGCCTCTAGCCGTCGGCATCGAAGCGCGCTCAGTCCAGCTATCCGTAGCTGGATCATAAGCATGGACTGTTGCCGCTGGATTCCACACGGTCAAGCCAGACTTGCTGTATCCGCCGATGACATACAATCGTCCACCTACCACACCGATCCCGATATGATGCAAGCCAACGGGCAACGGCGCTTTAGATGTCCATCGGTCGGTCGCTGGATCATACACTTCGACAGACGGGGTGATCGCCAAATTCATCACATTGCCGAAGCTCGGCTTCTCGAACCCACCGACAACGTAGATCTTCCCATCCAGCGCCGCAGCAGCCACCTCCGTCCGCTTCGTCGGCATCGGAACCGCCATACGCCAAGATCCTCGATCCGGCTCGATCTGGGCCGATTGAATAGAGAGCGGTAACGTGAATAGGAAAAGTCCAAGGAGAAACGGCACTATTGCATGTCTAGCGACAAGCTTGACACCCAACGGTGACGATCTCATGAGATGCGACATGTCTTCATCCTATACCTGACTGAGATGCAGAAATAGCCTGTGGATCAGACCGCAATGATGGGAGGATCCGCCAAGCTTCCGGAATCTCTGTCATGATGAAAGCGTTATATCTGAAGCAGTGTGCTGCCTGGATCGACAGGCAAGAAATGCAAGATACCGTGTCACATATGGCAGATTCTCGATACAGTGTAAGCTACAGACGCGCTACTTGGCCTTGTTCCGACAAAGTAGGCCGAAGGAGCTCCCCAGGGCGAGGCCGCCGAGGAAGGTGAGGCCGAGGATCACGCTGAGCAGAGAGGCCGGTGGTCCTCCTTGGCGGCGGATATATCGACGGGCTTGGGAACCGACAGTTGCTTCGCCACCCATCCAACTGCGCGGGTCGTCATTCTGAGTTTCGCTCTGAGTGCTCACCGGTTTCATGCCTCTCTTCCTTCATCCAGCGCAATACATTCTTCGATCAACGCTTCTAATTCGTCCAGCTGTTGCTTCGGCATGTCGAAAAACCTCACACCAAAGGTCCGATCGATGCTCCATTGCACCTGCGCTTGCTCGATTACGATCGGAACGTCGTCACCCGGAATCAGGAGTTTGACCACGATTGGTTTTCCCGGTTTGACATCCAGTGAACTCGCGATCCTGGCGCCGCCGAGTGAAAGATCGACCGTCTCCCCTTCCACCTCATGCGAGTTAGCCCGAAGCAGAGTCTTAACCTGTCCTGAAACACGACGATGCTGACGCCGTTCCATACAAATCAAGAATACCCTACTTTGCCAGGGAAAAGCACCTGGCAAACGTCCCAAGTCTCTGATTGTTCGTGTGTTCTCTTGCAAGTCGGCGAATCTTTTCGCTAAGGTACAGCACGATGGATGGAGTTCGTTCGCGCCAAATCATGTTTGCCTGCGCGAGCGGGCTGTTGTTGCCTCTCTGCTTTCCGAAGTTCGACTGGGGATTGCTGGCCTGGGTCGTCCTCATTCCCCTCCATCTGGCACTCGATCAATGTACCAGACAACGAGCATTTTTGATCGGCTGGCTGAGCGGAGTCATTGGATTTACCGGCATCATGGCCTGGGTCGTCACGGCCATGACGACCTACGGCAAGGTACCAGAGCCCATCAGTTACGCGATTCTGCTGCTCCTTACCGCATACCTCGGACTGTACGTCGCGCTCTATAGCCTCGCGTTTGTCTGGCTCCGCGAGCTCATCCCACGCTATGGAATTTTCTTTGCCCCGTGCTTCTGGGTCGCCCTCGAATTCTTTCGGACCTACCTTCTCTCAGGTCTTCCATGGTGTCTCCTGGGCTATTCGCAATACCGTGAATTGGACTTGATCCAAGTGGCAGACCATACAGGGGTCTACGGAGTGTCTTTCTTGGTCGTGCTGGTAAATGTGGCCTTGGCCGAGCTCATCTTGTGGATCATGCCGTTTTTCCGTGGCTTTCACCCGGCCAAACTCCCGTGGGAACTCCTCACAACCGCAGCGGCCTGCATGGTGCTCTCCTGGTTCTACAGTTCGGCCGTCCTAAGCGACAGAGCCGTGAAGGAGGCGCAACCTTCCGTCACTGTGGGTGTCGTCCAACCAAATATCGAGCAAGCCGTGAAGTGGGATGCGTCGTTTCGTGATGAGACCATGCGACGCCTTGACCGCCTGACCGCTCAGCTGGGCACCGATACAGACTTGATCGTGTGGCCGGAAGCTGCAACACCGTTCATTTTGGAGCGCGAAAAGGAATATCAGCTAGAACTGATCGCGTGGGCGGAACGTGCTCAGGCGCCGCTCCTACTCGGTAGTCCGGCACTGCGGTTTTACCCAGACCGCCGACCATACCTCCTGAACAGTGCCTATCTGCTGGGAATGGACGGCACGATCCTCGGCCGCTATGACAAACACCATCTCGTGCCGTTCGGAGAATACATCCCCCTGAAATCATCATTGTTATTCTTTCTCGACAAACTTGTCGAAGGCATCGGCGACTTTGAGCCAGGTCCGGGATCGAAAATCCTGTCGTTTCATCCCAAGTCGTGGGAACGCGGCAAGTCCACCACCCCGCGGGCTGTGAGGTTCGGCGTCGCCATCTGCTACGAAGTGATTTTCCCGGACTTGGTCCGCCAGTTCGCCGCCAACGGCGCGGAGTTTCTGGTGACGATCACAAATGATGGATGGTTTGGGCCTTCCTCGGCGCCGGCTCAGCACTTTGCCATGGTCGTCTTTCGTTCGGTCGAAAACCACCTTGCCTTCACACGTGCCGCTAACACCGGAATTTCCGGGTTCGTCGATCCTTATGGAGAGATCACTCAGGCAACGCCCCTGTTTACGGAACTGGCTTTACAGGCGACCATTCCGATCAAACACTCTCGCACATTTTACAGCTACTATGGCGACGTGTTTGCATACGCCTGTGTTATAATCTGCGGACTTTTATTTCTGTTCGGGTACTTCCGCACGAAGGAACCAGCCCTGACGATTATCACGCCGGCATGATGGAAGGAGGATCGTTCCATGTTAGAGGAAGTCGAAGTTCGTGTTCGCGATCTCGGCGAGCAAGTTTCCGAATTACGGGGGCATCTTTGACTTCGCTCATATGACCGCCGAGTTGGAAGAACTTGAAGCGCAGATGGGCCAGCCGCATTTCTGGAACGACACCCGCACCGCTGCCGTGGTGAGCCGGAAAAAGGCGACCATCGAACGAGAACTCCGGCAGTGGCGTGAAATTGAAGCCAAAATGGGCGACCTGGGAGCCCTGTTGGAACTCGCGCATGAGAGCGGCGACGCGGGCATCGAGGCCGAGCTAGCCAATGAATTGAATCAGTTGGAACCTCGCCTCGCCTCGCTGCGGCTGGAGCTCCTCCTCTCAGGCGACCTGGACCCTAACAACGCCATCATCGCGATTCATCCCGGTGCCGGCGGCACGGAATCACAGGATTGGGCGCAAATGCTCCTCCGAATGTATGTGCGGTGGGCGGAGCACAAGAAGTTCAAGGTGGAAACATTAGACCTGTTGCCCGGCGACGAAGCCGGTATCAAAAGCGTGACGATTTCGATCACCGGACCGTATGCCTATGGATACCTGAAGGCAGAAGCCGGGGTCCATCGACTAGTTCGCATTTCTCCGTTCGATTCGAACAAACGACGGCACACTTCGTTCGCGTCCGTCTTCGTGTATCCGGAGCTGAGTGAAGATATTGACGTTGCGGTCGAAGACAAGGATCTCCGGATCGATACCTTCCGAGCCGGCGGAGCCGGAGGCCAGAATGTCAACAAGGTCGAAACCGCCATCCGCATTACGCACTTGCCGAGCGGCATTGTCGTGCAATGCCAGAATGAACGCTCGCAGCTTCAAAATCGAAACGGCGCCATGAAGATCTTAAAGGCGCGCCTCTTTGAGTTGGAACAGAAAAAGAAGGAAGCGGAGTTCAACGCGATCGTCGGTGAGAAGAAGGACATCGCGTGGGGCAGTCAGATTCGCTCCTACGTGTTCCAACCCTACCAGATGGTTAAAGATCACCGAACCGGCCATCAGATCAGCAATGTGTCATCCGTCATGGACGGGGATCTCGATGGATTCATCGAAGCGTTTTTGAAAAAGAAGCTCGGAAAGGGCAGTGAGCAACTCGCGCCGGTCGGCGGACCCGAAGACGATTTGTAGTCACCACGTAACTAAACCATGGACGAACTGAACGAACAGCGGCAACAACGGATCAAGAAGCTCGATCTTCTTCGAGAGGCCGGCGTCGCTCCCTACGGCAGCCGCTTCGAGGTCAAGGACCGGGCCGGCCAACTATTGAAGCAGCATGGCGAAAAACTCAAGCAAACATTGGAGCAGGAAAAGATCTCCTGCACCCTCGCCGGACGAATCGTCGCACTGCGTCGCTTTGGGAAGGCCGGATTTGCGGTCCTGCAAGACGGAGCCGACCGCCTCCAGGTATACCTCAAGAAAGATCTGTTGTCGGAACAGGCCTATACAGTGGTGGAGCAACTCGATCTCGGTGATTGGATCGGCGTCACAGGGACCTTGTTTCGAACGAAGACCAATGAATTTACAGTCGAAGTTCATCAGCTGACGTTTCTCAGCAAAGCCCTCCGTCCGCTTCCGGAGAAGTGGCATGGTCTAACGGACGTCGAAACACGGTATCGACAACGCTATGTCGATCTGATCGCCAATCCTGAAGTCCACCAGATCTTTTCCACCAGGAGCCGCATCATTGCCGGTATCCGCGCGTTTCTGATCGAGCGAGGGTTCCTTGAAGTCGAGACCCCTATGATGCATCCGATTCCCGGAGGGGCCGCCGCCAAGCCGTTCGTCACGCACCATAATGCGCTCGGTGTCGATCTCTATCTGCGTATCGCTCCGGAACTCTATCTGAAACGCCTGATCGTCGGTGGATTTCCTCGAGTGTTCGAGATCAATCGGAACTTCCGGAACGAAGGCATCTCAACGATCCACAATCCCGAGTTCACGATGCTGGAGTTCTATGTGTCCTATGCAGATTATCAGGACCTGATTGCGCTCACCGAAGAGCTGGTCTCCAGCTTAGCCCAACAAACACTCGGCAAGACGATCATTCCCTACCAAGGGAAGGACATTGTGCTCACGCCTCCATGGCGACGATGGTCCTATCACCAAGCTATTCTTGAGGTGAATAGCCTAGATCCATCGGTGCTGCAAGATCGCGAGAAGGCTTTGGCAGCCGCTCAGCGGCTGCGCGTGCCGGTGGACCCAAAGGCTTCGTTGTTCGCGATCGTCAATGAGATCTTCGAGGAAACCGTCGAACCGAATTTGCAGCAGCCTACGTTTATTACCGATTATCCGATCGATATTTCTCCGCTCGCCAGACGAAAGGATTCAGACGCAACCCTAACAGACCGATTCGAGCTTTACATCGCCGGCAGGGAGATCGCCAACGCTTTTTCAGAGTTGAACGATCCGCTGGATCAACGCGAACGGTTTGCAGGTCAGGCTGTTCAGCGTGAGGCAGGGGATGATGAAGCGCATCTCGTCGATGAGGATTTTCTTCGCGCCCTGGAGTATGGGATGCCACCGACCGCCGGAGAAGGGATCGGCATCGACCGATTGATCATGTTGTTCACCGATCAGGCTTCTATCCGCGATGTGGTCCTCTTCCCTCAATTGCGGCCGGAGAAACTATAGCGTGGCCCTCCCTTATGAAATCTTCGTTGGCCTCCGCTACCTGCGCGCCAAGCGTCGCAACCGAACAATCTCGCTAAACACGTTCGTGTCGATCGCCGGCATCACGTTGGGAGTGGCAGCGCTCATCGGTACGGTTGGGATTATGACCGGCTTCCGGGAAGATATTCAGAGCAAGATTCTCGGCACGACGGCCCATATCATCGTCCAAGAACGCATGAAAGAGAATATGACCGACTACCATGGTCTGGCCGACAAGATTCAGACCGTGCCCGACGTCGTGGCCGCTACGCCCTTTGTGCTCCGCCAAGTACTCCTGACCACTCAATCCGGCGTGCAGGGAATCGTCCTCCGTGGGATTGACCCACAACGCGAGGCCAACGTCACCGAGCTCTCAAAAAACATTACGTCCGGTCAATTGCTCGATCTGCTCACGCCGGTGAAAGTCACCCAGACACCGGTTGACGACCCTGAAGGCGACCCTCGCGTGGTCGAGAAGCCCGGCATTATTCTTGGCAAAGAGTTGGCGCTGAGGCTTGGCGCGTTTGTCGGGGACACGGTCAACGTGGTCTCGCCTGTCGGTCCGATCAGCGCGATGGGGATGGTGCCCAAGATCCGCACTTTCGCGGTCGTCGCTCTCTTCCACTCCGGCATGTACGAATACGACTCGTCACTGGCCTATATTGAGATCGGTGAAGCCCAAAAATTTTTCAACATGAATGGAAGCGCGTCCGGGATCGAGGTCAAGGTGACCGAGGTCTTCCAAGCCGCAGAGACCGCTCGTCGCATCGAACAGGAGCTGGGATTCAGCCACGGAGCCAGAGATTGGATGCAGATGAACCGAAATCTTTTCTCAGCACTCAAGCTGGAAAAGACGATGATGTTTCTGCTGCTCGTTTTGATTACGATCGTGGCCTCGTTCAACATCGTCAGCACCCTGACCATGATCGTCACGGAGAAGCAGAAGGAAATTGCGATCCTCAAAGCCATGGGTGCGACTAAACGGAGCATCCGACGCATCTTTATGCTGAACGGGCTGATCATCGGATTTGCCGGCACCGGTATCGGCATCCCCCTGGGCTATACATTTCTCTGGCTGATCCAAACGTTCTGGACGTTCGATCCGTCCGTGTACTACATCTCGACCATTCCGGTTCATGTGCTGGCTGAAGACGTGTTGCTCGTGGCAGGCTCTGCCATTCTGATTAGTTTTGTGGCGACAGTGTATCCAGCCAATCAGGCGGCGAAGCTCGAGCCGGTCGCGGCGTTACGTTATGAATAGACTCGCAGGACTGAGAATTGAGGGCCGAGGACTGATTTGCAATTCCCATCCCAATATTCCAATCCTCAGACCTCAGTCCTCATAGCTCACCACTGAATATGATTAAAGCGATCAACCTTCACAAATCATTTTCGATGGGGTCCCATGAGCTGCCCGTTCTCAGGGGGATCAATCTTGAGATTCAGCGCGGCGAGTTGGTGGCCATTGTGGGGGCTTCCGGAGCCGGGAAGAGCACCCTCCTCCATATTATTGGGACCCTTGATAAACCCAGCAGCGGCACCGTGACGTTCGATGGGCAAGACCTATTTCGCATGACGGACGCTCAACAAGCGGAGTTCCGCAATCGACGGATCGGGTTCGTGTTTCAGTTTCATCATTTGCTCGCCGAGTTCACCGCGCTGGAAAATACCTGCATGCCGGCGCTCGTCCAACGTCGAGAACCCGCCTCGGTCAAAGCCGACGCCACGACACTTCTCACGGAGGTCGGATTAGGGCATCGCCTCCATCACAAGCCCGGCGAACTCTCTGGTGGCGAACAACAACGGGTCGCCATGGCCCGCGCGTTGATGCAGAACCCAGACTTAGTCTTGGCCGACGAACCGACCGGCAATCTCGATACCAATAGCGGGGAAGGACTGTTCAGGCTGATGCGCACCTTGAACAAAACGCGTGGAACCACGTTCGTAATCGTGACGCATAATGACAAACTCTCCGCCCAGTCAGACCGCATCATTCACATGCAGGACGGACAGATCGCTTAAGTTCATCGTACGTCCCTATCACCTTCCACCCTTTTCCTCATCTGTTACTCACATGTATTGAGAGTGCTTGTGGTCTCCTTTCGCACACCAGGTCGTCGCGGAATCATTTGGAACGGCTGCAATCCTTGACGAACAACCGTTCCTTCTCTAGACTCGCTGAATCAGCTCTGGCCAAGGATTTGAGATGCGCTGGTCGCCATCATTTCGCATAGCCGTTTTGCTGGCTACCTCAGCGCTGCCGCCTCAGGTATCAGCTGCAGAATTTGTCATCTCCGGCCCTCGTGCCATGGGTATGGGAGGAGCCGGAGTCGCCGTGACAACCAATGCCCTCGCGACCTATTGGAATCCCGCCGGATTGGCCATGACCCAGACCGTGGATATCCGCGCCCAGGGAGGAGGCCTGGCGATCGATCGCCTTGGCTTTGGCGACGCGCTGAACGACCTGGAGAAATTCAACACCAGCGACACCTCTCCGATCAATCTTGTGAGGGCTCAGGAGATCGCCGATCGCATCAATCGACCGGGAGCAGCCGTCTCGGTTAATGGATCCGCCGGGCTGTATGTAAAAGGGCACTTCGGCGAACATGCATTCGGATTCAATGTCTCAGATGTCGCCACCGGAGGGGGATTTGTCTCAACGCCTGTGCAGGCAACCCAACCTGGCGGAGTTGGCACGCCTATCAGTGTCGCGGGCCAGATGGCGCTGCGCGGGCTTGAGGCCAGACAATTGGCGTTTTCATATGCTTATGCCTTTTCCGATAAAACGTTTGCCATCGGAATTACTGCGAAGGTTATTCAAGGCGCGTCTTACAATGGTTCGACTGACCTGCAAAGCGGAAGCGGCGTCAGCACGACCGATCACTTCGGCAAGCCGACCATCTCCACAACCTACGGCATCGATATCGGAGCTATCTATCGCCCATCGTCGTTGATCAGGTTTGGGATCGTCGCGAAGGATATCAATACGCCGACATTCGATGCCGCTGGTGGAGGCGAGCTCAAACTCGATCCGCAGGTTCGGGCTGGTGTCGCCATTAACCCCTACTCATCATTAACACTCACAGCCGATGTGGATGTCACCTCAAACAAAACTTTTGTGCCCGGAGTGAAGAGTCAACTCCTGAGCTTGGGACTCGAGCAAACAATCTTATCCGAATTTCTGTCGTTCAGGATCGGAACCTTCAAGAACATGCAAGACGCATCCAGCCCCTTCGTTCCCACTGCAGGGTTAGGCTTACGGTGGTTTGCGTTTCGCGCCGATGCCGGAGGAGGATATGACTTCCGTGAAAAAGGTGCCTTAGTTTCTGCTTCCATTTCTTTCACTTTCTGATGGTATACTAGGCTTATGTTGTCTCGATCATACGCGCAATTAGTATCCGTCCTGGGCCTCATTCTACTCCTCAGTGGCTGTGGAGGCTTGCAGGAGGTGTGGGAAGGCCCAGGGGCCAGGGTGTTCCGACCGCAGAGCATCGCCGTGTTGCCACCGATGTCGAGTCAATACGACAGCGCCCGTGAAGACATTCAAGAGGTATTGGCCGTTGCACTCAATCGACAGGGACGCATCGAACGGGTTGTCACCCCGGAAAACGTCACCGATATTTTTCAGGCCTCAAAAGAGGCGTTCGACTCTCTCGTATTCTATTTCTCCCGCCTCGAGATGACCGGTCAATCTGACAAAGACTCAGCCGTCAAGCTTGGGAAATCGCTCAACGTCGATTCCTTTCTAGTCGTCAGGGTCAATTCATGGGAATACGTGCGTAAGGAAGGCGATAACGTCGGGCGCGTTGGATTGAGTCTGCGCCTGATCGATGCCGCGACCGGGACGACGATCTGGAAAGCACGCCATGAACGGTCCAGCAGCTACATGTTCATCAAGCCGAGCCTCAAGACCATCGCGAAAGAGCTCGCCGACGAGATGATCAAATACATGCCTCCTCAAGCCAAGCCCTAATACTCACTTTTCCTCTGGCCGACCTGAATCTGTCACCCTTATCGGCAAAATCCAAGAAGCCGGCTGTTACTTCTCCCGCACTGAGATTCAACTCAGCATAGACAATATTGATTGCAATGCCACCTATGCTGAGCCCTGTCAAAGCGTGAATCGTTTTGCCTGTGTCATGAGTAACTTGATCTGCAAGTTAGACGAGCAAGGGCTCCATTTAATACAATCATGATCCAGGAGCTGCGGTCATGCAGATAAGACTATTTTTCCGATTCGCCCAAATTGCGAAGCTTTGCTGAGAAATCAGCCAAATCACTCTTGATATTGAGTTGAAAAAGTTCATCAACCTTTGACATGCCAACTAGTAAGAGCCTCGCTGCCTCAAGAAGTTCAGCTCGAACATCTTTGCCTGTATCTGGTCCCCAATGAAAGCCGGTAATCTCTCCCTCGCCATCAGCCATGAAATATTGATCAATGGCTCTCGGTGAAGAGTGAACTTCTTGAGAGAACAGTCGATAAGTCCCGTCGTAGAGATGGTCGAGGCCGACGTCCTTTGCCCACTGTTCAAGGTTACGTTTATTTTGTGTTTCACCAATGGTGTCCTTAATCGTGGCGATGAGAGCATCTGTCAAATCTGCTCGAACATCATCGAAACCTTGATTTGGATTCAGCCTGATCGCTTTAACAAGCTTCAGTCGATCCTGCTCACCGACCTTTACATAGGCGTGCACGAACTCGTAGGACTGAGTTATCTTAGTGAGCACGACAAGGCATTCCAATGCAACTCTCAATATAGAGCGGCCTTGGGAAGTAAGACCCCGTTCCAGAAGAATGACGGCAGCCTGAACGTCATTCATTAATTTGATTGCGAGACATGCCGTGAAGAGTTCCTGGCCATCACGGTTGTGGACAACAAGACGATACTTTGTTTGCTGACAATATCTATTTAGGCTTTCAACTAGATCGAAGTAGGCTTGGTGTTTCGATCGTATTCCGTTCCGAAAACCATCGATTTCTTTCGAAAGGAACCCCTCATCATCTATGCTCAATGGTCACCTCCAGCATTCGCGAGTAGAACGGATGAGCGGTGAGGCGTCCAACATGTTAGTGCAGAAAGTTTAGGGTCAGCAACGGTCTTCAAAATCAAGCGGGCTGACGGACAATGCCCCGCCACTGGGCTCCGCCCTTTACCATGGTACTGAGAACGTTGAGCAGTTTTCGTATGGTTTGCATGGTTTAGGGTCATCTATAAAAATGGCTGTCAAGGGGCGAACCCGACGGTCTGCGATCCGGGTCCTTGCGCGTCTCCATGGACGACAAGCCAGTCACGCATACGGGCTTACGTCCCAGGATGAAGTTGTTGACTAGGCCAACGCCATCGCAGCTTTGAGTGACCGGACGAACTCGGCAACGTGGCTAATCATGGCTGGATCTTGTTGGTGGGAAGCGATACATTTCACGATGGCGCTGCCGACGATCACCCCATCGGCCATTTTCGACACTTGCGCCGCATCCTCCGGCGTGGCTACGCCAAAGCCGACGGCAACGGGAGATCCAGAGACTTTCCTCAGTTTTTTGACGTTTTCTTGGATGTCCCCAACGTTGCTGAGTTTCGATCCTGTAATCCCCGTCAACGAGACATAATAGACAAATCCATGTGACTCTTTGGCAACAAGCTTGCGACGATCGGTCGTGCTGGTCGGTGCAAGCAAAAAGATGAGCGGCAGGCCGGCGGCATCTGCTGGCTTCTTGAGTGGTCCCGCTTCGTCCGGCGGCATATCAGGCACGATCAATCCATCCACCCCGGCGGTACTCGCAGCCTTACAAAACTCCTCACAGCCCATGGCGTGGATTGAGTTGTAATACAACATGAGCACGATCGGAATCTCCGTGCGCTGCCTGAGCGACTTCACGGAATCCAGAATCTTGCGCAGGGACGTGCCGCTCCGCAACGCCCGCTCGGCGGCCTGCTGAATTACCGGCCCGTCCGCGATCGGATCGGAAAAGGGCACGCCCAGCTCGATGATATCGGCGCCTGCTTCTTCCAACGCTACTACCAGCTGTTCAGTTGCGGCTAGTCCGGGATCTCCCGCCATGAGATAGGCGATGAGCGCTTTTTGTTTCTTCTTCCGAAGGGTCTCAAACGTGCTTTCCAGCCGTTCGCTCATAGCTCAACCCCTCGCATCTTCGCCACCTGCTGCACGTCTTTGTCTCCACGACCTGAAAGGTTGGCGATGATGAACTGAGACTTCTTGAGCTTTGGCGCTAACTTGACGACTTCTGCGATGGCATGCGCACTTTCGAGCGCGGGCACGATGCCTTCTTCACCAGCCAGAAGATCAAAAGCCGCCAGTGCTTCAGCATCCGTTGCATAGGTGTACTCGATACGACCCTGATCATGGTAGAGACTGTGCTCAGGCCCCACCGCCGCGTAGTCCAGGCCGGCTGAGACCGAATGAGTCAAATTAATTTGTCCGTTTTCATCCTGGAGCAGGTAAGTCATAGCCCCTTGTAAGACACCCGGCTTGCCACCGGAGAACCGCGCCGCATGTTTACCGCTCACAATCCCGCTCCCTCCGGCTTCCACCCCGATCATCTTGACCTTGCGATCACCCAGAAACGCATGGAACAGCCCGATTGAATTGCTTCCTCCCCCGACGCAAGCCACGAGATAATTCGGTAACCGCTTTTCCGCGGAAAGAATCTGCTTCCGTGCTTCTCGCCCGATGATCGCCTGAAAATCTCGGATCATCATGGGATAGGGATGCGCCCCGAGAACCGAGCCCAGAATGTAATGTGTGGTACGCACGTTGGTCGTCCAATCCCGCATTGCCTCGCTGATCGCATCCTTGAGCGTCCGGCTACCGGCATCGACGCCGGTCACGGTCGCGCCCAAGAGACGCATGCGATAGACGTTCAGCGCCTGCCGTTGCATATCTTCGGTGCCCATATAGATCTCGCATTGCAGTCCGAACATGGCGGCCGCTGTGGCAGTTGCCACGCCATGCTGGCCAGCTCCGGTTTCGGCGATGATTCGTCGCTTCTTCATGCGCAAGGCCAGCAGAACTTGTCCCATCGCGTTATTGATCTTGTGCGCGCCGGTATGACAGAGGTCTTCCCGTTTCAGATAAATCTTGGCACCGCCCAATTTCTTGGTCAGCCGGTCGGCCCGATAGAGACTCGTTGGGCGCCCGACATAGTGTTTGAGGTAGTAGGCGAGGTCTGCCTGAAAACGCTTGTCCTTTTTTGCCTTAGCGTACTCCTCTTCCAGTTCCAAGAGCGCCGGCATAAGGGTTTCCGGCACATACCGGCCACCATAGGACCCAAACCGGCCATGGCTATCGGGTAACATCGGCATCTGATCAACCTCTCCTCAATAAATCGCCAGCAGTATAGTCGTGGCTATTCGGCAGGAACAAGCCTCGCCGCTTGAATAAACGCCTTCACTTTGTCTGGATCTTTTTTGCCGGAACGCTGTTCTACCCCGCTGCTCACATCGACCCCATAGGGACGCACCATTTGGACCGCCCGTGCAACATTTCCAGGATTCAAACCTCCGGCCAAAATTATCGGCGCAGATCGAGCCGCTTCCTGAGCCAACGTCCAATCGACCGTCTGCCCCGTACCGCCATAGGCATGGTCGGAAAACGCATCGATCAGAAACCCTCGCACGTTCGCCCGTCCATGAAATTCAGCTAAGGCCAGAAAGTCGCCCCGGTCTTTCAGGCGGATAGCCTTGAGAGCCGGACGACCGAGGTTCTGGCAATATTGAGCCGATTCATCGCCATGCAATTGGGCCAGCGCGAGGCCGCATTCATCCATGAGTACTCGAACCCTCTCAGCCTCTTCATTGACAAACACCCCAACTGGCAGCACAAACGGCGGAAGCCCGGCGACAATGGCTCTGGCCATTGCAGGCTCCACGAAACGCGGGCTCTTGCGGTACATGACAAATCCCAACGCATCCGCGCCGGCCCAAACCGCAACCTCCGCATCCTCTACATTTGTAATTCCACAAATCTTGACTTTCATAGCGAACGCTCTAGCCGGACTGCGGACTGCTCGACCCTAGACCGAGCAACTCTCGGACTTTGTCTGCAGTGTGCTCGGCGCGAATCAGCGACTCCCCGATCAACATGGCGTGAATGCCTGCCTCGATCAGTCTCGTCACGTCATCGCGATTGTGAATCCCGCTTTCACTGATGATCAGCTTATCGGACGGAATTCGTTTTGCCAGCCGAAAGGTGACGTTGAGGTCGGTCGTGAAAGTTTTCAGATCTCTGTTGTTGATCCCGATCATCCTGGCGGTGGGAATCCACTCCAAGACCGTATCCAACTCTCTCTCGTGATGAGTTTCGAAGAGACTGTCCATCCCGAGTTCGGTGGCCAAGGCATAGAAATCCAACAGTTGGCGCCGTTCCAACGCCGCCACGATCAGCAACACCGCATCGGCGCCGTGCGCCCGCGCTTCATAAAATTGCACATCGCCGACCATGAACTCCTTGTTGAGCGCAGGGATCGGCAGTGCACGCTTGATCGCTTCAAGGTACTGGAGGTCGCCTTGAAAAAACTCCTTGTCCGTCAAGACGGAAACAGCGGACGCACCATGCTCATGATAGGTACGCGCCAGTGTCAGATAGTCGAACTTCTCGGAAAACTCCGGCCGCAAGAGTCCTAAGCTTGGCGAGGCCTTCTTCACTTCCGCGATCAAGGCAGGACTGGAGGAAGGCTTGGTCGCATCCAGCGTGACTGCAAAGCCGAGTGTCGGCGGAGCATCTCGAATCGCCGCCTTGAGATCAGCAAGATAGGACCGGCTCTGCTTGTGTCTCAGCTCGGCTTTCTTATGCTCGAGGATACGATCGAGGATCATGAGTCAACCGCGTTGTGTCGTAAATGCAATGAGTCGTTCCAGCTTCTCTGCTGCAGCCCCCGTGTCGATCGTCTGTTGGGCGAGACGAAACCCTTCTTTGAGCGTTCTCGCCTTTTGTCCCACGACCATGGCAGGAGCGGCATTCAAACACACTATGTCCCGTTTCGGACCTTTTCGACCCTGTAAAATGTCCTGTATGATCTGCGCGTTGTCCTCCGGTGTGCCACCGGTAAACTCTTTGTTCGAGACACGAGGCAGATCGAACTCTTCCGGAGCAATAAAATAGCTCGACACCACTCCACTCTTCCCTTCGGACACTCTGGTTCGATCCGAGAGGGTGATTTCATCCAGGCCATCCATGCCATGAATCACGAAGCAATGTTGCCCTCCCAACTCCAACAGGACCCGCCCAAGGATGTCCGTCCACTTCGCATCGTAGACCCCGAGCACTTGGTGTGTGGCGCCGGCAGGATTCGCCAACGGGCCCAACACGTTCAGAATGGTCCGGATCCCCATCTCTTGCCGAACTCCGGCACATTGTTTCATGGCACCGTGGTAGAGCGGCGCAAATAAGAAACCAATGCCAACTTCGTCGATACAATCGGCCACGCGTTCCGGCTCCAGATCAATCTTGACCCTGAGGACACTCAGCACATCGGCACTGCCGGATCTGGACGATACGGAACGATTGCCGTGCTTCGCCACTGTAATGCCAGCTCCGGCAACGACAAACGCCGCAGCCGTGGAAATATTAAATGTGTTGGCCCCATCTCCACCGGTTCCGCAGGTATCAACCACGACCGGCGAGCCGACTCTGATTTTGGTCGCTCGCGATCGCATCGCGTTGACCGAACCGACAACCTCAGCAACCGTTTCTTCCTTCTGCCTGAGCCCCATGAGGTAGGCGGCCACCTGGGCCGAGGTCGCAGCGCCGTCCATAATCTCCAGCATGACAGTTTCGGCCTCTTGTGCGGAAAGATCGGTTCTATCGGCCAACTTGGCGAGCGCGTCTTTGATCATGGTCACACAGAGACGGAGTGATTAGAGTTTCAAGAAATTGCGGAGCAGATCTTTTCCAACGGTCGTCAGTATCGATTCTGGATGGAATTGCACCCCCTCGACACAGAGCGTCTTATGACGAAGCCCCATGATCTCGCCTTCGACGGTTTCAGCGGAGATCTCACAACATTCAGGAAGATTGTTTCGATTCACGATTAAGGAATGATAGCGTGTTGCCTCAAACGGATTGGGCAAGGACTGAAAGATCGTCTTGCCGTCATGTTTGATTTGCGATGTCTTCCCATGCATCAGACGCTGCGCACGTATCACCTCTCCTCCAAACGCGACGGCCATGGATTGATGGCCCAAGCAGACGCCGAGAATGGGCATCGTTCCTCCGAACCGACGGATCGCGTCCACTGACACACCGGCTTCCTTGGGGGTACAAGGCCCAGGAGAGATCACCATCCGACTTGGCCGCAACTCCTCAATCTGCTCCATCGTAATCTTGTCGTTACGGTAAACCTGTATGTCTTCACCTAATTCCCCAAGATACTGGACCAGATTGTAGGTGAAGGAATCGTAGTTATCGATAACGAGTAACATGACTATACCGACCGCCAAAAACACTTGCCCAGACCAAAAGACCGTTCCACTTCTATCCGAGACCTATGGCCCTCATTCTAATCCCTGTTCAGCCAGTTCGATCGCCTTCATCATCGCGCGGGATTTGTTGCACGTTTCTTCGTATTCGTGTTCCGGGTTTGAGTCGGCGACGATCCCGGCGCCAGCCTGGATGAACGCCCGATGTCGAGAAACGACAACCGTCCGAATATTGATACACATGTCCATATTGCCCGAAAAACTGATGTACCCCACCGCGCCGGCATAAGGCCCACGCTTCGTCGGTTCAAGCTCCTCAATGATTTCCATAGCTCTGATCTTCGGAGCTCCGGATACCGTACCTGCGGGGAAAGACGCCTTCAACACATCATACAGGGTCTTAGTCGCGTCCAACTTCCCCGTCACGTTCGACACGATGTGCATCACGTGGGAGTACCGTTCAACATTCATCAACGACTCGACGTGAACTGATCCTTGTTCAGCGACGCGGCCGATATCATTGCGCCCAAGGTCTACCAGCATGATGTGTTCGGCCCGTTCCTTGGAGTCGGCGAGCAGTCGGCGTTCCAACTCTGCATCCTCTTCCATCGTCGTCCCGCGTCGCCTGGTTCCCGCGATTGGGCGTACCGACACCAGCCCGTCTTCGCATCGCACAAGAATTTCCGGAGACGAGCCGACTAGTTCCACTCCCGCAATGCGCAAGTAGTACATGTACGGCGAGGGATTCACCACGCGCAGGGCTCGATACAACTGAAACGGTGGAGCCTGGAGATTCGCTTCCCACCGTTGCGAGAGCACACATTGAAAGATGTCTCCTGCTTTGATGTATTCCTGAGCGCGAGACACCATCTTCTCAAAGTCCGCCTTGTTCATATTGGCCGTGAACCGAATTGGAGTTCGTCGGCGTTTTGGCTTCATGCGCTTTAGAGGCCGACGGATTCTGCCGATCATGGCTTCGATGCGTCCCGTCGCCTGGCGATAGGCCGCGCGAATGTCTCGATCCGAGGTGGACTTGACATGAGCATTGGCCACGACTTTGATCTTCTGCGAAACGTTGTCGAAGATGAGCAGGGTCTCGGTTAACAGAAATGCGAAGTCCGGCAGGTCGAGGTGCTCCTTTCGCCGGGAAGGGAGATTTTCGAATGTCTTCACGATGTCATAGCCAAGATAGCCGACCGCTCCACCAACGAACCGCGGCAGATCCGGAACCGTCACCGGCCGATACGCTTCCATGAGCTCGCGTAGACGGTCCAGTGGTGCGCCTCGGCTGGGAATGCGTCGGCGATGCGACCCCTTCCTCACACACAGATCACCGCGATCTTCGTAGATGACTAGCGGAGAGCCACTTCCGAGAAAGGAGTACCGAGCCCACTTTTCCCCGCCCTGAATACTTTCCAGCAGATAAGCTGAGGGGCCGTGATCGATCTTTGCGAAGGCCGAGACCGGTGTGTCATGGTCCGCCAAGATTTCGCGGAATAGCGGTATCAGATTCCCCTGTTTTGCATAGGAGCGGAACTCGTCCAGGTTGAGAGAATAGGTCTCAGACCGCATGTCGTTCCGCTTACTCGGCTACCAGGATGAGTTTTTGGCCGACTTCAATGATGTCATCTGGAAGATTATTCATCTGCTTCAACTTATGCATCCCAATTCCATACCTTCGACTGATGCCGAAGAGGGTTTCCCCAGGCTTTACGACGTGCAATTTTGCATTAGCCTTCACAACCGCCTTTGTGTCGGCGCTGATTGGCAGATCTTCGTCGGCGTGATCCTTCCGATCGACATCACTCGGAGCAGGTTTGCGGGCGCCGGTTTTTTTCTGCGTGGCAGCAGGGGAATGCCCCTTCCGCTGCATGTCCTCCAAGGCTTTTCGTTCGAGCACCGTGGCTTCCCGAATCGCTTCAGCCTCTTCCTGGAGGCGACCCATCTGTTCACGTGCCATCTGCACTTGAGACGATAGGTCCCGATTCCTTGCCTCGAATTCGGCCAGTTCGGCCTTCGCACGCCTGACCTCACTGTCCAATTCACCCGTTCGCTTTTCTTCTTGTGCCAGAAGGCGCTGAAAATTCAAACTTCGCGCCTTTTCCGCGTTGTATTTCTCTTCCAACACCACACATCCACTGATCAGCGACCCGCTGCACAGCAGTAGCGCTAAGAGAGCAATCCCTCGTACTCGCTCACGCATCGGGTGTTCATCCTTCAACATACATCCTCCTCCATCGCTTTTTCCCTTTGCCCAATCTTCGTCGATTCTCAACGCATGATGAGGGGCTTAGAATAGTGGTCACTGGTACGAAAGTCAAAGTAGTCTAGGCTTGTCCAGTTTGACCGTTTCTTCCCCCTATGCTACTGTCCCTCTCGTTCAAGCCTCTCTCCTGACTCATGCCAAACGCTGGCTGCCACTGTATCCGAAGGATGATTACCCGGGTTGCACATCGTTAAGAGCGTCGATGCGACAGGATTCACTTCACCCCGACTCACCGTCCCATGCGGAAATCTCGACAGCCGACCGCGACCGACTTGCTCGACTCAAGGCCCAAATCAGGCATCATGACTACCTGTACTACGTCAAGGACCAACCAGAAATCTCCGATGGCGAATATGACCGGTTGTTCCGAGAACTGCTTGATCTCGAACAGACTCACCCCGAACTGATCACACTCGATTCACCCACTCAGCGGATTGGCGCTCCTTCATTGGATGAACTGGGGAAGGTTCGGCATGAACAGCCCATGTTGAGTCTTGATTCCCTCGTCGATCCGGGCGAAGTTCTGGCATTCGATCAGCGCATGAAACGGGAGCTTGGAACGGATCTAATCGAGTACACGGTTGAACCAAAATTCGATGGGCTCTCGGTTGAATTAGTCTATGATCACGGGAGCTTTGTTCGGGGTTCAACCCGTGGTGATGGCAGTCTCGGTGAGGATATCACCATCAATCTCCGCACGATTCGCTCATTGCCTCTACAGTTGCAGGATGGGACGCATCCTGATCATCTGGCCGTGCGCGGCGAAGTCTATATGCGGCTTGGTGACTTTCACGCGCTGAATCGACGCATGACGGAACTGGGACTGGACGCGTTCGCAAATCCGCGCAATGCCGCTGCCGGCTCTCTTCGGCAACTCGACTCCCAGATTACCGCCTCTCGTCCGCTCGTTGTCACTTGTTATGACGTGATGGCGACGACGGAGCCCCGTCCGGAATCCCACTGGGCTGAACTCGAGGCCCTGGCTCAGTGGGGCCTTCCTGTCCCCACTCTCCGACAGCGATGCGACGGCATCGAGCAGGTCTTGGAGTTTCACCGAGAGACGGAGCGGCAGCGCGATAACCTTGCCTACGAAATTGACGGCGTGGTGGTGAAGGTCAACCGTGGAGCCTGGCAGGCCCGCTTGGGAATGAAATCCCGAAGCCCCCGCTGGGCCATCGCCTTCAAGTTTCCCCCGCGGAAGGAAATCACCGAGGTGCAGGACATTGCCATCTCCGTGGGTCGAACAGGGACCCTCACTCCCCTCGCTCTCTTGAAACCGGTGGAAGTCGGTGGCGTGACCATTAGCCGCGCGACTCTTCACAACGCCGACGAAGTGGCAAGAAAAGATATCAGGGTCGGCGACACCGTGCGGGTCGAACGCGCCGGGGACGTGATTCCAGCGATTGCCGAACGGATACCTCTCTCAAATCAAATTAGGTCGGACCCCTTTCAGATGCCCAGTTCCTGCCCGATATGCAGCTCCGCCGTCGCAAGAGAGGGCGCCTATTATTACTGTACGGGACAGGCCTCCTGCCCAGCTCAACTAAAGGGCGCGATTGAACATTTTGCCTCGAAGGCTGCGCTCAACATCGAAGGTTTGGGCAAGAAGACCGTCGCTCAATTGGTGGATCGAGGGCTCGTAAAAGATCTGTCCGATCTGTATCGACTCGATCGGGAGCAGCTCCTAAGGCTCGAAGGATTTGCGGAACGTTCCACAACTTTACTGCTGGACGCCATCGCACAGAGCAAGACGATGCCTCTCGACCGTTTTTTGATGGGGCTTGGAATCCGTCAAGTTGGGCAACATATTGCCAAGGTACTTGCGCGTGAGTTTGGCTCGCTCGATACGATCATATCGGCCGACCGAGATCGGTTCCAGAGGATCAGGGAAATCGGACCGGAGATCTCGGAGAGCTTATACTCCTACTTCCAAGAAAGTTCGAATCGACGAGTCATCAGCCAATTAGCGGACCTAGGCCTTTCGATCGTGCCCCCCCCCGCACTGCAGAGCGCAACGGATCTTCCTTTTTCAGGAAGAAGTTTCGTCTTCACTGGAGGATTGACACGGATGAGGAGGGAAGGGGCCGCAGCGCTCGTTGAACGGCTTGGCGGCACGGTGTCATCCAGTGTCAGCAGAAAAACAACTTACGTGGTGGCGGGCGCCGAATCTGGATCCAAACTCGATCAGGCACTGAAATTTGGAGTAAGGGTTCTCAACGAAGAGGAATTTGAACGCTTGCTGAATCGGGCAGAGAAAACATAGGGTCATACGGGAGCTTCAACTGGCACAGCCACCTTCTCATCTTTAAAAATATGTGCGCTTCGGATCGACCGAGGATCGGCCTCGTGAACGACTAAGCGGCAATTCTCGATTCGAATCTCCTCTCCGGCCGATGGGATTCGTCCGAGATTCTCCTGGATAAGCCCACCGATGGTCAGCGCTTCATCTCCCCCAAGTTCGACCTTAAGAAAATCATTCACCTTCCGCACCTCGGTCCGCCCATGAACGAGAATCTGGTTCTTACCGATGCGCTTGATGAGCTCTTCCGTGATGTCCGTCTCGTCGACGATTTCACCGACCACCTCTTCGAGAAGATCTTCGAGGGTCACAAGACCCATCACACCGCCAAACTCGTTCACCACGACACCCATATGCCGATTTTCCTGCTGAAACTGCTTCATGAGATCATCCGCCGTTTTCCCAGCGGGCACGAAAAGCGGTGGATGGGCGATATCCCTTAGCAGCAAGTCCGTTCGCCCCTTTGCCAGTTCGGTCAATGCCTTGGTCTTGTAGAGGATTCCCGTAATATTATCGAGCGTGCCGTCGTAGAGCGGAATCCTGGAATACTTCGAGCTATAGAGCAGCTCCTGTGCTTCCTTGAGTCGAAGATTCCCATCGAGCGAAAAGACATAGATGCGCGGCGTCATGGCGTCTTCCGCCGTAATGTCCTTCAACTGAAACACATTCTTGATCATCTTGACTTCTTCGGATTCCAGCTCTCCAGCCTTTCCGCCCTGGTCGAGCATAATTTTTAGCTCTTCCTCCGTGACCAAAGGATGAGTCAATCCCTTTCCTCCCGTCAACTTATAGATCAGCGGCACCATCAAGAAGAGAATCGGTTGCAACATCACCTGAACCCAGGAGATAGGGTAGGCCAACGTCAGCGTGACCGGTACGGAAAATTTTGCCGCCAGCGTCTTGGGGATCACGTCAACGGATACGAGGAGAACGAAGGTCAAAATACCGACCATGACTGCGATGGCTTCCTCAAAAATGTTCTTCTCCCCAAAAGCATTCAAGGTAATGAAGGTGGCGAACATTGGGATTGCCGTGCTGACGAGACGATCGCCCACAAGGATGGTGGAAAAGAGCCTTTGAGGGTCACTCCTGAGCTGTAGGGCTTTTTCAGCGCGTTTGCTGCCGTTTTGAGCCAACGCCCTCAGCCGTGTTTCGTTGACCGAGAAAAAGCCGATCTCGGCTGTGGAAATAATGGCAGATAACCCTATCAACCCTAAAAGGATGAGGATGTCCATCGCCGTCTTATATTAGGGACGCTGAACCAGGATGGCTGGCTTGATGAGAAGCCGGGTGTCTCCCAGAGGATACCTCTTAGCCCGCCCTTCAGAGGATCTTAAGATTAGAATGACCGAGCAACCTAAAATAGGAGTCACAGTCGCTACATCTACCATAAGGATCAAGACCAGGCAAGCAATTCAAAAAATGTTGTTGGAAAATCAATCAGTTCCAAAACGTCACTCATGCAAGAACGGTCTCCAGCATGTGTTCTCAGCATCTTGGCCCAGTCTATTCATCATCCCGGAATACTAATGATCGGAGACGAAACGCACGATCGAAACGATCTGCAAACATCTGTGCTTCCGATTCGTTCAGAAACCGACCAAACTGCACACGGTAACGGCGCCCCTCCGGTAGATCGACCTGAATGATCCGTCCATCTGGAAAATCTCGTTGGATTTGCGCATACAACGCCCGTGCATTCTGAAGGTCTGCGAAGGCTCCGACTTGAACTCGTAACGGACCCATCCCTTCGGGTTGGGCAACATAGTCAATGACTCGAAGCTCTACCCGGTCGGTTCCGTTGCCGACCATATCGAGAGCCCGAGCTCCAGCCAATGAAAGATCCAAGATACGCCCCCTCGCGAACGGCCCACGATCATTAATCCTGACTGTGACCTGGCGACCCGATGTCAATGAATGGACCACAGCCACGGACCCTAATGGCAGCGTCCGATGCGCAGCCGTCAATTTATGCATGTCATACCGTTCCCCATTGGCTGTCTTGTTTCCATGAAAGCCGGGGCCATACCACGAAGCATCCCCCCGCTCCACGAATCCCACCGGATATCCAGGAAATCGGCTGATGTGACGGGAAGGTGCCGTGCAGCCTTGTGCGAGAAGCCCAACCAAAAGGCCGATTATAACGCTACGCCCAGATACGATTCTTGTGAGCGGCCCCAGCCGCATGGATCAAAACTCGTCGAGAGATTGATTGCGTAGGATGGTCAAGGCTTTGTCGGTGTTGGAAACGGTCAGGACGACAATCGCCCGTTTCCCTTCCCGTGAAGGCGTACAGTAGCCACACTTGATATTGATCCGGCTCTTCACCAAAAGATCGGCCACTTTTCTCAGTGCGCCAGGTTTATTCTCAAGGCTTAAGAGAAGAGCCGTTTCTTCACCAAACTTGATTTTCGCCGACCGAAGAGCCGCGCGAGCCCCATCCAGATCAGCCACAAGCAAGCGCAACTTCCCCGGACCCGTTACTTCTGGGGCGGAAAATGCCTTGATATTAACTCCAGCTTCGCCGAGAACAGCCGTCACTCTTGCAAGGGCACCTGGTTTACTCTGACCACTGATAACCAACTGGGTCGTTGTCGGCATATCCGAACTCCTTTGAACTCTTCGCCGTTAGAACCGTCGCCGCCTCGCCAAACGAGTCATTCGCAACGGAGACCAAGCCCCTCGATGCTCACACTTCAATAAAGATCCTATCGATCTTGAAGAAGATTTTCGAGCCTTTACGCGTAACCAGGAAAGGATCGGGGTGCCGGATCGCCTGCGCCGAAACCGTCGTTTTCTGCAGCAGACGCACGATGATGGAGACTTGCTCTGCATCTTTACACTCCCTTATGAGCATCCACTCGTCGCACCGCAACTTACACATTTGAGACAGGTGCCGTTTCGGACCATGGTGAACTGTTTGCATTCGGGGCAGGGATCGCCCTCGTAGCCCTTCACCCTGGCATCTTTGGCGCTTTGTATCTCTGTCAGAGTCAGAGTCTCGCGCATGAGCTCCACTTGTCGGGCAACACCATTGCCATTCCCATGGCCATTTCCTTTTCCTCCGTTTCGGCGGATCGGAAGGTGTTCCGTCACGACGGAAGATTTGGCCAGCGCATCGAGGTCGGCTTCTTCCTCGAAACATTCAGGATCCATGTCGTCTTTTTTCACCGAATCCATGCGCAGGTCTTCTTCTCTTACCTGCGCAAGATCATACCGATCGAGATAGGTGACGGCAAGTTCACGGAAGATATAATCAATGATCGACGTCGACATTTTGATCCGATCATTCAACTTGACGGGACCGTTCGGCTCAAACCGGGTAAAGACGAAGGCTTCAACGAATTCTTCCAGAGGGACCCCGTGCTGAAGCCCAAGAGAGATGGCAATGGCAAAGCAGTTCATGAGGCTTCTGAACGCCGCGCCTTCTTTGTGCATGTCCAAAAAGATTTCCCCGATGGTCCCATCTTCATATTCACCGGTACGCAGGTAGAGCTTGTGTCCTCCGATAATAGCCTTTTGCGTGTAGCCATTGCGTCGACTCGGCAACGGACGTCGTTTGGCAAGGTATCGAACGAGCACGCGCTCGGTCACTTTTTGAGCGATCTCCATGATGCCGGCAGTAGTTTCGATGGCCTTTCCGCTGTCGGTCGACGCACTCAATGGTTGACTGAGCTTGGACCCGTCACGATACAACGCTACCGCTTTCACCATGCTTTTCCAGGCAAGGAGATACGCCGCCTTGACGTCATCCACGGTGGCCTCGGCCGACATATTGATGGTCTTGCTGATCGCACCACTGATGAACGGCTGCGCCGCAGCCATCATGCGGATATGTGCGTCGACAGCAATGGAACGTTGTCCGATCCGCCCACATCGATTGGCGCAATCGAATACCGCAAGATGTTCGGCCCTCAAATGCGGCGCTCCTTCCACTGTCATCGTTCCACAGCAAAAATCGTTCGCGGTGGCGATCTCTTCTTGCGTAAAACCGAGCACCTTCAGCATGTTGAAATTCGCCTCAGTGAGTTGCCCCTCGGTGAGGCCGAGCTGTTCCACACAAAAGGCCTCCCCTAGGATAAACTTGTTGAAGGCGAACTGAATTTCGAACGCTTGCCCCAAACCACGCTCCAGTCGTTGTAAGGCAGCATCGTCGAATCCCTTCTGACGCAGCGTGTCGTGATTGATAAAGGGCGCGCCTTTGAGTGTCTGAGCACCGACACAGTAGCGGACGATATCCTGTACCTGTTGGTCCGTATATCCCAGGTTGGCCAAGGCGGGCGGTAAGCTTTGATTGATGATCTTGAAGTAGCCTCCACCCGCCAGCTTCTTGAATTTCACCAGTGCAAAATCCGGCTCAATTCCTGTGGTATCGCAATCCATGACCAACCCAATCGTGCCGGTCGGAGCGATCACCGTCACCTGTGCATTGCGGTACCCATAGGCTGCCCCGAGCTCAAGCGCATGGTCCCAGGCCCTTCGAGCGGCAAGGAGCATGTCCGGAGGACAATGCTCAGGGAAGATTCCCACTGGAGCAATTGTCAGTCCTTCATATTCTGTATGAGGCACCTGATACGCAGCCCGTCGGTGGTTGCGGATCACTCGTAGCATGGACTCTCTATTGTTTGCGTAGCCCGGGAATGGTGACAGCTCGGCAGCCATTTCAGCCGATGCGCGGTATGCCTCACCAGTCATGATAGACGTGATGGCTCCACAAATCGCCAGAGCTTTGGGCGAATCATAGGGAATCCCCAAACGCATAAGGACGGTGCCGAGATTCGCATAACCCAACCCAAGCGTCCGGAATTGATAGCTCTTTTCGGCAATCGAGCGGCTTGGGAAGGAGGCCATCAACACACTGATTTCCAACGCAATCGTCCACAACCGAACGGCATGGCGGAAATGCTCCAATTCGAACTGCCCATCCGCACTATAGAACTTGGTGAGATTGAGTGAGGCCAGATTACAAGCGGTATCGTCCAGAAACATGTATTCGGAGCACGGGTTCGACGCATTGATACGGCCGTCCTCCGGACAGGTATGCCATTCGTTGATGGTGGTATCGTACTGCGTCCCGGGATCGGCACAAATCCATGCAGCCCACGCAATTCGGTCCCACAGATCTCTGGCCTTGATGGTCTTGCACACCTTGCCGTTCGTTCGGCGCCTGAGGTGCCAATCGCCGTCGGTTTCGAGTGCGGCAAAAAACTCATTGGGAATTCTGACGCTGTTGTTCGAATTTTGACCGGAGACCGTCTGATATGCTTTGCCGTCCCAATTGGTGTCGTACTCGTGAAACACGAAATGCGTGAATCCCTGCTGCGCATAGGAGAACATCCGCTGGATATACGCCTCAGGCACCATATCGCGACGGGCCGACGTCAGCGCTTCGCGCAGGACCGGATTCGTCTTGTGATCGAGATCCAGTCCGAGAGCCCCTGCACCGTCGACCGTATGACAGGCCTTCAATACGCCGTTGAGGCGCTGAGCGCAAATCTTCGAGCCTGTCACCATCGCCGCGACTTTTTGTTCCTCGACGACCTTCCAATCGATGAATTCCTCGATATCTGGATGATCAAGGTCTAAACAGACCATCTTGGCGGCACGACGCGTGGTCCCCCCGGACTTGATCGCGCCTGCCGCTCGATCCCCGATCTTGAGGAAGGACATAAGACCTGAAGACCTGCCGCCACCGGAAAGTCCTTCGCCATCGCCTCGTAATTTCGAGAAGTTTGTCCCGGTTCCGGAACCATACTTGAACAGCCGAGCTTCCCGAACCCAGAGATCCATGATTCCGTTCTCGTTCACGAGATCATCCTCGATCGATTGAATGAAACAGGCATGCGGCTGAGGATGTTCAAACGCATTGGTGGCTTTCACCACCTCACGGGTTTTGGGATCGACGTAATAGTGCCCCTGTGCCGGCCCCGACAGTCCATAGGCATAGTGCAGGCCGGTGTTGAACCATTGGGGAGAGTTTGGCGCAGCCATTTGGTGCGCCAGCATGTAGCACATCTCATCATGAAAGGAATCGGCATCTTCCGCTGTCTTAAAATACGCATGGGACTTGCCCCAATGGGTCCAGCATCCGGCCATGCGCTCAAAGACTTGACGAGCATCTCGCTCACCACTAAGCACCGGCTTGCCGTCCAAGTCTACAAGCGGCTGACCGTTCTGATCGTGCTGCGGAATTCCGGCCTTCCTAAAGTATTTTTGCGCCAAGATATCGATGGCCAACTGAGACCATGTCTCAGGAATATCGATGTTCTCGAGCTTGAATACGGTGGACCCGTCGGGGTTACGAATCTCGGACGACCGTTTGACGAACGCCAGCCCCTCGTAGGGGCTCACTCCGCGGCGGGTAAATCTCCGATCAATTTTCACGGCAGCCCTCCTAAGAGAGGAAAAGGTTTGGGGTTTATGCTTTGGCCAGGTGTCATTGAGGCCCGCAGAGTGTGTTTATCACCGGTGTTGACTACATATAGCTAGCATGATTTTTTGTCAACACCAAATGTTGTGGCATTCTGGGAAATATGAGGACAGACTGTGAATAGTCGAAATGCGAATCTCATAGCCTATTTTGGGCACTTCTCAACGAGGTTATCCACAAAAATACGTCGATGAAAGATGCCCTCTCAGATGACCCTGGCCATTTTTCTTGTTAAAAGGCCATCCGGCCGATTTTTACCGTGGCTTCCTCGACGCCCTGAAGGGGAATGAATTGCCCCCCAAGACCAAGGACGACGACGTTGGTATCTGCCACGTGCGTTTCAAAGTAGCTCAAGATGCCCCAGTTGCGTCGCGCCGTATTCGGCCGCACGAATGATTCGAGAAGCTTCTTACTTTGCGACCGAAACACCTGGCGAATAAATTGTTGTTCCCGGGTCGGTATAGCCTGATCCATTCGGTCCATTGCGTTGCTCAATTCCTGTTCAACGAATCGTACATAGTCGTCCATGGTCGGATTCGATAACGTGAGACCGACCGCCGCAACCAAGACACCAACTACCACGCTTAAGCGAAAGAGGCTCATGAGCTGCGACCTATGGGTTCTATCCTCGACCTGAATTGGATCGGACCAGCCTGAGTTGACAAACAACGGTCTGACAATTAGCCTACCCCGGCTTCGTACACACATTCTTTGAGCCAGGAGGCGGATATGTTCGTCTGGAGCAAAAAACTCATCGCGGTTCTACTTGGTGTGTTTGTCTTACTGCAGGGCATGTTCCTTCTTCAAGGCTCTCCCGACAGCACGAGCGGCCTCAAGATTCATACGATTCAATGGATCACGCTCAATTATGTCGGCCTGCTGGTTTGGCTGTTCGTCTGGATGATCGACCAAGCGCGAGTCCGTGGAAAAAATGTTTGGCTCTGGCTAGTCCCATTCATCCTCGCTCCACTTCCCACCTTGATGATCTTCGTCCTCTTCCTCCAACGACGATTGTCCTCATAATCGGTCTGAAATCGGCGAAGCCGCCGGGTCCACGACGGGGGCATGCGCGATAGGCTTCTCCTCCTGCTCGATGGAACGGCGGATCCGCCAGACCGCCCAGAGACCCGGCAACGCCACCGCAACGGTCAAAACATAAAATTGCGTCCATCCAACCATCGCGACAAGATCCGCGGATGGACGACCGGCAAACACCCGTCCTAACGCTTCTAACGAAGACAGCAGCGCGAACTGAGTCGCCGTATACCGCGGATCACAGAGCGACATGACCAACGCCACGAACGCAGCCGTGCCCATGCCTCCCGCCACGTTCTCGATCACGACTGCTGCCGTCAATACGGCGGAATTCTTACCTGCTAGTGCCAGCACGACGAATCCGAAATTTGAGACCGCTTGCAAGACGCCAAAGAGCAGCAAAGATCGCACGAGTCCGGTTCTGGTCATCAAGAGTCCGCCTAAAAAGGCCCCCAATAATGTGGCAAAAACCCCGAGTCCCTTCACAGCACCGACATCCGTTGCTGAAAAACCAAGCCCTCCGATCAGAAACGCTGTCTGGAGCGCGGATGCAAAAGCATCTCCTAGCTTGTATAAGATGATCACGGCCAGGAATCCCAATGCGGTGGGCCTGGAAAAAAACTCTACCAGTGGTGCCCCGACTGCTTCCTTGAGACTCTTTGGCGCATTGGCGACAACCGTTGGATCAGGGCTGACCAACGTGATCACCACTCCGACAGCCATGACGGCGGCCATCACCAGATAGGTCGCCTGCCAACCGACATAGTCGGCGAGCGCCAGTGCCCCAGCCCCCGAGGCTAAGAGCGCAATTCGATAGCCATTGACCCACACGGCTGCGCCTAACCCCCGCTCGTGAGGGTGAAGCGTGTCCGTTCGATAGGCGTCGAAGACAATGTCCAGGGACGCGGCAAGAAATACGACGAGCACGGCATAGCCCGCCATCCATCCAGGGTGAATCTTGGGATTGGTGAGAGCCATCAGTCCGAGGCCGACCGCCACGCAGAGCTGCGTCAGGACCATCCATCCACGACGCCGCCCCAACCAAGGCGGCACCACGCGGTCCATCACCGGAGCCCAGAGAAACTTGAGCGTATAGGGAAGCCCCACCAGCGTGAAAATGCCGATGGTCTTGAGATCGACGCCCTCAACCGTCAGCCAAGCCTGTAAGGTCCCGGATGTGAGGGCAAGCGGAAGGCCGGAGGCGAACCCCAACGGCAGCATCACGATGAGGCGCCGATTCAATAACGCAGCAAAACTGAACAACCCTTGCGTCACAAGAATTCACTCGTGCGAGAGTGGGTGGAGTCGGACTGGTTTGTGTGTAGCAAACAATCCCTCGGTTGGAACGCAGGATACCATCGCCTCCCGTCACGTCTCAGTAGAATCAAAAAACGCGCGGGAGCAGCCTCAGGGTTTGGCACTGTGGTTAACAGGGTTGGCCGTTGAAGAGACAGGGTTTATACCTCGAAAGATCGAAGTCGGTATTTTCCTGATAGACCTTCTCGTTGCCGTTGACCCCATCCTGCTCCGGATCGTTCCACATGGTGTGATTCCACCAATAAAAGAGCGGTTGATCCTCAGTCTGGTAGATGGGATTGCCATAGCTGCTGCGGGAGTAGTCCTGGACCAGTCTGGCCGTGACGTAGTCGATCTGACCATTTCCGCGAAGGGAATAGAGCATGATGAAGAGACGGGCCTCGTGGTCATACAGTTCATCGACCCGTGTATTGAGATCGGGTTCAGCGGGGAGGGAATCCGTGCTCCATCCTGGTAAAGGATGGCTCCACAGCAAACAGGCGAGAGCGAAACTGAGACCATGCAGACGGAATATCTTCACACTCACCCTGACGACTTGAATTGGTTACTTTCACACACGGTTTCGGTAATTCCACACCAGCATGTACATCAATAGGCTCCCTTGCCGGATCACGCATGTACTCCCTATAATGCCACCCCTATGGTAACGACCCGTGCGTCTCTACATACGCTTGGCTGCCGACTGAATCAAGCCGAAACCTCGATCCTCGGAGAGGGACTCAGACGGAAGGGGTTCGAGCTGGTCGAGTTCGGCCAACCGACGGATCTCCTGGTCCTCAACACCTGTGCCGTGACGGAAGATGCGGAACGGACCTCGCGATACCTCATTCGGAAGACACTCAAACATTCCCCCCATGCCTTCATCGCCGTCACAGGTTGCTATGCTCAAACGGGAATGGAGGCCCTCCAACAACAAGCCGGGATCGATCTCATCGTGGGTCACCAATTCAAACTCGACCTACCGGCTTACCTTCCTGCCGCCCACGAGCTACGGAAACGACCCGCCGCGGAGGTTCGCCATACCAAAACGATGGCGCGAGGCGACTTCGATCTGCCGCAGTTTGCAGAGCCGGATTCCACCCGCGCACTGCTCAAAATACAGGACGGCTGCAGCGCGATGTGTAGTTTCTGTATTATTCCGTTCGCCAGGGGACATGAGCGTAGCAGAATGCTCGAAGACCTTATGCGTGAAGTTGAGAGCCTAACGGCCGGGGGCTATAGAGAAATTGTGCTCACCGGGGTAAATATCGGCCAGTATGCTCATCGAGGTCTGGACCTTTGCGCCCTGCTTCGGCGACTCGATGGAGTCACCGATCTCGATCGAATCCGTATCTCTTCCATTGAACCCACCACCGTCGGTGATGAGTTGCTTGATCTTCTCGCATCATCGAAAAAGTTCTGCCCCTATCTCCATATCCCGCTGCAAAGTGGAGACAACCAGGTTCTGCAGGCTATGAATCGGCGCCATACGGCGGAGGTTTATAGCAAGCTGATCGAACGGGCATCTACAAAGATTCCGAACCTCGGGCTTGGAACCGATCTTATGGTCGGGTTCCCCGGTGAGACCGAGGTAGCGTTCCAGAATTCGGTGGCGGTCGCAACCGACCTCCCCTTTTCGTATCTGCATGTGTTTCCCTACTCTCCGAGGCCGGGTACAGCCGCAGCGCGCATAAAGCAGCGGGTACCTCCGGTAACAATGAAGAAGCGCACCGACATTCTCTTGAACCTTGATCGCACCAAACGACTTGTCTTCCATAACAGACAGATCGGGAAGACCGTCTCGGTCCTCTTTGAATCTGGCACACGAGATTCGCATCGCATCGGCACCACCCCAAACTTCACAAGAGTGGCGGTGACGGGCACCGGGGATATTCAGAATCAGATCATGCCGGTGACGATCACCGCTGCAACCGATCGCTGCGCGTTCGGCCATATCGCCTCCGCCCAGCCGATGAACGTTGCAAAGGCGGTACTATGAGCCTGAAGGCCCTTCCTCACGTTCATATCGAAACCTTCGGCTGCCAGATGAACGAGTCCGACAGTGAACTCGTTCGTTCACTGCTGAAGCGGGAGGGGTTTGTCTTTACGGCGGACCGTGAATTGGCCGACGTAGTGCTGGTTAACACTTGCGCCATCAGAGAGAACGCTCACAACAAGATCTACGCCCATCTCTCTGAGTTAAAGACACTGAAGAAACAGCGCCCGCTCGTCGTCGGGGTACTCGGCTGCATGGCCCAGAATCTGAAAAGCGCTCTTGCAGAAAAGGAACCGTTGGTCGATGTGTTGGCTGGTCCGGATGCATACCGTCAACTTCCCTCGTTGTTGACGACCGCGCTTGAAGTGCAAGAACAGGGACTCGCTCAGAAGGGGTTTGCTCTCGACTTGTCGGAGTATGAGACCTATGAAGGGATCATGCCAGACCGCGACAGCGGGGTGAACGCCTGGATCACGGTGATGCGAGGCTGCGATAATTTTTGTTCTTTCTGTGTCGTTCCCTACACCAGGGGACGTGAACGGTCGCGTGATCCAGAGTCCATTGTGCTGGAAGCTCACGACGCGGCGGCCCGTGGCTTTAAGCAAGTGACGCTGCTCGGCCAAAACGTCAACTCTTACCGCTACGGAGGCTGGGACTTCGCCGATCTCATCCGTGCGGTCGCAGACACCCCTGGGATAGAACGAGTACGGTTTACCTCTCCACACCCCAAAGACTTTCCCACCAGATTGATCGAGGTCATCGCCACACACCCCAAAGTCTGCAAACACATCCATCTGCCGCTTCAAGCAGGAAGCGATCGCATTCTCGAACTGATGGGGAGGACGTATACGGGAGCCGAATACCTGGCGTTAGTCGATCATATTCGACGGACCATCCCCGCTGTCATCCTGACGACAGATATCATCTGCGGTTTCTGCTCAGAATCGGATGAAGACTTCAAAGCCACTTGGAGGATGGTGGAACAGGTACGGTTCGACTCAGCCTATATCTTCAAATACTCTGAACGGAAGCATACGATCGCGGCCAGGAAATACGCCGATGATGTTCCCGATCGAGTCAAGGGAATGCGCGTGGCGCAACTCGTCGAGATTCAGCGCCGCATCACGTTGGAACGTAACCGCCGGTATATCGGTCAAGGCCTTGAGATTCTCGTCGAGGGAGATGCAACCCGCTCATCAACTCAAGGAATGGGGAAAACAGATGGAAACATCACGGTGGTCTGGGACAAGAGCACCGGCGACCCCAGAGCAGGCACTCTCTCAACGAAACATATCGTCAATGCCTCAGCCGCGACTCTGTATGGAGAATGACTGACACTGCCTCATGCTGTTTTCCTTATGAGACAACTGTCTCACTTTGGAGAACAATCCTGTACATCCGGCGTTGGATTTGAACATTTTCTGACACCTTCACCGTCTATCGTCTGACAGTTCCTTAAATGGTCACAGCTATACCCTCTCCTCTCGGATTTCGGTGCTCATCGACTCGCTCACCGATACTCCCAAATCTTTTTTACCCAGGACTAAGGCATGATTTTCGTCTAACAGTTCAATATTTCTACAAATTGCGTCGTGTCATCAGTCCAAATCATTCCAACCTTATAAACTCACGACCTTGTCCCTCATGACAACAATCTCTTTACGGTCGGACAACTGATTAATGATTCCGTTCCGCGCCTATAAAGGCACAGACCTTGCTTTGTCTTGAGCGTCTATCGTTTTGGCAACCTTGGATTTCGCCGCTCGTCATGAAGCCCGCTGATTCTGATTCAAAGCCGAATCCCAACCCTTCCAATTCCCGCATCACACTCGAAGCGATCATTTCCGTCGGAGTACTCGGATGGTTGGCGATAGGTATGGTACTCATGGGTTTTGGCATCTGGTAATTTAACGTGAGCAACATTGACTGCTTGAAGATTGAGATCAACTGTTGATTGCTGACAGTGGCCATTTCTCAGACTCACGACCACATTGAAGGATGAGGAGAACCCATATGCATGCACCCCCTAGCCTCCGCAGTGCTCAATGTGTCGGAATGTTGTTGTCCCTCAGTCTGGTCGTGGCTGGATGTTCGATGTTCTCCGGAGAATCTAAAGTCCATAAGAATGCGAAGGGATCCGTCCATCTCAAGGAAATCGCGGACTGGTCATTTGAAGCCAATCATCCGGCCATGATCGACCAAATGACGATGCTAAAAATAATCAAAGGCGTGGTGACCAGCCAGGCCTCAAAAATGCCCGCCAGTGGCAGCAAGCCGATGAGAGTGTTCAGCGATGGAGACGCCGAGTTTCTTGCTCCCCTGCTAGCCCAAGGCTTATCGCAAGCGAAACCGGAGCAGATTGTCGGTTTTAAGGTGTCTCCATCGGCAGGGTCAGGCGCTGAACCCACGGCGGGCACACTCTATGTGCACAATGGATCGATTTTTCTGACGCTCGCTCCTACGCAGAACACGAAGTCTTCTGGATTCGTCCCTGGTTCCGTTGCCCGGCTTGAAAAGGCTCCTTCCTTTGTCGCCATGGGAAGCGACGCGATGACGCTAGTGATCGATCACCAGGCACTTGCCAAGGCACCGATGCCAGGCTCATCCCCGGTGGCAGAGGCACCTAAGTCGATGCCTGCATCTGAGTCACAAGCCGCTGCGACCATGAAGACAGAACCAGTACAGGACGCTGGGGCAGCCACTCAGGACTTCCAGGCCAATGGTTCTCTTGATTCGGAGTCTGTCGCATTGAACAACGATGAACTGTTGAACAAGAAACTCGACGAGCTCCGTGATGCGCGCAAGGCCAACAAGCTGAAAGATTCCGAAATCGCGACCCTCAAGAAGGAAGCGGCCTGGATGAAGAAAGAACTCCGCCAGCGAGCGGAAGAAGTGAAAGCCCTGAAGGCCAGCAAGGCATCGGCCCGCCCGGCCCCCAAGAAGAAATCCGCGGAGGCACACCGGGTCCGTTAATGGCCTATGCTTCGCTGACCTCGTACAACTCGGGTTGTAGCAGAACGACTTCTCTGGACAGAGGCGGGCGAAAATTCATACGGCTATAGCAGGCATACGTCACATAGGTGTCCTGCAAACAGTACTGCGCAAGTTCACGGCCCTGTCTCTTCTCCCACATTTCGGCCACCTGTTCCCCGCTGCCTGACTTTGTTTCGACCTGCAGCGCTCGAGCCAACACATCTAGCTTGACCCAACCCCTCGTATCCCAGTTACTCCAGATCGCCATCGTATCGTAGACCGGCTCGGCACGGAATTTCGCAAGGTTGATCTCGATGCTGGGTTTCACCTGATTGATGATCGACCGTTTCTTGATGAAAGGCAGATCAAAACCAAGCCCGTTATGCGTAATGTACAACGTGGGGCGGTCCTGAGCCAGACGTGCCCAAAATTGGCGAAGGAGCTCACGTTCGTTCGCTCCATACCAGGCAACGGCGCTGCGTGCTTCCATCTGATCGGAAAATTCCAACAGGCCGATGCAGACAATTCGGCTGAAGGTCCCATCGAACGCCGATTTCGCGTACAACTCGTCTTCCACGCGGCGCTGTTCTTCGGCGGCTCCAGCCGCAAAAAGGTCGTGCTTCTCCTCCTCGAAAGTAGATTCATCCCTTGTGGACGGTTTCCCTACCAGACGAGCCCATTCGTCGCGAGGTGCCTGAACGGTTTCGATGTCGAGCACGACTTTCATCAAGAAGCTCCTAATGCATCACGCTGCAAGGCCTGAATGATGGCGTGATCAGCCGGTGGAAATCTAAACTGAGTCAGCTCTTCAGGGGACACCCATCGGATTTCCTCGCAGCCGAGAGGAACAGGCTCTCCTTGTTCGATGGCACAGCGAAAGAAATGCAACTCCACGATCTTGTCCGGATAGCCGTGGCGGACAATCTGGTAGGGAATGGGAAGGTCGATGTGAATATTGAGCTCTTCGAGTAATTCACGCTGCAAACACTCGACGAGAGATTCGCCGGTTTCTCGTTTCCCACCGGGAAACTCCCAGAACCCAGCCAAATGAACGTCGGGTTTCCGACGGGCGATCAGATAGCGTCCGTTACCATAAATGAGCCCTGCGGCTACTTCAATAACCCGCATACATAGCCTGCTACCGTTCAGTCGATGTCCGACAGAATGGGTATGTCTTACAGAAAGACTTCATTGGACACAGAAGACAATAGGGATCACGAGCTGTGCACAACATCGCCCCGAAGTCCATGATGGCCTGATTGAAGTCATACCCCTTCCCAGACGGAATCAAGGCTTCCGACAATTCCCATAACACCGTCTTCTGGGCTTTAGGATCGCCCTCGGCAACAAAGACCCTGTGTAAGACTCGAATCACGTTCGTGTCCAAGATCGGTGCATCTTCATTGAATGCGAATGAGCGAATTGCCCCGGCAGTATACCGCCCAATCCCTTTGAACGAGAGCAACTCGTCGGCGTCGTTGGGTAATTTCCCTCCATACCGCTCCACCGTTTCGCAGGCGATCCCATGTAACCGTTCCGGACGAATGTTGTAACCAAGTGGATACCAGGTCTTTTTCACGTCACCGACCGGAGCCTCCGCCAGATCTTCGAAACTCGGATAGCGTTCTAAAAATTCGTGGTACTTGGGGATGACCCGGTCGACTTGGGTCTGCTGAAGCATTACTTCCGAGACGAGGATATGATAGGGATCTGACGTGTTGCGCCAGGGCAGATCTCGACCATGCTCTCCATACCACTTCAAAAGTCGCCGCTGAAATCGACGCTTCGTAGAATGGTCCGGCAGAACGGCCTTGCGAGATTTTTTCTTGTTGGATGGAGGTCGCGCAGGCATGGGCCGATGCCTTCTCACCACGGTTGTTGAACCGAAGGCATTGTAGGAGTCCCGCTCACGAAAAATCAAACACCGCCTGACATTTCCATCGTGTTAAATGAGCGTTCATACAAGCCCCAGGCAATCTGTTCAAAGCTACTCTCTCGTGGTAGGCTCATAGGTAGCGTAGCTAGGAGTGAGCCATGAGCTTGGAAACCTTCCGATATCGGTTAGTGCGAACCTCGCTTATGGTTGGAAGTTTGGCCTTCATAGGAGTCCCACTCTCATCTGAGGCGGAAACCCTCCAAGTGCCGTGGGAGTGCTCCAACTACACCGAAGCTGCGCAGACTCGCTGCGTCAACGCTTTGATAGAGGCACAACAGAAAAAGATCGCCGAGCTCGAAGGAAAGCTCCAAGCCCAAGAAGGAACCGTCAGTCAACTTAAAAGTCAGCTTGATCGCCAATCAACCGCAACGGCTGATTTACAACGACAACTGACAGAACGGCCGACCACCAGCGTGATCCCTGTCCCCTATTCCTACGGCTACCCGTTTGGCCTCGGACTCGGGTTCGGTCTCCACTTAGGCAGCTCCGGGCTTTATGCGTCACCCTACTACGGCCCCTACTACCGTCCCTTTGGGGGTCACCGACATTACGGATATTGGGGTTACCGTTGGTGACGACTGGCCAATCGGGCTAGACGAGCACCCCCCCTTTCGTGCCTCTCTACCTAATGACTGTTGGTATCCGGCTTTTCGTTGACAAGATGAGTTCGGACAAATAGTCTACTCAGTAGAATGCTCTAATAGAGACAACATCGATTCAGGTGGATTGAATTCCACTATAGCTCGCGAGCCGGCGAACGGCCAGCGACAAGAGATGAGGACATAGGCATGGTTGTTCGGAAATTCCCTCGCTATCCGGTTGCTATATCCAGCACGTTGGTTCAAAGGGACAAGCTTCGATACAACGCCTCCGTGAAGGATCTGTCCTTGAAGGGTTGTCGGCTAGAGAGTGTTATACGACCGTTTACCGGCATGCAGCTGGAGCTTCTGGTTGACCTGCCCGGCGAGGCTACACCCATTCACATCAACAGGGCGACCGTCCGATGGACGGGATCTCACGGCATCGGTGTCGAGTTTTCATCGATGGCGCCTACCGAACAAGAACGACTGAAACGAGCGGTCGAACAGCTCTCCGTAACGGCAGGCCAGGCCGTCATACTTCAGAAAGAAGGGCTTCCCAAGACCTAGGCCACCTCTCTAGATGGTGGCAACCGTGATCGTTCAACAACGCTGTTGGCTGAATCGTCAACATAGGTTTTCAACAGCCTGCTCGTAAGGAGGAACCGGTGGGGTGGTGGAAGTCGTCAGCAAAGGCCAAGGAAGAAGTAGCGAATCCCGGCGCTGATCGACGGCGAGAGCCTCGCATCGGGGGAAAGTTTAAGGTCCGATACTCCGGTTCCGATGGTGACAACATTCTCATCGGCAATGGGACCATCACCGATCTCAGCCGATACGGATTCGGGATTCAAGGGAACAAACGTGTCACGGTAGGGATGGAGTTGGGACTGTTCCTTGAGTTGCCGGATTTGGAGTCCCCGCTCTGCATCCCTCAGGCCATCGTCTCTTGGGTCGACGGCCGACGATTCGGCGTTGAATTGCGGGCTGATCGAACGAAACACCCGGAATGGTTGGAGTACCTCTCGGAGTAAGGTTGCCAGCTAAGAAGCTGCTCGCCTGTTCAAAACCTCGGACAGGCCCTAGTCTTGCCAACGGTGAAATGGTTGAAGGCGTAACCTGTTTTTACAGCTAGGCATCTGGCATCAACACCCTGCACGCAGAATCTTGCGATTGAACAAATCACCCCTAAAAATGTCCTGTAGGTTAATGGATTTTGAATCTAGTGCCATCTGCCTCATCCCCGACCTTTCATCACCACTCACAACTCAATCACACATCCCGCCAAAGCCACATTGCACTCAGACTCTGCTAGAAAAGTAGCCTGAGCCTGCCCGGGTTTGACGGACACCTCAAATAATAGCCCTCCACGGAGGTGCCACCAGGAGCGACGAGACATCCTGAAGGGCATCACCGCGCGTGGGCTCGTCTATGGCTGACGACGTTGTCCTCAACAAAGCCGCCACCATCGAACGATGCCTCCAGCGTGTGCTCGCAGAATACGCCGACAACAAGCAGAACACTGACATTCCTCCTGCCTAGAACCCAGGCCTATCCGGTAGACTGGCAAGATAAGTCGATACTGGTCGTCATATCGACTACGGTCGGCTGTCCGACCCATTGCATTCCCTACATCCTGACTCGTATTCTCCTTCCATGGACCTCTCGTCGTTGTCGACGGAACAACTGAAGGAGCTGGTACGGGGTTTCGTGGACGATCGGATTCGCGAGTTGATCGGCGATCCCGATCTCGGTCTCCAACTCGGCGATTCGCTCAGAGCCCGCCTCAAACAGTCGTTGGCAAACCGAGACAGGTTCTCCGGCGATGAAATAGCCGCGCGGCTCGGCCTTCGGTGGTAGGACTCTGATGCCTTGGTACCGTCTCGCTTTTCAACCCGACACCGCGCAAGACCTCGCCTCGATCGACCAGCCCATGGCCCAACGGCTCCTCGACAAGTGCAAGTGGCTGGCCTCCAATGTCGACAACCTGCGCCATGAACCGATTGCGAACGACCTGCCGGGACTCAGTAAGTACGCCGTGGGAGACTGGCGGATCTTCTATGCCATCGACCGCACAGAACAGCTCGTCGACATCCACGCGATCATTCCACGATCAGGATTGAAATAGCCGCTAAAGAACGACTACGGCGTTAGCTAGGATACCGTTCGAGCACCGTGCCTAACTGAAGCGGGAACTGGCCGGTCTCGGCATCGCGCACGTAGCAGCGGAGCGCCTCAGCCACGACCGGGAAGGCCATCTTGTCCCAGGGAATGTCTTCCCGCTTGAACAAATCCACTTCCAGGCTTTCAGCCCCGGCACCGAACGTCGGCGCGAGCATCCGGCCACGAAACACCATGTAGACCTGACCGATATTCGGCATGCTCAACACGGCGTAGAGCGAGAGAGTCGCCACCTCGGCCAGCGCCTCTTCCTTCGTCTCCCGGGCCGCGGCTTCTTCCGTCGTCTCGCCGATTTCCATGAATCCGGCGGGAAAGGTCCAGAGCCCTAGTCGCGGATCAATCGCGCGCCGGCAGAGGAGAATCCGGTCCTCCCATTCGGCAATACAACCTGCGACGATCTTGGGATTATGGTAATGAATAGCCTGGCAGTGCTCGCAGACGTAGCGCAGCACATTGTCGCCAGGCGGGATCTTCTGACTGACTGAGGCTCCACAGGCACTACAGAATTTCACGGCGGGGTCTCACAAAGAAATAGGTAAGGATGGATAGCACAAAACCTCGATTCTTTGCACCCTGCCCGCGCGGGCTCGAAGGCGTCCTCGAAGAGGAACTCCATCAGCTCGACGTGCCGGCGACGACCAAGACAGAAGGCGGCGTCGGCTTCAGCGCCCCCTGGTCGACCATGTCCTGGGTCAATCTCAAATCGCACATCGCCAGCCGCGTCCTTTGGGAAGTCGGCCAGTGTGGCTATAAAACAGAACAGGATATCTATCAAGCCGCTTATGCGCTCGCCTGGCCCAATTGGTTCACACCCGTTCAAACGATCAAGGTGAAGGTCAGCGCGCGCCGCTGTCCCCTCCCCAGCTTGGACTTTCTGACTCTCCGGATCAAAGACGCCATCTGCGACAAGTTCGTCAGCGCGCGCCACAAACGACCCAGTGTCGATACCCAGCGCCCGAGCATCAAGGTCGATGCCTTTCTCGACCAGAGCACCATCACGTTCTATCTCGACACCTCGGGCGAACCATTGTTCAAGCGTGGCCATCGAACGGGCCCCATCGAAGCGCCACTGAGAGAAAATCTAGCGGCGGGCATGCTACGCCTTGCCGGTTGGACACCGACAGACATCCTGCTCGATCCCATGTGCGGGAGCGGGACCATTCCGCTCGAAGCCGCCTTGATGGCGCGCCAGATCGCGCCGGGTGCTTCACGCAACTTTGGCTTTGAACAGCTACTCGTCTACGACGCGACACGATGGGACCAGCAACGCGAAGCGGCACGGGCCAAGCAAGTAGCTCAGGTGCCGGCCGCCATATATGCCTCTGATCATGATCCCGCGATGGTGAAGATCACGCAACGGACGTTTCAAAGCGCGGGAGTCGTCAACGACATCCGGTTGAAGCAGAGCAACATTCTCGAACTCGAAGCGCCATCCGAGCAGGGCGTGATGGTCATCAATCCACCCTATGGCGTCCGCCTTAGCAATGCGGACGAATTGGAGTCGTTTTACCCGAGGCTTGGCCATTGGCTGAAACAGCGGTTCGCCGGCTGGCGGGCCTATGTCCTAACCGGCGATGCCCGCGTGCCGAAGCTGATTGGATTGACGCCGTCAAAACGTATTCCACTGTTCAACGGGGCGTTGGAATGCCGGCTGTATGAGTTCGTGATTGTCCAAGGTGGCGCAAGACGACGTCTCGTTCCACCTGTGCAGACTTAGCTCCTCCATGTGCCTTGGGTTTCGATATCACGTCAGCCTGAGGTGGCTCGGTCATCGCCTGTGCTCGTACAAGAAAGCATCGAGCAACACCCGCGTTCCCCCATTCTGCCTGGCAGATCTTTTCAGAATCCTGCTAAAATCCTACCCTCATACCCATCGAGACATGTACGGCACAGGTCGAATCGATCAAGGATCTCACACACGACATACGTCAACTTGATCTGCGATTGATCGAGCCGAAGATTAAGGCGAACCGATGCACCGGCTAAAAGATAAGATTGCGATCGTCACCGGCAGTAGTAGTGGGATTGGGAAAGCCATCGCGCTGCGTTTCGGAGCTGAAAGCGCGAATGTGGTCGTCACGGCAAGACGAATGACACTCTGCGAGGAAACCGTCGCGCAGATCACGAAGAGCGACGGTCAGGCCTGGGCCGTTCAAACCGACGTGGCCGATGAACGCCAGGTGGAACGACTGGTTGATGAGACCGTGAGGCGCTACGGGCGGCTGGACATTCTGGTCAACAATGCGGGAGTCATCGCGGGCGGACGATTGGCCGAGACCACGACGGCGGCCTTCGACGAGGTCATGAACGTGAATCTGCGCGGAACATTTTTCTGTTGCCGGGCCGGATTCAAGCAGATGAAGAAGCAAGGCGGCGGGACAATCATCAATATGTCGAGTGTCGCAGGCGTGCAGGGTTGGGCAGGCACGGGCACCTATAGCGCGTCGAAGCACGGCATCATGGCGTTGACGAAGTCGCTGGCCGACGAAGGCCGCCCGCATCACATTAAAGTGAGCGCCATCTGCCCCGGCGGGGTGGCCGACGAACTCGTCGATGCCTCACCGGAGGAGATTTTGCGCAGTGAGATGATCGATCCGTTCGATGTGGCTGAAACGGCGGTCTATCTGGCGACCCTCGGCAACTACTCCGTGGTCCATCAGATCGTCATCGATCGACTGGGGGCAGACTGGTAGCAGAGCGAGAAGGAGAATGTGACCGACCAAGGTGTGGTCAGCTGCGAACTCAAGCCGCCAGCTTAGACATGTATGGAGACAATCGATCGATTGGAAGAGTAGGATATGGCCATGGATATTCAGAATCAAAGCTTTATTAAGCTAGAAAATATTCCTTCTGAGGAAAAGGATCAGGACTTAGATGTCGCTGCTTACAAGATCAACACGTACGGAACAGACTTCACCACTGCGGATCCAATCGTTGATGCGCCGACCACAATGACTCGCATCGACCGGTCCTCCTCCATTTGACGCCTCCTTAGGCCCCGACATCCCACGCTCAGATTAAGGATTGGCCCTGTCCGGATGCAAAAACATCATGCAGGCAATCCCTAAAACGAGCAGTCTTCCCACCGCCTCATTCGAACTCCTGTCTCGTCTCTCGTGATTGGTCTCTCGCAATCCATCGCGTGAGTTGCAACCATTGCGCTGAATTCGTATGCTCCCGGCAGTTAGCCTCATCCCATCGGAGAGCATATGGCCCAGGCGTCGCCGATTGAACAAGAACTTGTCGCTGCCGAAGCAGCGTGGAAGAATGGCAACGACGGCAAGGCGCGCGTATGTGCCCGCCGAGCTGTGGCCCTGGCCACCGAAGCGAGGCTGGTGCGTTGCGCTATCCCACCCTGGCGCGGGGATGCGATGGCCCACCTCCGTCAGATTCAGCAGGAATCGTCCTTCCCGCTTCTCATTCGCCAGGCGGCGGAGCGATTGAGCACGACCGTCACCCAGCGAGACGCGGCCCCGTTCACCACTGATCCGATCGGCGACGCCAGAGTCATAATCGCGTACCTCATCGCCGACATCGAAGCAACGTCGTAACGGGGACTACTGTTTCAACGCCCCTGTCCCGGCAGCCGTCTGTCGGACAGAGTCTCGCATTGACAGGCGAGTGACGTGGCTCAAGGATTATAGCAATGCTCCCCCCCCCCCGACCCCTTCCCCTTGACTTCCGTGCAGGGGAACCTATCAGGTTGGTATAATGCTTTGAACTCTCAGCAAGGCAAGGAGATAGGTCTCGATGGAAAATAATAATCTCTTATCGACGTTGCCAATACTTCCCGTCAAACGGACGGTCCTGTTTCCTGGAGTGATGATGCCCTTGACGATCGGGCGAGAACGGTCCATTGCGGCCGTCAACGCGGCCATGAAGACCGAAGAGAAGATGATCGTGGTCGTGGCTCAGCGAGATCCTCAAACTGAGGAACCAGGATTGACGGATCTCTATCCGATCGGCACGAAGGCGATCGTCAAACAACTGGGGCAATCGTCGGAAGGACCAATTCACGCCCTCGTCCAAGGGTTGGACCGAGTCGTCCTTCTAAAAGAAGAACAGTCCACTCCCTATGCCACGGTTCGAGTTCGTACGCTGGAGCGTCCTTCCGGCAGCGGACCTGAAGTCCAAGCGCTGCATCGAGCCATCCAGGAACTCCTGTCCGACCTTCCCCGGCTCATTGAAGCACCGGGTGTCCAGGAAGTCAGCGCAGTGCTGAGCAATGAGGACGACTCCCTCTCGTTGGCCTATCGCATTGCCTCCTTGGTCAACTTCAACGTCGCGGAGGAACAGCGTCTGCTTGAATGCACCTCAACTCTCGAACTGTTGCGCAGTCTCTACGCCGCGCTTTCGAAAGAACTCCAAATACTTCAACTACGGGAGAAGATCGCAAAAGACGCACAGACAAAGATCGGCAAAAGCCAACGAGAGTACATTCTGCGCGAACAGCTGAAAGCCATTCAGCAAGAGTTGGGCGAAGGCGAGGACGACGAGAACGAAGTGTCTCGCCTGAAGAAGCAAATCAACGAGGCAGACTTGCCTGATCATATTCGCAAGGAAGTGGAACGCGAAGTTACCAGGTTAGGCAAGGTGCCGCCGACATCGCCGGACCATCAGGTTCTTCGGACGTACCTGGAGCTGGTCCTCGAACTTCCTTGGAAGAAAGCGTCTGAAGAACATCTCGATCTCTCCACCGTGCGTCAGGTGCTTGACGAGGATCATTACGGCATCAAAGAGGTGAAAGAACGGATCGTCGAACACTTGGCAGTCTTGAAGCTGAACCCGAGAGCCAAGGCCCCGATTCTTTGTCTTGTCGGTCCTCCCGGCGTCGGCAAGACGAGCCTAGGGCAGTCGATTGCGAGGGCAATGGGCCGGACCTTCGAACGATTCAGCCTCGGCGGGGTCCATGATGAAGCCGAGCTGCGCGGCCATCGCCGCACCTATGTTGGGTCATTACCAGGCCGCATCATTCAGGCGATCCGCCGTGCCGGGGTCAATAACCCGGTCTTGATGCTCGACGAAGTCGATAAGATGGGCCGCGATTTCCGAGGGGATCCGGCAGCAGCGCTGTTAGAGATTCTCGACCCGGCACAGAATCACACATTCCGTGACCATTACTTGGATCTCCCGTTCGATCTGTCGAAGGTCTTCTTCATCACCACGGCCAATACCCTCGACACTATCAGCCAGCCGCTGTTGGATCGGATGGAAGTCATCCGCCTTCAAGGTTACAGCGAGCGGGAGAAGGCCGAAATTGCCCGTCGCTACTTGTGGCCGAGACGGCTTAAGGAGGCTGGCATCGCAGATAGCGAAGTGGTGCTGACGGACGACGTCCTGAATCTCGTCATCTCGCGCTATACCCGCGAAGCCGGCGTGCGCCAACTCGAGCAGATGCTGGGTCGATTGACCAGAAAAGTAGCCTTGACGTTCGCCGACCTCCCTGAAGACGAGGCACGACAGCCGGTCACCATTCAGGCCGACATACTCGGTGAGTGGTTGGGCTCCGAACGGTTTATGCCAGAGGAGGCCCGGAAGACTCTGCCTCCCGGCGTCGCCACCGGTCTTGCTTGGACCCCGACTGGTGGAGATGTGCTCTATATTGAAACCACTCTACTCCCCGGTAGCCATGAGCTGACGCTGACGGGACAGCTGGGCGATATCATGCAGGAGTCTGCGCGGGCAGCGAGAAGCTATCTCTGGTCGCATGCCGAGAGTATGGGTTTGGACATCTCGCGTTTTAAACGGAATGGAGTCCATATCCACGTACCCTCAGGAGCCATTCCGAAAGATGGTCCATCGGCTGGAATCACGATGGCCACCGCTCTGGCCTCCGCCTACGAAGGGAAAGCCGTGCGAAGCGACACAGCCATGACAGGTGAAATCAGCCTAAGCGGGCTCGTGTTACCGGTAGGCGGCATCAAGGAGAAAGTGCTGGCGGCCCATCGCGCGGGAATCACGCGGATCATCCTGCCGAAGGCCAATGAGAAAGATCTCAAGGATGTCCCGCAGGAAGTGCGAGACGAACTAACCTTCATCCTAGCTGAACGGGTTGAAGAGGTATTGCCGGCGGCTTTCAATCCAGATTCGCACGACGCGTCATCCAGTAGTGGCAGTGAACCTGTAACGGCTTCCAACACCGACAAGGACGATGCCTAAGATTCATAGAAGGCACGGACAATCTGCATCGTGTTGAACAGTAGGGCATGCCGTCGCGTATAGACGGCGTGGCCATAGTAATGGTCGCGAGGATTCGTCGATCCGGTACTGTCCTTGCAATCAACGAGGAGACAGCGCCCTTCACCAGGGAAACGCACGGCGCGCCTGGCACATTCCAGCCAACGTTCGAATCCATCGTACGGCTCGACCATCTCCCACACTCTTTTGTTCGCCGCTTTGGCCGATTCCGCCCGTGGGACGGCATCAGTGCCTGCCACCGCCAGTTCTTGAAGATAGTCTCCGCCCCAGGCGATCGGCATCTCCATCGTAATCTGAGGCAGCTCCATCTTGGCCAGCCAGCTCTTGCCATCTGTCCGCAAGCTGCGGTGATTCACAACATGAAGCAGGTGTCCGATGCCGGAAGGGTCCCACCCATAGCGAACCGGGGTCCCATAGGTGACGATGTCGAGGGCGCGTCCGTTGAGCAACTCCCCTGCCGCAAGCAACGGCTCGATGAGTTTGATCGTGTCGGTAAGCTCCGACTGAGTCGTCTGGTCGGCATACTCGGTGAGAATATCCAACAACTTGGCCCGCCCGGTAATCGGGGTGGGGCAGAGAAGATTCGATGCAAGTGCCAGCACCAGCCCGGCCTGCCCATGCGCCTGAATTAGAATTCGGTTTCCCCTGCTGAGGTTATGCTCCTTGCAAAGCCTATGCAGTTGCGCGAGCAAAGAAACGGCGGCCGACGCCCGACCGAGATGATGGTGTTCGGATGACCACAGGTACCTGATACACGAAATCGGTTGAGACAGATTCTTGTTGATGGCCTTTTTGAACAATTGAACATAGGCGTCGGTGAAGTTCCCCGCATCCCCAATCTGGTCATCCAGCAAGGCTTTCGTCTCATCATCGTCTTTGAGCGGCGGCTTCAATCCACCAGGCAGTAAGGGAATGCCGTTGGTCTCCTCACGCATGGCTGCGAGCAAGGCATCGAGCCCAGACACACCTCGTGAGTACCCTCGTTTGAGCCCGCCCACCTCGTCCAGCCGCTGCATGCCGAACACATCGGTGCCATGGAGTGAACCATGAAGGAAGAGAATGCTTGCGACACCGGCCTGAGAGAGATGCACCCCACACTCGGCCATGGCTTCATCCCAGGCCAGCGATTCCGGCGGCGTGACATCGGCGAGGTCAGCCACAGCGAACCGCTCACCAGGGTTCTTCCTCGACAGCTCGTCGTGCTGGAAGTTATTCTCGACTGGCATGTTGGATTACATATCCGATATCGGTTCGAAGCTGCAACAATACCACGGAGACGATTATGGAAGGCGAGTCGGGTTGGATTCTTGATCTGTGGTTGGTTTCAACTGAACGCGGCTCTTGGGCATAACAGCTGTCGCGGTGCAAATCTTATTTTCTTCATCGATTCGGCGGTCGACGATCTTCACATCTTGCAGATATTCCTGAACAATCTCCTCGCGAGTCAATTCGATGTCCTGCTCGCTCTCATGCCCCGACCGTTCGCGAACACGATCGACCATATGTTCCTTCACGAGGACACGAATCTGCTTGGCTAAATCGGTCCTGGCTGAAAGCTCCGACACACGCTGGCACACCACCTTGCCTTTGGTGAGATCGCCCTGTCCCTTGCCGATCCAATACTGATCCGCAGAATACGCACCGTGACCGACTTCACCTGCCTGTGCCGCAAGAACCATTCCCCCGACGATCCAGAGAGCAGCAAGAACGGCGATAGTTTCAACGTTATTCGCCAATGCGTTTCTCCGCAAACTCGAAAACTTTCCCCGAGACCCCCAAGAACGATCCTCACCTGTACTGAGAGCGTGGTTGCTGTGACCGAGGACTACCATGAATGATTTCATTGGACGGACGAGGCGCCCCCGACACACCGGGAGGCGGAACCAGCTCATGGCTCGGCATCCGACCAGGCCTACTCCCAGGCCTGGGTGGTTGAGGTGGAGCCTGGGGTTGCCTGCTGTTGATGATCTGTTGCGCGATAGCGACATGCGGGTTGGTCGGAGAGAGACCGCTCGCGCTATTCAGCAGGCCTTGAGGAATGCCGCCCGGCGAGACCAAAATCCAATTCGTCCAGGCTTGCGACACCATGGCGTTCGATTGTACACGATTGAGGATTTCCTTCCGCTTTTGCGCAGCCTGCTGGACTTGGGCCGGAGTCGACGCGCTGCCCAGGGTCTGATTCACAGCGTTTAGCTCATCCTGAAGCTGTTCATTCTCCTGCTTCATGGCAACCAGCTGGGCACGGGCATCTTCGTTTTCACGCAGTCCCGTGATCGCCTGCGCCACTTCCTCCGTGTCCATCTGCGCAAGAAGGTCCACACGCACCACCACGACGTCGCCATCGAGGGTCGTGGTGACATTTTGGGTGAGCACGATTACCAATCCGGCCGTGTAGGTGCGGATTTCGTCTTTGGTCACGTCCATATCACTGACGACGGTGACACTTTCTAGGTATGTTGCGACTTGCTCAAGCGCGTTCCGTTTGGCTGCTTCGGTCGCGAGCCTGATCGCATCTTCACGGGTATCACGGTCCCCCATTCGATGTTCGCCTTGTGCATTAACGACCCGGATGTCAGCTAGCGCCGGGGCGACGAATGAACACATCGCCGCGAGCGCGAAGCAAAAAGCAAGAGAGTAAAAAAGATTGCTCGGCAGGCAGTTCGGGGGAAGAGGCGGTTGACATATTCGACCGGACATCACCTACCCTTATCCTCAGAAGAAGAACTCGGTCAAAAGAGTAGAGGAAACGGTAATATTTTCAGCTTAACACCCAGAACGTAGTCTGGCCAGCGTTTGGCCAAAGCGCTGCCCCACCTTGCCTTCCTGAAAATTTGCATGTTAGGGTACCAGTTAACATACTTGGAAACATGAGGATTATTTTTCGTTATGTTACCTCCTTCCCGGTGTTTTTCGTTGATCGTTCTTGGGTTACTGGCCCTAGTGCTTGAAATCGGGATCCCAGCCCGCCTCAATGCGGCCACCCCCGCCGGCAAGAAGGCTCCTCCTTCTGTCTCTCAGGCAGAACATGTCGTCCTTTTTGTTCTGGAGGGATTTAGTCGCGATTCGCTCAAGGTTGCCGGGATGCCGGTCCTGAAGAAGCTGATCACGGAAGGGTCGGTCACCTGGACCGCAGGCGGGGTCGGGCCGGCCCTGCGATTGCCTACGATGGCCTCACTGATTACGGGCATGCCGGTAGAAAAACATGGAATCACCTGGAACTCATTTGAATTCAGCCGAGGCTACCCACGCCCACCCAGTCTCTTCGATTATCTGGATTTGAGCGGAGGCCGTGATAGTGCCATCTTTTTCATGGAAGAGTCCCTCTATCAGCTGGCTAAGCCCACTCCCTATACCGACTATCAACTCTGCGGAGCGTTGCGGCCCGAGTGCGGCCCTCAAAAACTCGTCGCCTACATCCAGCAGTATTTCCAGAAGGCCGCCAGTGGGCATGGCTACGGCCATGCGGTGCACTCACTACCCCATTTGTTGGTGGTTCATCTTCCAGAGGCAGGTAGAGCCGGTGTGACGCACGGCTGGAATTCAAAGGAGTATCGAGAGGCCCTACAAACCGTCGACGCTTCGATGCAGTCCGTTCTTGATCTATTCAAGTACCACAAGCTCTTAGACCGCACCACTGTCATCGTCACGGCTCTCAGCGGGAAGGGAACCGATCCTGACGCTGAGACCCTAACGGTCGACGCACCGGTCGTTCCCTGGATCGTCTCAGGCGCCGGGATCAAGCGCGGCCAAACTATCCATCAACCGGTGTCCATTATCGACACCGGAGCCACGGTGATGCGAATCCTCAGGCTCGAGACCCACACCGAGTGGGACAGTAAGGTCGTGGAAGAAATTTTTCAAACCACCGCGGCAGCTAAGCGCCCTGTACCGCGCGCTAAGAAACGTTAACGGCCCATGCACGACGACATTGTGATACGACGGCGGGTCCTCGTATTTGGGTGGGCACTGGCTGGCTTGCTGACGATTGCCTCTGCCCAATGGAGCTTTGCCGGAGAGCCATCGGCTCGTCTCAAAGAACACTCAATTACCATCGATGCCACGAAGTTGGTGCCCACTTCATGGTGGCAAATACCGGGCATCACCCCTTCGATCTGGAATTCCGACCTCGACTCGCTCGATGCTCCCAAGACATCGGAACTTCGCGAATTGCAGTTGCGTCCGGGTAAGTACAAGTTTATCGGCTTCACCTTCGACTTTCCCTTTACCGTCAATCTGAACGGCACGCTCGATTTCTCAGCATCATTGGATCAGTGTGTCGGTGGCCGTGGGACCCAGACCCTGGTCGTGTCGTGCAAACGGATGTACCCTCACGGCGGACAGCGCGACCCCTACTACGAGCAGCAACCAAACGATGGCTGACGCACTGGAAGATCTCTTAGAAGCGCTTGAAGACGTGGACGATGCCACCCGTGAGGAGGCAGCGAAGACTCTTGCGGACCTGGGCGACCCCGCGACTTTAGAGGCGCTGATCGGCGCATGCAGCGATGACTTCTGGTCCGTCCGCGCTCACGCTGGATGCGGTGTTGCAAAAATCGGCGGGCCGAAAGCTCTCGAAGCCCTGATCGCTCTGTTCAACGATTCCATCATGGAAGTGCGGGATCAAGCGGTCGACGCAACAGCAAGAATGGGCCCGAGCGTGCTCGACCGACTGATCGCGGGGCTGAAGGATGAGCGGTGGCGCGTACGTGAGCACGCCGCGAAGTCCGCCGGCAAGCTCAAGGACCCACGTTCAGTCGATGCCTTAATCCTCACTTGTCGCGATCGGGACGGAGCGGTCAAGAGTGCCGCTGCCGAAGCACTGGGCAGAATCGCCGATCCAAAAGCCGTTCCGGCCTTGATTAAACTGTTCCGAGACTCTTCGAAGATTGTGCGTGAAACAGCTGGAACCGCACTGGTCTACATCGGACATCCCTCGGTCGATCCGCTGATCGAAAGCTTGAAGGACAAAGACTTCGTGGTCCGATGTCACGCCGCCCGCGCGCTGGGCGGAATGACGACGGACTATCAAATCGGCAGGACCTGGGTTCGAGACGCAAAGGTGGTGGATGCACTGATTGCCGCCCTCAAAGATTCGGACCGGGCTGTTCGCGAAGACGCGACCATCGCGCTCGGCATGATCGGCGACGCTCGAGCCATTGACGCGCTCATAGAAGCGATGAAAGACGGAGCCGTGAAGCGACATGCCATTGCCTCCCTCGGCATGATCGGCGATTCACGCGCGCTGTCGGCCGTGTTGGATGCCCTGAAGGGAAAAGGGATCAAGCAAGAAGGCTCGCCGACACCTGGGTGCATCGTCAGTGAAGATGCGTTCATCAAGGAAGCAGCGGCCACTGCCCTGGGACAATTTCGCGACCCTCGTGTCATCCCGGATTTGATCATGTTACTGAAGGATGGCGTGTTGCGTGAAAAGGCGGCGTTCGCGCTGACGATTATCGGCGATGCAGCGATCGAACCGCTGATCGCCTTCCTCTACGATCCCAAAGCCTCCGAAGTCGAGGCCGAAAAAGAGCGAGTGCTTTCTTACGCGTCTGTACGGTTGACGGCAAAAGATGCCTTGAAGCAAATAGCACTAGAAACCTTGGAAAAGCTTGGATGGACGCCCTCTGATGAAGCGGTGGAAATCAGCTCGAGTCAAGCCGACAATCTGCGAGTCGATCGTCCCTTGGGACAAACCGGACGATTCGGGCCGTCCGGCGACATGGCATAATTGAGCCACATCGAGGGTAGCTATCACCATGACCGATGCGGTATCTGAACAGATCGCTGCACTCAGAGACGAAGACTGGGCCATACGCGAAGAAGCTGCCAATCTGCTTGGCACCTTCAAGGATCCCCGTGCAGTGACTCCCCTGATTGCCCTTCTTCGAGATCCGGACCGTTCCGTTCGTGAGGCGGCGATTGAGGCCTTACGTGCGATTGGCGCGCCGTCGGTCGAGGCCCTTGGTGTCTGTCTCGATCATTCTGACCTTCCAGTCCAGGAAGCAGCGTCGGCAATTTTGTCCACGATCGCGGACAAACGTGTGCTCAATTCCCTCATCAAGGCCCTCCGCAGTGATGATTGGATCGTGAGGATGCACGCGGCCAAGGCGCTAGGTTTGGTGCGCCATACCAATGCCATCGCGCCTCTCATTCCGCTGCTCCAAGACAAGGTTAAAGCGGTGCGAGAGGAAGCCGCTGCGGTACTAGCTGCAATCGGCGACGCAGCAATCCCGTCGTTAGTGAACGCCTTGCGGCATGACGAATGGCTCGTTCGTCTCCACGCAGTGGAATCATTAGGCAAGACTAAATCGCCCCAGGCGGTGGAGCCACTGCTGTCGGCGTTGTTCAACGATCAGGATTCTGCGGTTCGCGAAGATGCGGTACGGGCCCTGGGGGAGATCGGAGATCCTCGATCCGTTGAATATTTGTTGACGGCCATGCGTGAGCCTGGTTTGCAAACCGTGGCAGTCCAAGCACTCGGCAGAATCGGTGATACTCGGGCAGTTCCGCTGCTGATCGAGCTCGTGACTGGAGCTGGTCTTCCTGAAATAACGAAGACGGTGGGCAGCTACGGCGATCAATGGACTGAGGCACTCATCACCCAAGGCGCGGCGGTACGCGCCCTGGGCAAGATCGGGGACGATCGGGCAATTCCCTCGCTCGTTGCGGCGTTAGAGCCGACATCGACAAGAGCAGAGGCAGCATCGGCGTTGGCTGAATTTGGCTCAAAGGTCATTCCTTTTCTGATTCCGCTGTTGAACCATTCACAAGACGACAATCTCCGCTTCCACGTCCGTGAAACATTGACTCTGGCTGGATGGAGACCGCGGCGGATGTCGACCATTCATCGTTGAATACCATGTCGAACGAGACGATCGAGACACTGATCTCGGAACTGATCCACGAAGAGGATTGGCGACGCATGCGCGCGACGGCAGCCTGTGTGGCAGGGGGCCCTCGCTCTGTCCGAGCGCTCATTGAGGCACTACGGTCTGGACCACCTGAGTTGAAGAAAGAAGCCGCAGCGATGTTGGCCCGCATTAAAGACCCGCAAGCCGGCGTGGCCCTTGTCGACCTCCTCGAACATGATGAGGAGGTTGTCCGAGGTGCGGGCGCAACGGCTCTCGAGCAAATGGCGGGAGTACTCGATACGGACACCGCGCGCGCGTTGGTTGCCCTGCTTCCTAAAACTTCGGACGGTACGGCAAGGCAGGTGCTGACGCATTTGATCGGAGCAATTCCAACCGCCATCCTGCCGTTATGCGAGATGTTGAAACATCCCGAACAGGATGCACAAATTGCCGCAGCTTTGATGTTGGATCAATTATTGGACCCCCGTTCAATCGACGCGTTTATCGATGCGATGGGTCAACCAGCTGTCCGGGACATCGCCGTCGGCACGTTGAAAAAATTGACCGCGATCCGCGAGCGGATGGATGCGATGTTTAATGCATTGCGGGACGTCGAAGGAGCCAGCGAACGTGAGGAGGCGCGTATGGCCACGGTCATCGATTTACTCAGGATCGGACGACCGAGCGTAGAAATCCTGATCGAGTACCTTGAAGACGATGACTGGCTTGTACGTGAGGCAGCCGCGGACTTACTGGGGAAAATCGGAGATGTCCGGTCAGTCGAGCCATTGATGAAACGGTTGGAGCATGACAAAGACACCGGCGTCAAAGAGTTGGCCATTAAGGCGCTTGGGTTGATCGGCGATGCGCGTCCGACTCATCTCTATCTTGACGCCATTCCAATCCGTCCGTTGCGCGTGTTTGCCATGGAAGCCTTGGCCAAGATCAAGGATGTGGGGAGTTTGCGTCCGCACAAAGACCTGTTTGATCGGCTCAAGACCGATCGTGATGGCCTGGTGGCCTACAATGCCGGCCTGATCGCCGATAAACTCGAGGCGATCACGGCTATGGAAACCCAAACCCGCATAGAGGACACTGAGCATGACTGAACAGGGAGCATCCGGTCGAATTGAGCAACTGATCCAGGCGTTACACGATGACAACGAAGCCCTGCGCGATCACGCCATCGCAAGCCTCGGCCAGACTGGACCGGAAGCACTTCCTCGATTGATCGACTTGATGGCCGATGAGGATGCGGTCATTCGAGAAGCCGCGACTAGCGCGGTGGTCCGCATGGGGCCATCAGTCGCGGAACCGATGATCGACGCGTTGTTGGACGATTCATGGGCGATTCGAGAACAGGCGGCCTCGGCACTCGGGAAGTTGCGTGACAGGCGGGCCGTGGAGCCACTGGTCAGAGCGATTCAGGACCGAGACGGCGCGGTGCGCACGGCGGCGGTATGGGCTCTGGAACGGATCGGCGATCCGCAAGCAGTGCCTGGACTCATCGACGCGCTCATGGACAGTACCCTGCGTGAGGATGCGGCCCGAGTTCTGAAAAAAATCGGCGATGTGCGGGCAGTCGAAGCATTGATCGATGGGCTTCTGGGGTCCAATTGGATGGTTCGTCGTCATGCGGCGGAGGCGTTGGGGAAAATTGGTGATCCAAGGGGAATCACGCCATTGATCGATTCTTTAAAGGATGAAGACTGGCTGGTCCGACGGAATGCCGCTGAATCGCTCGCTCGGCTCGGTGCCAAAGACGCCATTCAACCCTTGTTGGCGCTGCGGGAAGATGAGAACACAATGGTGCAGGAAACGGTCGACGCCGTGTTGGTGAGTCTCGGCTGGAAACCTGAATCGCAATAACTTATTTCAAAAGAGGAATGCTACACATGGCGGACGAAGCTCCAAAGTTGATTCAGATTGCTCCTAAAGGTGGAGATAAGAAAGACGGCTTCAATCTCGTGACGGAACGAGTTGTCGCGGTCAACCCAGAGAGCAGGCAGCTCGAGGTCGAGCTCCTGGCCTACGACGGCAAAACCGTCGTCCTCGATGTGGCTGAGGAGGCCCTGGAAGATCTCAAGAAACTCAAAGCCGGTGATGGGGCAACCATCCGTGTTGTGGAGGAAGGTGGAAAGCGCGTTGCCACCAGCTTCAGAATTCGGGCGAAAGATCCGAACACCGCTAGGGCCGATGCGATGCTACTTGACCTGAAAGATTCTCACTGGTTGAACCGCAAATATGCTGCGGAGGTCTTGGGTGAGTTGAAAGACCTCCGCGCCGTCGATCCATTAGTGTCGGCATTGAACGATGAGGTTGGTGATGTCCGGCAACGAGCGTACGATTCGTTGATCAAGTTAGGTGGCCCGTCTGTCCCGTCACTGATTCCGCTACTGGTCTCGGAAGAAGATGAGATTCGTCAATCGGCAACCGAGATTCTTCGAAAGATCGGTAAGCCGGCCGTCGAACCGCTGGCCACTGCGTTGACCGACGCCGATGAACGGCTGAAAACACGAATCATGAAGGTCTTGGATCGGATGGGGTATAAGCCAAAATCCAAAGAGCCAGTCAGGACCGAGCTGCCACGGCTGAGCTAGCTTTCCGGAATCATTATTAAGGTTTACGGTCTCTTACTGGAGCGACCGACCGATACATAGTGGAATCCGTAATGCACAACTCGATCTGGATCGTAGACGTTGCGTAAGTCAATCAAGACAGGTGATTTCATGATCCCTTTCAATTTCTCAAAGTCGAGGCTTCGGAATTGATTCCACTCGGTCATGATGATCAACGCATCCGTTCCCTCCGCAGCATCGTAGGCATCTATACATGGTTGTAGTGCCGATATCGTCCGGCACGCTTCATCAAGCGCGATCGGGTCATATGCCCGCACTGTTGCGCCCTCCTTCAGTAACTCCTGACTAATCGCAAGTGCAGGGGCTTCTCGCAGGTCGTTCGTGTTGGGCTTGAACGAGAGTCCCAGCAGGCCCAACGTTTTCCCCTTGAGTCCCCCCACCGCATCACGAATCTTGTCCACCATACGGTGTCGCTGATCGTCATTCACCTTAGAAGCAGCAAGGGCGACCTGCACAGGGTAACCGACACGTTCTCCGGCTTGAATCAGCGCCGCCAAATCTTTGGGGAAACACGATCCCCCAAACCCTGCTCCCGCATGGAGAAACTTTGAGCCGATACGATTGTCCAGACCCATACCTTTCGCCACCATCTGAACGTTCGCTCCCAGGCGCTCACAAAGGTTAGCCATTTCGTTAATGAATGAAATCTTTGTCGCCAAGAAGGCGTTTGATGCGTATTTGATCAGTTCAGCGGTAGGAATGTCGGTCACAACGATCGGGGTTTCGATCAGATACAAGGGACGATACAGATCTTTCATGATGGCGACAGCATGATCGCTATCGGCTCCAATAACCACTCGGTTCGGGCGCAGGAAGTCTTCGATCGCCGATCCCTCTCTGAGAAACTCTGGATTCGACACGATGTCGAACCGAAACGCGTTTGTCTGAGATTTCGTGATTACTTCACGAAGTCGTTCACCGGTACCAACCGGAACTGTTGACTTGGTCACAATGACCTTATATCCGGTCATGTGGCGGGCAATTCCTTTGCCGACTTCCTCGACATACGATAAATCGGCCGAACCATCCCCCCTTGGCGGAGTCCCAACGGCAATAAAGATGACCAAGGCTTTATCGACGGCCTTGGCAATATCTGTGGTAAAGCTCAGCCGACCTTCTCGAGTCCCTTTCGCCACTAATTCCGTAATGCCCGGCTCATAAAACGGAACTTCTCCCTTTTCAAGTTTTTCAATTCGTTGAGCATCGTTATCCATGCACGTGACATTCACACCAAACTCGGCAAAGCAAGCTCCAGTAACGAGTCCAACGTACCCAGTTCCGATCACACTGATATGCATGCCCCGTCCTCCTTGCAGTACGTAATTCGATGGAGAGTATAGCAACCTGGATGACCACGAGCAACGAATTCCAAGATCGGTCTGAAACGAGTAGTCTGGTACGTTTCGTTGACTCTCTGAAAATGCGTTGAGTACAATCCAACGCCGTTTAAGAACGGATAAGGAGCCCTTTCGGCCCCTCAGCTCAATCAATGACTCCCCCACATATTTCACAAATTCCCCGTTGGTTTTTGCTCTTGACCGCTCTCGTGACCGGCGCAGTGATCATGGCATTGGAAATCTTAGGCAGTCGCCTGTTGGCGCCGGTATTCGGCAGTTCGTTGTTCGTGTGGGGTGCCTTGATAGGAGTGATTCTAGCCGCCATGAGCAGTGGGTACGCGTTCGGTGGTTGGGTCTCCGATCGCTACACCGATGGACGGGTACTGGCGGCGTTATTATTGTTTTCTGGAGCGTGGACCTTTCTCATCGCGTGGGCAAACCAACCCATCCTTTTCGAGATCGAGAAATTGGTACAAGACCCGCGCTGGGGCCCCTGCCTTGCAGCAACCGTTCTGCTTGCACCACCAGCGTTCGGGCTCAGCGGTGTGCTCCCAGCCATGTTGCGACTGGCGGTGGCAGACATGGATCACCTCGGTCGACAAACCGGGCGGATGATTGCCCTCTCGACTGTGGGGAGCTTGGCCGGAACCTGGGGAACGGCGTTCTTCCTCCTCTCTTGGCTCGGAAGTCAATCGTTGGTCGCATGGCTAGGCGGTATACAGGTAGGACTTGGGATCTGGTGGCTCGTGAAAGGAACCTCGACCAGCCGGATCGTCTTGCTGATCGTTCTGAGCTGTTGCGCCTTACTGGGAACAACCGCCCTCTACCCACTCCAACGATTGAAGGTCCCCATCCATCAAGAGGAAAGTCCTTATCAGCAAGTTCGTATTCGAGAAGACGAGCTGTTTCGATATCTGGTGTTAGATCGAACGTTTCATGCCACCATGTGGATGGCCGACCCCGTGTATCTGTTTCTCCCCTACAGCCAAATGATGGTCTCCTCACTGGCACTAGCCCCGCGACCACAACGCGGCCTCATTCTTGGTCACGGCGGCGGCTCGATAGCCAAATGGCTGGCCAAGTATTGGCCGGCGTTGGAAGTGGATATCGTGGAGTTCGACCCGGTTGTGGTCCGCATGGCGGAAGAATTTTTCGAGTATCACCCCCCGGCCAACCATCATGTTTTCGTAAGAGACGGGCGGGCGTTTCTGAATGCCATGGACCGCACCTACGATCTCATGTGGATCGATGCCTTCGCACGAGACATGATTCCCTTTCATCTCACCACGGCAGAGTTCTACTCCTTAGTACGGACACGTTTGAACGCGGACGGAGTCCTTGCGGTCAACCTGGCATCATCGGGAAAAGAGGGAGATCTTGCCCGAGCTGCGGCAGTTGTCCAAACCATGAAACAGGCCTTCCCAGCTCTTATTACTTTCGCTGTCGAAGGCCCATGGAAAACGGGGATGACCCCGGCCAAAAATTTGATCTTTTTTGGAGGGCATCTCATCGAAACAGAGTCGGTACACCAGATCGAGACGAGAATCTCTGAAATGGCACTGCGTCAGCGATTACCGATGGAAACCATCGCGTTACTAAGCACCCGCCGAATTGAACCGTGGCCTTCCGGAGTCATATTGAGCGACGACTTTGCTCCTTACGATCTTCTTCTTGGACGAGAACGATCACAGTTGGTTGAATAACACGCACAACAACTCGAGCTATCTGTTCCTACTGTAGGAACACACCGCACCAGTCGTTCCAGGCGTGCGTAGGTTAACCGCACTTTTCTGCCAGCAATCGTAGCACCTGTGTAATTTCAGTCTGACGTTTCAGGAAAAACCGAGCGGATGAGGTGTTCTTCTTCCCGATCCTCACGGTCAGGATGCGGTGATCGCCCAAGCCAAACACGTCTTCATCGGTTTCGTCGTCCCCCACGTAGAGGGCAGTTGTACAGCCAAGTCGCCGCATGCAGTCCAGCAACGCGGTTCCCTTGTGCCACGCCGACGGAGGCATGACATTGACGACCGATTTCCCCAGAACAATCCGGGGAGAAGGAGATAATTCAGCAACAATACGTGAGATCAACGCTCGCGCCTCATGACGCCGCTCAACCGTTCGATAGTGAAATGAGAACGAATAGGACTTCGTCTCGACGAGCACCCCGGACTGGTCCAACTCAGTCTGAAATCGATCGGTCATCAGTTGCAGCCAACCCTGGCAAGTCTCTCGGACAAGCTGCATGTCCTCCAGCACAACATGCGAGCCTTCTGAGCCATGGTTCCCGATCAAGTAAGGCACGGTTGTCCCAATACGTGATCGCAAATCTTCCAATGAACGCCCTGAGATAACAGCGGTCGGAACGCGTTTCACGAGTGCCTCGAGCCAGGAACGCACGGAGCGCCCCAGGCGAGCGGCATACGGATCAGGAACGATCTTGGCTAAGGTCCCATCGAAATCGAACGCATAAAGTGAACGCCCCTTCAAGAGCGACTCAAGATCCTTTCTTCCTTTGTCCGCCAAGAGATAATCCATGATCCGCCCGTCCAGTTCCCCGTCAACTCAATAAACTCGCCCGCCCCACCTGCTTCGTCACTCGTTCCTTTTGTCGCATACGAGCCGCATCCATGAGCATACGACCAGCCCAACGATACACATTGAATTCTTGAATCAGCCCACGCATGCTCTGCATCCGAGTCCGCTGCTCCCCCTTCGGCATAGTCAACGCCAGGTGAAGGGCCGCAGCAAATTGATCGATGTCGTATGGATTGATCACCAGTGCTTCCGTCAACTCGCGAGCCGCACCGGCGAATTGGCTCAAGATCAAAACCCCTTGCTCATCGTCACGGGCGCCTACAAACTCCTTGGCGACGAGATTCATTCCGTCATGGAGACTGCTCACCACACACACGTCCGCGCCACGGTAACACTCGTAGACCTGAGTCGGTTCGTGGTGTTCGATTCGCAAGCAGATGGGCTGATAGCCCTCCCAACCAAACCGCTTGTTGATCTGCTCCGCCAACGTGGAGACCTGATTGGCAAAATGGTTGTACTGTTCGATTGCCCAGCGACTGGGAGCCGCGACCTGGAGAAACGTAAATCTCCCAATCCATTCCGGCTGAAGCTCCAGCAATCGTTCCACGGCCATAAACCGTTCCAGGATTCCTTTGGTGTAGTCAAGGCGCTCCACCCCAAGGCCGATGAGGCGATCAGCCGGTATCCCATAGGCCTTTCGCAGGCTGACACGGCATTCCGGAACCGGTTTCTGATCCCCGATCCATTGGATGGGCCACTCAATGGAAATCGGATAGGGATTGACCGCCGTCATCTTGCTTCCGTAGGAGATCGTCGAACTGTTTCGATCGATACGCGCCTCAAGAATGCGATCGACGCTATCGATAAAATTGTTGCAATGTACGCGAGTGTGAAATCCCAAGATGCTGCTTCCGAGCAGCCCTTGCAGAATTTCCTCGCGCCAGGGACAGATCCCAAAACTTTCTGAGTTCGGCCAGGGGATATGCCAGAACATGATGATCGTCGCATTCGGCAACCAAGCTCGAATCAATCTCGGAAGCAGCGCGAAATGGTAATCCTGAACGAGCACAACCGGATTGTCGGTCGTGGCCTCTTCGTATACAGCCTGAGCGAACCGCTCATTGACAGCTACATAGTGTTTCCAATCAGATGAACGGAACGTGGGCCGGACATGGGCAATGTGGCAGAGTGGCCATAACCCCTCATTCGCAAATCCATAGTAGTACCCCTGCTCTTCTTCTGCCGTCAGCCATACCCGTCGAATCTGATAGGTCGGATGGGAAGGCGGGACGCCGATGTGGTTTCTTTTGTCCACCACGGCTCGATCCGCCGATCCGTTCCCGTGCGCGACCCAGGTGCCGGAACAAGCCCGCATAACCGGCTCGAGCGCCGACACCAAGCCGCTTGCCGGCACCTGCACCACAATGTTCTGATCCTGCCAATTATGGGCGTAGGGCTGCCGATTGGAGACAATCAGGACTTGGTCGCCGGCAAGTTGATCATGCAGTATTGATCTGAGGCTGGCTGGACTCCATGACACCTGACTTTCATCACGCATGCGGCGATCGGCTTCAAGCGCTTGCACCAACGACCGCAGATCTTTCGCCAGTGGCTGGAGTTCTGGCGCATGATTCTCGTGCTTGAGCGAGGCCAGAAGCCCTTCTCCCTTCAGCATAGCTCGCACACTTGAAACCCACCCGTGCCAACTGAGGTGTGCAACCCACACGGTGATCAGCGAGATCACCGCCGCAAGCCCCACAAAAAGATAGAAGATGTACCACCTTGTGTCGCTGGTGCGTTGTTCAATGAAACTCATATCGTGAAGGAGCAGGAGACGTCCGAGCGGACGCCCGTTTGATCCGATCGATGCCGACGTGACGTAGACGGGCCCCTGGCTGAGCGACATCACGGTGGATCTACCAGGTGACAGACTCGTCGTCACCTGGCACGTCACATCCTTCGGGTACGACTGGGTCTCATACAATAGGTGATTATCGAGGTCACAGAAGCCAATCGCATACAGCCGTTCATCCTGGCTGATATGAGTGAAATAGTCCAAGATCTTGTTCTCGGAATTTGCTACCACAAGGTCGGAAAGCGGCGCCTCCATCGTACCGATCATCAGCTTGGATCGCATCTCGAGATCCCGGATGAACCATTTCAGTTCGAGCGAATCGACGAGAGTGATGACCCCATAGGCGATGATCCCCAAGACAAAGGCCAACGGAATGATGAAGCGGAGTGATAGTCTCATATAATATGGTTAGTGTACGGTGGCATGACAGTCTAAATATACTCGTGGAGTATACGTACATGAACTCATCGCTGACTGCCAGATTTGCCCTGAAGGGTTTATCCGTCCGCGTCCATCACGATGTGGCGATGAAGCGCGGGCGGTACGCACAAGCGAGAAATCAAGAAGAGGTGGGATTACTGGAGGTGTTTATCCGCGGGCGCTAATTCGACGAAGCGAAAAAGAGCCCGCGGGTCAACCGAAGGATATAACACCGGTGGGTTGAAGACTCTTTCCGGCGGCATCAATCAGGGGATGAGCCGCCGGTACACGCCAGCGAGGTTTGGTGGAGGCGAGGGGAGTTGAACCCCTGTCCGAAGATCGTCAGTGCACTGTATCTACATGTGTAGCCGACAATTTAAGTTTCGTAGCCATCCACGCCCGTCGGCAGGCTTAGAACAGCCACTAGCCCAGAAAGTTCTCGTCCGCAGTCGCTGAGCACCGACTTTGGACCAGCCCGCTGCATCACGCCATCCCACCCCCGCGGGCCTCAGGTGGAACGACGTCTCAGCCTAAATTAGGCTGCGAGTGCCAGTTCTTGATTGGCAGTTGCGTTTTCTCGGACTTTTACGAGTTCCCGAGAGCTCGACATGCAACAGTGACCTCAGTATCCCCGTCGAAACCGGTCGCCCCCTTTGTTCAGATTGTTGAAAATGGCCAATTCAGCTTTTCTCTAGATAGTCATCATACCGCACAGGTCGAAGGGGCGCCAGTTGTTTATCGCTGCGATTTTCTACTCATCGAGGCTCGGGCGGACAAGGTATGGCCCATAGTGGACTGCGAAGAGCAGATATGCACCACACCACCCGAGCGCTGACAGGCCGAGCATCGCATGAGTAAGTGCGGTAGGGGTCTCGGGATTCGGGGCAAAGATGCGAAGGAGCGCCCCAATGTTGACCAGAAGATAAATCATCACGGTCAGCCGATCTGCGTGTCGAGGTCGTCCAGTGTGGCCCAGGCTCGCGCGGGTCATTACAGCCAAGGTCATTGTACCCATCGCTCCGGTGGTGAGGAGATGAACCGCACTTTCAGGAGTAAACCCGACCTCTAGAATCGACGCGCCGAGGGCCAGTAGAAACAACCCGATCCAGGCGTAGCCGATGTGAAGGACCAGGACCAACGGTTCGCGCCAGGTTCTCCACCCTCCCCAACGGAGGAGACGCGCCAGACTCGCCGCCCCAGCCACAATCAACATGACTCCAGCCCATACACTCTCCGGCTCAATAATCCACGTGACGACGCTCACAAGGGCGAGAGCAATCGCGACGCCATCCACCGAAGAAAATACGACAGGCAACGGAGACATATTCCGATCAGTTAGATATTCTCGGGTAAATGTGGGAGCAAGACGTCCACCGATCACGGTCAGCATCAGTGTCATCACTGCCAAGGCAAGCCGCTCTGGAAAGTCCGTGGGTGCCCCACGAAGCGCAGAGAGATGAAACAGAATGTTTGTGACCGCATAGAGGGTCACCAGGATTCCAATCGGCGCTCGGTCCCAGCTCCCCGCCGCCGTAATTTCTCGCCAGATATAGGTGGCCAAGAGAACCAAAAAGGCTCCATCCACGACGGCAGCTGTCGTCGCTCCAGCCCATGGAAATGCCATCAGCAATCGTCCCCCTAGCCACAGCAGGAACAGTAAGAGGAGCGGCGCCCCCCTCAGCGGCATCCGGTCCGTCCAATTTGGCATGGCGGTTAACAAGAACCCCGCGATCAAGGCTGGCAGATACCCGAACAGCATCTCATGGACGTGCCACTCACGCGGAGAATAGAGAAAGTCCGCCGACACCCTGCCTGCGAACAGAGCAATCCAGGCGAGGACAGCCAAACTGGTGAACAAGGCCGCACCGAGGAAGAAGGGTCGAAATCCGTACGACAAGAAAGCCGGCCCCTCGTACCGTGGAAACGTTGGCTCGTCGTCCCCTTGTTGCTCCGCTGCTGCTGATTGGTCAGCCATCTGGATCTCTTCCAATGACATAGAGCTTGATTCTCGTGTGGGGCTCAGATGCGTGTCAACCAATGGCGAGCGTCAGATGGGCAGGCCACCGGTCTCATGTCTGGCGGTCCAGAAACCGTTTGGAAGCTGGATAGGTGCTCCAGAGCAGCTCGAGCGTGATGGATGTCAACAAGGCCGTGAGTTGATTGGGTTTCTCATCTGTTCGAGCTGTGAGATCTTGGGTCCGCAGATGTGCCCACTGTTCGTGCAAGGAGGTGTGCCGTCTCGAAACCAAGACTTTCACTTTATCGATCCAGAACCTGGGGTCTTCGGGATCCGCAACGTACTGCCCCTGCCCTCGGCCGAAATGCGCGATAGCCAGATACCGGATGATGACGTCTTGGACCAGCAGATCCAGATAGTCATCCGACCACATGACCGGGGTTTGCTGGTGGCCTGCCTGCCGCTCCGCCCAGGCTTCTCCTCCGAGAAAGCCAAGGACGCCTCCGACCACTGCCCCAGCGACCGTGAACAGACCCATGCTGACACCACCCGTCGCTGCATCCAAATGGAGCCCGGCATAGGCCCCGCTGGTCAAGGCTCCACCGATTCCCCCGATAGCCGTCCCGCTAAGAGTCGCTTCGCCCCAACTCTGCCCGCCTCGTAGCACTTCAACATGTTCCATTCTGGCCTGGATCACGCCGATCGCATCCCCCTCCAGGCCATGCAGGGCAATAACCGCTTTGGTCGTCGCTCCAACCTCGTTCACCAAGTCTTTCAAGAGGCTATCGACGGCCTGTTGTTTCTGCACCTCCATCGACGAGCCGTCACCCTTGGTCATCACTCGGGATTTCGCGGCGTGTGACACTAGCGCGGACCATTGCTCCATAGCCGCATCGAACACGGTCAGGTGCGCCTTCTGCCACACGGCAAACAATCGTGTCATAAGCTGACGGTCGTCTCTGGGGAGGAGCGATTGAATGGTCTCGAAGAGAATGCCTTCCTGGACCCAACAGCGGCTGAACGCATCGAGGCTGTGCACGCCCCTGACGAAGCCATACCGAGCGAAGTAGTCCTTCCAGGGTTGTTCCAGCCGTTCCTGATCTTGGCGGTCTTTGGGAGAGCCGGTTTGATTCAGTAGGACGATGACTGGTTTGCCGATCCAATCGAGTAATTGCAGTTCCGGCGCGATATACCCGGCCATGCTCGGTTCTTCGGTTGCATTCACGAGATAGAGCACGACGTCCGCCTCTTGCTGGACATTCAACACCGCCTGTTGCGCACACCAGGACGGCCGATCACGAAAGCGATCCCACACCTCCGTCACAATCCGAACGATCGGATTCTTGGCCCCCTGTAACCGCGAGAGAATCTTTTGGCAGTTGGGAAAGCCTGGCGTGTCCCATAACTGCAAAGACTCTCCGGCCTCCGTTTCCAGCACGGTGTATTTTTGATTCTCGAGCGTGACATGGGCTCGATCGGCGACAAGGCCGATATCCTTCCGGAGCAGCGTTCTAGCCAGAGTGGTCTTCCCGATATTCGTATGGGAAATCAAGGAGAGGGCGATCTGCGATTTCTCGACACTCATTGTGTTCCTCGAAAATCACCGGGCCACAAACAGTCGGGCAAGGCTTGCAGTTCCCCATCCGGCGGTCCGGAAGGGTCTCGGTATTTCAGCGCCTGGAGTCCGCACTCTTTCGCCAGCGTACTCCAGGCCTGGCACCGCTCCCTCAGCCGCTTCTCATGGTCGATCTGAGTATAGGCTTCACAATCCAGTAGGACTAACAGCATGTTCGGTCGGCCTCTGCCTCGGATCGTGGTTTTCAGCTCCTCCAAAAATTCGCTGTGTGTTTCCTCGGGAGCCTGGGCCACATTGAACAACGCGATGGCGCACAGACCTCGATCGGGATCGGCCGGAAAGGTTGGAGGGCGGTCGCCGTACTGAACTGAATTCCCCATATGGATATCCGCCAGAATGCCGAAGGCATCGCTGAGGAATGCCAGGAGTCGGTCGTCAGCCTCTCTCACACGATGGCTATAGGCTAGCACCTGCACAAGCAGTCCCTTTCCGCGGTAGGGACTCAGCAGGCGCCGGAAATACGGTTCGTTGCTCGGCAGATGCATCGCATCGGCTAAGCGTGTCTTGCGCATCCATGCGGCTGCGGCCAGCATGGTTCGCGGAAGCACAATGAACAGCATCGTCGTCATCGCCCAGAAATGAATCCAGATCGCCGCATTGGCCCTGGCTGTGCCTTGCAGGTCAGCGATGGCTTCCACACCGGGCATCGGGGCCCCCAAGAGCCAACTTGCCGGCGCGAAGAGGATGGAGAGAAAGGTGTGGACTCCCTCGGCTTCCATGAACGTGCTGTCCCATCCCGCCTTGTACAGAAAGCTGAAGCCGCGCAGATAGAGTCCCGCGATCACGCCGATCGCCAACGCAGCCGCAGCCGCGTGGAGATGGCTGCGAGCATGGGTGATCAGCAGGTCGCGACCGCTGTGGAGCAGGCGGGCGGCGTACGTCGCAAGGGATGCTGCAATCCATTGCTGTTCGTCGGAACTCTGTGCGTGATCAGACCGAAGTCGGCCGAGCCGTCCCCTCACGCTGAGTCCCAAGAGCCATTCCACGAGTCCAGGCAGACCTGGCTGTGACCGATCTCGGGACGGTCGAGGTACGATCATGTTGTAGAGCAACCCGACATAGGCGACCGCATTCCAGAGGAGGAGCGTGAGCAGCGGGAAATTCAGAAGATTGATGTGGCCGGATGGTCCGATGGGATCGGCGAGAAAGCCCCCTACCACGGCACAGCCGATGAGCAGCGCGAGTGGGGTCCTGATCTGTAGTACAGTAAACGCCGAGGTGAGCGCAGGATGTTTCTGTGTCAGTCGATCCGAGATCTGGTCAGCTCGCTCGATGACCCACGTTTCCCCAGCACGCGCGGGATCTTCTGCGGCTGCTCGGTCTCTAGGATCGTTTCCATGACGAGGCGGCTCCCGTTCGTATCGCAAGATAAACTTGTGCTCGGGATCATGTTCCTCACAGGTCTGAACCAGGAGCACTTTGGCAAGCTGGGTAAGCGTCATCGATGGCTAACTGCGTTCCCATTGTGTATCAGCACTATGTGTAGGCCCACCTGTTCTTCTCAAACTCACTATTCTCTGTACCTCGATCGTGATTGCCCATTGATGCCGCAGTTCTGGGCATTATCGGGACATGGAGCAATTCCGTCAATGACATGTTCAGGATCCTTCATTCCCCGTCATGCAGGGTTGGATATCTATTCCTAGACCTGTATCGTTTTGTCTCATTGGGCGTATCACTATAGATACGTTAGATACGTTCGGCACTGAATCCATACGGCCGTAGCCAGCGATCGGACCTCAGGAAGCAACCTAAGTCGCACCTCTCAAGCATCTTCGGCGGCGTAACGGAACAGCGTCTTCCTTGGCATCATCATTGCCTATAGAAACCGGTAAATCATGAGGACGAGCAGAGCTGCTCGACTGAATACCAAGGAGGGATTCCCATGAAATGCGCGAGATGCAGTGGGTTAATGGTCACAGATCATTTGTTGGATATGCAAGAAAGCTATGTGCCTATGTGGATGCGTGGATTGCGGTGCGTCACATGCGGCAACATCGAAGATCCCTTGATCCATCATCATCGGATGGTTCAACACACGAGGAAAGTCCAGCGGAATGCCTCTCGGTTGGAAAGAACAGCGATTCGACCGCCAGTGGCAGCGTAACAAGCAGTTAGTGCTGAAAACGAGACAGATCGCAAGACGGGGTGTGCTTTGCTCGAAATGTGCCTTAGGCATTCGAGCGTGGAAGCACCACCCCGTGGGTTCTGTCGCCACACGTTGAGAGCGGTGGAGTCTTGCAGCGATGCACGAATTCCATGGTTGAAGGCCCCGTTGACCTAACCGACTGCACCACCCTGCTCCAAGCTAAACAGGGCGAACCGGATTACCTGTACAAACCCTCGTGTAGTTCCATCGCATTTCCGTGAAATAGAGACTATATCGAAATTTCATTCATGCTGAACGTTGCGGTAACAGCGCTCTTGTATACGTACATATTCAGATAGCCATATCATGAATTTTCTGCTAGGGAAGGTCTGATTTATTCTTCGCTCGGGATGTGCTAGAGGGAACGCCACACTGGCTGATGAGGAGGCACGCCCATGGCGCAACAGACATTTGCCGAGGTGACGTTCGCACAGTATCGCAAATCCACCCGCCGAGA
>JBGTNJ010000006.1:0-15619 GCA_041743145.1 Nitrospira sp. | reverse complement strand
GGAGATGGTGATGCCGGGGGACAACGTGAGTGTGACGGGGGAGTTGATTAGTCCGATCGCGATGGATCAGGGGTTGCGGTTTGCCGTGCGGGAAGGTGGCAAGACGGTTGGCTCGGGAGTCGTGACGGAAATCCTGGCGTAACAAAATCCGACAGGCGGGCAAGGGGTAGGCCGGTGCGAGGGTGTCTGTACTTGTCAGCATGTGGCCGTGTGAGCTTGTATCGAGGAGAAAGAGATGCGCGAAATTATCGACATGGCGTGTACGCTCTGTAAACAGCGGAATTACTCGTCCATGAAGAACAAAAAGAACGATCCGGATCGGTTGGAACGTAACAAGTTCTGCAAGTTCTGCCGAAAGCACACGCCTCATAAGGAAGTAAAGTAACGTGCTGAGTTAGTATGGAGGTCGCTAGTTCAGGCGCTTGGCACCGTTCGGGGAGGGGCATGGTGTTAATGGCAGCACATCGGTCTCCAAAACCGAGAGTCTGGGTTCAAATCCTAGTGCCCCTGCCAAACCGATCGTGCTCGTGTCGTCGGCCTCACACTTAAGACCGACGGATAAGCACCGTAAGTGACGTTTTGGTCTGGAGCGTCTTGCTGATGCTGGCTGCTATTCGATGGTTCTTGGCAAACGGGTGAAGTTGTTCTTGTGGGCTGATTGGGTTTGGAGCGGCTGTGATTGCGTTGCGTAGAGTATTTAGTTTGCCTGCAACTGACAGTTGATAAAGAAGTTAGAGATATCAGAGGTAGAAGACGGAGCTTCGATGTTCAAACGCATGACGGATTCGATTCGATTGTTTATCACCGATGTACGTGCGGAGCTGAAAAAAGTTTCGTTTCCAAGCCGTGGAGAAACCGTCGGATCAACGGCGGTGGTCATTGTGTTTTGTATCTTCATGTCTATGTATTTGTCCGTCGTCGACTCATTTCTTTCATGGTTGGTCGGCAAACTCATTTGAATCTAGCGAGAAGAGACAGGCTTAGCGGCAGTTCATCGAAGTCTGAGGGTGGTGCATGACAAAGAACTGGTACGTCATCCATACGTACGCGGGTTTTGAGGGGCGGGTGAAGACCAGCCTGATGGAGCGGGCGAATCAAATGGGCCTTGTTGAAAAGGTCGGACAAGTGCTCGTTCCAACAGAGGATGTGATCGAAATTAAAGATGGTAAGCGACGGACTTCACGGCGAAAGTTTTTCCCGGGCTACGTTCTGATCGAGTTGGAGTCGCCACTAGAGGATGAGACCTTGCAGATGATCAAGGAGACTCCAAAGGTGACGGGGTTTGTCGGTGGAAGTACGGTTCCAATACCGCTAACCAACGAGGAAGTGGAATCGCTGCTCAAGCAAGTTGATGCGGGTCAGGCTGAGCCTCGAGAGCAGATCAAATTTATCAAAAGTGACAACGTTCGCATCATCGATGGTCCCTTCCTTGGCTTCAACGGCGTGGTTGACGAAGTCGACCAAGACCATAGTCGGTTGAAGGTGATGGTGAGTATCTTTGGTCGGTCGACTCCGGTTGAATTAGGGTTTTTACAGGTTGAACGGATATAGGCCGATCGGTTGCCGTCAGATTGGAGTCGCGATTGACGGCTAAGTGCTGATTGCCGGTCGCGTAAGGAGAAAGAGAACGATATGGCGAAAGAAGTTTCGGCGCAGATCAAGTTGCAAATTCCGGCCGGGAAGGCCAACCCAGCCCCTCCTGTCGGTCCTTCACTGGGTCAGCACGGCGTTAACATTATGGAATTTTGTAAACAGTTTAATGCCAAGACTCAGAAGGAAGGGGATAGCATTATCCCGGTCGTCATCACGGTCTACAAAGATCGCACGTTTAGCTTCATCATGAAGACGCCCCCGGCTTCGGATCTCCTGAAGAAGGCTGCGGGAATCATTAAAGGTTCTGGCGTGCCCCAAAAAGATAAGGTGGGAAAGATCACCAGACAACAGTTGAACGAGATCGCGCGCAAGAAGATGACCGATTTAAACGCGGCTGATGTTGAGGGCGCGACCAAGATCATTGAGGGGACTGCTCGTAGCATGGGAGTTGTCATTCAGGGATAATTTCGGGAACGAAGGAGCGGCAGGCATGGGGAAAAAAATGAATGCGGTGGTCAAGAATGTTGAGCCGCGCGTCTATGGATTACGTGAAGCCGTTGAAACGGTGAAGAAATCAGCCTTTGTCAAGTTTGATGAGTCGGTCGATCTGGCGCTCAGGTTGGGGATCGATCCGAAGCGCTCGGATCAATTGGTTCGAGGAACAGCCTCGCTTCCTCATGGGACGGGGAAAAAGGTCCGCGTTCTCGTCTTTGCGAAGGGTGAAAAGGAGCAGGAAGCGCGACAAGCGGGAGCCGACTACGTGGGGTCGGATGACTTGATGGAGAAAATTAAGAGCGGATGGATGGATTTCGACTGTGCGATTTCCACTCCGGACTTGATGGCGTCGGTTGGAAAGCTTGGTAAGGTACTTGGGCCTCGGGGGTTGATGCCGAATCCTAAGACGGGCACCGTCACCTTCGAAGTCGGAAAAGCTGTCGCGGACATCAGGAAGGGCCGCGTTGAGTTCAAGGTTGAAAAAGCGGGTATCGTGCACGTGCTAATCGGCAAAGTGTCCTTCGAGCCAACGAAGCTGTACGACAATGCATCCGCAATCATTGAATCCGTCATTAAGGCAAAACCTGCCTCGTGCAAAGGGCGTTATCTCAAGAGTGCCACGATTTCGAGTACGATGGGTCCGGGTGTGAAATTGGATACCGTCGCACTGACAAAGCAATGGAGCTAATCGAACGCCGTTTGTCGTCATGTGAAGATCGGATGATTCTACGTTTCTTGATTGACGGTTGGCGATTTTTCGAAGAGGGAGAGCGATGAAGAAGGAAGAGAAGGTTACGGCAATAGCGGAATTGGCTGAAAAGTTCGGTCGCGCGCGTCTAGCTATTTTAACGGAATGCGTCGGTCTTCCAGTCAATCAAGTTACGGAGTTACGCAAGCAACTCCGAGGGGTCAAGGCTGAATATCGAATCATAAAAAATACCCTTGCTGCTCGTGCTGCTGAGGGGACGGTATTAGCCGGACTCAAGACGCATCTGAAAGGTCCGACCGGTGTTGTCATTGGGTATGACGACCCTGTGTTGCCGACCAAGATTTTGAAAGATTTTATCGGTGCGGAAAAGCGTGAAGAGAAGATTCGGATGACGGCTGGCGTGCTGGAGGGCAAGATTCTCCAGCCGGATGAACTGACGGCCATTGCGAAATTGCCGAAAAAAGAAGTGCTTATTGCTATGTTGCTGTCGGCCATGCAAGGGCCGATTCGTGGAGTCGTCTATACGTTGAACGCAGTCTTGTCGAAGTTCGTACGGGTCATTGCAGCCATTCAGGATAAACGGAAAGGAGAAGGGGACATGCCAGCTACAGAGGGAAAATTGTCACAAGAGGAATTGATTAAGGCGATCGAAAGCATGAGCGTGCTGGATCTCGCCGAACTGGTGAAGGGGTTGGAGACTCGGTTTGGTGTGACGGCGGCAGCTCCAGTTGCGATTGCTGCGGCACCGGCTGGTGGTGGGGCTGCAGCCCCCGCGGAGGAAAAGACGGCGTTTGACGTCGTTCTCGCGTCTGCGCCTGCTGATAAGAAAATTCAAGTCATTAAAGTGGTGCGGGAGCTGACGAGCCTTGGACTTAAGGAAGCGAAGGATCTTGTCGAAGGGGCACCGAAGCCGGTCAAAACCGGGGTGGCCAAGGAAGAGGCCGACACAATAAAGAAGAAGCTCGAAGAAAGCGGTGCGAAGGTCGAAGTGAAGTAGGTAAGGGATTCGGTAGTGGGTCGGTTTGAGTCCAGCGACGCCACCGCACGAGAATTTCGAAACTGATTGTATGGCGCCCGGGCTCAATCGAATGGTGTTCACTATTGACCAGTCTTTGTATGACGAAAATGCGACCATGCTATTTCAAAATGACCCACTACCAGGAATGTGTCATAGTCGTTAGTCATTTGTTTGGTTGATGGAGCCATGCCCTAGTTCCTCATTAACCTATTTCGACTGGTGACTGCTGTTCACCGCCAACCAGCGTGGAGGGTTAGGAATGTCCGAAACGACTCTGCAGGAGTTCGTCGAGCGAAAAGATTATTCTCGTATCCGTACGAACATCGATATCCCAGATCTGATCGAGATTCAGAAGCGTTCCTATGAAGAGTTCTTGCAGCTTGAAGCGGAGCCTGAGCGTCGAAAAGATCATGGATTGCAGGCGGCGTTGGCCAGCGTCTTCCCTATTCCAGACTACAACAATACCGCCATGCTCGAGTTTTCGAGTTACACGTTAGGCACGCCGAAATACGACGAACGAGAATGTCTTGAGCAAGGGATGACGTTCGCTGTTCCGCTCAAGTTGCGTGTCCGTCTGGTGGTATTTGATAAGGAGGATAAAGGCCCTCGCAAAAAAGTGCTCGATGTGCGCGAGCAGGAGGTTTATGTCGGCGAACTGCCACTCATGACCGATCGAGGAACGTTTATTGTCAACGGGACTGAACGAGTTGTCGTTAGTCAGCTGCATCGATCGCCAGGCGCTTCCTTTACACATGATAAGGGTCGGACCCATGCGAGCGGCAAGGTATTGTTTTCCGCGCGAATTATTCCCTATCGAGGTTCATGGCTCGACTTCGAATTTGATGCCAGAGACATTCTCTATGTCCGCATCGATCGCCGTCGGAAAATGCCGGCTACCATTTTGCTGAAAGCGTTCGCATTCTCGAGCGACGACTTGCTCAAGATGTACTACCCTGTCGAAGAAATTCGGGTGTCGAAGGGGAAGATGTTCCGTAAACTTGACCCGGAAATCCACCATGGGCTTCGATGCACGGTTGAGGTTACGGATAAAAGTAGCAAGGAACCGTTGGCGCGGGAAGGTGCCAGGCTGACCAAGGGTGTCATCGCCAAACTAAAATCGGCAGGCGTAAAGGAAATTCCTATGCTTCCCACTGAGTTGGTGGGGCGCGCTATTCTCACTGAATTGGTCGATTCAAAGAAGGAGAAGCTCGCGGAGAAGAATCAGCGGTTGACTGCCGAGATTGTCGAGCAGATTACCGAGAGCGATGTTGAAGAATTCAAGGTGATCTACCTCGATATGGCCACTGCGACGCCGGTGATCCTTGATACTTTGGAGATGGATAAAATCGGGTCAAAAGAAGAAGCGATGGTCGAAATCTATCGCCGTCTCCGTCCCGGTGAGACCCCATCCGTCGACACGGCCCGCGCTTTGTTCGATAATTTGTTTTTGAACTCCAAGCGCTACGATTTGTCGCCGGTCGGCCGGCTGAAGCTCAATAAGAAGCTCGGATTGGACCTACCTCTCGAGCAGCGGACCCTGACGGCCCAGGATATCGTGGAAGTCATTCGTTACCTGGTCAATCTCAAGATCGGAAAAGGCGAAATCGACGATATCGACCACTTAGGCAATCGTCGTGTCCGATCCGTGGGAGAATTGCTTGAGAATCAATTTCGGCTGGGGTTGGTTCGGATGGAGCGAAGTATCAAGGAGCGCATGAATCTCCTCGATATGGAAACGGTCCTCCCGCACGATCTTATCAACGCAAAGCCGGTGGTTGCAGCTGTGAAGGAGTTCTTCAGCAGCAGTCAGCTTTCTCAGTTCATGGATCAAACAAATCCTCTGGCTGAAATTACGCATAAGCGTCGGCTTTCTGCGCTGGGTCCAGGCGGACTGACAAGGGAGCGGGCTGGGTTCGAAGTCCGAGACGTGCATCCCTCTCACTATAGCCGCATTTGTCCAATTGAGACGCCTGAGGGTCCCAACATCGGTTTGATTACTTCGTTGGCCACGTATGCGCGCATCAACCAGTTTGGGTTCATTGAGGCGCCGTATCGGAAGGTCGGGAAGGGTCGAGTGAGTGATGAAATTGAATTCCTTTCGGCCATTGAGGGCGACAAACACATCATCGCTCAGGCCAACTCGAAACTCGACGCGTCTGGAAAACTGGTGTCGGAAACAGTTTCCTGTCGGCATGGCGGAGACTTTGTGATGGCGACTCCGGATCGTATCGAGTACATGGATGTATCGCCGAAACAAGTTGTGAGTGTGGCGACCGCTCTCGTGCCGTTCTTGGAGCATGATGATGCCAACCGCGCTCTGATGGGTTCTAATATGCAGCGCCAGGCTGTTCCATTGCTGACTTCCGAATCACCTTTGGTTGGAACCGGTATGGAGGCCGTGGTGGCTCGGGATTCGGGATACGTCATCCAGGCTCGACGGGCAGGAGTCGTCGAGAGCGTCGATGCGACTCGGATCGTGGTGCGGGCCGATTCGAAAGACGGCAAGAAGGGCAAAGATTCCGGGCTCGACGTGTACGACCTGATCAAATTCCAGCGATCGAATCAAAATACATGCATCACACAGACTCCGGTGGTTCGGATAGGCCAGCCGGTCAAAAAAGGGCAAGTGCTTGGTGATGGGCCAGCGATCGATCATGGGGAACTGGCTCTGGGCAAGAACGTGCTCGTGGCATTTATGCCCTGGGGTGGCTACAACTTCGAGGATGCCATTCTGCTCAGTGAAAAATTGGTCCGAGAAGATGCTTTCACCTCGATCCACATCGAAGAGTTCGAAGTGGAAGCTCGTGATACTAAGCTGGGAAAGGAAGATGTCACTCGGGATATTCCCAATGTTGGCGAAGAGGCGCTGCGGAATTTGGACGAGAGTGGCATTATCCGAATCGGAGCTGAAGTGAAGCCGGGGGACATTCTGGTTGGAAAGGTGACGCCCAAAGGCGAAACCCAGCTGACTCCCGAAGAAAAACTGCTCCGTGCGATCTTTGGTGAAAAAGCCGGTGATGTAAAGGATACATCGCTGACCGTCCCTCCGGGAGTGGAAGGTATTGTGGTTGATGTGAAGATATTTTCGCGTAAGGGCCTGGATAAGGACGAGCGCTCGAAGAGTATTGAGACCGACGATCAGATGAAGTTGCAGCGCGATCACCACGAAGAGCTGCGGATCATCGATGAAGAAAAGACGAAAAAGATACGGAAATTGTTGCTTGGCAAAGTGGTGGGTCGCGACCTCATGGATCCGGAGAGCGGCGACGTCATCTTGAAAAAGAAGGGGAAGTTGACGGCTGAGATTCTCCGTCGATTGCCTGACGATACCGTGCGGTACATTATTCTCAGTGATCCTGATGAGCAAAAGGAGCTGGAAGACGTCGAGCGGAGGGCGAAGGAACAGATTGAAATCCTCCAGACGTTGTACGATGAGAAAGTTGGCCGCCTAAAGCGAGGCGATGAGCTCCCTCCGGGTGTCATCAAGCTCGTGAAAGTGTATGTCGCCATGAAGCGCAAGATCCAAGTCGGCGACAAGATGGCCGGTCGACATGGGAACAAGGGTGTCGTATCGAGGGTCCTGCCGGAAGAGGATATGCCCTATTTGCCAGATGGAACTCCGGTTGAGATCGTCCTCAATCCGCTCGGCGTGCCATCCCGTATGAACGTGGGCCAAATCCTCGAGACTCACCTTGGGTGGGCGGCGAGAGCATTGGGTATCAAGGTGGCCAGCCCAGTGTTCGATGGAGCGGATGAGAAGGAGATCAAGGATCTCCTCAAGAAGGCGAAGTTGCCGATGAGCGGCCAGTCTCCGCTCATCGATGGTAAAACGGGTGAGTCGTTTAGTAGTCCGGTCACCGTTGGGTATATGTATGTCCTTAAGCTTCACCATCTGGTGGACGACAAGATCCACGCCCGATCCATCGGCCCATATTCTCTGGTCACCCAGCAGCCGCTAGGCGGCAAAGCTCAGTTTGGAGGGCAGCGATTAGGAGAAATGGAAGTCTGGGCGCTCCAAGCCTATGGGGCTGCGTCGACTCTGCAAGAGTTTCTCACTGTCAAATCTGACGATGTGCCGGGCCGATCGCGCATGTATGAAGCGATTGTCAAAGGCGAACCATTCCTTGAGCCAGGCTTACCTGAGTCGTTCAATGTGCTGGTCAAGGAATTACAGAGCTTGGGACTCGATGTAGAGTTGGTCAAATCGCAAGACTAACTGCTTGTGTGCCGGAGGAAAACCGGCATCAGAGGAGGTCATTACCTTGGAAGGCGTATATACATTGTTTGAGAAACAGCGGGATTCTGTGTCGTTCGATTCGATGCGCATTCGCATTGCATCGCCCGACAAAATCCGCTCGTGGTCATATGGCGAAGTCAAGAAGCCGGAGACGATCAACTATCGATCATTCAAGCCAGAAAAAGATGGGCTGTTCTGTGCCAAGATTTTCGGTCCCACTAAAGATTGGGAGTGCAATTGCGGTAAGTATAAGCGCATGAAGCATCGTGGGATCGTCTGCGATAAGTGTGGTGTCGAGGTCATTCAATCAAAGGTTCGTCGCGAGCGTATGGGGCATATCGAACTAGCTGCGCCCGTCGCTCATATTTGGTTTTTGAAGGGGGTCCCGAGTCGGATTGGGACCTTGCTTGACATGAGCCTCAAGCAATTGGAGAAGATTCTCTACTTTGAAAGCTACGTGTGCTTGGATCCAGGCTCAACCGACCTTGCGGAAAAGGAATTGGTTCCGGAAGACAAGCTCCGCACGCTCATCTCGGAGTTTGGAGCAAGCGGATTCAAGGTTGGAATTGGTGCTGAAGCCATTCGCGATTTACTGAGGAAGATCGATATTAATGCGTTGTGGGATGACCTACAAGTAAAGGCCAAGGCGTCGACCTCGGCTGCGATGAAGAAGAAATACGCCAAACGCTTGAAAGTGTTGGAGGCGTTCCGCAAGTCTGGGAATAAGCCGGAGTGGATGATCATGGATGTTATTCCGGTCCTTCCCCCGGAGTTGCGCCCCTTGGTTCCGCTCGATGGTGGGCGGTTCGCCACGTCTGATCTGAACGACCTCTACCGCCGTGTGATCAATCGAAATAATCGTCTCAAGCGATTGATGGAGCTGAAGGCTCCTGGCGTCATCATCCGGAATGAGATGCGGATGCTGCAAGAGGCTGTGGATGCGCTTTTCGATAACGGTCGCCGTGGGCGCGCCATTCGTGGCCCCAATAAGCGTCCGCTAAAATCACTGAGCGACATGTTGAAGGGGAAACAGGGTCGATTCCGGCAGAACTTGCTGGGAAAACGTGTCGATTATTCCGGCCGTACGGTTATTGTTGTCGGTCCAGAGCTGCGCCTCCATCAATGCGGACTGCCTAAGAAAATGGCGCTGGAGTTGTTCAAGCCGTTCATCTTTCACAAGCTGGAAGCAAGGGGAGCGGCTACCACCATTAAGAGCGCGAAGCGGCTGGTTGAAAAGGAGCGACCGGAGGTCTGGGATGTCCTGGATGAAGTGATTCGAGAGCATCCGGTTTTGCTGAATCGTGCGCCGACGCTGCACCGGTTGGGCATCCAAGCCTTTGACCCTGTGTTGGTCGAAGGCAAAGCCATCCGATTGCACCCGCTCGTCTGCGCCGCGTTCAACGCTGACTTTGACGGAGATCAGATGGCGGTGCACGTGCCCTTATCGGTCGAGGCACAGGTTGAAGCACGGGTTCTGATGATGTCGATCAATAACATTCTCTCACCGGCCAACGGGAAGCCGATTGCAGTGCCGTCGCAGGATATGGTGTTAGGCTGCTACTGGCTGACCAAAGAACGATTGGGTGGCAAGGGCGAGGGGAAGGTGTTTGGGTCTCCCGAAGAGGTTCGGATTGCCTTTGATGCGCGAGAAGTGGAAGAGCATGCGAGAATCAAGGTTCGCATCGCAGGCTCGATGGTGCAGACGACCGTTGGTCGTGTGTTGTTGTCCGAAATTCTTCCTCCGGGCGTGCCCTTCGCCAACGCGAATAAGCTTATGACCAAGAAGGAGATGACGAAGCTCATTGACTCCGTCTACCGTCAGACCGGTCATCGTGATACCGTCGAGTTCCTCGATAAGATCAAAGACATTGGTTTTGCCAATGCCACCAGGGCTGGTTTGTCGATCTGCATCGACAACATGCACATCCCGAGCAAGAAGGAAGACTTTATCGGGAAGGCACAGCGCGAAGTGAACGAGATCGAGAAGCAGTATTCAGATGGCTTGATCACCAACGGAGAACGGTATAACAAGGTGATCGACATTTGGGCACACGTCACTGAACAAGTTGCCAATGAAATGATGAAGGAGCTCGGTGCGGGAGGCGATCCGGCGAAGGCGGAATCGTTCAACCCGATCTTTATGATGGCGGACTCTGGTGCGCGAGGTAGCTCGCAGCAAATTCGGCAGTTGGGTGGAATGCGCGGACTGATGGCCAAGCCGTCCGGTGAGATCATTGAAACTCCGATCACCGCCAACTTCCGCGAGGGGTTGACGGTGTTGCAGTATTTCATCTCGACTCACGGTGCCCGTAAGGGACTTGCCGATACGGCGTTGAAGACCGCCAACTCAGGATACCTCACTAGGCGGTTAGTCGACATCGCTCAAGACGTCATTATCAATGAGATCGACTGCGGAACGCGTGACGGCATTCTCGTCAGCCCACTGGTCGAAGGCGGTGAAATTATTCAACCGCTAGAGGAACGTGTTCTTGGTCGTTTGGCGGCAGAAGATATTCGTGACCCCGTCACCGGTGAGATCATTGTGTCGTGGAACGAAGAAATCAATGAAGAGTTGACGAAATCGATCGTGGAGGCCGGAGTTGACCGTGTCAAGATCCGGTCCGTGCTGACCTGTCAATCGCCGCGTGGAGTGTGCCGTGCCTGTTATGGCCGGGATCTGGCGCGCGGACGCCTGGTGGAAAAAGGTGAGCCGGTCGGCGTCATTGCCGCGCAATCTATCGGTGAGCCGGGTACGCAGTTAACGATGCGCACGTTTCACATCGGTGGTACGGCCAGCAAGGTTGTCGAGCAGACGGTGCTTGAGGCGAAGCATGCTGGGCGAATCAAATTCATGAGCTTTGATGCAAAGAAAAACGCGGATATTCACAACTCCGGAATCGCTGTTCGAAACAAAGAAGGTGAGTGGGTTGTGATGAATCGCAATACCAAGATTGCGATTGTCGACGATAGCGGGCGTGAACGTGAGAAGTACCCCGTGGTGTATGGGGCTAAGATTAAAATCAAAGACGGCGACCCGGTGGTGGTTGGTCAGAAATTAGTCGAGTGGGATCCCTATTCTCTGACGATTCTGACTGAGGTTGGCGGTAGGGTCGCCTATGGTGACATCGTCGAAGGTGTCACGATGAAGGACGAGTTCGATGAAGTGACCGGTTTATCGCGTAAGGTCATAATTGAGCATTCCGGTCAGACTCTTCGGCCACGCGTGTCTATTAAAGACGAAAGCGGGAAGACGGCCAAGGTTGCTGGTGGATCGAATGCGGTCGCGAGATACTTGTTGCCGGTTGGTGCCCATATCTTTGTCGAGAAGGGCGCCACGGTGTTTCCTGGCGACGTGTTGGCCAAGATTCCCCGTGAAACGACGAAAACCAAGGATATCACCGGTGGTCTTCCCCGCGTGGTGGAGCTCTTCGAGGCACGGAAACCAAAAGAGCAGGCCGTCATCACTGAGATTGATGGAGAAGTCTCATATGGCGGATTCGTGAAAGGTCAACGCAAAGTCCTTGTCGACAATAAGATGGGCGACGTGAAGGAATACTTTATTCCAAAAGGTAAGCACGTCAATGTGCATGAAGGTGATTGGGTTCGCGCTGGGGAGCCATTGATGGACGGATCGGCAAATCCTCATGACATCCTCGATGTGCTTGGACCGAATGAATTGCAAAAGTATCTCGTGGACGAAGTGCAGGACGTGTATCGATTGCAAGGTGTTTCGATTAATGACAAGCACATTGAAATCATCGTGAGACAAATGTTGCGCAAGGTCCGTATCGAAGACCCTGGCGACACGCAGTTTTTACCGGGCAGTCAAGTTAGCAAGAGTGTTTTTGAAAAAGAGAATGAACGAGTTCTGGAGAAAGATGGAACCCCGGCTTTAGGTAAACCCGTGTTGCTAGGCATCACTAAAGCTGCCCTGACGACCGACAGCTTTATTTCGGCGGCGTCCTTCCAGGAGACGACGCGAGTCCTTACAGAAGCGGCGATCAATGGGCGCGAGGACAACCTCTTGGGCTTGAAAGAAAATGTCATTGTGGGGCGACTGATTCCAGCAGGGTCTGGATTTGAAGAGTATCGTGACACGTTCGTAATTAGTGAAAAGGTGGAATCCGTGCCAGTGGGTGCAGGTTCTGGTGTGACCCCTATATCGTCAGATGCCCCGGTTCCAGCAGCTTCTGGAGAATCTGCCCGGTCATGACGAAAAGGGAATCTTCTTTACTTGACAGCGCGGTGCTTCATCACTATAATCCTGCGGCTTTGGGCTTGATTGTAGTTGTTTTTTGGTTTTGGAGAGGGTTTAAATCCGATGCCGACGATTAATCAGCTGGTTCGAAAAGGGCGAGTCTTTATAAAGGCAAAAACAAAGAGCCCCGCTCTGAAGTCTTGTCCACAAAAAAGAGGCGTCTGTCTAAGGGTCTATACGACAACACCCAAAAAGCCAAATTCGGCTTTGCGGAAGGTTGCGCGTGTGCGTCTCACGAATGGCATGGAAGTGACGACCTATATTCCTGGAGTGGGGCATAATCTTCAGGAGCACTCGATTGTCCTCGTACGTGGAGGACGAGTCAAAGACCTTCCTGGTGTACGGTACCACTTAGTTCGTGGAGCCCTAGATGCGGTGGGCGTAGCTGACCGAAAGCAGAGTCGCTCGAAGTACGGAGCGAAGCGGCCTAAGTAATCCGGACCGCTTGTACGATTCTAACAAGGATTTTATTTAATAGGATAATATGCCACGCAGTAGATTTTTAGGCCAACGAGAAGTGCTTCCTGATGTGCGGTATCGCGACAAGCTCGTCGGGAAGTTCATTAATACGCTGATGAGTAACGGGAAGAAGAGCACTACTGAGCGGATATGTTATGGGGCGTTCGACGTCATCCAGGAAAAGACTGGAGGCGGCGACCCGCTGAAAGTATTCAAGGCTGCGGTGGACAACGTGAAGCCGATTGTTGAGGTCAAATCTCGTCGCGTTGGTGGAGCCTCTTACCAGGTTCCTGTTGAAATCAGGCCAGCGCGCCGGGTCTCGTTAGCGCTCCGTTGGTTATCGCAGTTTGCGCGTACGCGTGGTGGAAAAAGCATGCGCGAAAAGCTCGCAGCCGAGTTGATGGATGCGTCGAATAATACCGGGGCTGCAGTGAAAAAACGGGAAGACGTGCATCGAATGGCAGAGGCCAATAAAGCATTCGCCCATTATCGCTGGTAGCGTCATTCTGTGCTGCAGTTGAGCCGTGCTGCGATCCGCAGACCGAGGTGCTCCTACATCGCAGCAGCGTGATGCGGCTTGATCTGCAGCACAAGTGTTTTTAGGGGATTGAAGTGGCTCGTCAAACATCCTTAGGGCATACGAGAAACATCGGCATCATGGCTCACATTGATGCAGGGAAGACTACAACCACCGAGCGAATTCTTTACTACACCGGTATGACCCATAAATTGGGCGAGGTTCATGAGGGTGCTGCCACAATGGATTGGATGGAGCAGGAGCGGGAGCGGGGTATCACCATTACGGCCGCTGCAACGACCTGTTTCTGGCGGGAACATCGCATCAATATTATTGATACTCCTGGGCATGTGGATTTTACGATTGAGGTAGAGCGTTCGTTGCGTGTCTTGGATGGGGCGGTGGCAGCATTCGATTCTGTGCAGGGGGTTGAGCCTCAGTCTGAGACGGTTTGGCGTCAGGCGGATAAGTATAATGTTCCTCGCATCGCTTTTATGAACAAGATGGATCGGATTGGGGCTGATTTTTATGGCAGTGTCCAGTCCATTATTGATCGACTTGGGGCGATACCGGTTCCGATTCAAATTCCAATCGGCCGTGAAGCTGAATTTCGAGGATCGATCGATCTGGTCAAGATGAAGGGGTACTTTTACGACGACGAGACGTTGGGTGCGAAGTATAAGGTTGATGAAATTCCCGATGATCTCCTCGTTCAGGCGAAGGAGTACCGCGAAAAACTGCTTGACGCAGTTGCGGAATTCGATGACCAGGTGATGGAGAAGTATTTGAGTGGTCATTCGTTGACGGAAGAAGAGGTCATGCGTGCGATCCGAGCCGGGACCATTTCGATGAAAATTACTCCAGTGCTCTGTGGATCAGCCTTTAAGAATAAAGGGGTGCAGCAGTTATTGGATGGTGTGGTCGACTACCTGCCGTCACCGCTTGATGTTCCTCCCGTGAAGGGAATAGAGCCTAACGGTAATAGGGAAGTGGAGCGGAGATCGGATGACGGTGAACCGTTCGCGGCATTGGCGTTTAAGATCATGTCTGATCCATTTGCTGGCCAGCTGACATTTTTCAGAGTCTATTCCGGAACGCTGAAGACTGGTACGCCGGTTCTGAACGTGACGAAGGGGACAAAGGATCGGATCGGGCGTCTCCTGAAGATGCACGCCAATAAGCGGGAAGAGATCGATGAGGTTCATGCAGGAGACATCGTCGCGGCTGTGGGGCTCAAGGGGGCGACCACTGGAGATACATTGGCGGATGAAAAGCAGCCGGTGTTGCTTGAGGTCATGAAGTTTCCTGAGCCGGTCATTGCGATGGCAATTGAGCCCAAAACAAAGCAGGATCAAGAAAAGATGGGCTTTGCGCTCCAGAAGTTGGCGCAGGAGGACCCATCATTCCGTGTGCGGACGGATGAAGAAACGGCGCAGACGATTATTGCCGGGATGGGGGAGCTCCATCTCGAGATTATTGTTGATCGGATGTTGCGTGAGTTCAAGGTCGAAGCAAACGTCGGAAAGCCGGAGGTGGCGTTCAGGGAAACAATTCGACGGAAGGCCGAGGCTGAGTCCAAGTACATCAAGCAGACTGGAGGCCGTGGGCAGTATGGCCATGTCGTCTTGACGGTTGAGCCATCTGAGCCTGGCAAGGGACTGGAGTTTGTTAATAAGGTCGTAGGAGGGGCGATTCCTAAAGAATATGTCCCTGCTATTGAAAAAGGGGTTCGGGAGCGAATGGAGACGGGAGTGGTTGCGGGCTATCCTCTTCGAGACGTCAAGGTGACCGTTATTGATGGGTCCTACCATGACGTTGATTCGAATGAGATGGCATTCAAGATTGCCGGTTCCATGGGTTTCGCTGATGCCTGCAAGAGGGCTGATCCGGTTTTGCTTGAGCCGATCATGAAAGTTGAGGTCCTGGTTCCTCAGGAATTTATGGGCGATGTCATCGGCAATTTGAACGGGCGGAGGGGCAAGGTCCAAGGTATGAAGGTCAGGGCTGGCGCTCAAGCAATCGATGCCGCTGTGCCCTTGATGGAGATGTTTGGCTATGCGACCGATCTTCGGTCTCGGACGCAAGGCCGGGCTACCTATAGTATGGAGTTTGAGCGGTACGACCAAGTGCCGAAGAATATTGCGGAAGCCATCATTAAGAAATAGCAGTTAGTGAATCAGGGAGGAGTGGGTTATGGCGAAGGCGAAATACGAGCGGAAGAAGCCGCACGTGAACATTGGGACGATCGGGCACGTGGACCATGGGAAGACGACGTTGACGGCGGCGTTGACGAAAGTCTGTGCCGACAAAGGGATGGCGAAATTCATCAGTTA
>JBGTNJ010000005.1:0-21131 GCA_041743145.1 Nitrospira sp. | reverse complement strand
CTGCTCACGGCGAGTGGGCTTGCGATACTGCTCAAACGTGACCTCCGCAAATGTTTGTTGCTGCATGGGGCGCGCCTCCAGTTCATTGCTGCGCAACTCATAGCACATCACCTAAACGGAATAAATCAGACCTTCCCTAGGTTTTATGGACATCTCGATGTTTAAGCCCCGCTTCGTACCCTAACGTCGTGAGGCTTTCGCAGAGATGGCTGGCGATTGCGACAGACCGATGGCGTCCACCGGTGCATCCAATGGCGATAGTCAGATAACTACGCCGTTCTCGTTGAAACAATGGCAGGAGGAACTTCAATAGCTTTTCGACGTGGTCAATAAACGCGTGCGCATCTGGGTCCGCTAAGACAAAATGACGAACCCGAGGGTCGTTTCCTGGGAGCGGTTTAAGTTCAGGGACAAAGAACGGGTTCTTCAGAAATCTCACATCGAATAAGAGATCAATATCATAGGGTACACCAAATTTATACCCGAAGGTTAGGAGTGAGATAGTCAGTCGTCGTTCCGAGGATTCGCGTTGGAACTCCTTTGCGAGCAGCTCCCCGAGTTCGTGAACCGTAAGATCCGAGGTATCGATGATGCGATCAGCGTGCCGCCGAAGTTCCGTCAGTCGCTCTTTTTCGAATCGGATTCCTTCCAGAACGGGAAGATGCGGCAAGAGTGGATGCGGGCGCCTGGATTCCGAGAAGCGTCTGATCAGCACTTCCTCACGAGCCTCAAGGAATAATAGCTGGACCGAATGGCCCAGCGTTTTGACTCGTTCCAGGATTCCAACAAGATCAGAAAAGAACACCCGTTCTCGTATATCGATGCCGAGGGCGACCTTAGCGATTTCATTATGTTGTTGGTCACAGAGATCGACAAAAGTCGGAAGCAGGGCAGGAGGAAGATTGTCGATACAGAAATAGCCGGCATCCTCGAACGCCTTTAGGGCATAGGATTTCCCGGATCCTGATAATCCGCTGATGATCAAGAGGTTCAGTCGCGCCATAGAACCAGACCGTACCAGCAGAAACGTGAGCTACTTCATCGGGCTTGTACAGCTGAAGATTAGCCACATGAGAGCCGCTTGGGGGGACAAGATAGGGAGTGCTCCCTTTCCATCAAGATTTGCTGCATCGACCAACCATTCATCTGACGAGGACATCACACTGTGCATTGACGACTGTTCATCATGGTATCAGGCGGATAAATAATCACGGTTTTTTCGATGTTGCTGACTTGTGATTGACAAGGCGATCCTTCCATTTGCGAAACTGTGCGTCCACACGGTCGACGAGTGCATCAATGGTGGCATACATCTCCGGAGTTGACGTCTTGGCTTGTATCCGCTTCCCGCTCACAGCACCAGTGACTTCGGCCTTATGCTGAAGCTTCTCAACTCCCAGCACGACTTGAAGTGATCCAACCTTCAACCCATAGCGATCCAGACGACCAAATCTTGTTTCCACATAGCTTCTCAGGGCTGGGGTAACATCCATGTGCCGACCCGTGATTCTCAAGTTCATGCCTACCTCCAATTTGTGTATTTCGTTGGATGCAGCGCAGCGGTTATCAAAAGAATCGTTTGCGTTGACTGGCTGATGCAATATTCAGTTCGGCTCGATACTTAGCCACGGTCCTCCTAGCGATGAGGACACCTTGGATACGAAGCCTAGCCGCGATCTCCTCATCTTTCAAAGGACGCTTTCCATCCTCTTCTGCCACCATGTTTTTAATCATATCTCTAACGGACACAGAGGAATGCATGCTCGATGGTTCATCGGTTCGCTGAAGCCCGGCATTGAAGAAATATTTGAGCTCCAACATGCCCTGCGGACAATACATATACTTGTTCGCTGTCACACGGCTAATCGTGGATTCGTGCATTCCAATATCTTCTGCCACCTGCTTGAGGACCAAAGGCTTGAGGTACTGCACGCCGTGCTCAAAAAACTGCTCCTGAAATTTCACAATGCTCGAAACCACCTTGACGATGGTCCTATTGCGCTGCTCGATGCTTCGAATGACCCATTGCGCGGCCCGCAGCTTCTCATCCATATACGCTTTGGTTTCTGGGGTTCCACCCTGCCCTGAGGAAATGAGCTGCTTGTAGTACGGGCTGATCCTCATCCGTGGAAGACCATCATCGTTCAACAGGACAACCCACTCCCCTTCATTCTTGACAACAAACACGTCTGGTACGATCACATAGTTCTGGGTATTGGTGAATGGCCTCCCCGGTTTGGGCTCGAGCTCACCGATGATCTTTGTGGCTTGGAACACTTCCTCGATAGTGACGTTTAAGGCCTTTGCAATTCTGGCATACTGCCTTCTCTCTAAGTCCTTTAGATGATGTTGGATAATGTTTTCAATCACCGATCCTTTGAGTGCTCCGGGAGGAGAGCCAAGTGAACCGAATGGGTTGCGACCCAAATGTCCTAGTTGCAGAAGCAGGCATTCCGCCAGATCCCTTGCGGCGACTCCAGTAGGATCAAAAGTCTGAATGTCCCTGAGCACAGATTCGGCCTCAGTTTCCGTAAAAGTAGAACCAGCCACAACCTCGGTCAAAAGAATGCGAAGATAGCCATCATCATCCAGGTTACCAATAATTAAACGACCAAGCTCTTTATCTCCATCAGAAAGCGCAGACAGAGACAACTGCCAGAGAAGATGCTCTTCAAGGGACGTCGCCTTTGCCACCGTCTGTTCATATGAGGGAAAGTCATCGGACCCTCCGGAGTATTCAGACTGTCCATCCCGCCGATCCCTGCCGAAGTATTCTTCCCACCCGGACGCGGAAAATTCCTCCGGAGACCCTCGCTCTTCCGGTGTTTCTACTGTGCTTGCCTGTTCCTGTCCTGCCGCGGCTGAGGCTTCCTCTGCTTTCTCATCATTGTTAGAGGACTCATTTTCTTCTCCATCGGATTGGAGCTCATCCAGCAAAGGATTCTCCAAGAGATGCTGGGTCAGGCTTTGTTGCAACTCAAGGCGTGACAACTGCAACAGTTTAATTGCCTGCTGCAACTGCGGCGTCATGATCAACTTCTGACTAAGTTTCAGATCCAAACGCAATTTCATCGTTGACGGCTCATCCTCTATAACTTGAACTGTTCACCGAGGTAGACCGCTCGAGCAGTTTCGCTCTGAACGATCACTTCAGGAGGTCCGGATTCTAGAATTAACCCCTCGTTGATGATGTAGGCTCGGTCGACTATGGATAGCGTTTCCTGGACATTATGATCGGTAATTAGTATTCCGATCCCTTTATCCTTCAACCGAGTGATGATCTGCTGAATATCTGCAACAGCGATGGGGTCAATCCCGGCGAACGGCTCATCCAGCAACATAAAAGATGGCGTGGCTGCCAAGGCTCTCGTAATCTCTAAACGTCGACGCTCTCCTCCTGACAGGGCATAGGCCATACTCTTACGAATATGGAGCAGATCCAATTCTTTGAGTAAAGTGTCCACCCGTTGACTCCGTTCTTTACGAGCATACCCCAGCATTTCAAGAATCGCCAAGACATTATGCTCTACGGAAAGCCGGCGAAAGACTGATGATTCCTGAGGAAGGTACCCGATTCCCCTTCGTGCTCGCTTATACATCGGCAGATTGGTAACAGATTCTCCCTTGAAGGTTATTTCCCCTTCATCAGGCTGGCATAAACCCACCACCATGTCGAAAATGGTGGTCTTCCCAGCTCCATTAGGACCAAGAAGGCCGACCACCTCACCAGCATAGACTTCGATTGTTACTCCTTTGACAACTTTTCGACCACGGAAACTCTTGACCAATTTCGTGGCCTGTAGACATTCTCCATTCTGTGCGGAGTGTGAATTGATAAGAGAACCTCGTTCAGCGTGAATACTCCGTGTCATGGCTTATCCGCCTCCTCACCTTCAATGCGAAGGTGAGACCCCCCCTCTACCACACTCCGCTCTTCGGCAAGAAAAATTGTAATCTGCTTGCCGCTGACACGCGTACCCCTCTCCCATGCCACTGGTTCTCCAGTTAACACAACTTTTTCGCCGTCGACGAAATACACAGCTTTTTGGCAAGTGGCGTTGCCATTCTCGTATTCGATCTTGACATGGTTAGCATCCGCGGTCGCCTCGATCCGACTGACGGAACGATTCGACATCGTCGACGTGGCGCTGCTTCCTTTAGGTGAAGAGAAGTTTTGAGCTGGTTCTTCGTGGTTCCTTCCACTGGACGATGACTGGATCAGATCTCGCTTTCGAGAATGAAACGACACAACCATTTTATCTGAGTGAACAACAAGGGGACCTCGAGTCAGCACAACCATCCCCTCGAACACTGCCTGACTATCTTGATTGCGGACCGTCATTTTCTTAGACGTAATGGTGGTCGGAACACCCGGAGCTTCAACGCTCTGCTTTAGATTTCCGGGTTCCGTGGAAAGAGCGGCGGACGTGCTTCCGAAACATATGACATTAAGAAGCAGGAACGAGATCCACATGAACATCGCGCAGAACCTCAAATTCTTCTGATTCCATACGCCCGAGCAGTCCAAGACCTCTTATCTCCAACCCATGTCCTACAATTCTGACAGGATCTTCTGTATGAATTTCTTTAGCCTTATCTGTCCAGACCAAATGGTTGGTATAAATCGTGTACCCGCTCCTGGTTGTCACGATGATGGGCACCTCACGATTCGATAGCATAAAATTCTTGCTCGCGGTATCGAGTGTTCCTTCGTCGCCATGGACCGTTACTTCCTCACCGTCTCCCCCATAGAAGGTGAGGGCAACATCATGGAGCACCGCTTGCTTTTCTTCTTCATATACTCGAGCCTGTTTCGCCTGTACTTGCCATTGCACCACGTCACCCTTCGACTGCGTAAAAATAAATTCCGAGAGCTTGGCATCAGCCTGTTCCAATGGCTCAAGGAAAATCGGTTGGCTAGTCGGCAGAGAATCCGCATTTCTGACGAGAAGATACCCAAGGAATGCGGCCAACAGCACGCTCGATGCCAAAAGAGTTCGTCTCGCTATAACCTCCCACATGAATTAGATGCTCTCCTAGCCCAAGCTTGCGACGACACCTGGCACGATCGTAGCATGCACGGGCTACCATGTAAACGTCCGCCAGCGTCTAGAAACGAAACGACTCCCACATGAACTCATGTGGGAGTCGTTTCGTCATTGCCCAGCGGACTCTCGAGAGAATTATGTCGAGGACCCAGGCTCTCCTGATGGAGGCTGCGCCGTGGAAGCAGCCGGCGTTTTCTTGTGGGGTATCTCTTGGCGGGAAACCAACTCGATTGCGACCATTTCAGCAGCATCACCGACACGCCGACGAGTCTTGATGATTCTGGTGTATCCTCCGGACCGATCCTTGAATCGTGCTGCGACGTCGTCAAATAGCTTCGACACAACGGCCTTGCTCCGGATAAAGCTAAGAGCCCGTCGTCTCGCCGGTAAAGTTCCTTCTTTACCAAGCGTGATCATGCGATCAGTAAATCCTCGTATCTCCTTAGCTTTAGCTCCAGTCGTCTCGATTCGCTCCTGTTCTAACAATGAAGTGACCAAGTTTCTGAACAATGCTCCTCGATGCTTGGTCTGCCGCCCAAGTTGCCGTCCTTTTTTCCTATGTCGCACGGTGTTCCTCTCGGCTAAAAAACGTCATTCAGGATTTGGACTTCCATTGTGTGGCGAAGGCCCAGCCTCTATTTTAGTCCCCAACGAAAGCCCCATCTCAGTTAAAATTTCCTTGATCTCGTTGAGAGATTTTTTCCCAAAGTTTTTCGTACGGAGCATCTCACCTTCAGATTTTTGCACAAGATCGGCGATGGTTTTGATATTTGCGTTTTTGAGGCAATTAGCCGCTCGAACAGATAGTTCCAACTCGTTTACACTACGCGAGAGATTCCTATTCACCTCTCGCTGAGACTCCTCAGAGCCCACCTCGCTCTTACCTTCGCTCCGTTCCTCTGGATTGATAAAAATATCCAAATGTTCACGCAAAATACCTGCTCCGGTTGAGAGGGCGTCTCTGGGGCTAATGGTTCCGTCTGTCCAGATCTCCATTGTCAGCTTGTCGTAATCGGTCATACGTCCGACACGCGCATTTTCAACATAAAAATTGACTCGTTTGATCGGCGAGAAAATGGAGTCGATGGCGATCACCCCGATCGGCAATCCTTCTTCTTTATTGCGTTCTGCCGGCACATAACCCCGCCCATGCTTGATGGTCATTTCAATGTCCAACGTGGCATCTTTGTCGAGCGTGGCGATATGCAGATCAGGTGTCAAAATCGTGACATCCGCATCGTGAAGGATGTCGGATCCCTTTGCCTCTCCCGGCCCTTTCTTCTTCAGCCGAATCGTCTTCGGTTTATCGGTGTGAAGCGCCAAGCGCAGACTCTTAATATTCAGAATAATCGCTGTCACATCTTCCGTCACACCTGCAATCGTCGAAAATTCGTGGACGACTCCTTCAATCTTCACAGTGGTTACAGCAGCCCCCGTAAGCGACGACAACAAAATGCGACGGAGGGCATTGCCAATCGTCGTGCCGAACCCCCGTTCGAACGCTTCGGTTGTAAACCGGCCGAATGTGGGTGAATGTGCATCCTTGTCGACTTCCACCCGCATGGGGACTTGAAAGTCTTTCATCGCTTTGATCATGACCGACCCTCCATACCATCGAGTAACGAACACATTGACAGATAACACCGGACCGACAGAACGAAAGACCAAGGTGGACTAGCGCGAATACAATTCCACCACCATCTGTTCGTTCACCGGTAACGCGATCTGCTCTTTCGCCGGTAAGGACCGCACAACTCCCTTGAATGCACCTTTATCCAATTCGAGCCAATCAGGGATTCCTCGACTATCAACGGATTCCAATGCAACCTGAATTGCAGCCAAGTCCCGACTTCGCTCACGAATCTCAATCACATCGCCCGGCTTTACCAGTGCACCGGCGACCGTAATCTTCTTGCCATTCAGCGTGAAATGCCCGTGACTGACCATCTGACGAGCCTGCTTGCGTGAAGCACCAAAACCCAGACGATAGGTTACATTATCCAGTCGACATTCAAGGAGTCGCAGTAGGGCGTCGCCGGTGACGCCGGTCTGTCGTTCAGCACGTTCAAACACGCCGCGGAACTGACACTCCTGAAGCCCATAGATTCGTCTCAACTTCTGCTTCTCCCGAAGCTGAAGGCTATAGTCGGAGGTGCGTTGTCGCCCCTGCCCATGTTGCCCCGGTGGATAACTCCGCCGTTCGATGGCGCATTTTTCCGTCATACAGCGAGTCCCCTTGAGAAAGAGTTTCTCACCTTCTCGTCGACACAACCGACAGACAGGACCACGATACTTTGCCACTGCGTCCTCCTCGGGAATTAGCTTACTGATTCACCTAGCATGACCTCTTCAGACTTCCTCAAAAACGGATTCTTTGATTCATAAACTCAAACGCGGCGCCGCTTGGGTGGTCGACACCCGTTATGTGGAATCGGTGTCACATCACGAATGAGATTGATTCGCAAGCCAGCCCCTTGTAATGAGCGAATCGCGGACTCTCGGCCAGAACCTGGGCCATTGACATACACATCAACTTGTCGCATCCCACTTTCCATGGCCTTTCGTGCTGCAGCTTCACCAGCCCGCTGTGCCGCGAAGGGTGTACTTTTGCGTGATCCTTTGAACCCTTGGTTACCAGCGCTCGCCCACACCACCGTGTTGCCGCTCATATCGGTGATCGTCACAATTGTATTGTTAAATGACGCCTGCACATGCGCCACCCCGCTCTGAACAATTCGACGCTCTTTCTTTTTCCCTTTTTTAACACTCATGCGAACCCCTCCTGACGTCTCAGCAATTTAGGCGCGGGACGCTTTTGGACCCGTTGGTCGCGGCTTACTACTGACTCCCGCACGCCGTCCCTTACGTGTTCTGGCATTGGTTTTAGTGCGCTGACCACGGACCGGCAATCCTTTGCGATGGCGCAACCCTCGGTATGTCCCCGTATCAATCAGCCGTTTGATATTCAGGGACACCTCTTTACGAAGGTCACCTTCGACTCGATGATCGCGCTCAATGATTTCGCGTAACTTGACGATCTTGTCCTCGCTCAAATCCTTGACACGAACCGCTCCATCGATCCCAGCTTCATCCAGAATTTGTTGGGCAGATGTCCGACCGATCCCGTAGATGTACGTTAACCCAATATCAGTTCGCTTATTTCTTGGTAGATCGACGCCAGCAATACGTGCCATTCTTCCTCCAGCTCTATGTCTTCAGCAGTAATCTAATGGACCGCTTTTCTGACCGACTGTGTCCATTTTGCCAGCTAACGGCTGGCCTTCCACTCTTTGCTCAGCACTCTTCTTTATCTATCCCTGCCGCTGTTTATGGCGCGGGTTCTTACAGAGAATGCGGACGACTCCCCGACGGCGAACAACTTTACATTTCACACAAATGGGCTTCACTGATGATTTAACCTTCATACGAACTCCCAACTCCCATTTATTTAAAACGATAGGTGATACGGCCTCGCGTTAAATCATACGGGGACATTTCCACCGTGACCTTATCGCCAGGTAGAATACGGATGAAGTGCATCCTCATTTTCCCTGATATATGAGCCAGTATGACATGGCCGTTATCGAGTTTAACTCGAAACATGGCATTGGGGAGCGTCTCCGCTACCGAGCCCTGGACTTCGATAATATCTTCTTTTGCCACGTCGTCTTATATTCTTCCCTATGAATCCAGCTCTACATTTTCTACAACTGGCTCAAGATACGGGCAGCTCCTGTTGGCTGTATGGCGACCGTGTGCTCAAAATGGGCGGACAGACTGCCATCTACTGTGACGGCCGTCCATCGATCATCAAGAACACGAACAGCGCTCCGCCCTATATTGACCATGGGTTCAATCGCTAACACCATCCCTGACTGCAACCGAGGGCCCTGGCCAGGTTTTCCATAGTTGGGAACCTGAGGCTCTTCGTGCAATTGTCGCCCGATACCATGACCAACAAACTCCGTCACGACTGAAAACCCTGACGCTTCAACATGTTCTTGAACAGCATGTGAAATATCCGACAGGCGATTGCCGACCATTGCCTGTTTGATGCCCAAGTAAAGTGCCTCTTTCGTCACCTGAACCAATTTTTCCGTTGTTCCAGGAACCGCCCCAACGGCTACGGTCACGGCTGAATCCCCATAGAACCCGCCAACAATAGCCCCGAGATCTAGCCCGATGATATCCCCCTCTGTGAGCTTTCGCCGGGAAGGAATACCGTGAACCACCTGGTCGTTCACGGAAGCACAGAGAGTCTTGGGATAGTTCCGATAGCCTTTGAACGCTGGAAGCGCTCCTCTTACTCGTATCTCCTCTTCAGCAATGCGGTCTAGTTCTTCCGTACTGATACCAGGCCGGACTGCCTTCTTCACAATCTCCAATGCCTCAGCGACCACCCGTGACGCCTGTGCCATGACTTCAATCTCGGCAGGCGTTTTCAGAATGATCATGCCGTCTGGTGTGTCGCCAGCATCTGTAAGAGATTTTTGGACACGGTGTCTACCGTCTCGGCACCATTGAGATGCGACAACACATGCTGCTTCTCATAAAAACCGATCAATGGCGCCGTTTGTTCTTCATACACACGGAGCCGCATTTCGATCGCCTCCCGTTGATCATCGCTGCGTTGAGTCAATGCTTCTCCACACCGCTCACACGCACTTCCCAGCTTTGATGGGGCAAAGTCGACGTGATAGGTCGCTTGGCACTTGGGACAACTTCGACGCCCACTCAGACGTCTTACGATTTCTTCTCGGGAGACCTCGAAGTTAATCACGCGATCTACATGCACACCTCGTTCGTTCAACACTTTGGCGAGTGCTTCGGCCTGAGGAACTGTTCTTGGAAATCCATCTAGAATAAACCCAGATGCATTGGATGAATCTGCCAGTTTCTCGCGCACTAATCCAATGACCACCGAATCAGGAACTAATGCTCCTCGATCCATATGCCCTTTGGCTTCGAGGCCAAGAGGAGTCTGATTGCGAACCGCCTCTCGGAGCAGATCACCGGTCGAGATCTTACAGATGCAATAGTGAGCCGCAACCTTATCAGCCTGGGTACCTTTCCCAACTCCTGGAGCACCAAGAAACACCAACCGCATAGCATTACCCACTTCTTCCACGTAACGGAGCCATCCCTTTACCCAAAAACCCCTCGTAGTTGCGCATCAACATGTGGGATTCAATCTGCTGAGCGGTATCGAGCCCGACACCGATTACGATGAGCAGAGAGGTTCCCCCGAAATAAAAAGGGACATTCAGCTTGTAAATAAGGAATTCAGGAATCACACAAACAATGGCGAGATAGATCGCGCCAGCGAACGTAATTTTCGTCAGAACATTGTAGATATAATCGGAAGTTCGCTGCCCAGGTCTGATCCCTGGAATGAAGCCTCCGTACTTTTTCATGTTGTCAGCCATATCAACAGGGTTAAGGACGACCGCAGTGTAGAAGAAACAGAAAAACATGATCAGCCCCACATACATGAGCGTGTAGAGAAGCGATCCAGGAGCTAACTGCATTCCGATAGATTTTATCCATGGTGTCTCAAAGAACCCGGCTATAGTCGCAGGAAACGCAATGATCGATGAGGCAAATATGGGAGGGATCACGCCTGCTGTATTGATCTTCAATGGAATATGCGTGCTCTGCCCTCCATAAACCCTTCGTCCAACCACTCGCTTCGCATACTGAACCGGTATCTTTCGTCGGCCGCTTTCCAAAAATACGATTGCGGCTACGACAGCGATCATGAGTAGGCCCAAGGCCACCAGCAAGAACGCATTGAGCTGGCCGATCTCATATAAATTGTAGGTCTGTGCAACCGCCGATGGGAGCCGCGCGACGATTCCGGCAAAAATGATTAACGAAATTCCGTTGCCAACTCCGCGCTCGGTAATTTGCTCACCCAGCCACATCAAGAAACCCGTGCCGGCCGTGAGCGTGATCACCGTCATGAGACGGAATCCCCATCCTCCGGTGAGCACGAACGCGCCCTGATTCATTTGCTCCAATCCAACCGCAATACCAAACCCTTGAATCAGAGCGATGCCAATCGTTCCAAACCGCGTGTACTGAATAATCTTCTTACGGCCCCGCTCACCCTCCTTGGCCAACTTGGTCAAATGCGGAATGACGACCGTCAACAATTGTAGAATGATCGACGCGCTGATGTATGGCATGATGCCCAGCGCAAAGATCGTCAGGCGTGACAAAGAACCGCCTGAAAAAATATCGAGAAACCCTAAGAGAGCGCCGCCCTGTTTCTGCAAAAATTCTGACAGCGCTTCTCCATTAATACCGGGAGTCGGGATATGAGAGCCGACACGATAGACGACCAACATCCCGAGCGTGAACAGAACTCGAGTACGCAACTCGGGAATCTTAAAGATATTCTGAAAACTGGTGAGGAGCCGCTCAAGCACCGCCGATAACCTCGACACGCCCTCCGGCCGCTTGGATCTTCACCTCTGCTGACTTACTGAATTTATGAGCCTGAACGACAAGAGGTTTCTTTAGCTCGCCATTACCTAGAATCTTGATCGGCCGTTTTTTCCTCTTCACTAACCCAGCATCAACCATCACCTGCGGAGTGATTGTCTCGCTCCCGGTCCAGTCCGAAAAACTTGTCAGGTTTACGATGGCATATTCCACTCGAGATGGGTTCGTGAAGCCAAACTTCGGAAGCCGACGCACCAACGGCATCTGTCCACCCTCGAAGCCTGGACGCTTACCTCCACCGGATCGAGCCAGTATCCCTTTGTGCCCTTTGGTGGCAGTCTTTCCATGACCGGAACCAGGCCCACGCCCAATACGTTTACGTCGTTTTTTTGCCCCTCTTGCTGGGGCCAATTCATGAAGATTCATGGCTTACCAACCTCAAGCAGATAACCAACTTTTTGAATCATCCCTCGTACTTGTGGCGTATCAGGGCGGATGACCGTTTGACGAATGTGTCGGAGACCTAGACCACGCAAGACAAGGCGATGGCGTTCTGGTGTCCCGATTGGACTCCGCTTCAATGTTACTCGCACATTGTTCGCTTTCGATTGCGGATTTTTTGATGATGATTGTGCTGCACCCATTTAGACCGTTGCCCTTTCCAGCCCTTCGGCAACTGGTTGCCGGCGGAAGCGAAGGACATCATCCAAATTTCTGAGCTGGGTGAGTCCGTTGAGTGTGGCGCGAACAGTATTGAAGGGATTGCCGCGCCCAAGAGTTTTCGCAATAATATTGTGGGCACCGACTAATTCCACAACGGCACGAACAGCTCCGCCGGCGATGATGCCGGTTCCATCGACCGCGGGCTTCAGCAACACGTGTTCCGCCCCGAATAAACCATCTACTTCATGCGGGATAGTTCCACCCTTGAGCGAGACATGAACGAGATGTTTTTTCGCCTGCTCAACAGCCTTAGAAATCGCAACCGGAACCTCGGCAGCCTTTCCCTTCCCCATACCTACCCACCCATGGCCATCACCTACGACCACGAGGGCACAGAAGTTGAATCGCTTCCCACCCTTTACAACCTTTGCGACTCGGTTGATAAATACAACTTTATCTTTCAGGCTCAACTCATCGGGATTGACTCGCACGCTCGTACCCCTCAGTCCGAAGTTCGCTGACAGTTCATTAAGAGACATCCCTTCGCTACCATACTCGCCTCTGACCCCATCTCAGCCTAAAATTTCAATCCCCCCTCACGGGATGCATCCGCGAGGGCCTTGATGCGGCCATGATACATCCGTCCCCCTCGGTCAAAAACGACCGCTGTGATCTTCACAGCCTTAGCACGATCCGCTATCAGTTTGCCAACTGCTTTAGCAGCTTCAATTCCACCAGTGGACGTGAGGGTTTTACGAAGCGTCTTATCAAGTGACGAAGCAGCAACCAGCGTCGTACCCTGAATATCATCGATAATTTGGGCATAGATATGAACCGTGCTTCTAAAGACGTTCAGTCGTGGTCGCTCTGCCGTCCCTAGAATAACTTGTCGCACCCGCCGCCGTCGTCGCTCAAGCTGTCGAACCTTGTTTGCCGCATTCATCGTCGATTCCTACTTCCCTGTCTTGCCTGCTTTTTTTCGCAAGATTTCACCAGCATACCGGACGCCCTTTTGCTTGTACACATCCGGCGGTTTAATGGCGCGTAGGTCAGCCGCAACCTGACCTACCAATCGCTTATCCACTCCCTTGAGATTGATCAGCGTCTGCTTATCAACTTTTACATCAATACCTGGCGGCACTTGATAGATCACCGGATTAATGTATCCAACCATGAAGCTTAACGTCCGACCCTGGAGCTGAGTCTTGTACCCAACTCCAGTAATTTCGAGCGAACGTTCGTATCCTTTTGTGACACCCTGAATCATGTTGCTGAGCTCCGCACGAGTGAGGCCATGCAACGCCCTTACCTTCCGATCATCGTTTGCACGATCGACGATGAGCTGGCCATTACTGACCGCCACCTTCACTCCATGCACGAGAGACCAATCCAACTTCCCGAGTGGCCCCTTAACCGACACCGTTGATCCCGTGACTTTGACTTCCACTCCACCAGGAATGGCAATCGGTTTTTTCCCAATGCGAGACATAGCGTATTTCTATCCTTCAATCGAGATTGAACCGGCTTACCACACCGAGCAAAGAACCTCACCTCCAAGATGACTCTTGCGAGACTCCTGATCGGTCATAATTCCCTTTGAGGTGGAGAGGATGGATAAGCCGATACCATTACGAACTTTTTTGATATCCTCACTGCCAACATAGACACGACGCCCTGGTTTGCTAATACGCTCTAATCCGGTAATCATAGGCTGTCCTTCACCTATGTATCGAAGCCGCACGTTCAGAACGGGGTGGCCATTTCGCACATCGTCTTCGATCGAGTCGACATAACCTTCACGCTTCAAAATCTCCAAAATTGCTCGTTTCAATTTTGAGGTAGGAACCGAGACTGTTTCAAAACGGCGCTGAGCACCGTTCTTCAAACGAACAAGAAGATCGCCGATTGGATCGGTAACCATGCTATCCCCTTCTATTTTCTCTATTCTCCATTGACAGTCATCGGCGTGAGAACACCAGCTACCAACTAGATTTCCGAACTCCGGGAATCTCCCCACGCAACGTCATCATGCGAAAACAAATTCGACACATTCGAAATCGACGAAGATACCCACGTACTCGACCGCAGACGCCACAGCGGTGATACTCTCGAGTGGAAAACTTCTGCTTTGTCGCTGCCTTATTTCTCAGCGCTAATCGTGACACAAATACCCCTCCCATCCAAAAACACCATCGCTATCCCACCATCCTCATGCCTCATGCGCGGAACGGCATTCCAAGATGTTTCAGAAGAGCCTTTCCTTCGTCGTTTGTCTTGGCTGTGGTGATCACCGTAATATCCATGCCATGAATGGATGCCACTTCATCGTACTTGATTTCTGGGAAGATTAACTGCTCTTTTAACCCAAGCGTATAATTACCGCGACCATCGAACGCTTTGGGTGATACCCCTCGGAAGTCACGGATACGAGGCAGTGCCAACGACACCAACCGATCGAAGAATTCGTACATCCGTCGACTACGGAGTGTCACTTTGGCCCCAATCGGCAATCCTTGCCTCAGCTTGAAACCAGCGATGGCTTTCTTCGCTCTCGTGACAACTGGTTTTTGACCTGTAATCATCCCAAATTCGGTTACTGCACTTTCTAAGAGCTTCACATTCTGAATGGCCTCACCCATTCCGACGTTCAGCACCACACGCTCAAGCTTGGGTACTTGCATCACGTTCTTATACCCAAACTCCTTCATCAGCGCCGGGATGACTTTCTGTTCATATATATCGCGAAGCCGTGGACGGAACTTCGATTCCTCACTTCCCTGGTCCAACTGCTGAGGTGAAGATTCCTTCTTCGCACTCTTTCGTTCGGATGGTTTGCTTGGTCGGTTTTTTGGTTCCTTGGCCATTACCTAACCCTATTCCACAGTCTCGTTGGATTTTTTGCTAAAGCGCACCCGCCGTCCGTCTTCTAAAAGGCGAACACCAACTCGTGTGGGCTTTTGCATCACCGGGCAAAAAAACATGACGTTTGAAATCTGCAGCGGGGCTTCTCGCTCCAATATTCCCCCCTGCTTCACTTTCTGATTCGGCTTTGTGTGTCGTTTGATAATATTCAACTTTTCCACAATCACTTTACCGGCCCGGAGGTCAACGGAAAGTACCTTGCCTGTCTTCCCTCGTTCACGGCCAGAAACCACGACGACCGTATCGCCTTTGCGAATTCTACTCTTTCTCAGTGCTTCCACAATGCTCCTCGTTCGCTCCCCTTCACAAAACTTCTGGTGCCAGGGAAATGATCTTCATGAATTTCTTCCAGCGAAGCTCCCGGGCAACAGGTCCGAAGATACGGGTTCCAATCGGTTCACCGTCCTTATTAATCAGGACACAGGCGTTCCGATCGAACTTGATATACGATCCATCTTCTCTTCGAACTTCTTTTGTCGTTCGAACGATTACGGCTCGACTCACGTCACCCTTCTTCACGCTCGCCTGGGGTATAGCCTCTTTGACAGCCACTACCACTATGTCACCTAACGAGGCATAGCGCCGCCTTGTGCCTCCAAAGACATGAAAGCACATGGCCTGCTTGGCTCCGGAATTATCAGCCACATCCATATAAGTATAATTCTGAATCATTGCGATCTTCCTACCGGGTATCACGAGTGTAGAAGAGGAAAAAACTCCCTTCTACTTTTCAGGCTGTCCTTTTTCCATAACCTGCACGACACGCCAATTCTTTTCTTTGCTCAGCGGTCTCGTCTGGACAAGCTTGACCCGATCCCCCACTTTACAGACACCACGTTCGTCATGAGCCTTTAATCTCGTCACTCGTCTAAGAACTTTTTTGTAGACCGGATGAACAACTGACCTTGACACCACCACGACGACCGTCTTCTGCATTTTGTTACTGACAACATCGCCATACCAATGGCGGCGTTTCACCACTTCAGCCATAAGCGTCCTTTACCCCTTTGCCTCTTCAGTTCGGTCGATCCCCTGCTGAAGAACCGTCTTCACCCGGGCGATATCCCGCTTGGTTTTTCGAATCTGCATAGGATTTTCAAGACGGCCGGTACCGAACTGAAATCGCAGATTGAACAGCTCTTGCACAAGCTGCTTTTCTTTTTCGGCAAGCTCGTCTACAGTCATATTTCGCAGTTCTTTTATGTCCAACGCCATATGCCCACCCTGGCCTCTATTTACACCGGCAGGAACTTAGCCAAACTCACCGCGAACAACCAATTTTGTCGCGATAGGTAACTTGTGAGACGCAAGCCGAAACGCCTCTCGAGCAGTTTCTGGAGTGACCCCATCCATCTCATAAAGAATCCGACCCGGCTTCACAACGGCCACCCAGTACTCAGGATTGCCTTTTCCTTTTCCCATTCGAGTTTCCGCCGGTTTTTTGGTAATAGGCTTGTCTGGGAAAATACGTGTCCAGACCTGCCCACCACGCTTCACGTGTCGAGTAATAGCAATGCGTGCCGCCTCAATCTGGCGACTCGTGATCCACCCTGGCTCTAAGGCTTTTAAGCCGAATTCGCCCAGAGTGATCTGCCCTCCACGATAGGCCTTACCTGTCATCCGGCCTTTTTGCATCTTTCTGAATTTGACTTTCTTAGGCGCTAACACGGCTCGATCTCCTCACCCAAACCGGCGATCTAATGCTGATTCTGCCTTCATAGGCTGAACAGGAAGCAGCTCGCCTTTGTAAATCCAAGTCTTCACTCCGATCTGCCCCATCGTTGTATGCGCTTCCGCGAAGCCATAATCAATCTCAGCACGAAGCGTGTGCAAAGGCACCCGTCCCTCTCGATACCACTCCGTCCGCGCGATTTCCGTGCCACCTAATCGCCCAGCGACCATAATCTTAATACCCTGCGCACCTAGCCGAAGTGCCGACTGAACACTGCGCTTCATAGCCCGACGAAAGGCCACTCGTTTCTCAAGTTGAGTTGCCACATTCTCACTGACAAGCTGGGCATCAAGTTCAGGCTTTTTGATTTCCTTCACAGTGATGTAGACCTGCCCTCCATATTGCTTCTCCAGGTCGGCCTTCAACTTATCGACCTCTGCACCCTTCCGACCGATGATGATCCCAGGACGGGCGGTATGAATAATCACTCTGGTTTGATCTCCAGAACGCTCAATTTCAACCTTTGCTACCCCAGCGTGATAGAGCCGAGCCTTGACCATCTTCCTAATTTTGACGTCTTGATGGAGGAGCTTGGCGTAATCTTTCCCCGCATACCAACGAGAGCTCCACGTATAGTTGTAGCCAAGACGATAACCAATAGGATGTGTTTTTTGCCCCATGCGCTATATGCCTCAATAAAGGAGAATCGGTCTACTTTCGCTTGCCCTGATCTTCCGGCGCCGTAACTACAACAGTGATGTGACTTGTACGTTTCTGAATTGCGTTAGCCCGCCCCATCGACCTAGCACGCACGCGTTTGTACGTGGGTCCGCAATTGACGAAGGCCTTGGAGATCACCATGGAATCGCTATCCCCCATTTCCTTCAATTCAGCATTCGCCACAGCGGAATGGACGATTTTTTCGACAACTCGAGCGGCATGCCTAGGAATGTGCTTTAGAATAGCCAACGCCATCGGCACCTGCCTGCCACGAATCATATCGATCACCGGCTTAGCTTTGCGCGGTGCGACACGAACAAATCTTAGAATTGCATATGCTTCAGTCATCTTCAAAACCCTGTGATCAATACACCGATATCGTCAATTCTTCTACTTAAGGGCGACGGACTTCTCAGTCTTAGCCTGTCCGTGCCCCTTGAAAAACCGCGTTGGAGCAAACTCGCCCAATTTATGGCCGACCATGTTTTCAGTCACAAACACAGGAATAAATTTTTTCCCGTTGTGAACAGCGAACGTATGGCCAATCATGTCAGGGATGACGGTCGACCGACGCGACCACGTCTTGATCAACCTACGGTCCTTCGTCTGATTCATCTGCTCCACTTTCTTGAGCAAATGACCGTCGACAAACGCCCCTTTACTTACCGATCTAGGCATTGCGCACTCCTGACTTTCGTCGAGCAATGATAAACTTGTCGGTCTTTTTATTTTGCCTGGTCTTGTAGCCCTTCGTCGGAAGACCCCATGGCGAAACAGGATGTGGATTTCCTTGTCCGGATTTTCCCTCTCCTCCTCCATGCGGATGGTCGACGGGGTTCATGACCACACCGCGAACATGCGGCCTTTTCCCCTTCCATCGGCTCCGTCCCGCCTTTCCAACACTGACATTTTCATGATCCACATTACCGACTTGTCCGACCGTTGCCATACAAACACCCAAAATTCTCCGCATTTCTCCAGATTTCAGTCGAACCTGCACATAGTCGCCATCACGCCCCATGACCTGCGCGAACCCACCGGCACTTCGGATCAACTGCCCACCTTTACCGGCCTTTAATTCGAGGTTATGGATGGTCGTGCCAAGAGGCATATTCACCAATGGAAGCGCATTCCCGGGTCTGATCTCCGCCTGTGGACCAGATTGGACTTCGTCGTTCAGACTAAGTCCGACCGGAGCTAAGATATACCGCTTCTCCCCGTCTCGATACTTCAACAGCGCTATCCTTGCAGATCGATTCGGATCATACTCAATAGCCGCAACCTTTGCCGGAATACCGACTTTGTCGCGACGAAAATCGATTTTGCGATACAGCCGCTTATGCCCACCTCCACGAAACCGAACAGTCATCCGCCCATTATTGTTCCGTCCGCCACTTCGCAAATGAAACGAGGTTAATGACTTTTCCGGCTTCTTCTCGGTGAGCTCCTTGGACACCACGGCCGTCATACCTCGACGACCTGCAGACGTTGGACGATAGACTTTTAAACCCATGCAATACCCCTTTACCCTCTAAACCCTACCGAGCAGACCGTGATCAAAATTAGGCGCTTTCGTACATCTCCAGCTTTTCACCTTCTTTAAGCGTGACAAAAGCCTTTTTCCAATCAGAACGCTTGCCGGAAAAACGACCAAGCCGCTTAACCTTCCCACGAACATTCATGAGATTGACCTTCTCAACCTTGACCTTGAGCAGCGCCTCTACGGCTTGCTTGACCTGAACTCGATTCGCTTCGGGATGAACCACGAAACCGACCGTATTGGTTTTCTCTCGAAGTCCGGTGATCTTTTCAGTCAATAATGGCTGAACCAAGACCCTGTGCATCTCGATCTTCATGACCAGACCTCACTCACGGGACCAAGCTCTTGCTCTGAGATCAGAATCACGTGCGCGCGAACAATGTCGTAGACATTCAATTGATCTGCGCTGAGAACTTTAACATCATTCAAATTTTCTGCGGCTTGCAAGATTTCGGACTGTGATTTGCCGATGATCACCAGAGCGTGAGCACCTCCACTGAATTGTCTCAAGGCTTGAGCCAACAGTTTCGTCCTTGGCTGTTGCAGGGAAAGATCAGACACCACAAACAATTTTCCCTCGGCTACCTTAGCCGATAACGCGCTCTGGAGAGCAGCCCGATACTTTTTCTTGGGCATTGAATAGGCGTAACTTCTTGGTTTCGGCCCAAATACACTCCCTCCATGGCGCCAGACTGGAGAACGAAGCGAGCCGGCTCGAGCACGTCCGGTATGCTTTTGTTTCCAGGGCTTTTTCCCAGACCCACTTACCTCACCTCGACGCAAAGTCGAGGCGGTCCCCCTACGCTCGCAAGCACGTTGCATAATCACCGCTTCATGCACCAGAGTGGCACGGGGCTCGCACCCGAAGACTTGTGGAGACAGATCAACTGTCCCAACTTTCTTTTTCTGCAAATCCACCAGATCGATAGTAGGCATATCTAGCTCTTCTTTGACTTCCGCACGACAACGATCCCGTTCGCTGCTCCGGGAACCGCACCGCGCACAAATAGGAGATTTTCGTCCAACCGTGACTCAACGACCTTCAATCGATGAACCGTAACCCGCTCCGATCCCATATGGCCTGGCAGCGTTTTCCCCTTCCAGACACGAGACGGAAATGAACTTGCTCCAATTGACCCAGGAGCCCGATGAAACATGGATCCATGTGATTCAGGACCACCCGCGTAGTGATGTCGCTTCACAACACCCTGAAACCCCTTACCCTTTGAAACACCGATCACATCAACCCAATCACCCTTCTTAAACATCTCAACTGTGACCAATTGTCCAACCGTCGTTTCGCCGTCCTTCTTAAATTCACGCAAGATGCGGCTGGGCGGTGCGTGATTTTTCTTCAGGTGACCAAGTTCCGGCTTTGAAAGCTTACGCTCTTTCACTTCACCAAACGAAAGCTGAACAGCCTCGTACCGATCCCGCTCGTTTGTCCGCACAGTGACAACTCGGCATGGACCAGCCTCAATGATAGTCACTGGCGTAAGGCGAGTCTCATCGAACACTTGCGTCATTCCGAGCTTCTTTCCAATCAATCCGTTTGTCATATTCGTCCAGTGCTATGTGTTGCACCCTGCGTGTCGCCCATTAGAATTCAGCCGTTAATACTCGAGTCTCATAGCTTTATCTCTACATCCACACCGGCCGCCAGATTGAGCTTCATCAGCGAATCCATCGTTTCAGGCGTCGGCTCCATGATATCGAGCAATCGTTTGTGCGTGCGCATTTCAAACTGTTCGCGCGACTTCTTATCGGCATGCGTCGATCGCTGAACCGTAATCTTTTCAATTCGAGTGGGAAGCGGGATCGGCCCAACTACTCTTGCGCCACTACGTCGAACAGTCTCAACAATTTCACTCACAGACTGATCGAGTACCCGATAATCGAACCCCCTCAACCTAATTCTAATTCGCTGATCGACCTTCACGTCGTTACTCCTAATCTATCAACTGAACGCGTTCCGACCTACGCCAGGATTTCCGTCACGACTCCCGAGCCAACCGTCTTGCCACCTTCCCGCACGGCAAACCGCAACCCCTGATCCATCGCGATCGGACTAATCAACTCCCCCGTCACACTCACGTTGTCCCCCGGCATCACCATCTCC
>JBGTNJ010000004.1:0-20000 GCA_041743145.1 Nitrospira sp. | reverse complement strand
GGCGCAGACACCGAAACGGCGCGTGATGTGGTCTTTCGTGCCATTGACGGCTACGACGACAGTATTCCGTTCACGCGAGCCATGCAGGATGACGTGATGCTGGCCTTTCTGATGAACGGCGAAAAGCTTCCTAGAGAACACGGATTCCCGCTCCGGTTGTTGGTGCCTGGACTTTACGGCATCAAGAATGTGAAGTGGATCGTCGAGATTGAAGTCTATCCGGGCGACTACAAAGGATACTGGCAGCGCAAGGGCTGGACCGATGACGGGACGATCAAGATTTTCTCGCGCATCGATTCACCGGGACACTATCAGACGCTCCGCGGGCCGGAACAGACCTTCCGTGGCATCGCGTTCGGCGGACCGAACAGCATCAGCAAAGTCGAGCTGAGCTTCGATGCGGGCCGCACGTGGAACGACTGCCGGATCGAGCCGCCCATGTCGCCTTATTCCTGGGTGATTTGGACTTATACGTGGCGCCCAGCCAAGCCGGGGAAATTTCAGACCGTCGTGCGCGCCACCGACACAAAGGGCCAACTCCAAATTGCGGAGATCGTCCGACCTCAACCGGCAGGAGCGAGTGGGTATCACACGATAATTTCGGAAGTGGCAGAGACTTAATCTACTCGCCCAGCGTGAAGAGGCCCATTACTCGGAAGCGATCGCGGACACTCTCCGGCCTGGCTAAACAACGTGTTGAGAGTTCTGCGCAAGATCAACAATCGGCAAACACTTTTAGGCAGAAACAACCCGCCATCCACATTCGTTTCAATTCTTCTTTTGAGGGTTGTTCCACGGCAAGGCTGGACCACGAACATCGCACCTGAAGGAGCTTGGCTGAACGCCGGGGATCTTGCTTTCAAAGTAACAGAATCCATGAATGCTACGATTGAACTTAATACCTTTTTTAGTCATGTAATGGCTCTGCATCAAGCCCAAAGGATCATCTGGCCGGTGCTGCCCTGAAAAATAGAAATCCACAAAGTCTTCCAACTGATCGCGTCGCCATTGAATGCCATCTCCGCAAAAGACGAGACGGAAATAGTTCTGGCTTTGCTTTGGAAGCGCACGAATCTTTGTTTCGAGCTCGAGCGTATAATCAAGAAACTTCTGTCTGGCGGAAAAGAATTCGTGTGCGATTTCTCCCCCTAGTAGGTCTTTGTCCATTGTCAATTCTGTACCAGGCGTAAGCCAACTCTTATTCTTAAATTTCTCATATTTTCCCCAATCCTCATTGATGGTAGGCTGGATAGTTTTTAAATCGCAGTACATATGTGCTTCGCTTCCAACGAGTGCCACCAAGAAATCTATAGTTTTGTCAGTCCCATCCAATTCAGACTCGTAGTAGGCTTCACTGACTTCTGAGTCATCCAGGATCAACTTGGCAAATATCATCTCGTTTACGAACGAAGTGATATCTCGGATGTGGTCAACAGCTCCGCAGCGCCAAGCCTCGCACTGCTTTCCAAAGCTATCAACTAACTTCTGACAACCATGAAGTTTCGCTGAACCAGCATGTATAGAAGGAAGGAGGTTGCACTCAACATCGGCAAGAAACGTGCTTACCAATCCATGGTCAATTGGCATAATGTTGCGCTCCAGCTTCACGCCAACATTCAGGAGGTGGGGACACTCCGCCAATAGGTATCTCCCTCATTCCGTAGAGCCTTGTTGACCTCTCGCCTTCGCTCATTTTGCTGCGTATTCCCCAGTCCACGGGATAATTCGATTCAATTCAATTCTTATCCCCTACTACAAGAGCGAGTCGCGGGCAATCTGGTCTTTCCGAATCTCGTACTCTTTTTTGTCGATTTTTCCAGCTTTATGATCAGCCTCCACCCGATCCTTTTGACGCTTCAGATGGTACTCGTAGCTGCCACCGGCCGCACCAGCGCCAAGAACACCACCAAGCACGCCGCTCCCCACTGCACTCGAGCAACCCGTTACACCCGTCAACAACACGAGACATGCTACAGCTAAAGCTAGATTTCTCATAACACACTCCCTCTCCATAGGATAAACGGACCTAGTTGACATCCCGTTGGTCTCGAGAGATATTTTCTAGGGAATAGTCTCATTTGCCGTCAAGCGTAAATTTTCGCACGGAGCACGTGGTGTGGACTGAGTCGAGGTGAGAGAACCAGAGATCAGATCTATCCCTGTACTGGCTATACGGCCCCTCTAACGCGTGAAAAACCTACAATAGGATGTCGGAGGACGCCGGTCGCACAGCATCCATCGACTACGGTGAAATACATGGTCAAGAGACGTCGAGGACAAGAGTCAGAAGGCCAGCGCTGCGAGCGGAGGACGGAAGGTATTTCCCATGTGAAGGACTCAGAACTCCGATGACCGTATATCGGTCTAGCTCAGAAATGAACCCGTATTCTCAACCTCACCCAATCACACTGTGCCGAATTCTGGGGCCACGACCAATGAGCTTTCGCTCGAAAATCAGCGCCTAGACAACTGCTCCTTGCGCGGACGGCCCACTGGCAGCTTTCCTTTTCGCTTCTTGAAGCGCTTACCTTTCTCCAACTTCATGAGTGCCGATTGGATCGCAGATTCGACGACACCGGTGAGCGTCAACTTGGGACTCCAGTACACCACCGTTCGCAGCCGCTCGACCATATCTGCCGAGAGAGAGAGAGTGACCCTCTCCTTACGTTTCATAACTTGGCGTTTGTCTTTCATGCGAGAATCTCCTTCACAGCGTGACCGGCCCCGACTATTCCAGTATATGCTTGCATATCATGCTCTATTCCAAGCGCGCAAGAGGGCGTTACGACATCTGCACAGATTGGATAGGTGAAACGGAAGTAATTACCGTGATGAGTCTCCGCAGTTTGTTGATAGAAATCAACGGCGTAGAAAAGAAACTACGGCGATGCAGGCAGGATTGTCCAAGGATGAAACAGTTCGTACTGCTGGATCAGTATGTAGGAAAGACACAAAATGATGGCTTGATTGCTTCGTGCCTCCGAACACATCAGAATCCGATGCCTAACCCACCACGACCGCCGCCAAATCCTGTGCCTCCAAAGATTCCGATCGAAAATCCTGGCCCTGGACGGACATAATCCTGAGATTGTTCTTGCCACATATGCAGATGCTTTACGATCACGACTGGATACCGATACTCAACATCGTCAAGGTGATCGGTCTTGGCCCCGGCAACTTCTCCAACAATGGTCATCTTGGTCCCCTCAGCAATCGTCGCTGGGTCAAGAAACTCCTGCTGGAGGGCGAAGAAACGTCCGTCTGATCGTTGGCGGTTGAGGATCGGTCTCTCGTCCTTATCGAGCGGCAACTGCAGAAGCTCGATCTGCGTTCCATCTTTCAGTCGCTTGGTCTTCAGCACCTCCCCACCAAGCACCAGCAGCCGCCCTTGGTACGATTCAGGCGCCGCGACGACATCTCGAAACGTCACCGCTCTGTCGACCAATGGCTCCAGCTCGTCAGGAACCACTCGCTGAGAAGCACAGCCTGCGATCAACACCATGACCAGCAGCCAGAACACGTTGCGAGGGAGGACACGCATGCCCACACTATAACATAACGCTATCGCGGCACCGTTGCTAGACAGCAATGATCGTTGAGAATGACAACTAGGGTCTTTCCCGTCTGTACCAACATCAGTTATGATGGCAGGCATCGATCGCTGCACGAGTTTCTTCGATCATTTGTCCTGTACGATTGGAAGAGGTGATTATGTTGAGAGTCGGTCTGGCCGTGATGTTGTTGTGTATCTCATGTGGCCTGTCCTCCTGCGACAAAGCCTATATCGCCACCATGGAAAAAATGGGCTATGCCAAACGCGACATTCTGAGCAGCCGCGTCAAATCCGCGCGCGATGCACAGGAAGATGCCAAGCAAGAGATCCAAACCACCTTGGAACAATTTGGGAAAGTGGTCTCCTACGAAGGGGGCGACCTGGAAGATACGTACAATAAACTGAGTGGCGAACTGGAGACGAGCGAAGACAGTGCGGAGGCAGTCAAAAAGCGGATCCAAGATGTCGAAAGCGTTGCCGACGCACTCTTCTCGGAATGGGAACAAGAACTTGGCCAGTACTCCAGCGCCGATCTACGGCGGAAGAGCCAAGCGAAACTCACCCAAACCAAAAGCCGCTACAAGGAAATGCTCACGGCAATGAAACGGGCTGAACAGCGAATCGAACCGGTCCTCAAGCCGTTGCGGGACCAGGTGCTCTACCTCAAACATAATCTGAATGCCCGAGCGTTGGCGGCCATCAAGGGCGAACTGGTCAAAGTCGATGCGCAGGTCGATCAGTTGGTCAAGGATATGAACCGGTCCATTGCGGAGGCCGACAAGTTCATTCAGTCAATGGAAAAAGAATCGGATTAGTTTTCAGATGTGAGAGAGGAGGGCTATGCGAATCGGGGGCCAGCGGGGAAGCGACAATGTTGAAGATCGCCGCGGCATGGGCCCTGCCCGCATCGGAGGCAGAGGCGGCCTCGGCATCGGGACGATCGTACTCGTGTTGGCCGTCAGCTATTTCACCGGGGCCAATCCCCTCACCGTCTTTAACATGATCACCGGGGTCCAGAGCGTGACCGAAACCATGGCACCGTCGGCCCCATCGGAATCCGGACCCGTCGGTGCTCCAAGTGATCAACTCGGTAGGTTTGCCTCGGTCGTCCTCGCCGACACCGAAACCACCTGGCACGCCCTGCTCGGTTCTCGCTACGAGGATCCGCGTATGGTGCTGTTCACCGGCGCGGTCCAATCCGCTTGCGGCACAACCTCCTCGGCCGTCGGCCCGTTTTATTGTCCCAATGATCACCGGGTCTATCTGGATCTTGCATTTTTCGAGGAAATGGCGCATCGTTTGGGGGCAGCAGGCGACTTTGCTCAAGCCTATGTGATCGCACATGAAGTCGGCCATCACGTGCAGAACCTCCTCGGTATCGCAGAGAAAGTACACCGGCTCCGGCGTCAGGTTTCCGAGGCGGAGGGGAATGCCCTTTCAGTTCGGATGGAGCTCCAAGCCGATTGTTATGCCGGTGTGTGGGGATACCACGCCAAATATGAGCGCAACTTGATCGAACCGGGAGACTTTGAAGAAGGGCTTCGGGCGGCAGCCGCCATTGGTGATGATCGGCTGCAAAAAATGTCCCGTGGCCATGTGCAACCTGAAAGTTGGACCCATGGCTCATCGGAACAGCGCATGACCTGGCTCAAGCGTGGACTCGAGTCCGGCGATCCTTCGGTCTGCAACACATTTGAGGAGAGCCGATTATGAGCGCCATACAAACTTCAGCTCACAGCGGGTTCTTTGGGAAAACCTTCGGCACCATTCTCACCAGTCCCCCATGGACAGCCAAGCCATTTCTGGCCGCCGGCGCCACAACCGTGGCCGGATTCGGCGCCTGGCTAAACGATATGATGTCCCCGGCACTCGCTCGTGGAGGAGCCAGCTTCCTTGGTGGCTTCCTAATTGGATGGGCGCTTCGGAAGACCTTGATGCTCGCCTTGCTGATCACCGCCGCATTGGCCGCGCTCGTGTTCGCCCTAAAATCGACCGGATGGATTCACCTGGAGTGGAACTTGATCCAAGCGGATGTGACACACACCCTCGATTGGGCGCGCGGCAAAGCGCAAGGTCTCAAAGAAGTTTCGACCGGCTACCTCTCTGCGTTCGGCGCCGGCGCCGTCGGCGCCTTGTTTGGATTTCTGAGGAAGTAACGTAAGTCGTGAAATCGATCTGACTCTAACCTTTTCCCGAATCTCTCCGCATGAATACCCAGCGCTCTAGTGTTTCCTCACCGATCGTACGTCTAACGTTCCCAAGAAGTGGCCCTCGATGGTGACCTCATCCCCGTCTTTGAGCATGACCGGTCCCATCTGGCAAAGCGCCGCATAGCTCGCCTGAATCATCCCGGTGCCGTCCTCAACCATAAAATCCTGTATGCATTTCTCCAGCTTGGTGCTGTTTCCGATGAAATGATGCATTTGGTATCCGCTGACGGTCCCTACCACCTGCACCACCTTCATCTTGTATGATTCAGGGTAGGTCTGTAAGGAACTGATTTTGACCGGTTCTGCCGCCCAGGCTGTGGGTACTAGGAGAGTAAGAGTGACGAGCATAAGTCCAACCGGTCTCGCCACCGCTGCCTTCAAGAATCCCTCTGTGTGGTGCGCATGAGGCTGCATCATGATCCCTCCTCTTCTGTTGATTTCTAGGGTACAGGCCGAAGTGCTTGACCGGTCACCGCGCTATAGGCTTCCGACAGTGAATACACTTGGATCACCTGGATTGATCGTTCGGCGCCAGTAAAGCTGAGGTGGCTGTTGTCCAACCCATCAGGCACGATCATCGTGGTTTTTCTGAGATCGCGGCAGGCCCCCATCTTATCGACCAATCCCCCCACGGGCCTGATCTCCAAATCCGGCTCAATGGTCCCCGACATGCAGACATCCTGGCGAATCGAATCCCCAAGCAGTGCCGCGGCAATGCCAACGGCGAATATCCCTCCGGCACTAGGCCCGTCCATCGGCATCGGAACCAACAAGCGCACCGAAAGGTATCTCGGATCGTACCCGACGGCTTTGGAGGCAGCGGCGACAGCCGTCCACAATGAATGCACCGAAACGGGCATCATATTCGAATCGGGGATCACCTCCGGTCCCTTTCCATCCGCCTTGTAAGCAACGATGAGTTGCGCCACCAAGCCAGCCCATGCGCCGGTGATGAACCCTGTCTTGGCTTGCGTCACACCCAACACAGGCAATGGCATGGAGACTTCGGCAAAGGGCAACGGCTTTCTGCTGTGAGGTGGTGATGGAGAATGGGGAGTGACGGTGCCCGATACAGGTGGCCGAATGACCATCGGATGAGTAGGGCGCGATGATGGAGAAATCTGAAGCGGCGAATAGGTCTTGGCCTCCCCGAGCTGTCTGCAACCTGGGTATTCACGGTCTGTATAAAGATCCGACTGCCCGGCACGCGAGCAGACCCAGGTTTCAGCCAACCCCGTATTGGGAAAAACATAGGTCGATCCAACACCGATCAAAAGTAACAGGAGTGAACGCAGGGGTAGACAGCGCGTGAGTGTCGAGAACTCTGTGTGCATGTCGGCTTTTGCGAAAGAGCAGCATCTGAAGCCTAGCTCTGGAAGCCACTTTCGTCAAAGCCACGGTATTCTGTGAGGAATCGGCAGGCTCAATCGCTGAGCATCATCCAGGCAAAGCTTGATACCAGCCGTTTGACTGGACAAGGGTCATCTTACTATCGAAGAGCGCACTGACTCGGTCATTCATGAGCAACGCGGATTTCTGGCCATCGGCAATGATCGTCCCCTCTTTGAGGAAGACCACGCGATCGATCTCAGGCGGAATCTCGTGCAGATGGTGAGTCACAAGCAGAACCGTCTTCCCTTTTGCGATTTGAACACGTAACAAATCCAGATATTGAAAACAGGCCTTGGGATCGAGGCCGCTCGTAGGCTCATCGAGCACCAGCACCGATGGGTCATGAACCAACGCTCTCGCCAATAAAAAGCGCCGCTGCTCGCCGGTTGAGAGATGGCCGAAGGGCCGACCAGCTAACGAGGCAATGCCCAACTCCTGCATCAGCTCATAGGCCCGTGTCATCTGGGACTTACCGAACTGCTGGCACTCATAGGTATCGTTGCTGGCATAATAGCCGGACAGCACGACGTTCAGCCCTTCTGCACAAATCAGATAATCCCGTTGAAGATCGTGCGACACAATGCCGATCTGCTTCCGCACATCCCAGACATTCCATCGCTCATCGCCGAAAAGCACCATTCGCGTTTCATCCTTCGGCATCGCATGGACTTCACCTAAGAGCAATCTGAGTAATGTCGATTTGCCTGATCCGTTGGGGCCCAGGATCGCGACATGCTCACCATCCCGAAGCTTGAAGGAAAAGTCAGAGAAGACGCAGGTCTCCCCGCGATAGACTGTGGCATGCTGAATATCGAGGATGAGAGGAGACTCGGCTGATTGGTTCGGATCGTGGGCCGGAGGATCACACTGGCCGGGGCCTGGTCGCTTGACACGGCGAGCCTGTTCGAGGCCGGCACGAGCCAAGGCGTCTGCCCGTTCGTTCTCTGTATGTCCGTTATGCCCTCTCACCCAGTGCCATTCGAGCTTATGACCAGAAGCGAGACTATCGAGCCGTCGCCACAAGTCTTCATTTTTTACTGGTTCTTTACCGGCGGTTTTCCAGCCTCGCTGTTTCCAGCCATGAATCCATTCGCTGATGCCTTTCTGGACATACTGCGAATCCGTATAAACTCGTGCCGTTGTCGGCGCTGTGAGCGATTGCAACGCCTCAATCACCGCGAGTAACTCCATCCGATTGTTCGTCGTCGCGGGCTCGCCACCACAGAGTTCCGTTTCTGCATCACCCATCCGCAACAAGACACCCCACCCCCCAGGCCCAGGGTTCCCGCTGCACGCGCCATCTGTATAAATCTCAACCATTCAGCTATTCCGTATGAAACTCGCGTCCGGATTGTACTACGACAGCTTCGATCCGAACCATAGTTGCCAGCGACAAGACTTTACGAGCGGCGTGACTCCGTTCGACTACTTGAGTACAATGAGCATCAATCCAGTTCACCATTCTTCAGCGAGTCGCACACTGCGTACCCTTTTCCTGATCGGCACAGGCGGGTTCATCGGGTCAATTTTTCGCTACCTCTTGAGCGGATGGGTTCAACAGCTGAGCAAGAGTGTCCAATTCCCTTTCGGCACCTTGGCTGTCAATATTGTGGGCTGTGCGCTGATCGGCTTTCTCGCTCAGCTTGCAGACCAGCGAGGCGTCGTCTCAGGGGAAACCCGGGCTTTTCTTATGGTCGGTATCCTCGGCGGATTTACAACCTTCTCCGCATTCGGCAACGAGACGATGAACCTGCTGCGTGATGGAGAACTGACGTTAGCCTTTGGAAATATCGTCGGCCATACCGTCCTGGGCCTGGTCGCCGTGTGGGCCGGTTATTCCACAGCCTATCTGCTCTGGAAATGATCCATGCAGACTAATAACGGGTGTGTGCTGAGAATCTATGTGGGAGAAGGCGACAAACACGAGGGACGGCCGTTCTATGAATGGATTGTCGCGCAGGCCCATGCACGGCAGTTATCCGGCGTCACCGTCTACCGCGGACTCATGGGATTCGGCCCACACACCCGCGTGATCCACACATTCAAGATCGAACGCCTGGCTGAAGATCTTCCCATCACCATCGAAATCGTCGATTCGCGGGACCAGGTCGAGGAATTTCTCACCTTCCTCAAACAGCAGACTCAGACAGGTCTGATAGCTACCCTACAGTCTGTGGAGATTCGCACGTTTGAGAGACGTACCTCACAGTAGAGCTCGGCTGTCTCACGACCTTCCAAGCATGATAAACTATGCAAGTGGGAGACTGATTCATTACGCTTCAGTAGAATCTGGATTGATCTTCGGGGCAGGTGTTATCTTGTCCTGTGGGGTCGTCCGCCTTACCGAGGCCGATATTTTTGGAGTCTTCGTCGCCACTTCGGCATTTTGAGCCCGATGTAAGAGCGCATGGTCCATGAGCACGAGCGCCATCATGGCCTCTGCGATCGGTGTTGCGCGGATTCCGACACAGGGGTCATGGCGGCCATTCGTTTCGACCGTCACCGGCTTGCCCTGTTTGTCGATCGATCGGCGCGGGATACGGATGCTCGACGTCGGCTTGATGCCAATAGTCACGACAATGTCCTGCCCGGTCGAGATGCCGCCAAGAATGCCGCCGGCATGATTCGTCACAAAGCCTTCCGGCGTCAGTTCGTCGCCGTGTTCAGAGCCGTGCTGGACAACCGACGCGAAACCTGACCCGATCTCGATGGCCTTCACTGCATTGATGCTCATCATCGCCGCAGCCAAATCGGCATCCAATTTCCCATAGACCGGCGCCCCCCAGCCAACCGGCACATGTTCCGCCACCGTCGTAATTCTGGCGCCGACCGAATCGCCGGCCTTCCGCAACTCATCCATGAACGATTCCACCTTGGCCACCGCATCCGGATCAGCCGAGAAAAATGGATTCTGTCCTACGGCGTCCCAGTACTTGAACGCCAACTCAAGAGGACCTAATTGACTTAGATATCCCCGAATCATGACACCATACTTTTCTCTGAGCCATTTCCTGGCAATCGCAGCCGCAGCAACTCGAACCGCCGTTTCCCGAGCCGATGCACGCCCCCCACCTCGATGGTCGCGAATGCCGTACTTCTGCCAGTAGGTGTAGTCCGCATGCCCTGGTCGGAAGGTATCGACCAGATTCCCATAGTCACGGCTTCTGGCATCTTCATTGCGAATCAATAACGCAATCGGGGTCCCGGTCGTCTGACCTTCAAACACACCCGAGAGAATTTCCACACGATCAGATTCCTGGCGTTGAGTCACATGGCGGGAGGTGCCAGGCTTGCGCCGATCAAGATCCCTCTGAATATCGTCGGTAGAAATCGTGAGACCGGGCGGGCACCCATCGACCACGCATCCAATGGCCGGACCATGGCTTTCGCCGAACGAGGTGACTGTGAAAATGCGGCCGAAGGTATTGGCGGTCATAGGGACCTATTCGACAAGATCCATCTTAATGCGTAATTCCTTGAGTTGATCGGCACCAACGGCAGACGGCGCATCGGTGAGCGGGCATTGCGCTTTTTGTGTTTTGGGGAATGCAATGACGTCGCGGATCGAATCGGCGTTGCCGAGCAGCATGACCAATCGGTCCAACCCAAACGCGATGCCGCCGTGCGGCGGCGCTCCGTACTCAAGGGCCTCGAGTAGAAACCCAAACTTGACCGCGGCTTCTTCTTTACCGATTCCGAGAAGATCTAAAACTTTGCTTTGCACGTCTCGCCGGTGGATGCGAATGCTCCCACCCCCGATTTCGCTGCCGTTCAACACAATGTCGTACGCCTTCGCCCGCACCTTCAGCGGATCGGAGTCGAGCACCGACAGATCGTCATCAAGGGGTGCGGTGAAGGGATGGTGCATGGCCACATACCGCTTTTGTTCATGATCGTAATCTAACATCGGAAAATCAATGACCCACAAAGGCCTCCACACAGTCTTATCTATCAGATTCAATTCTTCGCCAAGCAAAAGTCTGATTCGCCCTAACACATCGTGGACAACTGCCGGCTTATCCGCGCCAAACAAGACGAGATCATTCGGCTTTGCCTCAGGCAAGGCGGTGGCAAAGGCCGTGGCATCCAGAAATTTTGCAATGACCGATTCAAGCTGGCCTTCTGCTGTAATCTTCAACCACGCGAGCCCCTTTGCACCGAAGTTTTTTGCCGTCTCACCCAAGGCGTCGATCCGGGTTCGAGAGAGCGTCGCTCCACCCTTCACGATCAACGCCTTGACGATACCACCCTTGGTCGCCACATCTTTGAAAACCTTAAACTGGCTGGCTGCACCGAATGCGGTCACATCATACAGAGGCATATCAAAGCGAAGATCGGGCTTATCTGAACCATAACGGCCCACGGCTTCTGCATAGCTCATTCGCGGGAAAGGCGTCGGAAGTTGGACGCCACCCGCCTTGTTGAAGATCGTCACGATCATGTGCTCCATCAGATTCATGATCTGCTCACGGTCCACAAACGATAGCTCCAGATCGATCTGGGTGAATTCCGGCTGGCGATCGTTGCGGAGATCCTCGTCACGGAAACATCGCGCAATCTGATAGTAGCGATCGACTCCACTCACCATGAGAACTTGTTTGAACAGTTGCGGTGACTGAGGCAAGGCAAAGAACTGTCCGGGATTGACCCGACTGGGCACCAAGTAGTCCCGCGCTCCTTCCGGTGTGCTCTTCGTCAGAATAGGTGTCTCCACTTCCAAAAATCCCTCGGCATTCACAAATTCTCTCGTCGCCTGCATAATGCGATGCCGTAGACTTAAGAGCCGCTGCATCCTGGGGCGACGAAGATCCAAGAACCGGTACTTCAAGCGAATCGCTTCCGTCACTTCCGCGTCGTCTTCGATTAAGAATGGAGGCGTCTTGGCCTCATTCAGAATCTCGACCTCATCCACGAACACCTCGATTTCACCGGTGGAGAGATTGGGATTCGTTGACTCATCCGGCCTCGCCATAACTTGGCCGGTTACCGACACGACACACTCGGGACGCAACGAATGTGCGGTCTGGTGCACCTTCGCATTGCGTTCAGCATTGAATACGACTTGCGTGAGCCCCGTCCGATCGCGCAGATCGATAAAGATTACCATCCCATGGTCACGCCGCCGCTGAACCCAGCCGTTCAGCACGATGGTCTGCCCCACATGTTCCTTGTGCAATTCACCGCATCGGTGTGTGCGAATCTTCATACCACCCGTACTTTCTTGGAAGAAAACTTCTTCGATTTCTCCGGTTTGGCCCAGCCAGCTTGTCGCACTGGTCGTTTCGGCCGAACCACCTGCTCGTCTCCTCGTTCAACAGCTTCTTGCCGCGTTTCGACAAGCTCACGCAACGCGTTGGCTTCTCGATCAGTCAAGAATCGAAACTCTCCGGCAGGGAGATCCCCCAGAGATAGTGGCCCCATACGAATTCGCATTAACTTAATGACTGGATGCCCGACCGATTCCAGCATGCGCTTGACTTGATGTTTCCGCCCTTCGCGTATGGTCAGCTCCAGCCACGAGTTCTGTTCAGCCTTTTTCACCTTCTTCACACATGCCGGACCCGTCATCCCATCGTCGAGTCGGACACCACGTTCTAGCCGTGCAATCTCTTCATCCGTCAAGATTCTTTTGACCTTGATCAAGTAGGTTTTGGGAACATGGTATCGCGGGTGTAACAGAGCCTGTGCGAGGTCACCGTTGTTCGTCAACAACATCAACCCTTCACTATCGAAATCGAGCCGACCAACCGGGAACACCCTAACGGACACGCCCCGCAAGAAATCCTTCACGGTCGTTCGTCCACCCGGATCATCCAGCGTAGACATTACGTTTTTTGGTTTATTCAGGATGAGATATACAAATGGCTGCGCCGAGGTCAGATGCTTCCCGTCCACCTTCACGTGATCACGCTCAGGATCGACCTTCGTACCGAGTTCAGTGACCACCTTGCCGTTCACTGACACTCGGCCCGCGGCGATCAATATCTCCGCCTTCCGGCGCGACGAAAGCCCTGTACTAGCAATCAGTTTTTGTAACCGTATTTCCATCTTATCTCTTGATGGGTGACCCGTGTGACTCCTACTGCGCCTGCACCCAGCACCCACATTCATCTGCAATCAGATCAATCTTGTGTGCGCGGTACGCGAGCACGGAGCCACCTGGCCGCCGCATCAACCCCTACTCCCACTCAATTGTCGAAGGCGGTTTTGAGCTGATGTCATAGACTACCCGATTCACGCCTTTCACTTCATTGATGATTCGATTCGACATTCGGCCCAGCACCTCATTGGGAATTCTGGCCCAATCGGCGGTCATACCATCCACACTGGTGACGGCGCGAATCGCAATCACATTCTCATAGGTCCGTTGATCGCCCATCACTCCAACCGTTCGAATCGGCAACAACACGGCAAAGGCCTGCCAGATTTCACCATAGAGACCGGCACTTCGGATCTCCTGATCGACGATGGCTTCCGCTGCCCGCAGAATCGCCAACCGTTCAGGCGTCACCGCACCCAACACGCGAATCGCCAAGCCAGGCCCCGGGAACGGTTGCCGCCACGTGATCTCATCCGGCAATCCCAGCTCGGTTCCCAGCACCCGCACTTCGTCCTTGAAGAGTTCACGAAGCGGTTCGATGAGCTTGAGTTTCATGCGAGCCGGCAATCCGCCGACGTTGTGATGCGTTTTGATCGTCGCCGAAGGCCCCTTAAAACTCACACTCTCGATGACATCGGGATAGAGTGTGCCCTGGACGAGATACCTGACACCTTTCAGCTTTTTTGACTCAGCTTCAAAATGTTTAATGAACTGCCGGCCGATGATCTTTCGCTTTCGCTCTGGATCTGTCACATTTTTGAGCCCGGCAAGAAATGGCTTGCTCCCGTCAAGAATTCTCAGATTCAGATGAAGCTGCGAGGAGAATGTCTTTCGGACTTGCTCACGTTCATCGGCTCGCAAGACACCGTTATCGACAAAAATGCAGGTCAGCTGATCACCGATCGCTCGATGCGTCAGCGCCGCTGCAACCGATGAGTCCACACCACCACTCAAGGCGCAGATGACCCGGTCCTGGCCGACCTGTTCACGAATCTGACTGACCGCTGTCTCAACATAAGACTGCATGGTCCAGGTCGGTTTGCAGCCGCAAATCTCGTAGACGAAATTTCGTAGGATCCTCGTCCCTTCCGGCGTGTGTGCCACTTCGGGATGGAACTGCAAGCAATAGATACGGCGCTCGTGATCGTCCCGCTTCATTGCTGCAACGGGCGAGCTGCTCGTATGTGCAATCGATCGAAACCCTGGAGGCATCCGCTCGATACGATCCCCGTGCGACATCCACACGGCTGTCTTCTTATCAGTTCCGACTCCCTGAAAGAGATCGCTCTCATCGTCGATGGTGAGATCGGCACGGCCATACTCGCGATGTGTCGACTTGCCGACTTCTCCTCCGGAGAGATGCGTCACTAGCTGCATGCCGTAGCAGATGCCGAGGATCGGAATGTGCTGATCAAACAGCTCCCTGGCGACAATCGGAGCTTTCTTCTCATAGACGCTGGAGGGCCCACCGGACAGGACAATGCCTTGAGGACGATAGGCCAGAATCGTTGCTAACGAAACCGTACAGGGGAAAATTTGGGAATAGACCTGTGCTTCCCGGATGCGGCGAGCGATCAGCTGCGTGTATTGCGAGCCAAAATCGAGGACGAGGATTCTATCGTGCCAAAGCTCCATTGTGGTTAATCGTGAATCGCTACACGTTCATGGCCGGAGTCCTTAGGGGAAGGGGCTCTATTCGTCTGATCGATTCACGGGTAACACGTGACGGTGAACGCCTTACTCCCAATCCATTCGGTAGTTCGGCGCTTCTTTGGTAATGATCACATCATGCACATGGCTCTCACGGAGGCCGGCCACGGATTGCCTGATAAACGTCGCATTCCGTTGCAGATCGGCAATCGTCTTACATCCGCAGTATCCCATGCCAGATTTGACGCCGCCGACCAGCTGGTACACTACCGCAGCCAGCGGACCTTTATAGGGAACGCGGCCTTCGATCCCTTCCGGAACGAGCTTCTGCGCCGCACGCCCAGCCTGTCCGTATCGATCTCCGCCTCCGCGCTCCATCGCTCCGATGGAGCCCATGCCGCGATAGACTTTGTAGGTTCTCGCTTGATAGAGGACCGTCTCGCCCGGAGATTCTTCCGTTCCCGCAAAAAGGCCACCAAGCATAACGGACGATGCCCCGGCAGCCAACGCCTTGGTGATGTCGCCTGAAAATTTAATGCCTCCATCGGCAATGATCGGCACTCGGCTTCCATTCAGGACCTTGGCACAATCGGCGATGGCAGTCAGCTGCGGCATCCCAGCGCCCGACACGATGCGCGTTGTACAGATCGATCCCGGTCCAACCCCAACCTTCACCGCATCGACTCCGACCTTCAGAAGGTCCTTGGCTGCCTCAGCCGTGCCAATGTTCCCCACCACCAGCTCGAGAGCCGGATACAGCTTCTTGATCATTTTCGCGGTGTCCAACACAGCTTGCGAATGCCCATGCGCCGTATCAATCACCACGAGATCTACACCGGATTTTTTCAGAAATGTCACGCGCTCTTCCGTATCCCGCCCCACACCAACCGCCGCCCCGACACGTAACCGGCCATGGCCGTCTTTGCAGGCATTGGGGTACTTAATGCGCTTTTCAATATCCTTGATGGTAATGAGACCTTTGAGCTCATACTGCTTGTTGACGACCGGTAGTTTTTCGATTCGGTGTTCATGGAGAACTTCTCTCGCCTTCTCTAGACTGGTGCCCTCCGGCGCCGTAATCAACCGGTCCCGCTTCATCACCTGCGAAACTTTCAGGTCCATCCTGCTTTCGAATCGCAGATCTCGATTGGTGAGAATCCCGACCAGCTTGCGCCCTTTGGTGACGGGAATGCCGGATATCCGATATTTCGCCATCAGTTGGTGCGCCTCACGAATCGTTTCGTCTGGAGAAATCGTCACGGGGTCCAAAATCATCCCGCTCTCTGATTTTTTGACTTTATCGACTTCGATCGCCTGATCGGCCGGAGAGAGCACACGATGAATGATGCCGATCCCCCCTTCGCGTGCCATGGCAATCGCCAGTCGCGCCTCCGTCACCGTATCCATGGCGGCGCTGATGAGCGGGATGTTGATCCGGATGTTGCGCGACACATAGGTGCCGGTTTCGACCTCATTGGGGAGGATCTGCGACTTGGCTGGTACGAGGACCACGTCGTCGTAAGTCAGTCCCTGTCGCGGTTCTTTGTCAAGCATCGTTCCCTCTTCAGACCTTCTGCGTTCGTTGCGCTTTTTCTAATTCGGCCAGTTCTTCCACCTCGTCTTGCAGCCGCTCGCTACCCTCTTCTGCCGGCATAAACTGCTGAACCCGCGTGTTGCCACTATCAACGGCAAAAACACTCCCTCTCGCATCGACCGCGATCCCATAGGGAAAATTGAATTGCCCGTCACCGTTTCCGAATCCGCCCCACTGGGTGATGAAATTTCCCTCTCGGTCAAATTTCTCGATCCGGTGATTGCCTGTGTCCGTCACATAAACATCGCCTGCCCCATCGACGGTGATCCCCCACGGGGAACGCAGTTGACCGGCCTCTTGAGCCAAGGGACTGCTGGCATGCCCGGCTGCCGGACTGCCGCCCCACTTCGTCAACAGCTGCGGCAACACGTTGGTGCTGGTGTCGAATTTCTGGATTCGATGATTCCCCATATCGACGACATACACCGATCCATCTTCCTGATCGACCGCCACTCCGCGCGGAAAATAAAACTGCCCATCCCCGTTCCCAAAGCTGCCCCAGGCCATGATGAACTCACCGGTCATGTCGAACTTTTGAACGCGGAAATTGGCGCTGTCGACGACATAGAGATAGCCTCGCACACGGTCGACGGCAATCCCCCAGGGTGCATTAAACTGTCCTTCACCGTTCCCGCGCGAGCCGAACTTCATCATGTACCCGCCCAGCTTGCCGTCGAACTTCTGCACACGATGATTATTGGTATCCACGACCCAGACGTCGCCCTTCCCATCGCAGGCCACGCCGGTGGGATTGTGAAAGTTGGCGTTCGCCGAACCGAAGTTTCCCCAGAGGATGATGAAATTGCCCGCATTGTCGAACTTTTGAATACGATTGTTTCCGTTGTCGACGACGAATAGTGATCCCTGCTGATCGACGGTCAGTCCGTACATCGGCGCCATGAATTCTCCGCCATGCAAGAGCGATGCGCCACGTCCAGGCTTCCCCCAACTGGCCACACATAGGTATCCGGAGGTATTGACAAGAATCGTCGCGGTGGCCGGTGTCGAAACGTTGTTGCCGATGTCTTTGAACCATACGTAAATCGTCTTTTGCCCGTCCGCCGGAGAGAGGATAAAAGGAATGGTCGCCCCGAACTTGATTGCCGGCGTCACATCCACCCAGCCCGGTGTACCAGCCATCGGAGTCAAGGGACTCTCAGAAATGAAGTAGGCGCCGACCCCCGTGTCCAAATCAGTCGCCGAGATCGTCATGACGACCTCCGGCGAGTTCGTCATGAACGCTCCGTGATTGATGACCGCATAGGGGTTCTGCGGCGCCGTGATATCGATGAGCACGGGCATCGCCGTGACTTCTTCTGATAGTCCACTTTCCGTCCCGTCTTCGAATGAGGCCGTCACGGCATAAAAGTAGAGCGTATCGTTCGTGAGGCCCTCATGCGAGTAGGGATTCGTCACGCCTTCGATCTTGGTGGCGCCCTGAATCGTGATATGAGGAGAGGTACTAAAGTAGAGGTTATAGGACTGGGCACCCGGCACCTCCATCCAACTCAAAAAGACCTCTGTGTCGCCGGCTTTCACCGCGAGACTGCGGGGAGGCTGCACCGATCCGGCTTCCGCCACCTGTGCCGGCTGTTCCTTCCCACGATTCATCTCCTCTTCCGTCGGCACGTACTTGAGGACGCGGTTGTTCCCACTGTCGACGACGAACACGCAGCCTTCCCTGTCCACAGCGATCCCGTAGGGGAAGTTGAGCTGTCCCTCGGTCTTCCCACGATTGCCGAACGAACAGAGGAAGGTTCCGTTGCCGTCGAACTTCTGAATTCGGTGATTCCCGCTGTCGACGACATAAACATTGCCCAGCGCATCGCAGGCGATTCCCCACGGCGACTTGAACTGCCCCGGTCCACTACCCTCGCGTCCCCACTTCGTCAAGAAACTTCCGCGTGTATCGAACTTCTGGATACGATTGTTGCTCTCGTCGGCCACGTAAATATTGCCGACGAAATCCACCGCCACGCCGCGCGGGAAAAAGAACGCGCCGTCGAAGCTACCGTCGCGCCCCCACTTTAACAGCGGTTGGCCATCGGCTTGAAACTTTTGAATGCGCGCGTTGCTGGTGTCGGACACATAGACATTCCCGTCTTGATCCGTGGTAATCCCCCACGGCACGTCGAAGCGGCCCATATCGGCTCCGCGCCACGCGAATCCAAACTTGCCCCAGGCTTTCTGCACATTGCCTTCCAGATCAAACTTTTGGACACGGTTGTTTCCGCTATCGGCCACGTACACCACATCGTCTGGCCCGACCGCAAGCCCCCGAGGATAGTAAAACTGGCCTTCTTGCGAACTGGGCTCACCACCCCATCGAGCCAAAAACGTTCCGGTCTTGTCGAATTTTTGGATCGAATGATTGTCGGTATCAGCCACATACATGTTGCTGTCCTTGTCGAGTGCAATCCCCGTGGGCGAACTGAACCCACCATCATCCACACCCTCTTGACCAATAACCATGGCCAACAGATAGGGTGAAGGGATCGCCATCACCTCCTGCGACTCAAGGCTTTCTCCCTTCGGTGTGACCACTGTCACAACATAGTGGTAACAGGTTCCATTGGCGAGATCGTCGTGAACATAGGGACTCGTCGGGCCTTCGATACACGTGGCCTTATCTTTTTTTACACCGATGACGCTCTTGAAATCGTCGGCACTGGCGATGGGACGGGTGAGCTCGGAAAACTTGACCTGCACACCCTTCGTCGTCTGGAAATAGAGGTTATAGTACATGGCATCCGGGACCGGATCCCAGGTGACGGTGATGCGTCCGTTACCGGGTTTGGCCTGAACATTCTGCGGCGGAGATGGCAGTTCTTCCTCTTCCGCTACCGAATCCCCGCCACCCCATTCATCCTGATTCCCTTCAACAAACAGACGGAATCGATTGGCATGCCACATTTCATCAAATAACCAAGCTTTTATCACGGTGTTGCCTCGAATTGCTTATGGAAACGGTTCAGAAACAGCGGATCTTTCAATCGCTTAGATTTGGGTGGATCACTCTAGCAAAGCGATAGAAATGGAGTCAAGGCAACGGCCAAGACCGTTCTTGAAGAAATTGTTCGAGCTAGCCTCTATGGTATCCGTCTGCAGATCGATTACAATGCGCCGATGGACTTGAGATAAAACCGGCTCGAGCATTAGATTGAAGGACATGACCAGGCTATGGCTCGACGGAGGCGGCGATGCGACATTTCATACTTGGTGCCATAGTCGGTACGCTGCTGACTGCGATGGGCGTACAGGCGTCAGGCAAGGAGGGAAATGGTGGAGGGCCTCCGCACTTGAATGATGGGCGAGAGCGGCAGCTTCAGCTTTAGCTCGAACATATCCGTAAACAGACAGAGCTAGGGAAGGTCTGATTTATTCTTCGCTCGGGATGTGCTAGAGGGAACGCCACACTCGCTGATGAGGAGGCACGCCCATGGCGCAACAGACATTTGCCGAGGTGACGTTCGCACAGTATCGCAAATCCACCCGCCGAGA
>JBGTNJ010000003.1:0-99706 GCA_041743145.1 Nitrospira sp. | reverse complement strand
CGCGGTTTCGGGCGGTCCGCTGGCGGCCGATTCCCAAGAACAATGACTCCGGGCCAGCGAGTTTCCAGCTGAGTACCCGTATTGATCCAGGCGAAAACAGAGATCTTCGTGTAAACGTGAATTAATCAGACGTTCCCTAAGCCTATAAGCACTACTGCCTCTCCCCGGCGATTACCCTCTCCTTTTACGATAGTCTGGGCTTCCATGTAAGCGTTGCGTGCCTGGTCGTTGTGACCGAGTAACTGCTCTAACTGAGCTAGCCCTACCAGCACATGGGACAGTCCTATGCGATCATTAATACTTCTATAAAGTGCCCGAGATTCATTGAAGGTCTGGCGCGCACCAATCTGGTCACCTGCGATCATTAACTTCTCCGCAGACTGCAGGAGTTTCTCGGCCCTGCGCCTAATCACCGTACTTGTTCCAGCATCCAGGATTTTTGCCATGACCCAGAGGTAAGGATCATCATCGCTTCGCGTCGGTTCTGCCATGCCAAAATGATTGAATGGCATGGGGTGAAACGGTCCATCACACCGGGAGCTCGCCAATTCTCTTGGAACCACGAACACTGCCCCCGTTCTGAGCGTTTCATATGCACAATAGGCTTGAGGAAACTCGGCATTGGATTTGTTTCGGTTTTCGAGTAATTGGATCCACTGATCTTCAAGACTGGCGATATATGCGTTGAGCGATGCTCTCTCCATGTTCCCTAGTTGGGGATTGAGTGAGAACCACGCGACGAGTGGCGCCAGATCTGCTCCTTGTGCGGGCGTAGAGAGAAATACCACTCCTTTGATCTGACGTAGTTGGGTAACATTTTGCCCTTGAAGCTGCGTCAGTATACTCTTCGCTATTAGTCCCCCCATGCTATGGGCAATGATATAGATCTCGTCGTAGCGATCAAATATTTTCCGGCTTAATATGCGGCCTAGTTCATTACTGGCAATTTCATGAATATTAGGAGCTTGCCCGATATATGGAGTGCGGTAATTGATGAGGTAAAGGTCATAATCTACAAAGCGAGGATCCGTCGCCACCATCGCTGGCCAGAATGAGGGCTTCTGCGGACTACCCCAGGTAGTAGCCACGCTACCAAAGACTCCGTGGACAAAGATAAGAAGTTTCTGATGTTCTTGCTGAGAAGCTTCAATATAGAAACAGGAGGGTCGATCTTGTGCGGGTAAGCATGTTTGTAAATTGTCAGGAAGTTGATTGGGGTTTCCTGCACAACCAACCAATGTGCCAACGGTGAGAACGAAGAGCCACTGGAGCATAAGAGTTCTCAGATATGAAACCCGTGTTGTTCGGATAGGATCCTAATGTAATTCTTTATAGTCCACCAAACCTAATCCACACCTGCTTTTCACAATCATTTTATTTTGAACCATGAAAAGGATACCCGGAAACCTCACCAAAATCGATAGGATAGAAAGCTGACCCGCACGCAGGACCTTGACGCTCCAAAAGAGCGAGCTCCTTCAATGCTTTAGCGCCTCAGAGGACCAGTGCCCCGCTTCAGTAACACTGAGACCTACGGAGCCATCACTTTCTATCGCCGCCTGGCACTCTTAACACGTCATGCATATTGACGTACATTATCATGCATGCTGAATGACATAGGAGGCACGATGAAAACCACGATGATGCAGTTTCGGGTGAATGATGAGGAAAAGGCGTTGATCGAGAAATGCGCGAAGAAGGAAGGCATGACGGTGTCGGAATACATCCGCGCCAGCATGCTCATGTCCATGGTCATGGATGGGGAAGTGCAGGCGCTGAAGATCATCGGGCGCACGATCGGCATGAAGGCCATGGATGCCCTGAGTCGTCGATTGAAAGCAAACCCCACAGCTGGGTGACGGAGGGAACGGTCTGTCCCGTCCGGCGCGAGCCGGACGGCCAGCGCCGCCCCCGTTTGGTAAATACGGGGGCGCAAACCACACGTTTCATTCTATGGATTCCACAGATTCTATGACGTCACCCTTCAGTCTCACCATCGACTGGCTTGGCTTCACGTTACCGACTGCCTCTTCTCGAGAGACCATGGAAGTCTTGGGAGGCGATTGGACCAAGACGAAAGGCGGATTCCGAGGTTATCGGTTTGTCTGGATCACGACGAGCACCGGACGCGGGATTGGTAAGCTCGGAACCGGCGTCGATCGGAATCCGGGAGAAGTCCATGTGGATCTGTCCGGTGGCCTTGTCGCCCAGTGGCCACCAGAGAAAGTGCGGGCCATTCTGCAATGGGTGCTTCAGAAAAACGGGCACCTCACCCGGATTGATTGCGCACTGGATGACCGGGTCAGCTCCGTCTCACTGACGACCATCAAAGACGCGATCGCGGCGGGGCAGTGTGTCACGCGAGCCAAATGTTGGCAGAAGACATGGTCAGGGCTGATCCATGAGGGAACAGCCACCGGCGAAACGGTCTATCTCGGCAGTCGGCAGAGTCAGACCCTCCTCCGGATCTACGATAAGCGTCTCCAGATGCAAACACAGGAGCGTCTTGATTGGCAAGAGTACGGCATCCGATGGGAACTCGAACTCAAACAGGACCGGGCTCAGCTCTGCGGGCAGATGCTTTCGTATCTCGACGACACCCTCTGGCTGGAGTTTATCGTCGGTGTGCTGCGCTCGCATGTCGATTTCAGGGACACGCAGCGAGAGGAACCAGATGAATACCGCTATCGAGCCCCGCTGCTGGATTGGTGGGCCACGCTGACGGATGGCTTTCGGAAGTCCCGGCTTATTGTGGAGAAGGAGACTCAGACCCTTGCAGAAGTCAAAAGCTGGCTGCACCAGTCCGTAGGACCGCTCTTAGCGGTCGTCCTAGAACGGCCCGGTGGACTCGACTGGGTGAAGCGTATCGCCAAAGCCGGGAAGAAGCGCTGGAAGACCAAGCATCATCGACTGTTGGAGCAGTCCGGCCACAACGGAGAACCGGCAGAGGCACGGCCGATCGAGTCGAATGGATCTTGATAACAGACCCTGTCCCCCACTGCCCATCAGGGACAGGGTTGAATCCGGGGTGCTGGGCGGCGCGCGTCGCATCGGCGAGACCTGAGGGCTTCGGAAGGACCCGCCCGATGCTCTCCTGCAGAGCCTAGCCACCACAAAAGACGCTGGCGTGCTGACGCGAGCGCAAGACGGGGGTGGGGGGGTGTCGTCAGACGCCCCCGTTTGGGGACGCCATGTTGCTCACGATCAAAGATCTCTCTCGCCAGCTCAACATTAAACCATCCACCCTCTACCTCTGGGCTGCGCAAGGGAAAATACCCTGTCAGAAGATCCATGGGTTGATCCGCTTCGATCCCGAGGCGATCGTCGATTGGCTAAGCTCATTCAATCCAAGCCAGGCAACGGCAGTTCCACTACTACCTCGGAATCCAGACTTGGATCTCGACCGGATCCTTGAAGCGGCAAAACGGCAGGTCTATACTCCCGGCCACGGGGAAACCATAACACCGAGTCCCACTCGAAAGGAGTGAACTGATGGGGCTCGCAAAAAGAGGGAACACGTGGTGGATGTCGTTTATGTATCGCGGCCAACAGATCAGACGGTCCACGGGGACCGGTGATAAGCGGTTGGCCGAGGCGATCTTAAGCAAGGTGAAGGTCCAAATCATTGAAGGCCGGTTCTTTGAGAAGCAGGAGACGCAAGAACGGAGCTTGGCCGAACTCATGGATCGTTACGCGAGTGAACATGCAGCAAGACGAGCGAATCAGAGGCGCGAATTGACCAGCATCCAAAATCTCAGAGGATTCTTTGGGAATCCGAAGCTGGATCACATCACGCCGAAGCTGATCGTGGCTTACAAGAACAAGCGATATACCGATGGCGTCAAACCAGCGACGATCAACCGGGAACTGGCGACCTTGAAAAAGGCGTTTAACCTCGCCCGTCGAGAATGGGAATGGTGTACGGATAACCCAGTGAGCCGAGTCTCCATGGAGCGAGAGAACGATACGCGGGACCGCTGGTTGACCGTGGAGGAAGAACAGCGGCTCCTCCCGGCTGTGAGTCCGTGGCTGCGTGACGTGATCGTCTTCGCAGTGAATACCGGGATGCGGATGGGTGAGATTCTGGCTCTCACGTGGGCCGGTGTCGATTTGTTCCGGCGAACCGTGACCGTCTTTCGTTCCAAGAACGGCGAGCGGCGGACCATCCCGGTCAACTCAATCGTGCTTGATCTCTTAAAACGCAAGTACGCAGCACGTTCACGGATCACTGATGTAGTCTTCCACAGCCAAGCGGGGACAGCTCTCGATGGCAGCAACATTCGGCGAGGGCTGAATGCTGCACTGAAGGTGACGAAGATTCAGGATTTCCACTTCCATGATCTTCGCCATACGTTTGCCACGCGGATCGTCCAGGCCGGGGTGGACCTGTATAAGGTACAGCGTCTCCTCGGGCATAAGTCACCGATCATGACTCAGCGCTATGCCCATCATTACCCGGAAAGTTTGCGAGAAGGGGTGGAGGCGCTGGAGGCTGGACGGTCGTTTAGCACAAAATTAGCACAATCGCTGGTTCAGGCTGGTGAGGCTTCTCTAAGTGGTTGAAAAGATGGAGCCGGCGACCCGGATTGAACGGGCGACCTGCGGTTTACGAATCAGTTACAAGGGATTGCTCAAGTCGTTGAAGACCTGGGCAATCCCCTCTCCCCTCAATGGAATCCTCGGTTCTGCTCTAGTTTGACTTCGTACCATTTCATTGCACTTCAGTAGGTTCTGTCGCTCTCACTAACACCGTATTAACACCTGGACCCACCCCATCAATCGGCACACCCCCACCTCCGTCATGGGTTTGTTGTCCCATATTGGCTTAGCAGCACCAGGACAAAAGGGAGGGATTGCCGTGCCACAAAAAGGCAAGGGGTTAGACGTGTCCTGATGGCAGCTTGGGAGAAAGCAGAAAATGATGGATGGTCGCTCCCTTCACTGAGAGTATAGGTGGTTCGACTGTGACTGGGCCGTCTTTGCTGATCAGGTGATCCAAGTTGTAGGGATGAGTTGGGACGGTAGAGGTGCCTATCAGGAGCATATAGGCCGACAAGACGATGAGAGAGCAGGCTAATCTAATAGCGGATAACGGCCCCATGACGAAGATTCTAGTCATAGACGATGATGCCCTCGTCCGAGGCCTCTTAGTTGCCGTCCTAGAGGAAAAAGGATATGAAGTTATCTTGGCCGACAATAGTAGGGTAGGGTTGATGTTATGTCACCAGCGAACTCCTGATGCTGTCGTGTTGGACCTCAACATGCCCGGATTAGACGGTCTCAGCATACTTCGGCAATTGCGGATACTGCACCCAACCCTACCCGTCGTAGTTTTTAGTGGGCACAGCACACAAGAGATTGAGGAAGAGATGCTGAACGAGGGAGCCACGGCTTGTATTCAGAAGGCCTTTTCCCTGGATCTGCTGGGGTCGGCATTGCGGGAGGTCCTCCCCTCTCCCATACGAGGTAACCACTGATTCCTCAAAACTCCTGGTAGTGGCGTAGAAGAGCAATGGTAAGTTATCAGCTGCTTTACTCCACCCAACTACGCCCCCGCCATGAATGGCGCACCCTCACCCCGTCATGGGTTTAGGATCCATATTGGCTTTGCAACATCGGGGTAAAAGGAAGTAGTGGTATCGGTCCTATCAGGATTTCCTCACTGTCCAGCGTTCTCCTTCGTCGCGCTCAACGAGTCCGGAGAGGTAATCTTTGCGAGAGTCCCGCCAAGTCTGCCCCTATTTTGGTTCCACTTCTATCTCTCACCGTGACACTCTCCCACAATCGTTGGGCCTTCAAAGATACACATTGGTCTTCTGGTCACTTTTTTACACATTCGATCAGCACTGCAGGAGGGTGAGTGAGATATTCAGTCCAGAATGCTCCATCCTCCATGCCCTGTGGATGGGGAGAAACCTCCGGCAAATGCACTTGGAAATCCTGGAATCCTGCCTCAGTAAACGCGCGCTCGTATGCCTCCATGGGTAAATAGTAGTTCTCGATCTGAATGGAGGCGTCATCGAGATAGACCGTCCAGACGATCGGAGCTCCTTCATAGGCGTGGTCTGTGAGCGTAATCGTGAAGCCATATTTTCGGTAATCCGCATGCCTGAAGGTGTAAAGCTGAGGATTCCCAGTGAAGGTAACAAACCGTCCCCCGGGCTTTAAACGGCTCGCGAGCCCCCGACACATTGACACGAGCTCGTCCTGGTTCCGGGCGTAGACCAAGAGCCAGGCCGACACCGCCAGATCGAACTCCTGCTGACCGCTTTCGGTACAGGCATCTTCGACGCGGTAGGTAATGCCGAGCGGATGCTGCGCTTCCTGATCGAGGGCTAAACGAATCATGGCTGCAGAGAGATCAATGCCTACGACTTCACTCGCACCCCACTGCCGGAGTTTGCGTGTGTAGAAGCCTTCTCCACAGGCGACATCCAAGACTGTTTTCCCTTCAATGTTCCCGACACGATTCAGTATGGAAAACGTCTCGATCCGCGAACGCCACGGATGCTCTTTACATTGCTTATATTGCGAGGCAATCGCGTTGTAGTCAGTGGTCATCCGTTTTCCTCCAATCGACAAAGGAACGATGTAGAAGCTACCACAGCCTGCCGGAATCGGCACACCCCCATCCGGACATGGGTTTAGGATCTATTTCCCCTTTGCGTTACCAGGACAAAAGGAGTGTGCGGGAGCGTCATCTTCACCACTTCCTGGGGCCTGTCGGGACGCACGTGCGCCAAACGGGAACTCGCCACACAAGGAAACTCGACGAGCAGGCCATGCAAACGACCACTTCCACCGTGCAGGAAGTCATCTGATGCGCTTGCTAGAGCCCGGTTCACAGCCCCTCACCAGAAAGGGGGACGGAGCCCAACAGATGCAGGATTTTGGACTCGTGAAGGGTAGGGCAGGATGGAAGTGTGACGCACCGGCTCATTGGTCAACACCGTGTCCCTATTCACTCGTACGGGAAGGAGGCGACGATGTTCATCTTCATGCATTCCCAAGAGCTCCCCCATGGATATAAAGGTGCTCTCGCATTCGGCGCATTGCTGTGGCTGATCCTGTCGCTGAGTGGCTGCTCTTCGTCACTCAGGGAATATGTTGTGGATTATACCCGCGGCAACGATGTGACAGCGGAGGGGTCACGCGAGCGTCCCTGCCAGACCGAGGTGCAATGCCAAGTACTGGCGGAGCGTGACGGAGTGCAGTCGTACTGGTTGATGTATCAGTGAACGCAACATGGGCTTGGGCGAAGCTCAAGGAGAGTATGCGTATAAGCGTTCACGAGAATCGCTGATGGCCGCTCCGTCCAATAGCATGAGCCACATGATCGGCACACCCCCACCCCGTGTGGGTCTGGGACCCATATTGGCTTTGCAGCACCAGGGCAAAAGAGAGGGGGGACTACTTAAGCGATGGCTACTCTACTCCTCGCAAAGTTTCCAAAAAGCATCCTGGATGATGAAGGGCATTGGAGAGTCCCACATATCAGGCTTATCGTTCACGTACGCCTGTAAGATGGCAAGTTTCTGTTCTGCAGGCATTGTTGAAACCCGGTCGCATCCCACTGAAGCATAGAAAGCAAGGATAGCCTGCGCATTCAAAAACTCACGAACACTCTGACCTTTGGCCTTTGCAGCTTCTCTACTAAACTGGTCAAGGGTTGTTCCAACATCTAATACACCTTGCATGTAAGCGGCCTGGTTAACTGGGTCTAGCTTCCGCCATCCGTTACCATCGACTTCCGCAAACACTTGGTTCGTTACGAGCAATGTAAACAGAAGGCCAGCGGCTACAGACTTTCGCATGGCATTTCCCCTTTGCGCCACGGGAACAAAAATGGCCTTAGAACCGTCTACAAAATGAATTCCCCCAACCATCAACCCATGGGTGAGTGCCTATCGGACAACTTTTAGAAGTATCGTAGTATTGATGTCCGCCTTGGAAATGCATGCAAATCTGATTTCCCCATTCATCGACCCATGGGTGTGAACCTGTAGGACATCTAGAAGTACTAGAAAGAGGATACAAGACGACTTTCTGGCTTTCACTATTTAGCTCTCCTATTAGGCAGTTCACACCCATGCATTTACGTATTGCTCTGCTACGCACACCTGGTCAAACACCCTTACTTCTTTTACTTCTTCAGCCTGTACCTCAGGGGGTAAAAGTAATCCGACGAGAAGCAATAAAATGTGAGTGCTAATCTCCTTATTTTCTTGTCTGAACAGCCTGCCGTTGAGAGCGATGAGTTTTCTTTGAAGTCGGGACTTCCGGCGTTGGGGCGACGTTTGATGTGGCCGTGGTTCCCGGAACGTCCGCCATCACGGTTTCATGTGAATACAGGTCTACTTGCTGCATGAGTCTTAATGTCTGGCCCTTGGTCTGAGCTGGGATCTCTTCGTCTTTTGATACGTGATGGTGCAAGCTATGAAAAAGATACCGCTGCATGATTCCATTACGGTATTCGTGTGCCTCTCTCATAATAGGCAAATATGCAATCATTACAGTTTTCACCACGTAGGGTGAAGGGCGCGGTATGTAACAAAGCGTCCCAGTTCGGTGGCGTAGCCTGAGGTACCAACCTTCCTCCCCCATCCCATTCTTGCCATCCTTTTCGCTGCCCCATTCAATCGGCAAACCAGGAAGTAATTTGGTCATCCATGGATTGTGAGCTGGGGACGGCCTTCCCTTTAGCGAGCGCCTCATCCATGTAAAAGCACGATACTGCTTGGCTTCCAATAACCATTATTAGGTAGAAACTCCATCGAGGCCCTGCATCGTGCCTCATATTGGACTTCAGGAACCTGTGAGCTTTGCTATGCGGAGGAACTTATACTGTAAGTAATACAGCGGATCAAGACGCGATTGGGCACTGGAGCGGTGCATAGCAATGTTATGAATGATGGCCAACAAGAAATCCATGAATTCCTGGTGTGGGAGGGAACATACAGTTTAGGCGGGGATGCGCCGCACGAGTCCTCATGTTGATATTTTCTCGAGCACGTCAATTGACGCAGTGCCTGTCCCTGCGTATGCTGCGCCAGCTGGAGACTATAAGGAAGTAGAAGTTTGAGCACTGGAGCTTTTGATTCCTCCACCCAGCATAGAAAATATTGAACAATTGTGACAACCGAGCCAATTCACAGCCGCACTAAGACCTTCTCCGATCCCGAAGTACTTCTTCAGGGAGCCAACCGCGCTTCAGAAAAGGTGGCTGCCCTGCATATCGCATTCCTCGTCCTCTGCACCTATGTACTGGTGATCGTGGTCAGCACCACCGACATGGATCTGTTAATTGGCAAGAGCATCAAGCTGCCAGCGGTGGATGTGGAAGTTCCCATTACCGGGTTCTATGCCACTGTCCCGTACCTCGTGGTGCTCGTCCATTTCAACTTACTTCTTCAATTGCAATTGCTCTCACGCAAACTGTTTGCATTTGATGAGGCAGCGCCCAAAGAAGAGTTTATGGGGGGACCACACGATCAATTACACATCTTTCCTTACAATTACTATCTCGTGGGGCGTCCGAGCCCGTTAATCCGTCACTTGATTGCTGTACTCGTGAATATCACCATTCTAGTTTTCCCGTTGCTGACCTTGCTGATCCTAGAAGCCCGTTTTCTCGCTTATCAGAGTGAAGCCATCACGTGGTTACAGCGTTTGGCAATCTGGCTGGATGTCGGTCTGGTGGCGACATTGTGGCCGGTGTGCATGGATCGGCAGGACAGTTGGAAGGCGTACCTATTGAGCATAGGGCAATCTGCCAAGATCCATTGGTGGGGTTGGACATGGCATTTGTTCGGACTCGTCATTCTTACAGGATTGTTCATTATTCCGCTTCCCAAGCTTCCTATTTCTGTTTTGTGGTTGGCCGTTTTGTGGCTGTTGCTATCTACCCTCGCGAGTCCCCTGCGGCTCGGAGTACGCTGGATGAGCCATGGCCATTACTGTGCAACTAAGCCCGGAGCCGTGTCTCCAATTTTGGGCGTGCGCGGCCTTTTTTTCATCATTCTCCTTGGTCTGCCGTTGCCTTTACTAATCACGGTGGACGGCGAGCGAGTGGATTTTTCCCAATTGCTAGTGGCAGCCCTCCTGTCTCCCTGGCGTCACTTAGATTTGCATGAACGAGTCTTGCTGACTAAGTCTGTAAAATTTGAAACCATCGCTGATCTTCGAAGCCATGATCCGGCTAAAATTCAGTCCGCCATGCGAGCCATTGAAACAATGGATTTACAGAATCGTAGTCTGCGCCACGCCAATTTGAGACGTGCTGTAATGGCAAAGGCAGACATGCGTGGGGCGCTGCTGGAGGGGGCCGATTTGATGGAAGCACAGTTGCAGGAAGCTAACTTGGAGAATGCGCGGCTGCAGGGAGCCGACTTGAGCCTCGCTCAACTACAGGGGGCCCTCTTGAGCCGCGCTCAATTACAAGGGGCTCATTTGATTTTTGCGCAGCTTCAGGGAGCCCTCATGCAAAATGCGCAGCTACAGGGAGCCCTCATGTCAGGTGCGCAGCTACAGGGAGCCCTCTTGGATTATGCGCAGCTACAGGGGGCCTTCATGAACGATGCGCACCTACAGGGGGCATCGTTGCAAGAAGCGCAATTTCAGGGGGCCGATTTGGAGCACGCGCAGCTGCAGGGTGCTGATATGCGTAACTCCACTTTCTACCATAAGTCACTGGGCTTAGCTGATGTTCGTATGGTGGATGCTCGAGGAATGCAGTGGCGACCTCTTAGCCAAGACGAGGTAGAGAAACTGCAAACCGACGCATCATCGAAGTGGATAAAGCCAGTGCCATTTATTGCCATTCGAGATGCCACTACCATGGGTTTGGAGGCTCCAGAGATCAAATCCTGTCTTCGCGATGATAAGACGGAGCTACAGTGTGCAGAGGTCTATTCACTTGATAAAATTAGGAAAGTACTTCAACCGGAATTGAAGAAACTGGTTTGTCTATCAGAATCCACTGCGAGGGGAATTCTTTTTCGATACGATCGAGACGGTCATAGTACAGATTCAATTATGTCCGGTTTCCGGACATATCTGCACAAGAGTCTTGAGCAATCAAAGAGCAGGTATGACTGCTGGGGCCTTTCAGCATGGACCGAGGTAAACACAGCGCTTTTGAAGAAATTTTCAGACGCCGAACGAGAGAAAGGGCTCACCGTCGAGGACGTCTCCAAACCCCAATGAGAGGTAGTAAAAAGCATAGCGAGATGCCCACAACAAAGCACAAACCAGGACTCCCCCGATATAGGGAGAGATCGGGCTAGTTTGTCCTGTCCTGGCAGCAGCGTGGTAGCAGAAAACAAAGATCGGAACTGATGAAGACTGGTTCACTGAGCGCACACCTTTGTAGTGGCGGTCTGAAGGATGAAGATTCGCTGACCCTTATCGTAGCCTTTCGATTCTTTCATTTCGAGCCATATAAGACCGGGGCTCGTGCAGGTTGGCCTGCCGCAAATCACAGCGCTGTGTGGATGACCGACTGGGAGAACATACCTCACATAGTTGCGGGTGTACCTTCCATGCCCAACGGGTCCTACTCCGCAAACTTCGCAACGGACCAGAGCCATAGCCGTCTCCCCACCAAGATTTATCAATGCTGCAGGGGAAGGGATGAAAAGTCAATTGATATGCCGTTTGTTATTTTGCTGCCACAGGTTCCTAGTCAGACGACTGAGGCTCAAGATCACGTATTGACGGATGCACTCCAGACCGACGGGCGTTGATCGTGTTCACGGGTTCTGCGTGACCGCCGAGCTCCCTCCAGGAGCAGGCAGAGGCGCCAGACTGTTGCCCAGCAGCAAGCGACCGCCGAGCACCGTGGCTGCGATGAATGCACCACTGCCGACCCGACCGGCGAATGTCTGCGTGCCAAGCAGGACATTGTTAAGGTTGAGGAGCCAGCGGCCAATTCCCAGCAGCACAAGAGGAAAGAGCTCCGTTGTGCCCATAACCCGTAATGCGATGGCGCCCCCAATTGCCCCGCTGAGGAAGGCGAGGAGCGGATAGAGGGTCTGGTCAGCGTGGGGGGTCAGTCCGGCGAGAAAAAATACCAACCCGGACACAAAGCTGATCCCATAGGCTAACACCACCCCGCAGAACAGGGCGTGCCATCGTACAGAGGAACGTCTGAGAGGCATGCGATGCAGGCTACAGATTTCATAGCCTGAACGGCCATTCTACCGAAGAGGGATCTGAGCAGGAGTTGTCGTGCTGCGGCTGCCAAGAAGCCAGCTTATCACCAAAGGGGTGTACAATGACCGACCGGTTGCTTAGGCCAGCAACCCGCTTCTGACACCTTCCGGCTTGGATACGAAGGCCCACATGAGATGTGGGTCCAATTTGGCAACAGTCATTCAAACAGCCGCTCGTAAAGACGGTATCGTCAGAGCCAATCGCCACACGTTTTGCCATTCCCTTGCCGCACATCCCCCTGAATGCGGCTCGAACAATCGAACGGTTCAGGAGTTGTTAGGGGCATCGCGACGTCAAGACGATAATGATGTACAGCCATTTACTTCATCAAAGTACGTAGGTGCAGTCGATTGAAACGATAACGGTTCTGGCGTATTGTCGCGAATCGTAGTGGCGCGTTCTACGGCGCTGAAAGAATAATAAAATGGCCAACGAAAGTTTACACAGGCTGACGACAGCGGCATTGTTCCGCTTGGGGCTTTGAGCTTCCGTGGCGCCAGCCCGTGACATTTGGCATCCGAGCCTATTAGGAGGCCTACATGCCATACGAACTTTTTAATCACCGACATAACTTCGCAGTCTGGGCTGCTGCGCGCGCTGCACAGCGTGGGCTTGCGGGTGCGGATGTTCTCACTTTGCGGGACGCCTTGGAGGCATCGTGCATACAGCGCTTTCTGCCAGATCCTGAGTTCATGGATATCGACTGTACTCGATTCGAAGAGCTACATCGATCATGGTGTAGATCCATATGTGCATTCCTTAACAACCGCTCAATCGCAAACGCTACTTATGGACGAGCCGCAAAACTTATCGCTGTATATCTCAAGGTAATGGTCATCATCGGAGGCTCCGCATACTCTTCTCTTGGTTGCTGTATCCATCCTCCTATTGATCGGAGGCTCTTGCAAGCCTTGGCAAGAGCCCCTTCCTTTGATCCACAACACCGCGCTCGGTGGCGGCAAATAAACTGGACCCAGCTTCCGGAAGAGGGCTACTATAATCTTGTTCAACAACTTCGCTCTGCCCTGCCGAAGGAGACACCCTTCTGGATGCTGGAGGAGCATTGGATGGCTACTGATGAGGATGACTAGCTGCGCTAATCAACCGTTCAACCAGATCGTCCAACAGCGGGCCGCTGTTGGGATCTTTACTCGCTCCATTGATGGCAGCGCTAAATGTCATGAACACACTCCATATCTTGCACATGCTGTATCCTGAGAAAGCATATTTACTTTGATGAGATCGAAGCGAGCAGTTTGGCGTCCGTTCCCGTCTTCTTCATGGTTGGAATGGTATACGAGTGGCATCGGGGAGCGGCTTCGCGGGCTTGTTGTCGAACCCACTGAAGCTATTACATTTGCGCTTAGCCACGAGACCAGACTTGGAGTTCTTTGTACGCATACTCCAATTATTTCATTTGCTAAACTTCGGGATTGCCGAGAGGATTACCTACCCGCAGAGGAGGTTGACCAAGCTAGGTCTTGGCAAGACCCCTGGCTCCTTTGGCTTGGCCGACTGGGTAGTCACCTTACAGGGCATTTTGAGGTTGCTTCGCAGATCGGATACGCACAGCCAATGCTCAGACCTCCATACCTGAGCCCATCCACTCATGCACAGCTGTGGAGTCATTGAATGGCCTTACGTCTTCACCTATACTTTGCTCCTCAATCCATTGATCAAGAGGAGACCGCCGATGGAGAATGAGGAAGAGTCCCTTATTGAACGCCTCAGGCTAGAAACAAAATGGAGCCCTGAAGCAGCACCGGTTGGTGTAAGAGCCGAGTTTCGGTGCGAGTATTGCGGATTGGATTTCCTAGCGAATCCGTGGAACTATAAACTTATCCAGATCGATCATATTGTGCCTCTCTCCGAGGGTGGCAGCAGAACGGATTATGAAAACCAGGCTTTGGCCTGTGTGCCCTGTAACTACAACTTTAAGCGCTGGTATAATCCGCGGAAAGATGCAGGCTCAGAGGCAGATCGTGCAGCCCTTATCGCAGCGGCTTCTGCATATATTCAGGAACAAATGAAGAAGACTGAGGAGGAACTTGTTGAACTCAGAACAATTGTCGGAGATAGGACGTAAGTGAGACAACCCAGCGGTTAACCAGATGACGCGAACGGCCTGGTTCAGAGCTGATAGTAGCAAGAGCTCACTTCGTTAATGCTGCCTTTATCACGTCCCCATAGCTCAGTTGGATGGAACAGCAGCCTTCTAAGCCTTTCGGACACTCCCACACATGTGCTGATCAAATAACTGGAACACCGCTCCAGCAGGGGAGTATGGATTTTTTGCGGACTCAGTTTTGGTCCGTGCAATTCAGGGGAATTTGGGCGAGTTTTGCTGCAAAGAGAACAGCATGAGTGCCATTCGGCAGTTGCGCCGACAACGCCACGGCCGAAAGTTTCTTTGGCTGGCTCAAACGGGAGCCGGGTCAATCGGCGGCCGTACCAGACGCGAGCCGAGGCTAGCGCGGATATCGTTTCACTATATCGAGCGCTGGCACAATCCCCGACAGCTACGGAGACTCGATCAGCAGCAAGAGGGGAGCAATTCTTAATTCAGGCGTCCGTGGAAATGGGGTAGGACCCGGGATTGGATGGAGTTGCTTCAGCGGAGGTGTTTAACAGCGGAGCCGGCACTACTAATATAATAGTGGATATATAAGAGAACATGACCCAAGAAAGTGCTGTGGGAGAGGAGTTAATACCATCTTCCTTAATAACTCTATTGACACCGAATAGGGGAAAGCCCTAGCTTCTACCCTCATTCCTGAGGGCAACCCCCATGGGGCATGATTATCCGCCGCAAGAGTGCGCAAGCGAAGAAGTGATTCGCGATCGCGCTGTCCGACTATTCACCTTCCTTAAAGAGCTTGTTGAGCTTCGCAGCCGGACCGTCCGCAGTTACCATCAATATGAGCACATTCTCTGGTTTCATCAGATTCCGCGACATCATGGCTGTCATTGTATCGCTTGGCGAGCTACTCCTGATGATGAAGCTTCCGATGCCTGGGTGGAAGTGTATCAGCCACGATTCAAGAAGGTTCCTGAGCCTCCAGTTCAGTTAAAAGCATGGGTTGATCCCGACCAACTTCAAAATTCATTGCTCCAGGCTCCATCGCTACGCGATCACATTGTGGTTGAGAAAGCGTCGGCGGACAATGGAGATGAAGGTCTGACTCCAGAAACAGACATCCTGCAGTTGGTCGATGAACCAGATGTACCGCCTTTATTTGAACAATACGTCAAACAGAAATGGGTACCTTGGGCAGAGGAAGACAAGAAATTGCGGGAAGTCCAACAAGTCTATTCTGACATGTTTTCCATCTATCAGAAGCAGCAGCGTTTAGGTGAAGCTTACGAAGTGATTCTGGGTCTGGGGTGCCTGAGCTGGAAACTTCCATCAGCCCAAGAAGTCAGGCGTCATCTTGTGGCTTGTCAGGTAAGCCTAAACTTTGACGCGAAACGCGGGATTATCTCCTTAGGCCCAGCTGCAGATGGACCTAAGCCGACGCTCGAACAAGACATGCTGGAACCTCAGGAGCGACCAGACTCCGTAGAGCAGGTAGCTATTGAGCAACTAGTACAGGAGACAGGTGACGGAATTTGGGACGGTGTGCATATCCCCACTGCTTTGAGAAGTTGGGTTCGGGCCGTCTCATCCCATGGACAGTACGAAGAAACACTCGAACCGCCTTCAGACATAGCGCAGCATCCACAGGTTAGTCTTGGCCCCGCGATTGTTCTCAGAAGAAGAACCGACAAGAATCTGGTCAATGTCTACCTGGAGATAATCAAGCAACTAAAAGGCGCCGGGGACATCCCGGTTGGGGTCCGCCGTCTCGTCTCGATTCTTGATGATCGAGGTTATTCCACTGAGGAAAGGGACGACTCTACTCTGCAGGATGACCGGATTGTGACAGCAGGTGAAGTTTATTTTCCCTTACCTGCCAACAATGAACAACGCCAGATCGTCCACGCGCTGGCTTCTCGACAGGGGGTTCTAGTTCAAGGTCCACCTGGAACCGGGAAATCCCACACGATCACTAACCTCGTGTGCCATTTACTCGCGATGGGTAAGCGCGTACTTATCACGAGTCACACACAAAGAGCTTTGCGTGTACTTCTCGAAAAATTCGAGTGTGAAGATCATCTCAGGGAGATTGCTCGCCTCTGCGTGATTCTTCTGGGGGATGACCTCGCCTCCCGAAAGGCGCTGGAAGATTCTGTCCAAAGTGTTCTCGACCACCACAATCATTGGGAGGGGGGAGCGAGCCGACAGAAGGTCATCAAGCTCGAGCGCGAGTTGGATCAGAGGCGGAAGGAAGAAGCCAACGCCTTGCAGTCACTCCGAGCAATAAGAGAAGCGGAAACCTACCGGCATGAGTCTCTCTTCGGCTCATACTCGGGGACGGCTCGAGAAATTGCTATTCGAACTCGCGAAGAAAAAGTCAGATATGAATGGTTTCCGCTTCAGCCCTCCCCAGAGCAAAACCCATTAGTAACCGATGACGAGGCCTCCACTCTTCTGGGCCTCCTGCGAAGCATCCCCCCAGATTCCGAACCGGAGCTTAAGAAAACTGTTTTAGACATTGAGGGTTTACCCTTCCCGCCAGATTTTCGATCAATGTTAATGGAGGAGGCAGCTTGTAAGGCTAGGTATGAGGCGGCAGAAACTAAGCGTGCACACAAAGCGTATGAAGGTTTTACAAGACTTTCCGGAGATGATCGGCAAAGCATACTTCAACAACTGGAACATCTGGCAACTGAGTATCAAAACCTTTCGGGGCACATCCACGAATGGGCTTCCATGGCTGCCACCCAGATTCTTGGTGAACGTGACCGAGCATGGCGCGAACTTTTGGCTGCGACCAAGAAACATCTAGCGCGAGTTGAGCTCCAGGCTCAAATATTGGGGAAGCGCAAAATAACCGGGCTTGCGGAACGCGACTATGTGAAAATTAGAGAGCAGGCTGCTGAACTGCAATCTCACTTTTTGGCAGGTGGGAGTCGAGGATTTTGGTTCTTTCAACACAAGACGGTGCGCAGATCTCGTTTCATTATTGAGGAAATCAAGATTGATGGGCAGCCATGTGACAATGCGGAATCGCTTGACGCTCTACTCAGATGGACAGAGGTCTTAGAGGGCCTAAGCGATCTACAGACATTGTGGTCCTCTCACACAACTCCTCCCAAAGGGAAACTTCAAATTCAGGTTGCCGAATATCATGATTTGTGCGAGCCAATCGAGACCGGTATTGAGCTGCTTTCGCATGTTCGCACCCTGAAAGAGACATTAGCAAAGTCGCCGGGTCTCCCCCAGCCCGCATGGCATAAGCTCGAAGATATTCGAGACTTTGTCGAAGTAGGACATTCCGTCCACGCGACTGAATGCCTGGATATCATTCGCAAGAGGTTTACCACTCTTGAAGAGCGCGTATCTAATCATTCTTTTCTTCCCACCGCCCATCCGACCTCTAAAACTCTTTTGGAGGCGATTCGAGCGAGAGATGCTGAGAAATACGAGGCTGGTTTTGTTGCCATTCAAATTCTGACAAGAAAGCAGTTTGACCTTGAACATCGCTGTGCCCTGCTCAACAAGCTCAGATCAAGTGCGCCGCCTCTAGCCAAAATCCTTACCCATCAATACGACAATCCCGAATGGGATGAACGTATGGCCACATTCTCTACGGCTTGGAATTGGGCTCGCGCGTCACATTGGATTGTACAGCTTAGCGATCCAGCTGCATATCGAAGGCTCACCTACTCGTTGGATGCCAGTCGCCGGCGGATCGAAGAGCTTTTAGGGCTACTCGCATCTGAGAAAGCATGGGCATCTTGCATTGAACGCATTGGTGAGGCGCAACGACAGCACCTTGTTGCATGGAGGAAAGCCATTGAGCGCGTCGGAAAGGGGAAGGGGAAAGCCACCTATGTAGCGAAGAATAGAAGTGATGCGCGACACCACATGCAGGCGTGTCGAGCTGCGATTCCAGCATGGATCATGCCGATTTATCGAGTAGCAGAATCCTTTATTCCAGGGAAAGACGCCTTCGACGTGGTGATTGTTGACGAGGCTAGTCAATCTGGCTCTGAGGCATTGTTTCTCCAGTATCTTGCTAAGCAGATCATTGTAGTAGGTGACGATAAACAGATCAGCCCGGAAAATGTTGGCTTGACCAAGGATGATGTGAATTTGCTTCGGGAGCGTAATATTAAGGACCTTCCACACAACGATATTCTAGGTCTAGATCACAGCTTCTTTGAACTTGCTGAACTTCGATATGGTGGGCGGATTCGTCTACGAGAGCATTTCCGTTGCATGCCAGAAATAATTCAGTTCTCCAACAATCTGTGTTATGCATCTCAACCCCTCGTTCCCCTGCGACAATTCGGTTCAGGAAGGTTACAGCCGGTTCTAATAGCTCAGTATGTAGAAACTGGGTATCAACGAGGCAACTCTCCTAAGGTGGATAATCCACCCGAGGCCGAGGCTATAGCCAGGCAAATACAACGGTGTTGTGAAGACCCAGCATATAACGGCAAAAGCTTCGGTGTGATTAGCCTCCTGGGTGAAGCCCAAGCCCGATTAATTGAAAAGCACCTTCTTAGCTTGGTTGGGCCCTCTGAGATGAAGAAAAGGGACCTAATTTGTGGTGATTCGTATGCCTTCCAAGGCGATGAACGCGACATCATGTTTCTAAGTCTGGTGGCTGCACCTGCTGATGGAAAAAGGATTCACGCGCTGACAAATACGAAGGATGTGAAGCGTTTCAATGTTGCGGCCAGCCGGGCCAAAGATCAAATGTGGTTATTCTACAGTGCAACATTGAACGATCTTGGCCCCCAATGTCTGCGGCATCAACTTGTTTCGTACTTCCTCCATCCCCATGTTCGTCCAAATAGTGTAGAGGGGGTGAGTCTCGATGACATTCGGCTGGCTGCGCGTCGCGCCGACCGCAAGAATGATAGACCGCCGTCACCATTTGACAGTTGGTTTGAGGTGGACGTGTTTTTACAGATTGCGGATCGAGGCTACCGCGTGCTTCCTCAATTTGAAGTAGCCGGCTATTTTATCGATCTAGTAGTTGAAGGCATGAAAGGGCGTATCGCGGTCGAATGCGACGGTGACGAATTCCATGGGCTTGAGCAGTTCGACAACGATATGGCAAGGCAAAGAATGCTTGAACGCTGCGGTTGGAGTTTTTATCGCATTCCAGCAAGCAGTTACTATCGTGACGAAGAGACCGCACTTGTGGATCTCTGGCAACTCTTAAAGCAAAAAAATATCCATCCTGCGAGTGCCGAGGAATCGTCGACCAATAGTTCATCCAGCACTCGACAGCCTACTAATGGCGACTCGTCAATCCTTGAAAGTCCTGAAGATGAAAAGTCTAGTCCACTGCAAGCTTCTTCGGAAGCTACATCAAAACTTCCTTCTGAGATCGCCACATGTTTTAGAAGTGAACAGGCCACAATACAAAGTGCTCTCTTCCCAGCCTCTCCCAAGCTCACTCCGGAAAACCCCTATGAACCTCTCGGTCCTGGTGCGATAAGTCTTCCGGAGACCTGGTTCAAAATGAGTCATTGGGGCAAGGTGAGCCAGCATCTTACTGCTTATCTCAATCTGTTTGCCTACGACATGGGTAGGCGATTAGCGAAACGCACAACATTCAGCGAAAAGCAGATTAGGTTAGCTCAGAAGACTTGGAATAGTGCATTCAGTCGAGGGTTCAATCCTATGGATAAAAGAGATAGTGCAGCGGGGGAAAACCAAAGCCCTCAGGGACAATTTCATCCTATGGCTTCTCACATGACTTATATGGAAGAGACCGATGAGCTCGAAGCGGACAAGTATCAGAGCACAGAGGAATCCATCGACGATTCTTCCTACTTTGCTCAAAAGACGAAAAGAGCTCCTGTCGAATTAACTAATCGAGAGCAAGAGATACTCAAACTGATTTGGGCTGGGTTCAAAAACAAGGACATCGGTGAGCGTCTCACGATACACATCAAAACCGTGGAGGCCCATCGGGCTAACATAATGAGGAAAAAGGGAGTGACGAATGTTGCCGACCTTCTAAGGATTGCGATTCAAGATGGAACGCTAAATATTCAAGACATGAACGCCTCGAGTCGATTGAATCGCGATATAACGGACTAAGCTAATGGTCATATACGCTCACAGCCACTGATGAATTGTATAACTCACGACTTCATCCTAGAATCGGCATGGGATACGCGAATGCAGGAGCCTCCAGTTGAATGGGTAATACTGAGCCATATAATCTCTGGACTGCTTGTTCCTCCCTCTACCACACTATGGGGAACTCAACTAACTAACCTTCTTAACTTATCGAGTTGCTCTAGACCCTTTTTGAAGTCCGTTTCCGCGTCCTTGATATCATACTCCCGGAACACTTCAATCCCATCTTCGAGTGCACGCTTCATCTCCATAAAGTTGGTTGATACATTTACTTTGCGCAGAACAAGGCGCTCGTAATACACAACCAGATTATTCTGGGCGACATAATATTTTGACCACTCCCGAACCTCTTTAAAGTTAGCTGCCGCTATCTTGGTATAGGAGATTGCACTTCCTAGATTGTCAGTAAAGTCGATTTCACTAAAGGCTGCATCCGCATAATTTTGAGCTATCATTAATTGTGTATGAGCATACTCCCGTGACAAATTGTTTTCTTGGTAAATACCCGCGAGTTCCTTCCAGGCCTCTATGCACTTGGATCGATTTAGTTCTTGATCAATGCCAAATTGAATCAATTTTGCATAAGCTGCAGCTAGCTGACGTTGCCCCTCAACATAGGTGCCCCAAACCTTACGATTGTCATTCTGGTTCGTCGCTATCAAAAAGTGCGCTACAGCTCGCTGAACGAAATCTATAGAATCAGGAACCTGAGCTTCACTCGCCTTCTCCATGTACATAATGCCAAGATTATTTTCAGTAACAGAATCGTAGGTGCCGTGTGCCTTTAAATCGGCTGACAGGTTTTCCAGTGTGTCAAACGCACGTTGCTTGTTTAGCTTAGGATCAATGCCTTGTATTGCCATCTGACGATAAGTCGCACCTAAATTCGCTTGGGAAGTCCAATAGCGTCCGTTATCACCCAGCTCTTTCCAAAGTTGTGATGCCTTCGTGAAGAGCGTATGGGGTTTGGGAACAAATGACGAAGTATCCATCCCGCCAGCATTTAAGATGACATGTGTAAGTGCCAGCATACCCAAAACAAATGGGTATCTACTATCCTTCTCTGAAACGTCATAGTACTGTTTTGCGTCCTCAAAATGGCCTCTTGCTTTCAACATGAATTCCATTTGCTTGTTAGCAAATTGGTTGCTAGTAAAGTGTAGTTGGAAATTGGAATAGCCAGCAAAAGCATGCACATCATGATTGTGAACATTTTGCGGGACGCCTCTTGAAAGCAAGGCCTCGAAATGTTCTCTCGCTAATGGCCATTCCTGTTTCTCATAATGTTGCATTGCGAGGATATAACGGGTGAGCGCAATGGGCTCAAGAACCCGTTCTGGAGCTGTCCGAAGAGTGTATGGTTGTGGCGCCTGAAGAATTGGGTATTCTTGAGTTCGTGAAATTGCAGTTACGGGATTCAGGCTGATCGTCGAGTCGATTCCCTTTAGGGTCCCTCCAATCGTAATCCTTGGAAAAAACTCATCCATGTTCAGAAGGCCAGCGATTTCCCCCCAGACTACCATCGTTGCATTAACGCTTTGTGCAAGTTTTCTCGCCTGTACTTCCCGTTCTGCTTCAGTGGATCCGATTATCTCTTGTGCTAACTCGTGGACCTCCACAACGTCTTTTAGCGATGACTCCTTTGCGAGGTAAAATTCAAGCTTCCGAGCTATCTCTCGTTGAGCGGAATGTTTATCGTCATCACCGCGTATCTGAGCAACCCAGATGCCTGTCCGTCCTTTCTGGGTTGGACTCATTGCTCTACCAGCTGACTCCAGAAGTTGTCGCTTCACGACACGATAGCTATCAGCTTCTTGATTCTTGGGGTTCTTCATCTCAGCGTGGTTACCCCGAACAGTTTCTACCAGGCGACGATAGATGCTCGCACATTCATTGTTCGGTATGAACTCATCTTCAATCCCACATACGGTGGTAAAGGGAATTTTAAGTTTGAAATTTTGGTCGCCTGGTCGTATCTCAGGTTTATAGACATGCTCATTCCACTTGTTTTGTAACTCCGACATCAGGTCCGAACGAAAATCTATGTCGGCATACTCAGATTTTAGGTGTCTGATGAGCACGTTCAATTCGTGACCTCGGAGCGGACTTCCAAAAAACACGATATGTTTAATACGTTTAAGTTTAGAGGCATGACCATTTTGTAACTCATCGATGATCATGTGTTGCACTACAAGACCGCCCAGACTATGAGATATGAGGTAAATCTCGTCATATTCAGATAGATTGTTAGCTAAATAGGTCTTGAGTAGTTGGCCTATTCTTTTTACAGATGGTTGTCTGCCAAGTAGTCCTGAAGGATAGCTCCAGCTGAATACATCGAAGGAACTTAGTTCTTCATCTGCGTGAAGAAGGCTTGGAAACTTATCCCAAGTTTCGTTGCAGGTACCTCTAAATCCATGGACGAAGACGATAGCTTTCCTGTTTTGTAGCCCAGTGCCCTGTAACGCGTCGCATTCAGGTGTCTTCTGAAAGAGACTGCACTGGAGAAGCATTGCTGAAGATGCCAAGATCAACAGCAAATGCGATAACTTTCCATTTCCCGACCGCGTGAACATGATCTCCCCCATTCCATTCGGAAAAAATTAGGGCGACGGAGTGGATTCGTATCAAAAGAGAAAAAGCGCTTGGCTTTGGAAAGTCAGGAATGATGGTCCAAAACCCCATCTTATTTCAACATTCAAAAGACTAGAGAAGGATGAGGCTTTGAGGGCACGTCGCAAGGGGTTACAAAGAACTGATATTGGTCCATGAAATCAGCCATCGTCAGTTTCGCCTATATGCCACTTGCGGGTTCATAAGCTGCCGCCCGAAGCTGGTCAGCCAGTCCCATGGCCTACGAGGAGACACACGGTTTACCAGCACTAATCAGTTTTTACGGATATCCATAGTTCTGCCACATCTAGCCCTGCCGATGGATACAGGGACTGGAAACGTAATGCCCCGGAGCTGCTGTCTCTGGTCGCCTCCCGTGTGAAGTTCAAAGATGGAAGGATGGCAGGGACGGGGGGAGTGACCAGTGACGGGAACGATCAGTTTGGGATCAGTCCGAGAGGGCCACCGCCTATATCCCTTTTACCTACCTCTTGACGGTGGGCGCGCTTTAAGTAGCTAGAGCGTCCATACAGTAACCAAGTCTATCGATAGCCCATGCAGCAACAAGGTCTATGACAGCCCATAGCACCGAATAAAATTCGATAATCCATAGCATCAAATGAACTTCTTCTGTTCGATATGACAAATTGCCGCAGGGAAATGCTCGCACGAGCTGGGTCTGCCAACAGGCTCATGACTGGAAGGACCAAAACTGCTCCTCGTTGATCGCCTACGATCCCAGGGTGGTATGGAGGATAGATCTCTCCATAGCGGGCAGCGCGGTTCTGCTGCAATTGAATCAATGGACGCAACTTAAAGCCGGGAGGAATTCTGTCTTGGCATCGGGGCCAGTTTAGTAGGCCCCATCGTTTTAGGTTCCCAATACCTTTGTCTTCTCCGGCTAGCCGATACTCCGTCAAGCTCCTCGCCCGGTCTTACATAACTGGCGGATGCAGCAACCGTCGCAGGAGGGTTGCGAAGGGAGGAAGTACCCTCTGCCGTGTGACAAAAGGTTGACATGCAAGCTAAGCCGCAGGTTCGGCGGAATTCAGGCCTGCAAATGCTGACGACGAGGGCATCCTGGAAGCGGCGAAGAACATCGTGGACGGCCGACTCTCGCGATGGTGGGATTTTCTATACCGACACAGGGAGGAGGAAAATAAGTTTGAGCGGTGATGTGCACATGGTGGTTCTCGGTGGGTGTGAGAGATTAAAAATAAAAAATGAGTTGTTCTCGACTTTCATTTGGGAGGGCAGGCAATCGTGCTTCATGGTTATTCTGGCTTCAGAGCCCATACCACTTCGAGAAAATCGATCGTCCATACGAGTTCAGACTCTTGATGGCCCAGGGAATATCCAAGAACTTGATGGTCCCTAGAAGATTTGCAACAATTTAGCCGTCTTGCTCGCACCTGCTCCACTACTGCCATTCCATCGAGCTGATTTGGCCTGTAAATTCCATCTCTCAACTGTATTCTAAGGAAGGACCACCGCCTGAACGCCATACACACACCTCTTGTCGATGGCTCGCTTCAAGGTGGTTAAGGCGTTCAGACCACAACAAGGTCTATGACAGCCCATAGCACCAAATAAAATTCGATAGTCCATAGCATCAAATGAACTTTTTCTTTCGATATGACCGATTGCCGCAGGGAGATGTCCGCACGACCTACTTCTACTAACAGCACCCTCTGTTAAAATCGTTTATGACCCTGCCTATTACTGGCCCCTAATAAGGCCAAATTCAGCTGCTAAGGGAGCGATGTCCATAATGATGACCCAAATACACTTTAGATTCGGATGATCTCCGGCTTAAACACCGTTTACGCAAAGAATTGCCTTCTGTAGAGCACATCGAGTACTCCGTACCCGGCTCCATAATACCAATCTGGCCTTTTAAGCAGTGGGAAAAGCCCAACAAAAACTAATCGGTCATGTCCTCGAAAACAGACGAGGGACTGCATGCTTTCGCATTGTGATTCTATATGTCCTCAGCGGTAATTAATGCTTGTTTACCACCTCCTCCGAACATCATACAATCACGCTGGGCCGCCAGGGTGGCTCCCGAACTCTGGCTTTCCGTACTGATTGCGGTCTATCCACAACGAGGAGCACCAGCGGACGCGCATGGGCAAACGCAAAGCAGTCTCCCCGCATCCACCACTATCGACTTCATCTGGTAGTGGGTCAGTTCATAGCTCTATGCCAATACCACAGCCTCGGCAGGCGGGCTATCAAATCTACGTGTTTAAGTTGCTAGCGGATCTTAAACGAGCGCAGCGCTCCGCAGATGCACGCCAGACAGAGATCGCTGCACTCGGAAAGACCTGGAATTGCAGGGGCGTGCCGGTGTGGCGAGCATTCGACTTCGCAGCGATTCTACGCGTGCGCGCTGCGCAGCAGGATTTGCTGCGACAACGAGCTGAGATCGAGAAGACATTTGGCGATCGAGGGTTGTTCTTGAAAGATTGCCAAAAGGTCCATGGGATCGTAACCCTCATAAAGGGAACCGGTTTTAGAACTCCCATGGGCCGCCATCTCTTTCGCCTTAAGCTGGCGGGATGGGCTAAGGAGGGCGCACACAACTACCTCGTGAAAGATGATCCCCGCCGACCAGGACAAGGCCTCCCTGCATTGATGTATGCCAAATATGAGGTGGATCTTGGGACGATGGACGGCGAACTAAGAAACGCGATCAACGCTCTCGCGAAAGCCAAGATTCGAAACTCCGCAATCGCGTCACTTATTCTTCAGACCATCGTGACACTTGACTTACCGACTACTCGCAAAACTACCCACGGTGCCCTCTTAGCTGTCGTCCGACGGACCCTCGCGCGCTAATCCATCAGCTCATTCCTGTACTTTTGCGTATCGTCCTAGACGGAACACCCTCGTTCATCCTCATGGTGATAGTGCTAGGAAATAAGTGAACGGAGGATTCATGAGCACATCGATAATATCTGCCGCCGAGCGCCATGTTGGGCTCCACGAGCTTTCCAGGTTCGATTCCCAGCTTGCGCGAAACGATCAGGCGCCGCGAGCTGGTGGCGAAAACCCTCGGGCACATCTTGTCGTATCAAAGTCGGAGCTCGAAGGATTTCGGCGCGAAACATCGCCGCTGTGTCGACGAACCAGAACTAGATTTGGAGGATCGCATGAAGCCTACTGAGGAGGGCGAGAGCTTGATTGAGGATATCGCGAGCGATGGCGAGGTCATTCACCTGGAGAAGCCGTTGCCCCCAAAGGTTTCGGTCGGGGAACACGATGCAGTCTGTCTGTATGCACGCAGGGTGAGGCTACCAAAATGGGATCGTGAGGCAGTTCGTTTTGGGTTTCAAATTCGGGAGATCGGACCGGCTAACGAAATCGTTCTGAATGCCTATGCCAACCTGGGGAGTCCAAGATCCAAACTAAGATTGAGCTTAGCCTCCAAATTAGGACGCTGGTGGCGCACGCTCGCTGATTTTGATCCGACCAACATCCGACGTGACCGGATCGCCCTTGCCAAATTCAAAAGTTATCTCTTTCGAGTTATTGTTCGGGATGTGGAAGTCGACAACCGTCAGCAGTCGATTCCAGTCGCCGGAAGAGCACAAGTCGTCGCCGAAATTGTCGCAGTCATCTCACGTAAGGGGTGAATCGCATGAAAAAGCTTAATCCATCCCATTCCAACTCAGACCAGACCAGCCCATCCCACCCGAGCTTCCCTAAACCAGTTGTCAATACGGGCTGGACAACGTCATATAGCAAAAATGCAGCCGCGAGTCGACAGAGAAAAGACCCGCCTGGGCGGCACAGGGTTCCGGCTGGGTGGCCGGATTCATCACAACCAAGTCTGCATCACCCCGAGGTGGAGTGTGTAACATCGCTCTACCTCGGCAGCTTAGTGCAGCGGGTAAAGAAAGTATCGGGTCTGAAATCATGTCTATCAAACGTCCTCAAGAGTCAAAATATGGCACTGCGGTGGAACCCGTCGCTCCAGGGAACGCGGCTGGCTGACCGTCTGACGCGGTGGAGAGGAACCGTTGCAAGTCGGTAGTGATGAACGCCTGGCTGACCTTTGAGGCGGTGTGACTGGGATGGTAAGAGCTGGCAGGTCGCAAGCGGCCGTGTTCACGTTGGAGTCAAGGAAAGAGTGAATGGCAATGAGCGAGTCGTCGAGAAGAATGCACTGGTATACCAAGCTCACCAAAGCTAGGCCGTTTACAAAGCGCTTAGAGTAAAGCGGTTATCACATAAGTCGTATGTAACAAGAACGGTGGAGGATAAAACAATGCAACAGATGGATGATCGTCACGAGCAACTTCATGCCAGGGAATTGTGCAAAGAGCTTATTAGGCACGACGTATTTAGGGGTGTTACCCCATCCACTTTGGAAGAAGAGTTGAAATGGATGCAGCTGGCTAAGCGATGCCATGCCTGTGGAACCACACAACCCGACTGCGAACTAACATGGCGAGTTGATGAGGAAACTGTTCCTCACTGTGAACGTTGTGAAGAACATGATCGACGTGTCTTGTGTCGTCCACGACGTTGGATATGCGTATTTGACGTAGAAGTCTGTATACACAAAGCACTGTGTCCACGGTGCTATCGCCTGATTCAGTTCGAACTCATCGACGGTATATGGGATCCAATATTCATGGCTCCCTCCGACCTGCAAAGCATTTTGCCTTATAAAGGCAGCCAAGCGATCACATCAAATCCATTAGGGGCGCGATGATCGAGGATCCCCCGAGCTTAGGCATGGGACCTCAACCACGCAGCCAATAATGTCAACAGCTAAGGAGATCGCATGTTTGAGAACAATCCAAGGTATGAGGCGATGCAACTCTACACGGAATTGATTGAGTATCAAAAGTTGTGCTTTTGGACGCCGAGAACCTTGAAGGGGGAACTGGACTGGGTCATACGCGCAGGAGGCTGTGCTGCCTGCGGGCCCATCCAACCACACTGTGCATTGACATGGAAAGTCGACGAGGAAGCATTGGCTTCGACCCATGTCCCCGGCATAGACCTTCACAATTTGAGTCGACCACGGCGGTGGTTCTGCGCCTATGAACTTGAGACGCTCACCCCGCGAGGGTTCTGTGCGTCCTGTTATCGACTCATTCTGTGCGAGTGCATAGAGGGTGTCTGGGACCCCGAGGTGATGGCCCCGTCTCACCTCCAGATGATTCTCACATTTCAGGAGGGGCTGTATGGGGGAAGCCTACCGTGAAGCGCTCCAAGGTGGACCCAACCCCCGCACCCAGCTCGGAAGTCTTGTTAGAAGGCGTACGTACGCCTTTAATGGGGCAGCCTTGCCCGGTCTGCGGCCGACCACTGAAGGGGCGTCGAACCGTGTGTTGCGATAAGTGTCGAATGGCTCGCTACCGGCAAAAGCATGAGGCCATCCTGAGACAGCGACAGGCGGCGTTCCGGCTCCTGCTGCAGACGGTGGTATCCGCGAGTCAGGAGGCACTGAAGCTTCTGGACGAAAATAAGGGCCCCTGACAGGCTCGTTCTGACCGTCCGGCGATGAAGAGGCTGATCGGAGGACACGTTCTCGGGACCGTCTTCGGATGAGGCATTGTCGGGAGTGCGGCGGAATCAAGCGCAGTTGGAGACGTCGGCGCACTGAGGGGGCCCTCATCGACGACCAACTGTTGAGGAACGAAGGGCATTTGCAAAAGTATTCTGCACAAATGGATTACGACAATTTGGAGCCATGTGGGGGAAGCCATGATCGAGGACCGCACTCATCGTAAACATGGGACTTCAGACACGTAGCCGACCATGTCGAACACATCGCCATTACTGACCCGTCGTCTCCTCACAATTAAGGAAGTCGCCGATTATACCGGCTTATCCGTCCATACCCTGTACGCGATGGTCAGTCAGCGACGGATCCCTCATGTGAAGGTCGGGCGCTTGGTCAAGTTTGACGTAGAGCTATTGGACAAATGGATCAAGCAGCAGACCGTGATGCCGATCTCACTGAAACATGGTTGAGACCTGCGGTGTTTTTAAGTGAATATGGCTGACAACACGACATAGCTCTCGGAGTGGCGAGAACGACGGGGATTGAGTCAGCGAAAGTTAGCTGTGCGGTCGGGGGTGCATCATACCTCGCTGGCCAGATTGGAAAGGGGGCAAGTAGATCCCCAATTCTCCACTCCTCAAGCTATGTCAGGGGCTGGATATTTCTCTTAACTAACTGGTCGGGCGTAGTCACGAAGCCAGAGAAAGGTAGGTAGTCAAATGGGACTGACCAAACGGAGGGACAGTTATTATGTTGAGTTTCACGTGTTGGATGATGGCAAGACGCTCTCATTAGTCTCTGCGGCCAAGGGCGGAAAGCTTAAACGATGGAAGGTAGGTAGTGTCAACAAGACCGTGGCCAGGCAGCAAGAAGCTCTTATCAAGACTGACCTCATGAAGGGAGTCTTTAAGAGTGAGACTGCACGATCCTTGACCTTTGCAGAGTGGGCAGAGATCTACTTAGCGTCAGAAGAAATTCAGCGCTTAAGGTCGCTGAAAGACCGGATCAACGTGGTCCGACTTCAGCTAGTCCCCTATTTTGGAAAGAAACACTTGACGGCGATTACTCCGGAAGATGTCGAAGCCTATCGGGCTCAACGAAAGAAGTATAACGGGGAAGTACCACGTCTTCAGACGATTAACAACGATCATATCATCCTCAAACATTGTCTCAATGTGGCGAAGCGGAAGCGCCTGCTTACGGTGAACCCGGCCACGTTGGTACCAATCCCCGCCGCACACAATGAGCGCGATCGAATCTTAACGGCTGAAGAATGGGAGCGTCTCTACGAAGTAGCCGCATCCCACCTGAAGCCTATCTTGTTGACGGCGTATCACTTAGGCCAGCGATTAGGTGAGATCCTGAATCTCACATGGGATCGGGTTGATCTGCATCGGGGGATTATTACCTTGCGTGCGCTGGATACCAAAACGAAGAAACCCCGCCAAGTACCCATGACGCCACAGGTAAAGGCTTCCTTGGCCGAGCTATCCAAGGTTAGAGACATTGCTCACAAGCATGTCTTCGTCTATCAGCGCAATCCTGTAGGGGAGGTCAAAACCGCATTCAAGACGGCCTGCCGGAAGGCTGGGATTGAAAACCTACGCTTTCATGATTTACGGCACTGTGCGGCAACCAATTTGAGACGGGCTGGAGTCGATACCACAACGGCCATGCAGATCATTGGTCACAAATCCCCGCTCATGTGGAAACGCTATAACAGCGTGTCGGAAAGTGATCTGCTCCAGGCTGCTAGTAAGCTCAGTTCTTACCTGTCTAACACCGTAATAACACCTGCCGATTTGACCGAAACCGAAAAATCTGTAAGTGCTTGAAAGAATGGAGCCGGCGACCCGGATTGAACGGGCGACCTGCGGTTTACGAAACCGCTGCTCTACCAACTGAGCTACGCCGGCATCTTGGTGAAACAGAATGGAGTAGTGACGCACCAGTGCCTGGCATGATAACGGCCACCGGCGACCCTGTCAATGAAGTGAACCGCCACCCCTCCATGCTATGGCCCAACAAGGATAGGGCTTTTAGCCGGACCGGTTGAATCAGTAGAAGGCTCTTCCGGTATTTTCTCTGTCGGAACAGGCTTTGGATTATTCCCTTTGGCGATCGGATGGATACGGATCATCGCGCCACGTCCTACGGGAGGTACGCAAAGAGGGTCTTGCTTGTTGCCGAATTGTTCACGGGCGACACGCGCCACCTGACCTCGAGCATAGAGACACAGTTCACCTGCCATGACCATCCCATCTCGATCCAGATCGGCGACCCCTTGCAGTCCCCTTAAGAGATAATAAGTAAACAAGCCGTGTTTCTCTCGGGCATAGACATTGGCCTCTTGCAAATTTCGATTTCCAACCATCCACATCTCTACATCTTTCCATTGTTCATCCATCCCCGATGGCCAATCAGGCGAGGGCATGGTTGTCAGATCGGCGCCTGGAGACGGATCCAGCGAAGCGTCGAACATGAAGATCGCCCGTTGAATCGGGAGCTGGGAGACCAACCGCTGCAATCTACTAAGGGGATACAGATGCTCTGGGTCGAACAGCGTTCCGTCATAGGGGACAAGCAAGACCTCCCCGGTACTGCTATCCACGACCGCTCGGCCGGAAAAGTAGACGTACAGCACCGTCTCCGCATCCGCTCGCTTCCGAAGCCATTGCTTAAACGTCTCTTCGAACTCCTGCTGCACGCCTTGACGATCGAGCAGGATGCGCATGCGCTCGCGTGGAACACTGCCGATGGCGTGTAAATACTCCGCCATGACTGCCGCATCGTGGCTCGCATACTTCACTACCGGCACCTGTTCGTTGAGATACGTTCCCACTCCAATCGCGATAATGACAGCCCTTGGCTGTTTCCCCGTCACCAGCGACGCCGGGATCATGTCAACATCCGGTAACGACACTAGATCGCCACGCTTGGGTTTGATCCCCAGGCTGAATATCTTGGGCGGCGGAACGGATGCCATCGGACTGGCTGACCGCAAATTCAATGTCAGTTCACCAGGAAGAGCCTCTTCCGTCTCCGCGACTCGTTTCGTCACAGAAAGACGTTTGATTTCTCCAGGCCGAATGGAGCCCACGACGACTTCTGGCGGAAACACATGATCTAATCCCGCTTTCCCTTCGACCAGGACCACCACGTCCTTGGCTTCCACGACCCCCTCGTTCATGACCTCGAGGTGGATCGTGACCGATTCATCTGGTTCAAGCATCCGATCATGACTTTCATCTCGTAGGATGGCACGAAAACTGAGTTGGGTTGGTTCGACCGCTTGGGCCGTAGTAGCCAGTGGTTCTTCCCTGGTTTCCTGACCCACGGAAGGAGATGGTTCAACAGTCCTTTCAGATGGCGGTGTGGGATGGGAGGCCAATGGAACCCACGCGTCACGCTGGGCCGCGTATTCTCGAATCTTAACGGATTGGGCCATCTGCTGAGCCAGCCCGTCCGTCACTGAACCGATGGCGTCCTGAACGATAGTATCCAACCCCGTCACTTCACAGGATTGATCGGCCACCACCACCGTCCCACGTTTTGTCCCCTCGAGTTTTCTGCTGAAGAGCATGGTGCCATCCCGAGCCAAAAACACCATTTCAACCCCGACCGTGGCGATCGCCGGATATGTTCCCGGTAGTTGTGTTGGGACCTCCAGATCAATCCGCCTCAGACCGACCCCCACTTCAACCACGCCGTCAGATGCGAGAAGGTCTTCAGAGTGGTGTTGTGCCGTCACGCCGGTAAAGACTCGTGCCAGCTTGTTGGGAACGGAACCAAGAAGAATATCGGCCATGGGCATGGCTACCGTCTCGTGACAGGCATTCCGGTAAGAAATTTCCGCCGTCGTTCCGCTTGGCGAAAACCAGATGATCGGCGTTAGGGGGATTGGTTCGAGGTTGAGCGGCTGCTTCTCCCGATTCAGCATGGAACAGCCCGCCATCGAAAGGAGGAGCAATGCGATCGCCCAACCCGTAATGAGGGAGCGACACGGTAGAAAGCCTCGACGTTGTCCTGCGAATCGTCGTGTCACGTTGTGGTTATACCGAATTCCCTGATGCGTCACAACCGCTGAAGGCGCATTGACAGCCCTTTTTCCCTCCGTTAAGGTCGCGCCATGTCTACTCCCGTCGATTCCTCTTCTTCTGTCACGTCAGGAATACCCTGGTCCGCACTTGCGCGGTTGATCCGCCTGCAAAATCAAACGGGCACCTACTTACTGCTCCTCCCCACGCTGTGGGCCCTGATACTGGCGGCTCGCGGCATTCCACCACCCCATCTGCTTGCCATATTTCTTGGCGGATCGTTCTTGATGAGGAGCGCTGGGGTGATCATGAACGACTTAGCAGATCAAAGATTCGATCGGCAAGTCACCAGGACCAAGACTCGTCCCTTGGCGTCAGGTGAGTTATCCCGACGCCAAGCAGTGCTACTGCTCGGTGCCTTGCTGGTGTTAGCGGCATGCCTCCTGCTTCTGCTTCAGCCCATCGTGACATGGCTCGCCCCGATCGCGGTCTTGCTTGCAGCCCTCTACCCGTACTCCAAACGATGGATCCATATCCCACAGGCCATGCTTGGCATTGCCTTCGGCTGGGGAACCGTCATGGCCTGGGCAGCGGTGCAAGGGAAGTTGGACGCACCGGTCTGGTGCCTCTTTGGAGCGACCGCCGCCTGGGCCGTCGCGTACGATACGATTTACGCGGTCCAGGATCAAGAAGATGATCGACACATCGGAGTCAAGTCCGCTGCCCTATACTTTGGGCCGCTCATTCACCAAGGGGTGGGTATAGCATTTGGTGTTATGGTAGCCTTCCTGACCGCCGTAGGGTGGCTTGCTCAGTTAGGATGGGCCTATTATGTGGCTCTCCTGGGTGTGGTCGCGTTCTTCATGTTCCAAACACATCAGCTCCGTGGACCGATCACACCGGTTCAGGCATTCGATATGTTCCGCGCGCATGTATGGGTCGGGATCACTCTACTTATTGGACTCCTTGGAGGCGTGCTCATTTAAGGCTTCTCAACAGGCTTCTCTTCAACTGGTTCCGCTTTCGGCGCCCGCAAGGTGGCCACATACATCGTCACAGCTTTCGCGTCTGCATCATTCAATCCTAATGCCGGCATGCGCGTGGCTGAATCCATGGCCTGTGGATTCTTGAGCCAGCGGTAGATCCAGGTGGCGTTCAGCCGAAAACCAGCTCGATCTAAGGCAGGACCTATCTTGCCACCTTCGTCGGCAAGACTATGGCAGCCGTTGCAGCCGTATTTATTTTCGTACAGTCGTTGGCCACGTTCAATCAATGCGGCGGTTTCTGCAGGCTTGACCGTTAAATCCGGCCTTGGGATACTGACTCCTCTTCCAGGTCTGGTCGAGAAGTTATTCAGGGTAACCTGAGCCGTATCCAGCTCTTTCTTGGCTTGGGCCATCGCATCCTGTTCGGCAGCATAGGCGGATTCATCCACATCCACATCTTTATTCAGTTCTTCGCTTTTCCTCTCTGCTTCATCGCTGGCCTTCTTTTCCGCCTCTTCGTAAGCCTGCGTGGCCTGTTCGAACTTCGCTTGTGCGGCTTTCAGCCCTTCATCAAGGGATGCTTTGCGCGCCTCCACATTGAACTCCATCTTCATGTCGTGGAGCGTACGCACATGCCCGACGATCGCCCATATTTCATCCTCTGAAAGGGTATATTTGAACGTCGGCATAGTCGGAACAGCGAAGTCGTCGTCTCCAATCTCATCGCCGCCTTCCTCGCTGGTGTCCAGCATATCGCGTGAGATGGTCTCGAAAAGTTCTTGATCTGTGAACGTTCCCATCTCAGACTTACTGGACAAATCTTTCGGCTTTGGATCAGGCATAGCCGACCAGTTGAACCCCTGATTTTGCTTACCGCTCTCGCCGTGACAGTCGCTGCAGTAGTGGGTATAAAGTTCGTGCCCCCGCTTTTCTTGCTCGCTCGCGCATCCACCGGCAATCAAAACTCCTACACCCAGCACGCCAACCGCGAATCCAATGACGTTCAGCCTTGCCGCCTTCATGCTCACTGCCCTTTCTTGAGTTTGCGGATCAGGACAAATTGAAATCCCAAGGCCAATGCAGCGGCTATTGCCGCATACATATAGCTGGAATAGTCCGGCGGGGCATCGGCTCGGAAATACCACCAGGAAGAAACAGCTTTTTGAGACCCTTTTTCAACCAACTCTCCCACGGCATCTTTTCGACCATCCCAGACCGCAAAGGCAATACTGATGAATTCCCCCGGTGTGATTTGCACATCCTCCTCAGGATGATCAGTCGATAGGGTGCGGGAAAAGACTATTTTCCAGCTCCCGTTTGAGTAGGCACCCTTTGCCTTCACATCTTGATGCGTTTGCGGCTTCAATGTCCCAAAGCCTTTCGCGGTCATATCGATGGCTTTGTCCTCTTTATGTTTCCAAAACCAGATATTGACCGGGCCACCTTCAACCTGGAGCATTGGCTGCCCGTGAGCAAAGTGCGCCTTCTTGTCCCCTACCATAAACTCGAATGCCGCCGCGTCGTCCGGATCCTCGCTGGGATCGCTATATTCGAGAAGAAAAGCAACCTGATTGCCGTCGTGTAGTGCCCGGACGGATACATCCTGGACCGTCACCTCTTGAATACGGTTCGGCCAATGAACCTGTGGCGACATGGGAAACGTCGCTGGCATGGCGCTGCTCCAGATTGCGGCATTGGGATCGTCGACGGGCAACCCACCGGTTACAATCGTCGCTTTCACCGCTACGCTTTCCTGCGCAAAGCTGAGGGATGCCTCTGCGATAAACATAGCTGCGATCGCAGCTAACGCACCCCGCAGAACACGTTTCATCACGTGATTCACCCGTTTCATGCTGGCCTCATTCTCCGTACGCAACTAAACCCATAGACGCTGTACTCTAGACGCTGTACTCTGTTGACATTACTCCCATGTCCGTGGGGATTGATGCGCTCCATCATATTCCCCCATGATGATCTTCCAAATCCATTCGTCCGGCAATTCCAATTCCCAGCGAGGCATGGCAGACTTCCATGGCGCACCTTCAATCGGAAGACCGACGCCGCCTTTCTTGATACGCCAGAACAGATAGCTTTCCTGCAACATTGCGATCGTCGTGGGATCGGCAAAATTAGCAGGAGGTGGATTATACCCTCGCGCCGCCGGCCCCTTGCCGTCAAAGTTCCCGCCATGGCAGGGCGAACAAAAGGCAGCATAAAACCCCTTCCCCTGCATGATATTTTCCGGGGTCCTGGGGACAGGGTTTGACAACCCCGTGTACTCACCTGGCGGTGCAGGATGGATCGTTCTGCTCTCCGCCGGTGGAGCATCGCTCGTCGCAGTGCTGCCGTAGGTTTGCCAGCCCACCAACAGAGGAAACAGAACAAGGATTCCATATCGAAACGCCTGCAACCCTCCGATATTCTCTCCGGTCAGGAACCGTTGCATCGGCCCCCAAAATGCCTCTTTTGATTCTCCGCTCAACGTTTCAAAGATCACGATACCGGCTGCGGTCAGCAGGAGATATAGAAATATGAGGCTGGAGGGAAGTGGCGCTGAGCCTGGGATATACGGCAGCACAAACTTCAGGAATACATACATGGCTACCATGAGTATGATCGGCTTACCTAACGCGCCCATACGTTCCTCCTAGTGCGTTTGTGCAATCGCTAATGGAGCAGATTCGGCCGCTTTTACCGGCGCTGGCGATGCCTGGCCAGGTACTTCGAGTTCCGACGTGCTGACAGAGATCGGCTCACCGCTCATTTGCTGTAGAAAGGCGATAACGGCCAAGATTTCATTCTTCGAAAGCCCGATCGGATCTTTATCAATAGCGGGCATTGTGGCTGGATATTCCTTCGGCACACCCCCATGGCGGTAATCCTGATACACGAACGCCAGAGGATCAGTCAGGCTTTCATAGAGGAAATCCTTGCTCAGTTTGGCGCCGATTCCCTTTAAATCCGGACAACGGGCGGATTCGCTTGGACCGATGGAATGACACAATGCGCATTGCCCCTTGCTGAAGAAGACAGTTTGCCCGATGGCTGCGATGTCCGTTGGGGTCTTGATACTGGCGATGTCGATCTTTTCCTCCGCCGGAGGGAGAGACGCCAACTGAGGTACGGCTAGGGACATGAGCGCGAACAATCCCAACACGATGGCGACAAATCCCGTGACCCGCAGAAAGACAGCCTTGATGAAAAGAAGGATCAGAATCCCGACCCCGATGATGGACAGTGCAATTAATTGTAGTTGTGCGACTTCACTCATGGCTCTCCAACTCGTAAGTGTGTCGTGCCGTGTATTTGTATTCTTGTTTCATAACTCTCATTTAACTTCTATAGCCGCTCCTCTGGAGCCCCACCGGCCATGGCCGGAATGTTCTGCGGCAGATCTCCCTTTCCTGTTCCAGAAGCAGTTTTGTACTTATCTCCCATGGTGGCAACCCAGAAAATAAAGGCGACGAGGATACAGAAGAAAAACGTACAGAAAGCCATGATCAGGGATGCACTGCCAAGAGCCGGCGAATAGGCATAGGGCGACGTATCACGCATCACGCCATACACATGCCAATGGACGCGGGAAGAAGATCGCGCGTAGCCCATGAGCGTCATGAGGAGGATAACCATGACCGCATTGAGGACGAGGGCATACCCGGCGCGCGGAGGCATGCTGCCCCAGACCATCTCCGTCGTCGTCTTGGCACTCTTAAGCAACAGCGCCGTCAACGGCGTGATCGTGAGAATGACGAAGCCGACGATCGCCACCTGAGATGTGGAAAAATAATTTATGCGAACGATCGCCGGTACAAAATACCCCCACACTCCAAGAACAATGACGGCCAAACTCGCCACCACCAACACGGCACCCATAACTGCTTTTCCAAACTTCGCCCACCCCGCTGTATCCTGCTTCCCCGCCCGCCAATACATCACAAAGCTCATGAAAGTAATAAGAATCATGAGGTTCGAGACCGTCATTTTGGCCGACATGACGCCTAGAACACCGAGCAGCGGGTGATGAGCCCCTCCCATTTTTTGGGCCTCTTCGATGCTGGCCACAAGTGAGTGCGGGGTCATCCACACGGCAAGACAGAGCAACAGGCTGACTAACATCATCAACATGGCTCGACGATATTTCGCCTCAGATCCGGGAATGCGATAGGTAATCCCGAGCCAGAAATAATAGTTCGATCCAAGGAACAAGACCCCGATCAGCATGGCCTGGATGATGAAGAGCCACGAGAGAAATCCTCCCATCAGTGTAATGCCCATCTGCTGGTTGTACTGATAGATTTCCCGCATGAGCCAATATCCGGCGAATGGCAAGGCTAAGAGGCCAAATACCCCGATGAAGTTCCCGACATATCCCATCCAATCGTAATGCTCCCGATCTTCCTTGCTTTTGACCGATAAGTACCGAACTCCGGCATAAGCTCCACAGATGTACCCGCCAAGCACAACGTTGGCGATGAGCCGATGGATGTTGATCGGCCACCACGTCGGATTCCAGGTCGCGGCCCAGGCCCGCTCCAAGGCGGTCCCTTCGGAAAGCACAACCGGGCTGGATTGGAACGTGGCCCAGGCGTTGGGCACAATCATGATGAACAAGGCGAAGAAATTCAGGAGAAACCCGAGAAAGACATGCAACGTTTTTTTTCTGCCATCCTGCATGGCATCCCACCCATACCAGTAGAGATAGAGGGTCACCGTTTCAAGCAGGAACAACAGGCAGTAGAGTAAAAAAGACGGAAAGAAGACATCCGTCAAATAATTCATCAGTTTGGGATAGAACGCCACCAACAGAAACAAGAGAATACCGCCGAACAAGGCGGTCGTGGCATAGGCTGATGTCAGGAGCTTGGTAAACTCCTTGGCGAGCTTGTCATAACGTTTTTCTCCTCCTCGCCACGCAATGACTTCACAGAGCCACGCGAAGATCGGCACCCCCAAGACGAAGCCGGCAAGCAAGAGGTGTAACTGTGCGACGATCCAGACAAGGTTCCGACTGCCGATATATGGAATATCTCGATATTCCGTCGGACCGGCCGCCGTGCCCTCTGCTGCGATGCCGATTGAAGGGAGCGCCAGCCAGGCCGCCGTCAACAAGAGACCTGCAAACCATCCGCCGTGGCTTTTGACGGTTCGGAGAGCTGGTTGAATCGGTTCCGTCTCTTGTCGTATGGCACTCACCACATCACCTCGTAAGTTACGGTTTCGTCTTGGCAGTTGAATCTGCGGTTGTTCCGCCTTCGGTCTTCCCCTTGCCCTTTGCTTTTTGACCTTTTGTGGCGACCTTTTGCTGCTCCATGGCTTCAATTTGTGCCGCAAGCGTCGCAACACGCTGTGCGCTGCTGCTCAACGACTCGACCGGTTTAAATACCGGCTCGACCTGTACGTCAGGTTTTTTACAGCATTCATGCGGATGGGGAGTCGTCACCGGAAGTATCGACCAAAACATCAGAGAGAATATGACACCCACGCCAGCCAGCGACGTCAAGAGCAATCCCTGATCGGTCGGCACACGCATGAGATCCCACCGAGTAATGAGCCCTTGATAACTTTCGGAAGTCGGCTGGCACTCTTCCGATATGCGCCGAATGATTTGCCCGAGAATGGATACTCCAATCAAGGATAGAGCGATTAACACGGCTGAAGAGATCGAGCCCCAGATTGTCAATTCAAGGCCGATTCGTTCTGCCACTGGAAGACCCGTATCCGTAATGTGCCGTAAACTCTCCATTTCAGCCATCGAGTGAGACGCGGTCATCGCGTTATCCGTGATGAAGCTCACGATACCCCAGAGGACTGGGAGAAAGAAGGCTCCAACGAAAGCCGCCCTCCACCAAATGGCGAGTCCAAGTCCATCGGGCGGCTCTTTCCGTAGTCGCTCAAGGAAAAACGTACGACCAACCAGTCCGAGCGCCCAAATATCAACTGGAATCGAGAGCCAGAATAGGATCCCGAGGCCGATCCCTTCACCAAAGTGCGCGCCAAACACGGTCATGATGATCGGAATCGCAAAGACGGTGACCGGACTGATCAGCAGCATAACAACGGCAAGCCCAAATCTCCCTTCGAAATGCACCAATCCCATCGTCAAGAGAAGAACGGCAAAGACCGATTTCACAACCATACCGGTCCAACAGGCGGACCAGAGGATGCTGAAACCTATCTTCGTGGGAGACATCGATTCGCGTTCTTCAGCCATAACGAATAGGTACCACCATTAATCCAAGAATTCTCGGTTAATCACTGAGGCAACGGTGAACAGCACAATCATCACCATGATCGTAATCCAGCTGATCAAGGCAATCGGTCGTTTAAAAATATTCCGCTCTGGATCCTTATCGAAGAACGGAAGTGCCACGAGCAATGCCATGAAGACGACCGGCAACGCAACTGCTCCCAGAAATTGTCCGAACTCACCCGCGAATATTTTCAACCGGAGAAGTTGGAAGTAAAAAAGGAAATACCATTCCGGTTCCGGATGGTATTCCCCAGGGTCAGGTGCGGCTTGGTCCAGTAGGACGACCGGCTCCCAGAGGGCTAATGCGCAGATCCCCACGAAGACGAAGGCCATCCCGACCATATCCTTCCATATTTGACGGGGGAAGAAGTAGTCGGTTTTGGCCTTGATCTCTTCCTTCGTACCACTAAATGGTCCGGCAGGAGCCGCCACCCGGAATAAAAACAGATGGAGCCCGGCTAGAGCCATGAGTGCGGCCGGAAGAATCATCACATGGAGTACGAAAAAGCGACTCAACGTCATCTGACCTGGAGTCGGTCCCCCTTTTAGGAACCTGGCGATAAAGTCACCAACAACAGGCGTTTTATCCAAGATTTCAACACCCACAGTCGTCGCCCAGAATGCCCGTTGATCCCAGGGTAAAAGATAACCCGTAAATCCAAAGGTGATGACAATACCAAACAAGGCCAAACCGACAAGCCACAGCAATTCTCTTGGTTTTTTATATGCCCCCCAGAGAAAAACTTGAGACATATGAGCCACGACACACACAACCATCGCGCTGGATCCCCAGAAGTGGTAGCCCAGCAGAAACCAGCCATAATCGACGTCATGGATAATATATTGAGTGCTGTCATACGCATGGTCAGTGGTGGGGACATAGTAAAACATGAGCAGGGTCCCCGTCACCGCCTGCATCGCAAAGATGAACAATAGGATTGACCCGAAGACATAGGCCCAACGAGAACCGCCTGGAATCGGTTCATGGAGCATCTTAGCCTGCATTTCCTTGAGTCCGACCCGTTCGTCAAGGAAGGCAACGAGCTTTTCGATCGTGCTGGGCTGATGATCAGGGATTGTTGCAGGGGACGAGTGTTTACTATCCATATCGCTAGATTTCAAACTATCCGCACTTGTGCTTTCGTACCAGCCTTGAACTCCATGTCGATGATTTCAACCTCCCCACCCGCGGAGATCCGCACAGGCAAGGCGTCAAGGGCGCGCGGAGCAGGGCCGTCCAACACTTTCCCTGCCGCATTGTAGATACTCAAGTGGCACGGACACAGGAACACCGGACCGAGGGCTTTATGGTTTCGCCACTTATATGCACATCCGAGATGCGGGCATTTACCGGAAAATGCGACGTAGGGAATCTCCTTCTTATTGGTCCAGATGACTGTCCCCTTGGCGTCACGGAAATCTTCATCTTTCCCCTGATAGACCTTCTCGAGAAGCTCGGGACTCGCGCGCACGACCCAGACGTTCTTCTCAACTTCGTATTCGGGCATGTACACTTCCTTCACCTTTTTCTTGTACTCAAACTGTACTCCGACGTCCTCTTTCTTGATCTGGCTTACGTTTCCCACGTTCAGCCATTGGTTGTCAAAAGCCGCGTACATGGGTTTCATGAGGAAACGAAGAATGGGATAGGCTATGGGCAGTCCGATCAAGAACCCGATGACATGGGTGAAATTCATGAAAAACGTGCGGCGCTTGACGTTTTTTTCGAGATCAGGCAGAGGTACCAACACCTCCCCTGGCGTGACGTGGATATTGTCTTCGAGGTGCGAGATCTCCACTTCATGCGTTGTGACGTAGTCTTCTCGCTTAAACGGAGGCAACGCCAAAATATCTCGCGATGGCGTACCTAGCTGCACGAGATCTTCCGTAACAACCTGCACATGGCCCATCGCAACTTGCCGCTCGCCGTTTCCGTTCATGGACACCACGATATGACTGATCTCGTGGGAGAGCGGATCAAGCACAACCTTCGAGACTTCGCCGATGTCGAGGTCTGTGCACCGGACCTTGGATTTCAGCTTTGGCTGCAGCATTATTTCTTCTTGATAGGCTTCGGGGTATTTACTGAGGTATTCTTGAAGGTGCCCAACCAGGTGGCGAGCGCCAGCATTTCTTTGGGATCCATGAGATCCTTAAACTTGTCTGGCATCACGCCCTTCTTCCATTCCTTATCATACCCCTCAGCCATGAAACTCTTGGGGTCCACAATTTTCTCTTGAATTTCTTCGACCGTCAGCAGCGTGCCGATGTTATCCAGCTCCGGACCTCGTTTCTTTCCACCCTCACCCCTCAGCTTGTGGCAGTTGTAACATTCCTGTAACTGCCATTGCTCCTCGCCCACCTTCATCACATCGCCTGCGGCTCCGCCACCCCCGCCCTCGCCTGTAGGAGGCTTACCCCCAGTCTGAGGTGTCGTAGTGGCCGTTGCAACTTGCCTCTCACCCAAACCTTTAAGCCGTTCCTCTAGAGCTTTTACCTGCTCATCAAGAGCCTTGGCACGAGCGATCAGCTCGTCCGCCTTGCCTTGCTGTGAGGCGGCTCGTTGCTTTTCCAAAAGTTTGGAAATTTTTTCCCGCTCATCGTCCGGATCAAACTGAGGCAACAGAGACGCGCCGGCGATGCAGACCGTCACGATGAGGATCCAAAATGCGGCGACCGCGAAGAGTGACTTCCCACCGCTCATCGTCGTAAGCGGTTTAGCATCGAGCAACATGAAGACCACGGCCCCGATCATCGCAAAAATTGCCCACAGCAACTGAAAGTCGGTTGGCACTTCTTGTGAATGAGCGAACGCCACGACCGCCCCACCAACCAACAACGCAATGCCAAATTTCTTAAACACGATTCACCTTCTGGATGCTGACAAAGCTTACCAACGTTGCCATTACTCCTGCTTACTTCACTCCAACAGGAACAGGATTCACCTCCGGTTCACGCACTTTTGAAACGGATGGGCGGAGCGCCACCAGTGCAGCCAGCGTGACAATGACGATAAAACTGACGGTAATTCCGGTAATCCACCACGCAGAATACGAAAGCGTCGGTGTAAATGACTCCACCGTGAAGTCCGACACCAGGCTGTAGGCGTGGAAGTATTTTTTGAGCAATGACCTCACGGCTCCCATCAACCCCATGATCCACGTGGAGATGAACGCCAGGAAAATTAGGACGAATTGCGCCACAAAATCAATTTTCCCCCACAGAATCGTCCCCTGCTTGATAGTTCTGTTGTAGAGAACATAATTGACTACGGTCACAAACACCAACACGATAATCGCGGAGAGCTTCGCCGGCATCGACGCGAGATAATCCCACCCTTCCGGGAGCTTCAGTTCATCGGGCATATCATTGCCAGTGGCCACGAAACCACTGGGGGTGAGCCACACCGCATCGCTGACGAGCATCACGATAAAACCTATCTTGATGACAGTCCGCGCCGATACGGTGCCAGGAACGAATCGACCTAATAGGAACGGCGACAACACCAACGGCAGCAAGAAGGCCAAGGACATCGGATCAGGAATCCAGTAGACGTCCATCACCCACATCGTCACCGGAAGCACGGCAACCAGGGCAATGGGAGCGAGGATCGTCATCCGCACCTTTTCAGCGCCCTCGATTCGTTTCACGCTGAGCCAACTATAGTAGTTGATCCCCAAGAATAGTAGCCCGATCATCATTCCCTGTACCTCGAAAAACATCGAGAGCTGATCGGCCATCATATAAGGACAAAACGAAAAATCGTAGTCGCACATTTCGTACGCCAGCAACAGCCCCGTGAACGGCTGTAAGAGCGAACCTCCCACCGCAATCCAAATAGCGACGAAACCCATCCAATCGTAGTAAGCTCGCTCTTCCTGTGTCTTCGAGCTCATGTACATATAGGCGGCGATCATACCGGCAATAAACCCACCGAACGCGACATTGCCGTCGATCCTATGCAGACTTAGCGGGAACCAGCTTTGATTCGCAATCTTATCCCATAAGGTCGCCGCCGCGAGGAAATCCTGAGGCGAGACCCCCTCGGCCTTCGGCGGAGTATTCATGAACGACGTGGGGCCATTGATCACAAAGAGAATGAGCAGACAGACGAGATTCAAGACTATGCCCAGCGCGATGTGTCGCCCCTTCTTTTCGCCCTTCCAGATGTCCCAGGTATAGAGATACGCGTACATGAGGATTGTCTCTACGATGAACAGCGCCGGATAGAGGATCGCGAAGACGACATAGAATTGATTGATGAACCAGGTTGTGAATTGAGGATAGGCTGCGAGAAGGATAAAAATGAATAAGCCTCCGGTCACAGCCGTCATGCTGAAAAGGATAACCGTGACCTTGGTAATCTCTTTCGCCATACGATCGTAGCGTGGGTCCTGCTTGCGATAGCCAAGCCACTCAGATATGACAACGAAGATCGGGGCTCCCAGAATGAAGGCGGCAAATAAGATATGGAGTTGTGCAACAACCCAGACAGCCGTCCGATTGCCAGTGTATGGAAAATCCACCGAGGACGTCCCGAGCTCCTGAGCGTAGACAGTGGGCGCGACCAACACACAGATCGCGATAAGAGCTAGGAGACCATGCCACATCTTTTTCACGATACCTCAATGCCCCCTTGCTTGCTGAACCTAGTCAAGATTCTCAATTTTACAGGTTCGCAATTCTGACCTTGAACGCCTCTCGAAATGACCCAGATACTCACATGACCTCACTTCCGGTCATTTCATTTATCACCCGCACCCACATCCATCCACTGTTTCTTTTCTTCATCCCACGTTTTCCCTGACAGCCCAAAATTCCGCTCATACAGCACAAGCTTCCATACGTCATCTTCTGAGAGCTTACTCTTCCAACCCTTCATCTTGGTATTGGGAACTCCCTCAGATATGCGCCAAAACCACACTGAATCGGAATACAACTTCATGCGCTCAGGATTTCTGAAATCTGTGGCCCCTGCTTTTACGGGTTTCCCATCACTCCCATGACAACTGGCACATTTGACATCTGGATTTGCCTCACCAAGGTAGAGCTTTCGGCCCTCTTCCAACTTCTGAGCATCTCCCCACCAGTCTGGCGGCATATGTTTGTCGGCATATTCTGCCGGTGCCGGAGGCGGAGGAACAATTGGCCCCTCACCACCTTCAGTACACCCAGCAAGCAGCCCGAGACTCATTGCTGCCAATACCGCCCGTATATACCCACATTCTAATGACATCATTCAATTACTCCACTTTTTAAATGACCGACGACGTTCAGCGAGCATACGACAAAACCTCATCACACAATAAAAAACGCTTCTGCCGAGGTATCTACACCCCTAACAAAAGCGTCTAGGTTGCACCTACCTTGAGAACTCTTCACACTGGTCCTCGCCAACCTATCGACCGATTCGGCGAGGTACCCCGCAGCCCCCAAGGACCGTCATCGGCGATTATGATTTACGCTTACTTTGCGATTTCCCCTTGCCCCGCTCCTGCCTCCGCTGAGAACGGACAAGTTTCATTCCAATTATGGTACCAGCCGCTAGGACCATCGCGCCACTTCCCCACCACAGCCAGACGGGAGGTCCATTCGCATCACAACCAGTTCCAAAATTAACCTGGATCTTTCTCTCACTTTCGAGGTCTTTCGGATCGAAATCAACTTTCAGATTTTGCTGTTCCCCCCTGACTTCTACGAGAAGGGGATCACCGAGATTGTCGTTGTGCAAATGGAAGGTTGCCTTGTAGTACCCATCTCCATCCGTCCTCACGACCTGCCCATACGAAATCTTCGTGTCCTTGACGAGTACGTCTACGTTCGAAATCGCGCTCCTGTCCGGTCCACACACATACCCTTCAACCATGAATCGATGGTCCGCTTCATGAGTGGTGCGAGCCACGGGAGGAAACACGGCACTCGTCACGAGACAGCAAGCTAGAACGCTTAACCCTATTCGACCTCGTCTATTACGCTGCAAACTTGATTGCTGAGTCGTCGCTCGCTCCTTCGAAGACGCACACGCTTCATCACAGCGAGCGCATTCTATTTGGGCAGGGATTTCTAGCACAGAGTCAAATCTTTGTCAACGAAATGGCCGGCATTTTTGGGTAATACGGGTGGGCGTCGTCTCTTCAGAATCGCAGTAGGGGAGAGTAAGTCAGAGATAGCCTTTCTTACGTGCGACTGCTTCAGTTTTTTTGGCCTCCGCTCGACGCTCCGACTCCTTTTTTGATACCCAGGATTCCCAGGACTTGCCGTTTGCTGTATCTTCACCCGTGAACGCAATCGTGACGATGTCGCGGTACAAAATACACCGAGAATCTGGACCGTCCGCAGGAAATAGTTCAAGATATGGATCACTACCGGCGTCCTGACGATTGAAGATATATCCGGCCACCGATTCGCCGGACCGTAACATCAAGGTCACGTCCCCACGGTAATCGAACGCAAGCTCGATCGCCTCCGCAGCCTCTTTCATTGAGCCTGGCGTGAACACTCGCCCTACAAGAGAGCCAGTGATACTAGCAGTGTGATTCTTGGTGTCAGTCATCTCCAGAGACCGCTCGCCCTAATGCATTCGCTCATGAACATATTGCCATGGCTACGATGAACGTTGAGCGATCAACGACTAACGAGAAGTAGGCGACAAGGTTAATTTGGCGGTTCGCGCAAAACCAGAGATAGTGCTAAACGTATCCTCAACAGCCGACGCCTCATAGCCGCAGTGGACCATACAATCAGCGCACTTTTCATTTCGACCGGTTCCGTAATTCTCCCACGCCGTTAATTCCATCAACTCCCGGAACGTCTTCGTGTAACCTTCTTGAAGCAAATAGCAGGGCTTCTGCCACCCAAAGACGTTATAGGTCGGATTACCCCACGGAGTGCACTGGTATTCACGCCGGCCCATGAGGAAATCCAAAAACAATGGAGATTGATTAAACTGCCAGCCCGATTTGGGCCGAGTCAGGATTTTAGAAAATAGCTCTTGAGTTCGAGAGCGTTTCAAGAAATGCTGTTGATCCGGGGCTTTTTGATAGCTATACCCTGGTGAGATGGTCATACCTTCAACACCCAGTGCCATCATTTCATCAAAAAACTTTCTGACCCGCTCAGGATTTGCATCGTCGAACAACGTGGTATTTGTCGTAACTCGATGGCCGCGTTTGACCGCCGCTTTGATGGCTTTCACCGCTACGTCATAGACGCCATCTCGACATACGGCCAAGTCATGCTCATCCTTGAGCCCATCCATATGGACACTGAATGTAAGGTATTTCGAAGGCTTGTAATCGTCCAACTTCCGCTCCAAGAGAATCGCATTGGTGCAGAGATAAATATACTTCTTTCGATCCACTAGGCCCTGTATGATTTGTGCGATTTCAGGATGAATGAGCGGCTCACCACCCGGGATGCTTACCATAGGCGCCCCGCATTCCTCCGCCGCCGCCCAGCATTGCTCGGGCGTTAACCGCTTATCAAGGACATGATCGGGGTACTGGATCTTTCCACAGCCCGCGCAGGCCAAGTTGCAACGAAAGAGCGGCTCAAGCATGAGCACTAGGGGATATCGCTTGACTCCCTTCAGCTTCTGGGAGAGTACATACGTCGCCACTGTATACATCTGGGAAATCGGAACAGCCATTCCGCTCTCCTTACATAATTGAATTTTTGCAATCTACTTTATTTGAACGGCTACTTAAGGCAGCCTACACGGAAGCACAGGAATGCGTCAGATCTTACCATCATGCATAGGTGTCGTCAATTTCCTCGTCTCATACGCATCCGGTATCAGGCAGCATTGCCCCCTCATCTACAAGCAAACTCAAAATGACTACCGTACTCATCCGCAGATTGAGGTTATGTACGCGCTCGCACCAGAGACAATGAAGCTAAGATTACACTGGGCTCACATGGCATACGGTATTAGAAAAAGGCGTCTTCTCCCGTCGCCAAGAACAGATGTTCCAGCTCCGGGTCGAGCAAGCGCTGTTTGGAGGCGCCGAGCGGGTTCGAACCGCTGCATCGCAGTTTTGCAGACTGCTCCCTTACCACTTGGGTACGGCGCCCCGGGAGGCGGCATTATAGTCGCTTCGTTTCATTGAACACAACACGCAGTTGAAACCCACTCGGCTCACCAACTCTATTACTCCGACTGCCGAACTCGCGTAACGCATTCGCCGTGCTACCCCTCGCCTGCCGTGGCTGAAGATCTGGGGTTCGGTTTCATAAAAGACGACTGAAGCTCGTTCCGAGAACCTGCACTCGCGAGGAGCAGCCCGAATAAGATCAGTATCGCGACACCAAGATGGTGATAGCTTTTCAGCGCCTCCCATTTGGCCGAACCCACAACTTCATAATTCAGCACCATTGTGAGCACGATATACACGGCCAATACGGCATACCCGGCGCTGGTCAACCTGCCGCTCATCCGAGCCGCAGCCGCTACGACGACGAGCGCCGCCGGTATCATCCACACCAGATGCTGGTCCCAGGTGATCGGGGAGAACAACAAGGCGAGGATCAGGGTCCCTGCGCAATCCCGCCCCCACGTGGGATCTCCAGGCCCTTGAAATGTCCGCCGGCTGGACCACGCGAAGAGCCCAAGCAGACTGAGTCCCGCGATCGCGACGATTGCGTTTGCGGCGGGAGACGACAGATCCATGACTGGTTTGTATCCGGGGTCCACTTGCCGAAGCCGGTGCGTCGGCGGATAAGTTACCAGATAACGCAGCATAGTATGCCGGAGAGAGAGGTTGGCCTTTTGCAATTCGTTTTCTTGCCGACCCTCTGCCTGCCGATCCAGCACTGACAACACGGCATTGTTTGTCCATTCCGTGTGATGTTCCCACCAACTCGTAGGCCCCATATACAGAACGGGCACCAGGATCCAGAGTATTGTGGCCAGGATCGTGTACGCTGCAACACGCCACTGCCGCTTCCAAAGAAACAGTAGCACAAAGAGCACAGGGGTGATCTTGAGGACAATGCCGAGCCCGACCAAGGCGCCGCCCAGCCGTTCCCTTCCAACCCATATCGAATAGATCCCCCCAGCTAGAATGCCCAGCAACATGAGATGCGGGCCGCCATCGTCGAGATCATTCAAGATAAATTGCAACGTCAACGAGCCTGCTCCCACGCCGAGCAGTAGTCCATCCCACCCTTTCAAGTTCGCTGGGCTGCACACCATCCGGTGGAACAGAATGATCGTGAGGACCAAACAGCCGATTGCGACGGCGTAACGCAAAGCCAGGCTTGGATTTCTGTCGAAAATAAGCAAGGGGGCGAAATAGATGCCGGTGGTCGGCAAATACATGTAGCAGTAATCATTTGCGTATAGATATTCTCCTGAGAGGAAGCGCCTTCCGATCTCTCGATGGATATCGATGTCTCGGAAGTGAAACGATCGCCCAAAGGAGATAATGTACCCGTGCACCACCGCCGCAACGACCAGGCTAAGTTTCACCACTCGTGCAAAAAGATCCGATCTGATGAACTCTTTCATCTGATAGATCATGAATCGCTATGGCCTTCGCATACCGACACTTTCTTGACCCGCAAGAACGCGTCGTGATACCTATCGGAAACTTGAGTCAAGCAACAGGAGAGGCGCTGATCAGAGCGCGTCTACCGGTGAGGTAATACGGGGATCTCTTTCCCAAGCGTTGAGCGAGGCTCCGATTGAGGCATCAGTGATTCCCACTCGTTTGAGGGAGGAGGCACAATCGCTTCGCCATTACTTTCCGCTTCTTTTTCCTTAGCAAGCAGTTCCACTTCCTGAATCAAAGTCTCCATCAACTCTTCCATCGGAACCTTACGAACAAGCTTACCCTTCTTGAACAAGATACCTTTCCCCTCGCCGCCGGCAATCCCGATGTCGGCTTCTTTTCCTTCTCCGATTCCATTCACCACACATCCAAGCACCGAGACGTTCAGCGGAGTTTTAATATGGCCCAGTTTCTTTTCCAATTCGTTGGCCATACGGACAACATCAATCTCAACACGCCCGCATGTCGGACAGGCAATGACGTTGATGCCTCGATGGCGTAGTTCGAGTGATTTCAAGATTTCAAACCCAACTTTGACTTCGTCAACCGGATCGGCAGCCAGCGATACACGTAACGTGTCTCCGATGCCTTGTGAAAGTAAGTAGCCAAGGCCGATGGAAGACTTCACCGCCCCGGTCATGGCTGTCCCGGCTTCTGTAATTCCAATGTGAAGCGGATAATCCGACTGATGAGCGAAGAGCCAATACGCATCGATGGCATGATGCACATCCGACGCTTTCAGCGAAACTTTCATGTTTGTAAAGCCTACGTCTTCCAAGGCATGGACGGCATTGAGTGCCGACTCTGCCAGCGCCTCTGGGGAAGGCCAGCCGTATTTTTCCAGCAGGAGGCGTTCGAGCGATCCTCCGTTCACACCGACTCGCAGGGGAATGCCTCGTTCATTCACAGCCTTGATCACTTCTTCCACTTTCCACCAAGCCCCGATATTGCCGGGGTTGATACGGACACAATCGACGACCCGCGCGGCTTTTAAGGCCAAGCGATGATCGAAGTGGATATCGGCGATCAGCGGCACCGTCATAGCCGCCTTAATTTGTGGAAGAACTTGTACGGCCTCATCATCCGGAACCGCTACACGGATGAGTTCGCAGCCGGCAGCTTCAAGCTGGTGAATCTGTGCAATGGTCGCAGCCACATCGCGCGTGTCCGTCGAACACATGGACTGCACGGAGACAGGAGCACCGCCGCCGATTTTGACGTTTCCGACAGAGATCTGCCGAGTTTTCCGCCGTGCTATATGCATCCGGTGTTGATTGCCTTTTTCATGCTGTGAACCAACCTCACTCAGCTACCCTGCTCGTCACCATGAGGACGATGGCTGCCTAGTGTCGCGCCTGCGAACTGGGATTTTACCGCTGGCGATTTGCCGATCAGTTCCTTCACGCTTTGGTAGATTCCTTCGGCGGTCAAGCCGTATCGCTCACGTAAGAGATCTTGAGGTCCTTGTTCGATGTACCAATCGGGCAAACCCAAGACCTTAGTCTTCACATCCGTCACACCGGCATCTGAGAGGGTCTCCAGTACAGCTGAGCCAAATCCGCCGATCTTGCAACCTTCCTCTACGGTTACGACATATCGCGCTCGCATGGCCACATCCGCGATCAGTTCCTGATCGAGCGGTTTGACAAATCGACCGTTCACTACAGCCGTGGAGATACCTTCCTTGCCGAGCCGTTCAGCTGCCTCGACGGCTTGCCATACGGAAACACCGATCGCAAAAATGGCGACATCTGTTCCTGATCTCAGGAGCTCACCTTTCCCAATCGGGAGCGCCTGGGGAGTCGGATCCATCTTCATGCCAAGGCTCACCCCGCGCGGATATCGCACGGAAATCGGTCCGTTAAATTCCAGGCAGGTTTTCACCATATGCTGCAATTCGTTTTCATCCTTCGGGGCCATCACCACCATATTGGGAACGTGGCGCAGATACGCATAGTCGAATGCGCCATGATGGGTTGTTCCGTCCTCAGCGACGAGCCCGCCACGATCGATGCAGAAGGTCACTGGAAGATTCTGGGTGGCGACATCGTGGACGACCTGATCATACGCGCGTTGGAGGAACGTTGCATACATGGCGACAACCGGCTTCATCCCCTGTGCTGCGAGCCCAGCTGCAAACGTCACGGCATGCTGTTCCGCAATACCGACGTCGTACAACCGGTCCGGAAATTCCTTTTCAAAAGCTGTCAACCCCGTGCCTTCGCACATCGCCGCTGTAATCGCCACGACACGCTTATCTTCGCGAGCCAACTTGGCCAGCGCATCCATAGCGATCGCCGTGTAGGAAGGGCGTGCTGCTTTCTTCGCCGGGGCACCCGTCTCCAGAACAAACGGCGGGCAGGCATGAAACCACACGGGGTTCTTCATCGCCGGCTCATAGCCGAGCCCTTTTTTCGTGATGACGTGAAGCAAGACTGGCCCTTTCATCTTCAGCACGTTCTCTAGCGTCGGAAGCAGATGTTCAAAGTTGTGACCGTCGATCGGACCACTGTATTGGAAGCCCAATTCCTCAAAGAGCAACCCCGGCAGAATCACGCCTTTGGCGAGTTCTTCGGCCCGACGGGCAAGCTTTTGCATGTCGTACCCGATGTGGGGAATCTTACGCAACAGTTGCCCGGTCTCTTCCCGCATCTTCCCGTAGAACTCACCTGTGATCGTCCGGCTCAGATACGCGGAAATAGCGCCGACGTTTTTAGAGATCGACATCTGATTGTCGTTCAAAATCACGAGAAAGTCTTTCCCCAGCCCTCCAGCATGATGCAGTCCCTCGAGAGTCATTCCCGCCGTCATGGCACCGTCACCCACGACGCAGACGACCTTATGCTTCTGCTTCAACTGTTCTCTGGCCTCGACCATGCCGAAGGCAGCCGATACACCAGTACCAGCATGGCCTGCGTTGAACGTATCGTACTCACTCTCCTCCCGCTTACAAAATCCACTCAGTCCGCCATATTGCCGCAACGTATGGAACTGTTCACGCCGGCCGGTGAGAAGTTTATGCGTGTAAGATTGATTACTCGTGTCCCAAACAATCTTGTCGTTCGGTGTGTCCAGGAGATACTGCAAGGCGACCGTCAGCTCGACAACACCCAAATTCGAGGCCAAGTGTCCTCCGACATTCGAGACCGCTCCGATAATCTGTTCACGAATCTCCTGGCACAAGGCCGGAAACCGGTCAGGAGATAACCGCTTCAGATCAGCCGGGCTATGGATCGTCTTAAGAATCGACATAGATGGTCTCCTTCTTTCTTTCATCTTCTGTCAGCGTGATGTGAGCCGCACATGCTCACAGAAATCACATGCACGGACATCAAATTTGGATGGAGTTTCACACAAGAACCACATGATGTCAAGCGCTTACACAAGTTTCCCTCCAGTGAAACCACTTCATGTCGCGTTCGGTATCAGGAGTTTGATTGGCCAACTAGTGCGCGTACCTGACGGCTTGTCTAGTAAGGAAAATCGAGCCCAGCGAAGATGGCCCCCCCCTCTTTACTAAACCCATAGTCAATCCGTCCCACCACGTTGGGTCTGATGATTCCCCGAAACCCGATACCCGGCGTGACACGGTAGTCTTTGAAGCTCACATTCTTGAAGGAGTTGAACACCTGCCCAGTATCGATGAACGGTGCGATCTCGAAGTCCGCTATGACGCCGGCAAGGCGCGTCCGCAGGATATGAATGCGCTCCTCAACACTGAACGCAATCAGTTGCTTATCAATGTACCGGTCCACGCCAAAACCACGCAGATTGTTTTGTCCTCCTAACGAGCTTTGCTCATAGAACGGAACATCCGTGCCCAGCGTCGCTTGCAGTTCCCCCCGCACAACCAGGATCGCTCGCTTGGACTCGCTGGCGAACATCTTCTTCACTTCGAGTCCGTACCTCGAATACAGCGGCTCCGCACCGCTCTTGAAGTTATAGTTGAGCTCGGCATAGGCAGTGATCGCCGTTCCATCGGTCGGGGTGACCAAATTATTGCGCGTATCGTAGTGGAAGCTGACCCGCTGGCCAAGAATCGTCGCCCCTTCCCCACCGGGAGCGTCCGGGAAGAGCTCCCCTGTAAATGGAAGCGACGTGCCTCCCTGTTGAATCGCTTGCATGTGTCGTAACCGCTGGCTCACCGCAATTTGCGTAACCTCGTTCGCATAAATACCGAACCTCCAGTTCAACCGCGTCTCGGAGGCCGTATAGTTTGTCTCCTGTTCCTTGACAGTAGTCGGACCAAGTCCAAAAAATCGCACGGTCGCGTTTTTAAAGTGCGCCGCGCTAACTCCAATGCTATATCGTCCATTACTAAAACCTGGATCGACATAACTGATGAGAAATTTCCGCTCGATCCGCTCTGTCCAGGAGGCAATCCCTCGGAGTTCTTTCCCCCCAGGTTCGTAGCGGAACAGGTTGACCGTTCCACGAGTGCCCACAATTGAGTTGTAAACCACCATCGGCGCGACCAAATATTTGAGGTCCCCGTCCGGTCCCGTGATGAGAGCCGGCACAATCATCCCGATATCGTTGCCGTCGTTTTTGCTTGTGCTTACGGCTGGAATGGGGAATAACCGCACATCTGCCTGAGCTCGGTTCAGAGCGAAGGGGCACAGACTCCCAAACAATACTAGGATGACAGCAACAGCAAGGCTACGCATACACGTACTCGTGAGTCCCACAGAACGACGTTATGGCGCCTTGAGTTTGTCGGATTTCTTGCGGAGCTGATCGACGAGATCCGAATAGGAAGAGGCACGAAGAATCTTCGTAAACTGCCCACGGTAGTTGTTCACCAGGCTCACATTGTCCACCACGACGTCATAGACCCGCCAATCATCGGCCTTGTTGATCAACCGGTAATCGAGCGGGATCTCTGTCTTTCCTGAGAGCACTTTGGTCCTGACTTCGGCATACTCCTTCTCCGTTCGCTCGTTTAAGTACTGCACGCCTTCGCCGGAATAGGTTTCAATCTTGTCTGCATACGAACTCGTAAGCAACGTTCGAAAGAGTCCGACAAACTCTTGTTTCTGCTGATCGGTCAATTGATTCCAAGGAGCCCCGAGCGCCCGTCGGGACATTTCCGTATAATCGAATCGAGCTTCCACCACCTTTTCGAGCTGGTGTCGACGCTCCTCAGCTTTCTCCGGTTGTTTCAGTTCTTTTTCTCGTACGATGCGGAGAACTTCATCGATGGTCCCCTTCATTGCATCGGTGGGTGTCCCTGCATACCCTGGGGCTACCGTCAGCCCGACAACTATCACCGCCAAGAGCGTCATGGCTCCCCAACGGGGGAAAACGTCCCTGCCCAAAACGTTCTTTATCACCATCATCACTCCATCTCCCCCTTGAGATTATCTGAATCTTCGCTTGCCGGTCCGTTGGCCGAGCTAGTCGACCTTACCATGAACGTATTGGCTCACCAACTCCTCCAAGTCGAGACCTGACTCTGTATCTCGAATGGGATCTCCTGGTTTCAGAGGATCTCCCCCTCCACCCGGCGAGAGCGCGAGGAATTTTTCTCCAATGATCCCCCTGGTTTTGATAGAGGCAATCGTATCGGAATACAGCTTCGTTCCGTTCTGCACCGCCAGCCTCACCACTGCCCGATCTTCTTTCAGGCTGATCGTCCTGACCCGTCCCACCTCGACGCCAGCGATTTCAACCGTGGCTCCCGACTTCAATCCAGAGGCTGAATTGAACAGGGCATCGACTTCATACAGATCACCACCGATAATCTCCAACTTGCCGAGCTTGATCGAAAGATAGCCCAAGGAAACGATCCCCACCAGCACAAACACACCGACGATCAATTCCAGCCTGGTTTTTTCCATCGTGGAACTCCTCTAGCCCTCGGAAGGCGCCGCTTGCAACGACACCGTGCCTCCGACTGAAATAAATTCTCTAATTTCAGGATCGGTCGTCCGTTGGAATTCATATGACTCAGCCATCTCCGCAATTTTCCCCTGCTTCAACATCGCGACATAATCAGAAATCCCAAATATTTCCGGGATCTGGTGGCTGACCATTACCGCAGTAAATCCGAACTTCCGTTGCATGCTCGTGATGAGATCATGAATCGACTTCGCCATGAGCGGGTCGAGGCCCGTCGTCGGCTCATCGAAAAGGATAATCTCCGGCTGCATGACCAGTGCGCGTGCCAGGCCGGCGCGCTTGCGCATGCCGCCGCTGAGTTCCGCAGGAAACTTGTGCCCCATGCCCGCCAACCCGACCTGCTCAAGTTTTTCCTCTACCCGGCGAGTCACCTCGACGCCTTTCATGCGGAGCTTTTCCCGGAGCGGGAACGCGACATTTTCAAAGACCGTCAACGAATCGAACAACGCCGCCCCCTGGAACAGCATCGCGAACCGCTTGCGAACCTCGTTGAGTGCATGTCCGCGGAGCCGCGAAATCTCCACGCCGTCGACCCACACTTCTCCGGAATCCGGCTGGAACAGGCCGATCATGTGCTTCAGCAGAACGCTCTTGCCTTCCCCGCTTCGCCCGATGATCGTCGTGAGCTTCCCTTCAGGCACAACAAGATCCACACCTCGCAAGACTGGTTGTCCTCCTAACGTCTTGGTCACCCCCACAAGCTTCAGCATAGTTACAACAACAAGGACGTTAAAAAATAGTCCCAGACGAGGATCAAGACTGATGAGAGGACGACGGCTTCCGTTGTGGCGGTTCCGAGCCCTTCGGCACTCATCTTGGTGTAAAAGCCCTTATAACAGCAGACCCAGCTCACGATCAGACCGAAGCTGATGGATTTGAGTATGCCACCGTAAACGTCTTTCCACTCCACCGCAGACTCAATGGAGTTCCAGTACGAGCCGGCACTCACACCGAGCAAGTCCACCCCCACTAAATGCCCACCATAGATTCCCACGACATCGAAGATCGCGACGAGCAAAGGGACCCCTATCAAGCCTGCAATCAGTTTCGGAGCAATCAGATATTGGAGCGGATTGATAGCCATCGTGTCGAGTGCATCGATCTGTTCCGTGATCCGCATGATCCCGATCTCCGCTGTCATGGCTGACCCGGCCCGAGCCGTCACCATGAGCGCGGCCAAGACCGGCCCCAGTTCGCGAATCATGCTGAGCGCTACTGCGGAACCCAGCAATCCTTCGGAGCCGAACTTCCGCAACGTATAGTACCCCTGCAGGGCTAAAACCATCCCGGTGAAGGCTGCGGTCAGCACGACGACAAACGTCGATTTATATCCGATGAAGTGGAGCTGCTTCACAATTTGAATGACCCGAAACGGCGGGCGAGTCAACCAGGCAAAGGACGAGACCATGAAGATCAACATCCGGCCCATTTCGCGTACGTGCGCGAGAGCCCATCGACCGATGGTTTCAGGAAGTGTCATCGTCATGTCAGTGTGAGTGCTCGCCGTGTTGGCTCGGTTGCCATAGCTGCAGCATAGCGCCGGAAAAAATCCGTCAAGGCTTGCGCTGCGACCGCACTCTGGCGACGAAGCCGGCCGAGACCGAAGAGGCACGACGGTGCAGCCAAGACAGTCCCAATTCCTTTGAGCCACCCAGTGGGCCTGAGAAACAGATTGAAGTCAAGCAGGAGATCCTCGTCAAGCAGGTCCGAAACAGATCGAATGATCATAAAAGGAACCTGCGCTCGTTGGGCTTCAGCAGCCAAGGCCGCACTCTCCATGTCGAGCCCAATCGCGTTGGTACTCTCCGCAAACTCTCGCTTGTCACTGGCGATGCCAACCACACGATCCGTGGAGACAAACCTCCCAATGAGCCGAGGCGGCACTATGGTTTCAACAAACGCCAACGCCAGTTCCCGCTCAGCACCCGTCACAGCCATGGCCTGTGAAGATTGTAAACTTTGCCCCGTTCTCTGCACGACCTCGAGTCCCGCCAAAAGCGCTCCGATGTCAGCTTCAACCAGCGCACAGGTAAATCCCGTTGACACCATGAGATCAAAGGATTGGCTGCCAAAGAGTTGAACGGCACAGCGCCGTGCTTTTTCCAATCCCATACCAGTTCGAGCCAACCAGTATTCCCTGTTTCCTACAGAGTGTACGTGAACAGAGAGACCATCGAAACATCGTTCTATACCGGGAGGGAATGCTGACTGAACCGCATGCATTTCCCACGAGCTCGCAGCAAAAATAGCGGTTCGTTTCTGTGGCACAGAACCCGATGGGAGCGAGGAACCAGAACCGGCGGAAGTCAATGCTCGGACCGATACGAGTCAGTTCTTTGAATGTGATGGCGAAGTTCGTCGGCCCGCATCTTCCCTCGAGAACGGAGGTTCCGATACATAGCCAAAGCCCACAAGGGGAAATACTGGCAATACCAGTGGTACCGAAGATAGAACACCCGAGGGAATCCGGTACCAGTATGGGCAATCTCTTCCCACGATCCGTCCTTCTTTTGGTGACGAAGAAGGAATTGCACCCCACGCGCCACGCTGAAAGAATCGATCGCTCCGGCCGACATGAGCGCCATCAACGCCCATGCGGTTTGGGAGGGCATGCTTTCCCCTTGCCCGTGATGCTCGAGATCGTTATATGACAGGCACAACTCGCCCCAACCACCGTCGGGGTTCTGTTTCGACTCCAGCCAGGATACAGCCCGACGGATATAGGGCGTCGAGAGATCTTCCCCGATAGCTCTCAGTCCCGCCAAGACGGACCAGGTCCCATAAATATAATTGACTCCCCACCGTCCATACCAGCTCCCGTCCTCTTCCTGCTCTTTTTTCAGAAACGCCAGAGCTCGCTCTGCGGCTGGATGTGTTTTGTCATACCCCAATGCGCCGAGCATCTCCAGGCATCGCCCAGCCAAATCAGAGCTACTGGGATCCAACAACGCCTTGTGGTCGGCGAACGGAATATAATTAAACACCACTCGATTGTTATCTTTATCGTACGCACCCCATCCGCCGTCCGAACCCTGCATCGCCAGCACCCACCGCATGCCACGATCAATGGATTCATCAACTTCTTGCTCGTGCTCGGGAAGTTTCAGTTTGCACAACGCCATGATGACCACGGCCGAATCATCCACGTCGGGATAGAGTTCATTCTCGAACTGAAAGTACCATCCACCCGGTTCCGCATGCGGCGAAGAGATAATCCAGTCTCCCACCGTTTTCGTTTGCCGGGACATTAAATAGCGACCGGCTTTTTGGAATGCCGGATGATCCTGCGGAACTCCCGACTCAACCAGAGCATTGGTCAACAACGCCGTATCCCAAACAGGAGAAAAACAAGGCTGCAAATGAAGCGTTGGAAGCACCTCACCGTCGACCCGCACGGAATCGTAGACTTCCAACTCTTCGATCTCACGAAGCGCCTTGACGACCAGTGGATCATCCGCATCGTAGCCCAAGCACTCGAGCGCCATGATAGAGTTCGCCATTGCCGGATAGATCGCACCAAGCCCACCAGACCCCTTGAGGTGGTCCAACATCCAGGTGGCGGCTTTATGGAGCGCCTTCTCCCGCAGCACCCGCATGGGCATCCGGTCATACAGTTTCAACATCGCATCCAACGCCACAAACACGTTATGGGGCGTGAGCCACGCCTGGTCCTTATTGAACGGAGGATACTTCCAATAGCGTACTTCATCTCGAGGGATTGGGTACAATTCGTCGATGCCTTGTTCGCGCGGAATCTGGCAGACCGGTCGGTGGGCGAAAACGATCAGCAATGGAATCAGGACTGCCCGGGACCAATACGAGATTGCATAGATACTGAAATAGAATTTCTTTGGGAGCAGCATGATCTCGACAGGCATGTGGGGAACACCTTCCCAATCATACTGCTCGAACAACGCCAGCGTGATCTTGGTAAACACGTTAGCTTGCAGGACACCGCCCATCGCCAGGATTCGTTCTTTGGCCCGGATCATGAACGGTTCGTCTGCCGACACGCCGCTCAGCTTGAGTGCAAAATAGGCCTTGACCGAAGCACTGATCTCGGCTGGCCCACCGTAATAGATCGGCCATCCCCCATCGGGCAGCTGTGTCGCTTTCAAATATCGGACAGCCTTTTGCTCCCGTTCAGGATCCACACGATCAAGGAATCGGCGCAGCATCAAATATTCGGAGGTCAGCGTCGTATCTGCTTCCAGTTCGGCAACCCAGTACCCCTCCGCATGCTGTCTACTGAAAAACCACGACTGACTCCGCCTGATTGCGTCATCCACCGCATCAGGCTGACTGACGGCATGACCAATGGGCCTTCGAACCGTCGAAGAATCCAATGATGGTAGGACAATCGGCTTGTCCGACACCAACCGAAGCGAAGCAACCGGTGTAAACTCCGTCGCAGGATCGAAACGTCCCTGCGCATTGGAGAGCAAGCTATCAGAGAGGCGATTGAAAAACGCCTTGATGATGTTCATGAATGGTTAGGACTCAAAAGAAATAGCTGCGGCAGGTGAAAGACCGACATCCATAGCAGGTCTCCCTTAATGTGATTACTCACAACGTACGTAAACGCACCGCAGTTTTATATAACAGACAGCTAGAACTGAGTCAAGCAAGGGAGGTGGGAAGTGCCTGATGTACATATATTTTTTCGAGTGCCGGTGATCTAAGGAGAGTCTCTGAGCAGGGGGTGCAACTGGTCGTCGCACCCCTTCGCGGCTTGATCATCACGTTTGGAACGATATCTAGGCTCGTCGTCGAAAAATTGGTAGCTTAGTTGGCAGTTGCCGCCTGAGAGCTACCAAGCTGCTTCAGGATTACCGTATGGCCACTGAACTTGGTGAGAGAGGTACCTAAACCCTTAGAATTGGTTTCAGACTTTCAATCCTTGAGGAAACCAGCTTAAAGAAATCCGGTTCTCTCATTGAGAGACCGGAGCGAAAATCGTCAGAGCTCCTCCTGTGCTTATTGTAAATACAAGTGGCCGTGCGTGAAATAGATCGGAGGCAAATAGAGTGGAGATTATTGTGTCAGGAAAAAAACGATACCGATAACACTCCACAACAGGAGCGAGATGCGCAGTCCATTGAGAATTCCTCTGGCGGGCGCCAGCGCGTCATCCGGCCGCTCCTCCATTTCGCCACGCTCCACAGGCCGAGGATTTCGACCACCCGTGCAATCCGCCACAAACAACTCGCCTATGCGTGCATCGGTGAAGGCGAGAGAGCTGACCGATTCCAGATACTGCCTTTGATATCGACTGCGTGAGATTGGCATTGCGCCGTCCCAGCTAGAACCGTGAAGGGCTAGCTCTATTTAACAGCTAGGTAACAAGATGTTGTATGCAACAAAAATACCGCACACAGTGTTATGCGAACAGCGGAACCGCTTTTTGTGGAAGCGAACCCGCAGCTCCATGCTCCAAAAATCCTGTCATTCTGTAAGTCGTTGATCGGGAATGGATTGTTTCTATTATTCGCTTTGACTTGGCGGGCAAGGGCAAACAACTTTATGGTGTTGGCTTGAAACTTTTTTGAATGACTGGAGGACGTTATAGCCTTGAGTCAGATCACTTTGTGTATCGTTGTGAATCAAACAACCTACACAGATTGGTACGTTGTCGGGGAAAATCAGGTTAGCTCGATACAGTATGAAACCCGGTCAAGAAGGTCCACTTTGGATAGTGGCACCTCTCAGGAAATCTGAGACAAGCACTGGCATAAGCCGAGCTATGGTGTTAGACAGGACTTATGCAACTGAAGCAGCTGACCTTGAGAACTCCCCTGTACCTCCCGGATAACCTACCGTGAGCGGAACCCAGCGGTCAGCTCCTCCGAAATAGGTAATATCGGTTTTCGTCGCGATTCCAGCATCTCACTCGGTTTGTCATTTGAAATTCAGATATGGCTCAACGGGTGATACATGCTCGACGCAGCGATCGCCGCATGTCCTTGTGATAGAGGTATAGAGGTAATGACATCGCTGCTGAGGAGGTTGATCAACCATGATGATGACATCTTCGCCACTTGGCGTGGTCCATCCCACCCTTGCAATCCTCTTGGTCGGGGGGATGTTCACTTTTCTTGTGGCAGTCTTCGCGGCTACTGGGATTCGTCCCCATATGAACACAAGATGGCTTGGAGCCGGGGCTCTAAAGTGGTTCTCCGCGGTAGGGCTCGTGGTTTTGGCCGCCGTCTTTGTCACGGGCTTGAAGGCGGCGTATCCCCTAATAGATCAGAACTATGCCGCTATGTTTGTCACACGCTCCGGCTGGTTACTCATTGCGAAACTAGCGATCACCTGTCTGGTTCTGGCAATCGCATTGCGGATCCATTTCGTTTTGCTACCAGCGATTGCAATCAATGGGGAATTAGCGGCGGCTGCGAAGCGTAACCTCAGAAGATGGGTCGTCATCGAAGGTGTTTGTACACTTGCGCTGATATGGGTAGGACACGTGGTGGCGAATGATCACCCGCCAAATCACGCGGTTATTCACGACTGGCCCTATCCCTTCCGCTTCTCCATCGCCAACACATGGGGCATGGGCATGGCGGACGCTGTGATCGGCATATGGGTCGCGATTGTTCTGGTGGCAGTGGCAGGAGGAACGGCTCTCGTTGGTCGGGAGAAGGGCTGGCAGTTCAGCTGGCGGCTCGGCCTACCTACGGTGCTCACAATTTCAGCGCTCGCCGTTGGGTCATACTCCCTGGCAGTTGAGGCCTTTCCCGAAACCTATCGTCCCACACCGGTCCCGTTCAAAGCTGAGTCCGTCGCACACGCCATGACCCTCTTCGCTGAAAACTGCACCCCCTGCCACGGGCATCAAGCGAAGGGTGACGGCATTTTGGCTAAAACCTTGCCGAAACAACCGGTCGATTTGCTGACAGAGCCTCACGCGAGCATGCATACCCCAGGCGATTTCTTCCATTGGCTTACAAACGGGATTCCTGGAACCGGGATGCCGGCATGGAGAGAAAAATTCTCGGAGAAGGAACGCTGGGACCTTGTGAATCTTGTTCATGCCCTCTCACGGGGCTATCAAGCCCGCATTATCAACACCCGAGTCCTCCCCAATCAACCGTACCTTGCTCCCCCGGGCCTCTCTTACACAGCCCACGATGGGAGCAGCAGCAGGTTGAAGGATTTCCGTGGAGAAAAGGCGGTGCTGCTGGTCGTGTTTTCGTGGCCGGAATCACATGAGCGACTCGATCAACTACGGCTCGCTTACCCAGTGTTACGCAACCACAAGGCCGAGGTTTTGGCCGTACCGCTGACCGCCCTCACCCCGGAGCAGACGGCCCTTATCACAGAGGACTTACCCTTCCCACTGGTGGTACAAGGTGCGGCCGAGATCGCGCGCACGTATTCCCTTTTTCGACGGACCATATCCAATCCCGACCTCATGGGTGAGGGAGCCGTACCGACACACATGGAGTTCCTGTTCGACCGCTTCGGATACTTACGAGCCCGATGGATCCCTGAAACCGATGGGCCCGATTGGACGGACATCGACTTCTTGACACAACAAGTGGACCAACTGAATCAGGAAAATGAAATTCTGCCCCCGCCGGCCGACTACGTACATGATGCGGCAGATGGCACGCACATGGGTATGGACATGGGCGGGATGAAGATGTAAGTACCTGAGCTGGTCCATCAAGAGTAAGTCAGTGAAATCCCATCCTTCAACCTTGGGTGTTGTATATCAGGGGCTCAGGATAAATACGTTCACACTTCCGTTGCTCCTACTCTCCACCCTTCTGACTGTCGCGTCCTGTTCGGTGATTGAGACGTCCTTTTCAGTGATCAAGACAACCTTCTCGGCAATCAAGACGGGCTACCGCGTCGTCAAGAAGACGGTCAAGGGCACAATATGGGTTGTCCGAGGAACCTATCAATTTACGAAGGCGACCACCAAACTCGTGTATCAGATTGGGAAATTCACCTTTGAGATTGTCCGCGCTCCATTGGAATATCCTTTGATGAGGGACGACATCGAGACAATCGATGGGCTCCCGGTCAAGGAGGCGATTCGTCTTGGACGAGTAAAAAACGCGCCCTATACCGTCAAGGGCCGCCATTATGTCCCGATGACCGTCGCCAGCGCACAGACGTATGAAGAGACGGGCTTGGCATCGTGGTATGGAGAAGAAACCAGGCGCCAGCAAGGAGGTCACATGACGGCCAACGGCGAACTGTTCAACCCCAGGGCACTGACAGCGGCGCATAAGTATCTACCGCTTCCCATTCACGTACAGGTGACAAATCTAGAAAATGGAAGGTCGATCGTTGTCAGAGTGAATGACCGTGGCCCCTTCCCCAGCGACCACAATCCAGATTCCGGGAAAAGGATCATCGACCTGAGCCGAAGGGCAGCCGAACAACTTGGATTTGCCGAACAAGGAGTCGCCAAAGTCCGCGTGGAAACGATTCAGCTGGAAGAAGCATGAGCGAATGTGTCAGATCCACCCAGTCATGGCGAGTGACGATGATGTGCGCGATGTGAACCTAGGCTGGTTGCAGCTCTCCGAGCCTCACAGATACCAACTTGGAGACACCCGCTTCTTCCATCGTCACGCCAAATAGGGAATCCGCGATGCTCATCGTTCGCTTGTTATGGGTGATGACGAGGAATTGAGCATTCTGTGCCAGATCCTTCAAGACCGCCGTAAACCGCCCAATGTTTTCCTCGTCGAGTGGGGCATCGATTTCGTCCAATAAACAAAATGGCGTCGGCCTAATGAGAAAGCTCGCAAACAGTAGCGCCATCGCCGTGAGTGTTTTCTCGCCGCCCGACAGCATGGTAATGCTCTTCAGTCGTTTTCCGGGTGGTTGTGCAACAATTTCAATGCCCGGTTCTTCACTGCCGGACGGTTCGCCGTTTTCCGGCGGGGTTTCCTCGACCAACTGCAACTCGGCACGCCCCCCAGGGAAAAACTGGCTGAACACTTCGGTGAACTTCCGCTGTAGTTCATCGTACGTCGCAGCAAACATTTCCTTCGTCGTACGATGAATCCGCTGAATGATCTCCTTGAGCGACGCGATCGAATTCGACAAGTCTTGCTCCTGAGCCGATATGAACTTGTGGCGCTCCTCAAGTTCTTGGTGCTCACTGATAGCGGCCAAGTTGATCGGTCCCATACGATCAAGCCGGTCACGGAGTTTCTGTAACTGCTCCTTCAACTCGGCATCAGACCGTTCGACGGTTTCGTGCTCAGCTGCAACGTCGGTCTCCGGTGAGGGCTCGCTCGGTGCTGGAGACATATTGGCCAGCGTCGACGGATCTAATTGATAGGTGCCCGACAAGGTACTTTCGACCGTGCCCAATTGCATGCGAACTTCAGCGCGATGGACCTCTACCGTCATGCGTGCGTCACGAATCGCGGATATTCCTCGCCGTGATTCATCGAGACTGCTCTCCAATGCCTGGCTGGCCCCCGTCTGTTGCGCGTGTCGCTCTTGAGCGGCTACCAGGTCTTTCTTGACTTGCTCTGCGGTCACTCCAAGCTCTCGGCAAATTGTCTCCTGGCGAGTTTGCTCAGCTTGGCTCTGCTCAATCAGACCTTTAAGACTGTCAAGATGCTCGCCCAATACCCGACGCCGATCTTCCGTTTCTTGAATCTGTTGTGTGACCCGAGCCCGATTCAGCTGCTCATGCTCTCGTTTGGCCCGCAGTCCCTCAGCAGCTAACCTCGCCTCCGTGACACGTTCCTGATGTGTTCGCAGGTTCTGATCGAGCAGTCCAAGTCCCTCACGTACCCGTGATAACAACGTATCTTGCCCGGTTTTTTCTGCGATCCACTGACCCAATTGGGTTTGGACCGACTGTGATTCTTGTTCCAGCTGCGCACGCTCTCTAAGACCTTCCAGAATCTCTGCTTCCACCGCGTTGAGTCTGTGATCAAGATCGGCCAGCACATGCTGGAGCTTCTCTTCATCTTTGCGCAACGATAGATTTTGCATTTCGGCCTCACGCAGCGAATCTCCGAGTTGACGGTCGCGCTCGGTCAGCTCCTGGATCTGGGTTTGCACAACATCTCGCTGCTGCTTATTCTGATCAAGCTCCATCACAAGCGCTTGCCGCTTGGTTTCAAGATCAAGCACCTCTCGCCGTCGCTCGAGTAAACCCGGCGTGCCTTGCACATGACCACCTGTCACGATGCCGGAGGCATCCACCACGTCACCCTCCAGGGTCGCCAGGATCGGACCGGTCGGAGCGCTCCAAGCATGGCGCTCCCACAGCTGGAGCGCTTCGTCCAAAGATCGAACGATCACGACTCGATCGAACAACGAATCACGAGCAACCGTTCGGGCAGCATCAGTCTGGACCAGGTCCACAGCCCGTCCGACGACTCCCGGTTCTGTGGCGATTGCCGACCACCAGTCATGAACCTGCCCCCCTGTCCAACGCGGATGCTGCGGGATAAAGCTGCCTCTCCCCAGCGTCTCCTCTTGGAGAAACTGGATCAACCGCCGCCCGACGGACGGTTCATCGACAAACCAGCCACGAACACGTTCCCCTAACACCGCTTCGACTGCGCGCTCCATCCCAGATGGAATCACCAGCCATTCGGCGACCGCGTCGCGCACTCCTTCACAAGACTTCAGGGCCGGACCCTGATCTGCTCCCTGTCGGCCGTATCCCATTTCTTCGCGGACCACACTTTGCAGCGCCTCTAGGCGTGACTCCAACCCAGCGAGTTCTTCAGAACGCCGCAAGATGACCTGATTCAGCGACTGCATGAGCCCGACCGCTTGAGCCACTTCTTCTTTCACGGCGCGTTGGTCCGCTTGCAGCGTCGCAACGAGGCGGTCCGCATTTCCATATTCTTCGCGCAATGTTTCGTGACGAGTGATCGAGGATTCGCGTTGATTCCGAAGCTCCTCTCGCTCCATGGTCAACCGGGTTGCGCGGTTGGTAAACTCTTCCATCCGCTGAGCTAATTGCGAGATGCTCTGCTCGGTGTTGGCGACCAGCACAGCGAGTTGCAGCACATCTTTGCGCCCTCGCTCCTCCTCCGCGACAGCCGCTGCACGCTGATCAAGTAATCGTGTCATTTCCTGATCAAGCTCCTCAAGGGCTTGATTTCGAAGCGTCACATCCTCCTCGAGCTTGACCAAGGAAGACTCAATGGCCTGAAGTGTGCCGGCCATCTGCTCCTGCGAACGAACGAGCTCTTCCAGCTCAGCCGACTCCTGGACTTGTTGTTGGCTGAATAATTCACCGCGATTGCGTTCGACCGCCGCTGCGGTCAGCGCATGCGCTTGCTGCTGCTCTACACCGGCCAACTCCTCCCGAATCTTCCCGATTGAATCCGCCGTGGCAATCGCATCGAGGCGAGCCTGTTCGAGCTCCGTCGTGAGCCGAGCCTGTTCGGCCGCTTTCTCAGATTCCTGCTGATCCAGATTCAGAACCTCACTCTCGACCTCCTGCAGCGTCTGCCGCAGTATCCTGAACTCCCTCGTTAACAACAACACTTCGATCTCACGCGCTTCGCCTTGCAAAGTCTGATAGGTGCGCGTCTGGCGTGCTTGGCGTTCCAGAGAATTGAGCTGCTTCTTGACCTCTGCCACAATGTCTCGGACGCGCAAGAGGTTTTGCTGCGTCGCTTCCAACTTTCGCAACGCCTCGGCTTTCTGCTTCTTATAGCGAACAATACCAGCCGTTTCCTCGATGAGCTCACGTCGATCTTGTGGAGAGGCGTTCAAGATCTGATCGATCTGCCCCTGTGCGATCACGGTGTGCCCTTTGCTGCCAGCGCGCGTATCGAGCAACAGACTACGGATATCTTTCAGCCGGCAGTGAATCTTGTTGATGAGATACTCGCTCTCGCCGTTGCGGTACAGACGACGGGTAATCATCAACTCCTGAACTTCGGTCAATTCACTCGGAAGTCCCGAGCTCCCATCCACTTTCATGGCCGCCTGATCCAACCCACCGATCACCAGCGAGACCTCCGCCATGCCCAACGGCTTTCGGACTTCGGTGCCGTTAAAAATGACGTCTTCCATCTTTTCGCTTCTGAGCGTCTTGGTGCTCTGCTCACCCAGCACCCACAGGATGGCATCGACGACATTGCTTTTCCCGCTCCCATTAGGTCCCACCACTGCGGTGACTCCCTCGGGGAATTCAATCTTGGCCTCCGCGAACGACTTGAAGCCCAACATATTCAACGATTTCAAGTGCATCAATTCACCTTTCCATGCACAGATAGAGCGTTCTCATAAGGAAGCAAAAATTTCCGGCCCTTGTACCATAGGGATTTCAAGAAATCAAAATAAAACACAGCCGATAGGGTAGTACGGGGTTGTGTCTACAATTTATGGGGTACTTCCGAGAAAATACCTGGCATGCCAAGGCTGGCAATCCTCATTCAGCAAGGCTGCTGTACGCAAGACGCAAAGAACCTTGCCGCAACCATGCTAGCCGGCAATGCCGGCGACTGAGCTCTTGGAGGACTCAATCTGAACGAGTTCCTTCGGCAGAAGAAACTCGACATCTTCCTCAATGACCGTGAGCTCTTCAACATCGGACGGTTCCGACACTTTCAAGAACGCTACCACTTCGGTCACCAGAATTTCCGGCGCGGAAGCGCCGGCGGCAATCCCGACCGCCTTGGCCCCTTCTAGCCATGTCGGATTGATGTCCGCGGCTGAATCGATGAGATAGGACGGAATGCCGCACTGCTCTCCCAGCTCCCGCAATCGGTTGGAATTGGAGCTGTTCGGCGAACCGATAACCAGAATGACATCCACGAGGCGGGACAATTCCTTGACCGCATTCTGCCGGTTCTGCGTCGCGTAGCAGATATCTTCCTGATGCGGCCCCTTGATATTCGGAAACCGGTCATGCAGCGCGCCGACGATGTCCCGACACTCATCCACACTCAGCGTCGTTTGCGTGACATACGACAAGTTGACCGTGTTTTCGACTTGTAGTTTTTCTACATCATTTACAGACGACACCAGGTGAAATTTGTCGGGGACCTGACCTAGCGTACCGATGACCTCCGGATGACCGGCATGCCCAATAAGGATCAGCTCATACCCCTGCGTATAATCGCGGTTCACCTCGTTATGAACTTTGATCACCAGCGGGCAGGTCGCATCGATCACGTGCAAGCGCCGACGATTGGCTTCCTCCCAGACGGACTTAGCTACTCCATGCGCACTGAAGATGACGACCGATCCCTCTGGAACTTCGTTCAGCTCTTCCACAAAGACTGCGCCTTTTTGCCTAAGCGACTTCACGACATGACGGCTGTGGACGATCTCATGGCGCACATAAATGGGAGCGCCATATTTCTTGAGAGACAGCTCCACGATTTCAATTGCCCGATCGACACCGGCGCAAAACCCACGGGGATTGGCAAGGTATATCTTCATGGTCGTCGTCGCTCCTTAGCTCAGTGCTCGAACACAAAAGTCTTATCAGGATGAGGGTTCACGATACGTCAGATCCATAGGGTCCGTCAACAGAATTGCCTTCGATCTGATCTGCTTCACTCTGACGAGAGCTTCTTGCATCTAGCTTCCCCGCACACTGCACTCTGCCTGCTTCGCCAGATACGCTCGGATTCTCCTAAAGGGCGGTTCGCCCAACTGACGCGCCTCCAGCAGGTGGCGAAATTTACAGATCGTCGTCTCATCGGGCACAGGTTCCCGACCGAGATCGATCCCGACAAACTGCCGCATGGCGCGTTTTCAAGTGTGGACGGAGCGCATTTTCTGAACGACCGACCGCTTTCGGACATCCGCGGGTTTCCCCTTATCAACCGCCTACCTACACTGATGCCGATTTCATCCCGGAAAGCATCGCTTTTCGAATTTGATCCCATCTCACAGTGAGCATCCGTAAGGGGATCCAGATGTATACCATCCCGCTACCATTCATCTGGTCAAGTACCACCCCGGAAACGTTCTCCGAGTCGAACCCACGTCTTCGGACAACTGGACACAGTATATGATACGCCCCAACTTCATCTGCTTGACTCTCTCTTCCCTCCCCCGTACGCTCGATCTCGGTTGAGACTTCGCATCTATCCGGCGATTAGAATATTCCCCTCTCTGGTTCCGGCCAGCACAAAAAGGAGGCGCTTTGTATGGCTCAACGACCTTTTCAAACGGGAGCAACCGTCAATCTGAGTGGCGGAGAAAGCATCAAGGAAGTTGTTATCTATACCGTTCCGGCCAAAAAACGGTTTCATGTCAAATTCCTCGGCACCAACGGGTTTGGGCATCCCAATCAACCTCTCTTTTACGCTGTTCACGTTACAACAGGATCGAGAACGGGCATCTATCCTGTTGCACTCAACGGTGTAGCTGAAATAGCCGAGCCCGAATTTCCAGTGCGGTATTTCGGAAGTCAGGAAGTCATTCTCTACGCAGATCCAGGGTCCGACCTCATCTTCACGGTCGCGCGGAAGGATACCACAGGTAATGTAAGGGTGTTCATTGATGTCTGCGGAATTCTCGTTGATGTGAAAGCGAGGACCAGAGCAGGACAGTGATCAGGAGCGAAGAGCAACCCGTGACCACTCATAGGGGAATTGCTGCCATATGAATGCTACTCCAAATCCTTCTTCTATCTTACAAACCGCCTTCAGTTTTTGGAGCTCCAAGGTCCTACTCACGGCCGTGGAAGCGGGCCTATTCACCACGCTCGCCGGTCGGCGTCTCACTGGGCCCGAGTTGGGCACGGAATTGCGTTTCCACCCGCGCGCCAATCCCGACTTTTTTGATGCATTGGTGGCGATGAAGTTTCTTGACCGTGAAGGCGATGGCCCGCAGGCAAAGTATTTCAACACGCCCGAAGGAGCAATGTTCCTGGACGCAGCAAGCCCGCGGTACATCGGGGGGATTCTGGTTATGCTTAATGCGAGGCTGTTCAAATTTTGGAACGATCTCCCCGAGGCGTTGCGGACCGGACGACCGCAGAATGAGGTGAAGCACGGACAGAAAGGAATGTTTGAGGAACTCTACTCCGACCTGCCTAGGCTGGAACAATTCATGGGCGCGATGACCGGCCTGTCGCGCATCAACTTTGAGGCGTTTGCGGAGAAATTCGACTTCTCGAACTTCCGCACTTTCTGCGACGTCGGCGGAGCGACCGGACTGCTCAGCATTGAAGTTGCGAAGCGCCACCCACACCTCACATGTACCAGCTTCGATCTACCGGTCGTCGAACCGATCGCGAAAAAACACATCGCCGCCGCTGGCTTAGCGAGTCGTGTGCGTACGGCGTCCGGCGACTTCTTCAAAGACAGGTTGCCGAAGACCGACCTCATCACGATGGGTATGATCTTGCACGACTGGAATCTCGAGAAAAAGATGCATCTGATTCGTTCGGCATACGACGCGTTACCGTCAGGCGGCGCGCTCGTGGTGATCGAGGCATTGATTGACGACGCCCGGCGCGAGAACGTGCAAGGGTTGCTGATGTCACTGAACATGTTGATCGAATTTGGCGACGCATTCGATTATTCTGGTGCGGACTTCCGTCAGTGGTGTGGGGAAGTCGGCTTCAAACGATTCGAAGTGATTCGCCTTGCCGGACCATCGAGTGCGGCAGTGGCCTACAAATAATCTGTCCGCAGTGAGCCTCTCTCAACCACCGCCTTACCGCGGTTACTTGACAGCCTCTTCCCTCCCCCGTACGCTGAGATCCGTATGAGTAGCATTACTCACAAGAAAATCCTGATCGTCGAAGACGAACGAGATATTCTGCACCTTGTCAAGCATTACCTCGAGAAAGAAGGCTTTCGAACCATCTTCGCGGTGACCGGGCTCGAAGCTCTGAAGAAAGTCACGGAGGACAGACCCGATCTCGTGGTCCTTGATCTCATGTTGCCGGAAATGGACGGCCTGGAAGTCTGCAAGCGTCTGCGTTCCGCTCCTGACACCGCCATGCTGCCGATCATTATGCTGACGGCCAAAGCCGAAGAATCGGACACGATCGTCGGGCTGGAATTGGGCGCGGATGACTACGTGACCAAGCCCTTCAGCCCTAAGTCACTCGTCGCAAGGGTTAAAGCTCTGCTGCGGCGAGTCGAACGCACGCCCGAGACCGAGCCCAATCTTTACCGCTACGCCACGCTCACGATGAATCTCCCTCGGCATGAAGTCAGCCTTGGCAAGCAAGAGGTCACGTTGACGGCCAAGGAATTTGGCCTACTCGAGCATTTGCTGCGCCATCGAGGTCGTGTGCTCACTCGCGAGGTGTTGCTCAATGCCGTGTGGGGATACGACTATTATGGAACAACCAGAACAGTCGATGTGCATATCCGTCGACTAAAACAAAAACTCCCGCTCCTCGAAGAGGCCATCGTGTCTATCAAATCATTGGGTTACAAACTGAAAGATCTAGACGAGCTAGGATGACGTGGTCGATCCGCTGGAAGGTATTGATTGGAACGCTGGTGGCAGTGGCCTGTGGTCTGCTGATCACTGGCGTGATGACGGTTCAAGCCCTCGAACGACAACGCTTGGCACAATTGGGTGAGGTGCTGGAGGCGAAAACCAAACTCGTCGAATACGGGTTCCAGTCGCTCTTTACTGGAGAAAGTTCATCCCTACCCCCCGCGCAACTTCAGGAAACCGCGCGTGACCTCGGTACCCGGGCCGCGGCCCTGGTGACATTGATCGCCGTTGATGGAACCGTCCTCGCCGATAGCGCCGTTCAAGGTGCCGAGCTCTCCATCGAAGATCCCAACACTCGCCCGGAAATCGATCAAGCCATTTCTACGGGACAGGGGCAGGACATCCGCTCTAGTCATACCACCGGGGAACGGACGATGTATCGTGCCGTCCTCATGAAAACTGCCAAGGAGACTTTACCGCTTGTCGTACGGGTAGGGCTCCCGATGGTCGGGCTTGACCGAGAACTCTCGGAAGTACGAGAGCATCTCTTTCTGGCGCTTGGCTTGGCGATCGTCGTCGCCCTCACGCTCAGCGTCTGGTTGGCACACAGCATTACCAAGCCTCTTTCGGATATCGCCTTGGCTGCTCGCCAACTAGGTGCCGGGAACCACACCCTCCGCATCAGGACGACCGCACAAGATGAAGTCGGCTTGCTTGCCTCCACACTGAATCACATAACCGACCAGCTCCAGGCCAAGATCGACGAACTGTCAGAAGATCGCACTCAACTCCTGGCTGTCCTGACATCGATGGTTGAAGGCGTCATGGTCTTGGACTATCGCGGCCACGTCTTGCAGGTCAATCCGGCGCTGGAACGGATGTTCGGTATCTCCCGTATCGAAGCACGAGGCCGCCCCTGCACCGAGTTATTTCGCCATCAACAGCTCAACGAATTGATAGCCTTCATCCTTCAATCACCGGCCCATCATCAGGATGAAATTGTGCTGCCGCTTACGGGGCGATGCTTGCAAATTGAAGCGTCTCCCGCAGGAGGAAAACGAGAAAACGAAGCCTGTGTGGTGTTGGTCTTCCATGACATTACGGAACTGCGACGCTTAGAGAAAATACGGACAGATTTTGTGGCGAACGTCTCGCACGAGCTTCGCACCCCGCTGACGTCCATCAAGGGTTATGTCGAGGCCCTGCTCGATGGGGCCAAGGAAGACCCTGCCGCGTCTGCGAATTTTTTGAGTATCATCCTCAATCAAAGCGATCGGCTGAATCTGATCATCGAAGACCTACTCGAATTGTCGAAGATCGAATCAGGCCGCATTTCCATGAAAGAAGAACCGCTTGAACTGCAAGCCCTAGTTGAGCGGACGCTCTCGATGATCAAACCGATGGCCGACAAGAATCGCCACCACCTCGTGACAGCCATCATGCCATTTCTTCCTCCTGTGGCAGGAGATGAAGGCCGGCTTGCACAAGTCTTGGGCAATCTGCTCGATAACGCAATCAAGTATACGCCAGCGGGTGGAACGATTACGGTCAGCGCCGCCTTGGCTCCTTCCCCGAGAACTTCCGAGCGACCGGCGACGGCCATTGACCTGAGCGTCGCCGATACTGGGATCGGGATCCCGGAACAGGACCGGCCCCGTGTCTTCGAACGTTTTTATCGTGTCGACAAAGCACGATCGCGGGAACTAGGGGGAACGGGGTTGGGCCTAGCGATCGTGAAACACATCGTTGAGGGGCATGGCGGACATGTGTGGGTGGAGGCAAATCATCCTCAAGGCAGTCGTTTTGTCGTTCGCCTGCCACTCGAAGGCAAAGCTCGCGGCTCCAGTTCTATGGCCGAGGCAGGCAAGATCTAGACCCGGGACGACTCCTTGGGATGAACGGCGCTCGTGAGAGCTTCCCCATAGTCGGGTAGACGTCACCTCGATTTTTTTGCTCTGGATTGGGGCTCCGCAGAGCGTTCTGGATCCTGCGACGGTCTCGATTTCCTACGAACCCCTTACCAACGAACAAGGCTCGTGGCCCATGTCAGACCGCCGCCAAAACTGCCAAGGAGTACCAGGTCTCCTGGCAAGATTTTTCCACTGCGCACCGCATCATCGAGCGCGATCGGAAGAGATGCCGAGGACGTATTACCATACCGTTCGATTACCGATGCCAAGCGATCGGGCCTGACACCCAAGCGACCTGCGATTTGAGACAAGATGCGCCCGTTCGCCTGATGGAGAACCACCTGCTTAATATCCTCTGTACGAACGCCGAACTCTTTCAAGATATCCATCACCGCGCGTTCGACTCGTCGAACGGCCAGCCGAAAGAGCGGTGCCCCCCGCATACGGAGCGCATGCCCTCCCGTTCTCAACGTATCGGACGACAATGGCACCCGCGATCCGCCGCCAGGAACACGAATGAGTCCGTGGTGTGCTCCATCGGCATATAACTTTGTGCCGAGGATCCCTCGCCACTCAGCATTGTGATCGTCTTCACCTCGAACGATAACGGCTCCGGCTCCGTCTCCAAACAACGGTGTCGTCGTGTCATCCTGGAGATCGAGGGATCGTGACTTCACCTCTGACGCGATCACGAGACAGGTCCGCAAGTGACGACTCTGGATCATGGCTTGCGCCATGGAAAGGCCATACAAAAACCCCGAGCAGGACGCAGACACATCAAAGGCTCCTACTTGCCTGCATCCTAAGCCTCGCTGAACGGCGCACGCTGTTGACGGAAATACCATATCGGGAGATGTTGTGGACAGGATGATGGCATCGATGGAAGAAGGCGTACATCCGGCGGCATCGAGAGCCCGACGCCCTGCCGCAATGGCCATATCGGAAGACGCCTCCTGCTCTGCAGCCCAACGCCGGGTCCGAATACCGGTAAGTCGTTCAATACTAGCCGGAGATATCCCCGTCATACGGGCGATCTCTTCGTTGGTGACGACACGGGACGGAAGATAGCTGCCTGTTCCGATGATCCGCGGTCGAATCATTCCCCTAAGCCCTTATCAATTTTAACGAAATTGATCAGATTGCAGAAAGCGAATCTGGGGCTGGATTATAGGGAGCATGAGCAGGCAGGTCAACCAAATCGAGCGTATGATTGCTTTTTACCTGTTTCCTTGCTATGTGTGTCGCATATGAGTTCCTTCGGTATTCGTCTCACGGTTCATCCGCCATCCAAGTCCTCACGTTTTCGACTGGCCGGGTGTCTGACCCTTGGGTCTCTTTTTCTAGTCTCCTGCGCCGGTGATATTACCCCAAGCGACGTACGGAGCGGACTCAAAAAAGTCATCAGTGGAACGGACGAGCAAATTTTTCTGGGAGATACCGTCGACAACCATTACCACCCCAATGTGATCATGAAGCGGGGAGAGGCGTATTTTGAGAAAGAAGAGTATGCGGAGGCCCTAGTCGAATACAACCACTTCATGGATCTCCATCGCAATCACGTGCTGGCTCCCTATGCGGCGTTCAGGATCGGGGAAATCCATTTCAAGATGGCCAAGACCATCGATCGAGATCCCGAACCGATGCAGAAAGCCATCGCGGCATTCGAACAGATGAGAAAAGAGTTCCCCGGCAGCCGCTACGATGCGCAGACGCAGCAGAAACTTGAGGAGTGCCACAATTGGATCGCTCAGATGCATCTCTTCGTGGGACAATTCTATTTCCGACGGGGTTCGTATCTTGCCGCCGCTCATCGGTTCGGACAGATCATCAAAACCTATCCGGATAAGCCGGTCGCTTCCGATGCGTTGTATTTCCAGGCCAAGGCATACCATGAAATGGGGGCGGACGATTGGGCCAGGGACAATCTCGTCGTACTCTTGGACAAACATCCTAACAGTACGGCGTCCGAGGCTGGGTCCACGTTATTAGAAAAAATCGGCGGAGCACGCCCCAATACGCTCCTTGCACAAAAGTCAGATCCAGCCTCCCTTTCAGATGCCGGCTCGGGGATCATCCTAAGCAGCCGACCACCTACCCCTAACGGACCATCCGTTTCTTCATCGCCATCTTCGGCGATAGGAACACTTGGCGTTCCCTCCTCGTTCGACCGGCTTAGTTCTCCCACCGCGGGTGCGCTCGGAAACGCTTTCACGGTCTGCCGCCTTGGCGCCTGGTGCTAATTCAGTCGTCACTGGTTCGGAATCAAGGGAATGCCTCTGTCAACGAGGCGACGAAAGGCGAAAGGTTACGGGCGTAGGTTGTGCCTTCCACCCGGGAAGCAAACAAACGAAGCTGAGGGTGTCGTTCGAGACCAACACTCACTACTGACCCAGGTACCACCCGATTCCATAGCGCTCCAAGAAACTAGTCACCATCGTAAGTGAGTTCGCATAGATCATCACGCCGACCAGGACCAGCATAACCCCGCTTACCGTTGAAACTCCCCACAAATAGGCTCGTACTTCTTTGAAATAGGCCAGAAATCGATCCACACCTAATGCCGTAAGGAACAACGGTAACCCCAACCCTAGCGAGTAAAATGTTAGTAGCACAACGCCGTTGAGAAGAGAATCAGTCGTACTCGCGTAGAGAAGTATGGATCCCAGTACCGGTCCGACACAGGGTGTCCACCCTGCGGCAAAGGCCACTCCGATCAAGAAGGATCCCAAGTACCCGGCCGGCCTGTTGCGGAATTGAAATCGATGCTCCATCTTCAGAAACGTCAGATTCAAAATCCCGAGGAGATAGAGCCCAAACACGATGATCAAGACTCCGCCGATACGGCGAATAAGGTCCTGATGGGTAATCAAGAGCTGACCCAGGAAGCTTGCCGACGCCCCGAAGGCGATGAAGACCGATGAGAAACCCGCGATGAACAGCAGGGAGTTCACAACGATCGCCTTTTTGAATTTCATCCGCTCAGACGCATCGGTGAGCTGCTCGACCGAGAGTCCCGTGATATACGAGATGTAGCTCGGCACTAGCGGAAGCACACAGGGGGACACAAATGAGAGAAGCCCCGCCGAGAAGGCGGCGATCAGAGAAATCTGTGGGATCGATTGTGTCATCGTTACGACTTTATCAGCGCATGAATCAATTCACGGGCTTCCGGTGAGGCCCAGTCGCGAGCACCAAAAATCTTTTGTCGCACAATCCCCCGACGATCAACCATAAAGGTAATCGGGAGTGTGCGAGCCCCATACACCAACCCAGTGCGATACTCCGAGTCATGGAGAATGGGAAAAGTAAAGCCCATCTGCTTCTGGAATGGCCGTGTCACGGCCGCCCCCTGAGAATCCGTTGACACTGCGAGAATCTCGAATTCTCGCCGAGGGAACGTTTGATACAGCTGTTCCATGGCTGGCATCTCGACACGACATGGTCCGCACCAGGTCGCCCAGAAATTCAGGAGAACGACTTTCCCTCTAAGCTGCGACAAGCTCATCATCTTGCCGTGGAGGTCACGCAGCTGGAAGTTCGGCGCTTCGTCCCCGACTTGAACAACACCCCGTTCGAAACTGGGTCGCTTCCCAGGTTGAGATGACTCCGTCTCAGAGAAAGGTACCAAGAAAATCCCACTGGCTACCACAAGGGTCAAGAATGGTGTTGCCCGATGATGTCGCAGCATATAGTTTTATAAGATTCAGTGGGATATCCGGATATGCGGTTAAATAGTCTCAACCTAGTTGTAGCCGTTAGGCTTGACCTTCTACTCAGCACCGAGAGGATTTCTTTTAAACTTAGCCATGTTACAAGCCCGGAAAAACCTGAGTCAAGCCAACCACGAGTGACACATTTTCATGCCCCTACCACCGAAGTGATGGACAAAGCCAACGGATCTCTCTAGAATTGCAAAATTCTAGCGTGTGGCCTCTCACCCCACACCTCTCTCAGCATTCACAATTTGTAGACGAAATAACGCTGGCATTCCATAACCTGAACCCACGAGGGCATATGCGAAACAATTACCTGTTCACCTCGGAATCGGTCACTGAAGGCCATCCGGATAAGATCGCTGACCAAATTTCTGATGGCATCTTGGACGCTATCATCGCTCAGGACAAACATTCCCGCGTGGCCTGCGAAACCATCCTGACCACAGGAATCGCTCTGGTCGCGGGCGAAATATCAACAAAGGCCTATGTCGAGATCCCTGATATTATTCGGGAAGTCATCAAGGATGTCGGGTATTGCGATGCCTCGTGGGGATTCGACTATCATACCTGCTCAGTTCTGACCGCCATCCACCAACAATCCGGTGATATCGCGATGGGCGTGGATTCCGGAGGGGCAGGTGATCAGGGCTTGATGTTCGGATATGCCACGAACGAAACAAACGAGCTCATGCCGATGCCGATCGTCTTGGCCCATCGACTGACCATGCGCCTGGCGGAGGTGCGCAAGAAGAAGATCCTTAATTGGGTACGGCCCGACGGCAAATCCCAAGTGACGGTGGAATATAAGAACGGCAGGCCCGTGCGGATCGATACGATCGTCGTCTCCACACAGCACAGTCCCGATGTGACCAATAAGCAGATTGAGCGTGACCTTATGGAAAAAGTGATCAAGCCCGTGATGCCCAAAGGCCTCTATGATCCAACCAGCGTGAAACATCACATCAATCCAACCGGTCGCTTCGTGGTGGGTGGCCCGATGGGTGACACCGGTCTCACCGGCCGAAAGATTATCGTCGACACTTACGGTGGACATGGGAGTCATGGCGGCGGAGCGTTCTCCGGCAAGGATCCAACGAAAGTGGACCGCTCTGCGTCCTACATGGCTCGTTATATCGCTAAGAACCTTGTCGCCGCCAAATTGGCCGATAAGTGTGAAGTGCAGCTGGCCTATGCCATCGGAGTGGCCGATCCGGTTTCCGTCCTGGTCGATACCAAGAACACCGAAAAGGTTTCCGTCGATATTCTCGACAAACTCGTGCGCAAACATTTCCCCCTGACCCCACAGAGTATTATCGATCATCTCAAGCTTCGACGTCCGATTTTCCGAAAGACTGCCGCATACGGGCATTTCGGACGCAGCGAACCAGAGTTTACGTGGGAAAAAATTGACAAGGCCAAGACACTGCGCAGAGACGCTGGCCTATAACCGGATCACTCCCAAGCACATTGGCAAAGGGGGACGGGTACCCTACCCGCCCCCCTTTTCATGATGGCGATTCGCATTCACCAAGAAGGAGGATTTTCGTGGATTACGATGTCAGAGATATCAAGCTCGCAGATCAAGGCAAATTGAAGATCGAATGGGCTGAAGCCACGATGCCCGTGTTGCGGCTTATCCGCAAGCGGTTCAAGCGCGAGCAGCCATTGAAAGGTGTGCGAGTCACGGCCTGCCTCCATGTGACCACAGAAACTGCCAATCTCGCGATCACGCTTAAGGCGGGCGGAGCTGATGTGCGTCTCTGCGCGTCCAATCCACTCAGCACACAGGACGATGTGGCCGCTGCGTTGGTTCAACACGAAGGTGTTCCGACCTTTGCCATCAAAGGTGAAGACAACGCCACCTACTATCGGCATATCGAATCGGCAATCGCCCATCGACCGCATGTCACCATGGATGACGGTGCAGACGTGGTGTCGCACCTCCATTCCAAACGCAAAGAGCTGCTGAAAAACGTGATCGGCGGCACGGAAGAAACCACCACCGGCGTCATCCGGTTGCGCAGCATGGCGGAGAAGAAAGTCCTCAAGTTCCCGGTCATCTCCGTCAACGACGCGGACACGAAACATATGTTCGATAACCGCTACGGCACTGGACAATCCACCATGGACGGCATTGTGCGCGCCACAAACCGCTTGATCTGCGGGTCCGTCGTCGTTGTCGTGGGCTATGGCTGGTGCGGACGCGGTATCGCGATGCGTGCCAAGGGCATGGGAGCGGATGTCGTCGTGACCGAAGTGGATCCGTTGAAAGGTCTCGAAGCCCTCATGGACGGGTTCCGTGTGATGCCGATGGAACAGGCTGCCCCAGTTGGCGATTTCTTTGTGACCGTCACCGGCAACATCCACGTCATTCGCGGCGAACATTTCGCCGTCATGAAAGACGGTGCCATCGTCTGCAACAGCGGGCACTTCAACGTGGAGTTGGATATTCCGGTCCTCGAAAAGATGGCCAGCAAACGCCGGGTGGTTCGTACCGGCGTCGAACAGTTTACTCTCAAGAAAAATGGTCACCGGGTCAGCTTGCTCGGCGAAGGCCGATTGGTCAACCTCGCCACCGCAGAAGGGCACCCCTCCAGCGTCATGGACATGAGTTTTGCCAACCAAGCACTGGGTGCTGAATACCTCGTGAAGAACTATAAGATGTTGGAGAAGAAGGTCTATCCGGTGCCGCCGGTGATCGATAAAGAAATCGCTCGACTTAAGCTGGCCGGTATGGGCGTGGCCATCGACACGCTGACGAAGGAACAGAAGAAGTATCTCGCATCTTGGGAGATGGGTACCTAATCGCGGGTCCTGTCTGGAAACGGCCCTGACGTGCTCACTACACCCATCCCCCAGCGGGTCCCTTCGTTGCGCGCGTCAGTGGAGGCGTTCCCCGCCACCCGCTAATTATGTACCTTTCCCCATCTGCTCGCAGAGGGTAAAAGAAAAGGCCACCTCAGTTGAGGTGGCCTTTCTCTTTCAGGCGGTCACCATTCCTCTGCCAAGTTTTCCGGTCACTCTCGACCTCATTGGTCACAACTGGAACAAATTGCAATCTTATAGAGGAATGGTAGAGTGTGGGCAAGGAGCCTCCGTGAAATCTTCCACCTCCCAACCACTGTCGCTTACAGATTTCGAAATCTCTCCTGAGCGGGGATTCCTGCCATCGGATCCTTGTGAAACTCTTCCTGACTGCCCTACGCTTAACCATCTGGGACACGAGATGCCGAAGCTATTGAGCGCTCGCCGGGTGCGGCAGTTTATCGACGAACAACCGTCGTTGCTTTCATCCATCCCATCGAGTTGGCGTGATGACGAGTACCGAGCCGCCATGCGGATCCTGTCATTCGCGGGCCACGCCTATGTTTGGGAAACGCCGGGGCAACCGACCATCAGGCTCCCCTCCCAGCTCGCCCGGCCGTGGTACGAGATAGCCCAGACGCTCGGCCGTCCGCCGGTCCTTTCCTACGCCTCCTACGCGCTGGACAACTGGCGCCGGCTTGATGGAAAGAAACCGATTCAGCTCGACAACATCGTGCTCTTACAGAATTTTCTTGGTGGGCTGGACGAAGAGTGGTTTGTCGTCGTCCACATCCAGATTGAGCAACAAGCGGGGCCTGGCTTGGATGGTCTGGTGCACGCGATCAATGCGGCTTCAAAGGGAAAGGATGAAGAGGTGCTATCGGGCTTACAGGCTCTGGCGTCCGCGCAAACAGCTATGCGGGATACGCTCCTCAGCATGAAAGAGCGCTGCGATCCCTATGTGTATTACACCCGCGTGAGGCCTTACATTCACGGATGGAAGAACAGCCCGTCGCTGCCTAACGGCCTCATCTATGACAACGTCGAAGCCTATGCCCAGAAGCCACAGCAGTTTCGTGGTGAAACCGGAGCGCAGAGCACGATCGTGCCGTGTCTGGACGCGGGACTGGGTATCCGTCATGCACCCGATCCATTGACGGTGTACTTACAAGAAATGCGGGACTACATGCCGCCCCGCCACCGCGCCTTTCTTCAGGCCATCGAGAGCCAGACTGACGACTGTGGGCGCGCCGTCCTATCTGGCTATGTCCGTGATCGTAGACAATCGCACCCTGAACTGTGGTCCGCTTACTCTGCTTGCGTGGATCTTCTGGCTAAATTCCGAGAAATTCACATCGGCTACGCAGACAGCTACATCAATCGCCAACATCAGACCAGCACGACCAATCCTACGGCAGTCGGCACCGGCGGCACCCCCTTCATGACCTATCTGCAAAAACATTTGGACGAGACTAAAGAAACTATTGCGGCCTAACCCAGCTCACGAATCGGTGGTCCCCATTTCCCATCAAGTTGCTCTACTGAGCTACAGTCCCTCCTAGAGAGGGCAAACACGAACGCTGTTGAGAGCACTGAACCACCCGCAGGCTAGAACATGGGGAAATATCGCATCAGTCGCGGCAGCGTCATTGGTATATTGCATAGGAGCTTGAGAAAGCGGCAATACACACCTAGAATCACCGCAACTGAAGGAAGAGAGGGGAAGGTATCTTGCCAAGGCTCTTTAATTTGTCATGCCTAGCACTATACACAGCCTGGGCCGGGATGACCCCTCTTATCAAGTCTCAGCAGCGCGTAGTCTCTAAGGTGATCTGACAAATGGCCTTGCGGTTTCATGAATACCTCGGGGCAGAAGAGCAGAACCTATTGGCCAGCATTTTAAACTTCCGGGCTGAATTTGATTTATTTGAACAACTCGACAACATTTTCCAGTCTCCCATCTCGCGCATCCGGATGCCTAAAGATGATCAACCTGGCCTCTTAGTAAGCCAATTGTACTTATTCACACACTTTCATCTCTATTTCTCAGTGAGTTGCATTCTACGCTCCCACCTATCAGAGTCGCTTTCTTCGACTAGAAGAGCCATCGATGCTTCCTTAACCGCATATAAAATTATTCTCGATCCCGGTACAGCCAAGGGCTACGTTGAACAAAATAGTTATTTCAAATACATTAAGTCCAACTTACAGAAGGAAATTCAGAAAGATTCCTCGAAGTACCCACTTGCCCGTATCCTGCTCAGCCTGCATGATTCATGTAGCGAATACGGTTCTCATGCTGACATCAGCTCCTTCTTTCATAGAATGGAAGTGAAAGAACTTTCTGAAGCAAATGCCGATCTATTGCAGATAAACTACTTCCAGTTTCCACGACAAACTTCTGAGTATAGATTCTATTTCGTGTTGACTCTACAAGCTTTCTTGAAAATGTTTGAGATTTTCAAAGTGTTCCTCAATAGCAGGCTAAAGATCATTGATCAGAGTTGGGAAGCTTCGATCGCACACCTGAATCCATGTCTTGAAGAACTAAGAAAACGATATTTCTCGATGATTGACCGGGCAGTGTAAGAGGGCACAGGCTAAGTTTCTGTCATGAGTGGAAAGCTTTAGGTTTTCCGCCCTGCCAATCCTACTAGAACAATTCCGATGTCAAAGAAAGTTTCATTGTTTAGGTTGTCGGGATCGATCTCGCCGGGTCGCTCAAGCGACCAACGGGCCTAAGTGTGCAACGCGTTCTGACTGCTGAAACCCGCGTGGCCTTTAGCGACGACGAAATCTTTGACTAGCGATGAGTTGGACGCAGCAACTGCAGCCCTCGTGGGCCGATGGTTTCTCACTGGTCAGGGAACAATGCTAGGGGGTGAGACTGGAATTCTGATCCCAGCAGTAACTATGACACGAGGAAAACCAAGGAGGCTTGACGCATCACGCATCAAGGCCAAGAATTAATGTGAAGAGGGTACTGTCGCAATGATTCGCAGTGGCCCTCCGGTCCCGCCGGCGATTTTCATGGGCAACGCGATCACGTCAAAGCCACGATCAGGCAAGTCGCCAAGATTGGCAAGGTTCTCGAACACCGGCACGTTCTGGGAAAGCAGTGCGACATGTGTTTCAAACGTGGTCGATTGACCATAGTCGATCGACGCGGTGTCAATGCCGACTGCCTTAACGTGTCGTTCTCGCACTAACCAAACTGCTGCCTCGGGATGCAACCCAGGAAAATGCAGCGCCCGCACCCCCGCCTGTCCCCTCAGCTCGGTTCCTAGATAGTCCTTCCGACTTGGCCAGAAGCTGGCGAAGCCTGTGTCGAGTAAGACAATGGTGCCGTTTTGAATCCGCCTATGTTCAGCTTCCCATCGTTCGAGATCTGAGATCGCCACTCGATAATCCCTATCGCCGGCACATTGCGCAGCAACATCAATTCGGACAGCGGTTCCGATCATCCGCTCGATGGGAATCTGGTCCAGCGTCTGCTTTCCTCTGGAAAAGTGAATTGGCGCATCAATGTGGGTGCCACCATGTTCAGGCATCTCCACACGGTTCGACGCATAGTAGTAGCCACCAGGTGTATCTTCGGCATGTTGAACGACAAGCTTGAAATCCTGTTCCGTCGGCCAGACGATCGTATCCGTTCCAAATGAATGAGTCAGATCAACGATCCGCGAGTGTTCCCAGACAAGATGATTGTCCCGATGAGCTGCAGCACATCCAGCATTGACGACCAAGCCCAGTACGGCAATCAATATACTCGCCGTATGAGCGGAGCTCTTTCCCATAAAATTTCTCCAACCACCTCTTCCAAGTCTCGGATGGAATGGCTGCGCGGCGAGGTTCTCGCTATAGCAGGAATCGTCAACTCTGTAGGCCAGCAGTACCAGGTGCGACGGCATTGCGACGGATGTCGCAGCTTTAGAGGAGCACCTGGGAGAAAGAAAAACGTTCGTTACCCGTCTGACTTCGATGCATTATAGCGAAACCGAGCCTGCGCGCCGTTCGCCAGCCGAGACTCCTCTACTTCCCGAATGCTTTTTTCAGCAGTGGTTCCATCTCGCCCTTGGCGGCCATCGGATCGAGCACGTCGGTATCGCCGTAGAAAGTCCCATCAATAAATACTTTAGGGAGCGTCGGCCAATTCGTGATTTTCGTCAGTGCGTCCCGCTTAGCCGGTTGCGACAAAACGTCGATGAGTTCGTAGGGGTACCCATACTTGTCGAAAAACTGCATGGTCTCCTTCGTGAACCCGCACATCGGCATCGTCTTGGTCCCCTTGCCATAGATCAAAATCTTATGAGCCTTCACTTCGTTTTGGATTTCTTCTTCCATCTGGTCAGCCATGGCCTCCTCCTATGTCTCATCTTTGGTTCGGGCGGTGAGTTCTAATGCGTGGATTCGTCCATCCTTCATCGGTGCGTCTAAGGCCTGATAGATCATGCGGTGCCGATCTAAAAGATTTTTCCCCTCGAACCCATCGGAAACAATGACGACCTTCAGGTGATTCATGGTCCCCGTACGATCCGTCACTGTCACCTCAGCGTCCGGCAGGCTCTTGCGAATAAATTCTGTAAGCACATCAGGTGTAATCACAAGTATCAACTCCAGCAGTGTTTTCAATACCCTAGCTGAAACGTGCCCTGAAAGGCAATGAGCATCCGTCGGTGGTGGATTTCACCAACCTGGTGGTGCGTTTGAGCCAGTCGGTTAAATGCGGAAGCAGCTTTGATTCAACTTCCTGTTGAAATGATGGATCTTCGCATGCCTTTCAACTTCGGCACTGACCTTGCGATAGTTTAGGTCGTGACGGAACCCACTGCACTCCGTTCTTCACCAAGGAGGTTACCATGAGTGAATTCAAGTCCGGGTTTTTTGTCGGAGGTGAGAGCTGCAATGGTCGGGTATTGATCGTCGATGACGAACCAGACATCCGGAAAGTCGTTCGGATGACTCTGCAAAAAGCCGGGTACGACGTGCTTGAAGCTGAGAATGGGGAGAAGGCCATCGAAATCATCAACTCGGGCGAAAATCGCCTCCTGCTGGATGTCATGGTCTGCGACATCCGGATGCCGAAGGTGAACGGGATCGAAGCCATCGCCTACTTTCGCGAGAACTATCCACGGGTGCCATTGATCGTCCTGACCGGGTTCCCGGACACCGACATGGCGACCTCGCTCCTTCGGCAGGGCGTCGTGGACTATCTCGTAAAGCCGGTGGAGGGTGAGATTTTGAAGGCTGCCGTCGGTCGTGCCATGGAACAACGAGAATTGGCGCGTCTATGATGGACAGGCCCCCATCGGATGGAACGGGTGCGGCGACCACATCTCCGGCCCTCGCTCATTCGAGCGTGGACACCCAGCGGAGCACATCGTCGCCGGCCGCGCTCCCAATGAGGGTTGCGATCGTCGGCGCCGGCCGAGGAGGAACCGCACTTCTTGAGGTCCTCCATCAGATTCGGGCGATTGAGATCGTCGGTATTACCGACAAGGATGCCTCAGCACCAGGACTCAAACGAGCCCAAGAGCTGAGCGTGCCGGTGTATGGAGTGATTGCCGATCTGCTCAGAGACCACACACTCAACGTTGTGATGGACGTTACCGGTGATTCGTCGATAGAGTCCACCCTTCAGCAACACAGACCGACAGGGGCGGCAATTGTAACTGGGCCGGCGTCGCGGCTTCTCTGGCTGCTTGTCCAACATGAATCAACGTTGCAAACCGAGTTGCTCCATGCAGAGAAGCTTGCCGGTTTGGGCTCGTTTGCAGCCGGCATCGCGCATGACATGAACAATCCGCTCCAGCTGATTCTCGGCATGGCTGAAAATCTGGCCGATGAAACGGACCTCACGACCGTGCATGCTCAAGCCTTGGACATTATTGACGCTGTCAAACGGACGACTGCCATTTGTCGGGACCTCACCTCCTACTCTCGCCGCGCCTCCCTACGGCAAGACGGCGTCGTCAACGTCAATGGCAAGCTCGATGAAGCCTTGAAAATTGCCCGCTATGCCGTCGCACTTCAAGACATTGAGATACACAAGCACTATCAACCTGACATCGTCGTGAAGGGAAATCCCGATAAACTTCTCCATGTATTCGTGAACTTGATTACCAACGCAGTTCAGGCGATGGAACATCACGGTACTCTGACACTAAAAACCACCGCAGTAGCCGGCTCGACTCAAGTTCGTGTTTCGGACACCGGCTGCGGTATCGCACCGGAGGTCTTGACCCGAATTTTTGAGCCGTTCTACACAACGAAGCCACCGGGGAAGGGAACGGGACTGGGTCTTTACAATATCAAGAATGTGATCCAGCACATGCACGGCACCATTGGAGTCGAGAGTCACGTCGGTCATGGCTCAACCTTTACCCTCACATTCCCCGGTGACCCGTCGATAACTGAGGAAACCCCTCGAGCAGGAACATGACAACAACACCCACATCCTCACCCGCAGGCGCCAGATGGGGGCTCAAGACTAAAGTCATACTGTCTATGCTCCTCGTGGGGATCATCCCTCTCGTCGTCGGTTTGGGGATGGCCTTCTGGCAGGGGTCTCAGGAAATCCGTGAAATCAGCGGAGAAAGCTTTGAAGCACTGGCGACCGAAGCGGCTCGCAAACTTGACCTCCTCGTGGTCGAAGAAATCTCGCATACCGCTCGAATCGCCCATGATCCGACGATCATTCGGGAACTGGAACGCCGCCGCGATGCCTCACGCGATCCAAAGCGCTCAACATCGGCTCTCGCAGACCTCGAACAGCGCTGGACAGAGCGAGACCCTGCTGCGATCGAATCGCTGACAGAGAATACGCTCAGCGCATTACTCCACGAATACTACGCCGGAGTTTACAGCCCACCTGGTCAATTGTTGCCACAGGTCGTCCGTGCATCGACGAAGATGCTGTTTCTGACCGATGTGCAGGGAGTACTCGTCGCCACCATGACCGACCATCCGGCATTCAGACACAACGACACCCCTTGGTGGCAAGGAGCTTTCAATAAGGCGGTGGGCAAGCTTTACATCGAAGACATCCGTTTTGACGACCGGGTGAACACCTATGTGTTCACCATCTCACTCCCCATCATGGATAGCTTGCGCTACGAAGCCGTCGGCGTACTGCACCATGTCATCGATGCCAAGGAATTTTTTTCCCCCTCAACCCATGCCATTCGATTCGGCAAGACCGGCCATGTCATGCTGATCGACAGTAGCGGCATAGTCATCAGCTGCCCTATTCTTCCAACAGGCGTTCCATTATCCGATCGAAACTTGACTCCACTCGTGACCCCCCAACACCATGGCTGGGTGGAGGCTTCCAGCGACGGCCACGGCGGGCAATCGACATCTGTCATCGGATTTGCCCCTCTTCCTGAGACCAGTCGGGCAACCAACGGCTCAATCGACAATGGATCATGGCACACGTTCGTCTGGCAATCGTCCGATGAACTGTTCGCACCGATCCAACATCTGCTCACCTGGGTGATGGTATTCGGAGCTGTCGCCATCATGCTGCTGGTCTCGCTCGGCTACGTCGCAGCGGGTCGCATCGTCACTCCAGTCAGGCAGCTGCAACAGGCGGCACAAGCGATCGGGCGTGGCGAGCTACAGACGCCGATCCAGATCCACACCGGCGATGAGTTGGAAGACCTTGCGCGAGAATTTACCCGCATGAATGCGCAATTGAAAGCCGCATTTGCAGGGCTGACCGACCAGGTCAAGTTGAAAACTCAAGAAGTCCAAGTCCTGCAACAGTCCACGGATCAGATCTTGGACGCCGTTCCAACTCCCATTCTCTTGATCGATGCCCACCACGTCGTGCGCTATATCAATCAGGCAACCCGTGAAGCATTCGCAATCCAGGAGCCGTTGTCGAATGCGTCGCTGTTTTCGATTCTGTCACTCGACCAGGACGTTCAGAAACAGCTTCAAGCAGAATTCCAGATGAACGGCAATACGGCAGCCACCATGCCCGATATCGAGCGCCAAACGGTACCAAGAGACCCGTTGCAACCTCATACAGATCATGAACCAGCCGGTCATCGATCCGAGCTCACCATCGGATCACGCATCTACCATTACCAGTGGTTCCGATTGCCCACGAAACTAGGCGAAGAAGACAGTATCGGGCTGGTGCTTCGAGACATCACGGACGAGAGCAGGCTGCAAGACAAGTTGGTCCAGGCGGAAAAGATGGGAAGCCTCGGAGTATTAACCGCCGGAATCGGGCATGAACTCAATAACCCGTTGTTCGGGATCATTGGGTTGGGAGAAATCCTCCAGGATGAACAGGACTTGGAGCATATGAGGAGTTGCGCTCGAGACATCGTGGCTCATGGTCGTCGTATGGCCACCATCATTCGAGATTTTACCGGAGTCACCGATCGTGAAGCCTCTGATACGCCGGTGTCGGTGCCGGTTGAGGAAGTCTTGGACAAAGCGTTGGCTACAGCACAAACCAGCGTTGATATGAAGGATATTGTGATCCACAAGACCTACGCAGGCAATACCCCGGTATCAGTACTCCCAGACCAACTCCGGCAGGCGTTCGTGAATCTGTTGACCAATGCCGCCCATGCCATGAAGGGAACCGGGACGCTCACATTGTCGACAGTCGTGTCAAACCATACGGTGACCACCACCATCGCCGATTCAGGGCCTGGCATCTCCAAACAACACCTTACGAAAGTCTTCGACCCGTTTTTTACGACGAAGGAGCAGGGAGAGGGTTCAGGCCTTGGACTGACCGTCGCCAGGCGCATTGTCCGAAAGTTCGGAGGCGATATCCGCATTGAGTGCGTCGAAGATCGAGGCGCAGCATGCCACGTTATGCTCCCCATCAATACCTCAACGTCTTCAACAGGAGACCCATGGACTACCTCCGCTTCGCGTTCCAAGCCACAACCGTCGCATTCCTCTTAGGAGGTTTCTGGACCGTGGCTGCGCTTCACGCTGCCAAGGAGAGCCCCGCTACAATCAGCATCTCACCGGAAAAGGTCGCGGACTATATTCATGCCATCCTCGAAGCAGATCGCACCTTTTACACCTCACACATCGTCAACCGATTGCAAGAAAAAGGTATCCTCGCCTCGACTGAACATTGGGAGCAGGATAACACGCTGCCCTTACCGGCCCAGTTTCTTCAACACTCCGGCCGGATCGTTGCGGAAAGCGGGAGAGGAATCCGTTACCGGCTGATCGGATTTTCCCCAATCTATCAGCGCAATGCGCCTGCCACCGAGTTTGAGCGAAAGGCATTGGACGTTCTCAGGCGACAGCCCGATCGACCGGTCACAGGGATTGTTTCAAGCGGCAAGAAACGGTATTTCCAAGCCATCTATTCAGACCGTGCCGTCTCGTCTGCCTGCGTTACCTGTCATAACAGTCATCCGCTGAGTCCGAAACAGGATTTCAAGTTGGACGATGTGATGGGTGGGATCGCGATTACCATTCCGCTCGAATAGCAGAAGGCGTGATTCGTGACGTGTCAGCCGTCGACTGGAAGTCACGAAGGTGTGTGACCATCCGTTGACGCGCCACGAAACCGTTATGAAGGTGCGGGGGGACTCGCTGAGATCTCCAGCTGCTTGAGATGATATTCTTCGCGATAGATCTGCACGGCGGTCATCAATAAACTGATGAGAATGGGGCCGATGAACAGGCCGAGCAATCCGTAAAGGGCTAATCCTCCTAACACGCTCAAGACAAGCAGCAACACGGGAATCTGTACATCTTGACCAATTAACCACGGTCGAAGTAATTGATCGACCATTGAGACGACACCAATCCCCCACACCAGCATGCCCAGTGCTTTTCCGGTCATTCCCACCCAGAATAGATACAGCGCCACGGGCAACCACACCAAACCGGTTCCGCCGAACGGGATCGGGGCCAAGACGATGGTCAGGGCCGTGAGTCCCATTGGAAACGGCACACCGAGGGCCACATAGGCCATACCAGCCAGCACCCCCTGCACGATCGCCGTCACCAGTACCCCTTTCACCACGGCTCGAATTGTTTGGTCCAACCGAAGCAGAATTTTGGACTTGTGGGACTCCTCCATCGGAATCAAATCGTACAGGACGGAGAGCCACTGCCGACCATCTTTGAAGAGAAAAAATAATATCAACAGCATCATGAAGAAATTGGTGATGAGCGCAAAAGTATTCTTCAGCAAGCCCCCCATCCCGCCGACCAGAAATTGGCTGAGCGCCTTCACCCCAGTCATGACCGATTGTTCCAAGGACAAGGCTGGCGTGGCGGTACCGGATACCGCCGATTTCAACCAACCGCCGATGACGGGGATGGTTGCCAATTGGTCGGGGAGTCTTTGAAGTCCGCCCGATGAAATCCAGACGCGGATCTCGTGCTCCGCCACACCAGCCTCACGGGCCAACATGCCCCCCATCACGACCAGCGGTACGACCACGATTGCCAACGCACCAGCGGTCAGTATTGCGGCGGAAGGTATTTCCTTCCCGCCGAATAGTCTCGTCAGACGAAGATGGAGGGGAAAGGCCCAATGGGCAAGCAACCCGGCCCAGAGAGCCGAAAACACAAACGGCTTAAACATCAACCCGATCTGGTAAAGCAACAAGACCAACAGGGCAAAGAACACGATGGAGAAGATCTGCTGTCGAGTCATAAATGACGCAGCGTTCCCTTAAGAGGTACCGAGTAGATAGCAGATCCAGCGATCTCTGTCACGGGTGGAAGACTTAGGAGGAAAGTGAGGGGACCATAGAATGGGACGCGGACTGTGAAACAACAATCTGCGGTTCGCTATAGGTCGGCTTCTCTTCCGATCAACGCGACCGCTTTTCCACGATGGGCGTTCATATCTCGCACATTGTTGGGCAACCGCGGCGCTTCCTCGGGCCACCCAGTGACTCCCATATCGCTCACTCCCTGAAATTTAGCCCCTTCCTCCATCAGCATCGCGGGGCAATGCACCTCACCGATCAGAATAGCGGTCTTGAGAAGTTGGATTTTACCTGTGGCCGTGACCGTGGCTTTGATGCGTCCGCTACTGATCAGCGAATCAGCATGGATGGATCCCTTCACCACTCCATCTTCGCCGACAATCACTTCGCCTTTCGTATGCACATCACCTTCCAGACGTCCATCGATCCGCACCGTGCCTTCAACCTTAATCTCGCCCTTCAATTCGACGCCTTTTGCCAGGAGCGTAATATTGCCGTCGTCTGCATAACCAGTCTTTTTCATGGGGACTCCTCCGTGCAGGCCAGTCTTCCCCAAGGTTACCTGAGGACCGGGGATACGCCTAACAGTTTGTGGAATCCAACACCCCGGCGTGGGAAGACGCCATCTACGAGGAAAAGTCGAACGTCTGCTTCAGTCGTTCCCAAAGCCCACCACCATGGACTTCGCAGTAGGTCGTAGGCTCCGTCCCTGTAATGAAGTACTCTGCCCTATTCTCCGGACATCGCGAAGTCGCAAGTTGACCGGTTCTTGGGTCGATCCGACGCTGAACGACACCACGGGGCATCTCAAAATCGGAAAGATCCCCCGGAATGAGCCGAACGGCCAGCTCGCTCCAAATGGGCAGGGCAGCCTGCGCACCGGTCAGTTTGAGAGGTCGCTCATCATCAAACCCAACCCACACACCAATCGCGATATCCGGCGAATATCCGACGAACCAGGCGTCTCGAGACCCATCCGTTGTCCCAGTCTTACCTGCGACCGGCCCCCTCACCCCAAGAGCTCTGGCCTTGGAAGCAGTTCCTCGATCCACCACCCCTTTCAGCAGAGATGTCACAAGGAACGCCCCCTGCGGAGTAGCCGCCTGACTTCGATCCAGGGGTGGACTCCAGATTGTCTCTCCCCCTTCACGCGTCATGTTAGACAGCGCCACAGGACGGATAACGACCCCTCCATTGGCAAGCCCGGCATACGCGGCTGTGATCTCCAGTAAAGATACCGAGGAACTGCCAAGCGCCAGGGAGAGGTTGTCCGCCAAGGGAGTGGTAATTCCAAAGGCTTGGAGCTGGCGAGTGAGCGCCATCATCCCAGTTCGGTGAGCTGTTCGGACTACCGGAACATTCAATGACTGCTCGAGCGCCGTTCGAACCGTCACCTGCCCTCGATACTGTCGGTCATAATTTTGTGGCGACCACTGACCGGTACCTGCCTCCAAGGTCACCGGTTCATCTGCCAGCAATGTCGCCGGCGTGAGACCAGCCGCGCCTTGATCTCGAGCCGCCTCAAAGCCGGCCAAATACACAAACGGTTTGAAAAGAGAGCCCGCTGATCGATGCGCCTGTACCGCACGATTGAACTGGCTCACTCGATAATCGCGTCCGCCAACCATCGCCAACACATGACCATGCTTCACATCCAATACGACGACAGCCCCTTGAAGCGGCGGCTCAACGTCGGCCAACCAGGGATGGCTCTTCTCGAGCTTTGTGAGTCCTTCGTGTAAGATCTGCGCGGCAATTTGCTGCGCTCTGGAATCGAGCGTCGAATAAATTCGTGACCCTTCGGGAGTGACTACTCCGGTCCCTTGCTCGATTTCTTTAAGCAGGTAATCGACAAAGTACGGGGCATCGGTGAGGGCATCATCAGTCAACACGACCTTCACCGGACGAGCCAAGGCTAACGTCAACGACTCCTCTGTCAAGATGCCTTCTTCTCGCAAACGGTGAAGCACCACATCTCGACGCTTGGTCGCAAGCTCAACATTTTTCACAGGCGAATAGATATTGGGGCCTTTGATCAAACCAACGATCAACGCAATTTCCTCTATCGACAATTGGTCGAGCGGTCTGCCGAAGTACCGATGGGCCGCCTCCCCCACACCGTAGATCGACACGGGACCGGCTTGGCCCAGGTAGATCTCGTTGACATAGCTTTCCAAAATGTCTTGTTTGCGGTACTTGAACTCGAGCGCCAGTGAAGCCACCAATTCCTTGAACTTCCGCCATATCGTTCGTTTGGGAGAGTAGAAGAGATTTTTCGCTAGTTGCTGAGTGAGTGTACTGCCACCCTGTACAACTGCCCCCCGAGTTATATTGGTCCAAAGCGCACGTCCGATAGCAATAGGGTCAACCCCAAAATGAGAGAAAAAGCGTCGATCTTCGATGGCCAGTAGTGTCTGAATCAAGGTGGAGGGTATCTGGCCCAGTGGAATCCATTCCCGAAGCTGCTTCGTACCGGCCCGCACTCCACTGATCAAAACCGGTTCGAGAGCCACGAGTGAGAGTGCTTGTCCATCAGCGGCAGACGAGACCTCGGTTACAACACCATTCATTAATGTCAGTTTGACTAATCGAGCAGGAAGCCGATGTTCTTCCTGCGCATGCAGAAAAATGTCAATCGAGCTCTTGGTCGCGAAATACTCACCGGCAACCTTCGGTTTGGCGGTGACCGGCCTATACTCTAGGCGATGCAGACGGTCGAACAAACCCTCATCCACGGGATGAATCCCTGGCGTGAGAAAGAACGGTGCCCCGTAGATCAGCAACGGCGAATGCTCGTCGCTCTTCGGCAGGGCCAAACTCGTGGAAAGGACAAATCCGTATCCTGCCAATAGAGCGAGTGCTACCCCACATACGATAAGGAACAGAACCGCAAGACGTCGCACTGAGAGGAAGGATCGAAATGGAGCATCTGCTGTCATGCCCACAGCTTACCTGGAGTCGTCGAACAAGTGAACTGGATAAGAGAGACCCGATGGAGGTCAGCGCTATGGGAATGTTGGGGACGGTGAGGACGCATTAGGCAGCGCGGGCGCACGCGATGGGCAGCCACCGTCGAGAGCTTCGGCGATTTGTTCAAGTGAAACCGGTTTTGGAAGGTAATCATCCATTCCGGCAGCCGAACAGGAGATTCGATGGGTATCCAAAGCATGAGCAGTCGGTGCAATGGGTTTTCCAGTGACGAGAGCGGCTGAGCTGAAGAGGAACTTGACCGAACCGAAGAGAATGGGCCTCAACTCTGCCTTGCTACTGAGGAAACGGTTCAGGGCGTACATCAAGTTGACAGAACGACTTTTTGTTCGAGTTCAGCAGGAGTGACGGATTTTTGTAACCGCCAGACCTCAGTGCTGGGAATACCCCACGTAGCCTAGATCTCGGTTGCCCACTGATCCCTTCTTTCGTGTTACCCCATCCGGGCTCTAACCGACCACACACCCATCAGATATCTTTCCAACAGCGAACACGAATCCTACAACCTGCAACCCGGGAGAAGAAACATGAGTTGTTCACGCTGCCACGGTCTCATGGTACGGGATCATTTTTTAGATTTCGACGGCACCATTGGACATATGTGGGCGAATGGATACCGTTGCATGAACTGCGGGAATGTTCATGACCCGGTCATCGAGCAACATCGCCTTTCCCGGAAACAACAGACGTCCGCGATTCAGAATGAGGAGCCCGAATCTAGGAAGAACGACCTTATCCCGGAGTCTCAAACGGTCATGATGCGTGCAGCCTAGATTGAGATGCATATGAGTGCTGCCCTACATGCTCTTGGATCTAACGAGGAAAAAGATGGCTTCCATTCTGATCGTCGATGATGACGCCCCAATTCGGGCCTTGTTACGCCGAATTCTTGAGGAGGATGGTCATCAGATTCGTGAAGCTGCGAACGGTGAGATTGGTCTGATGCTCTATCGAGACGCACCTGCCGATCTTGTTATTACGGATATCTTGATGCCGGAGCGAGATGGGATGGAAGTCACCCTCGCTCTGACACAAGAGTTTCTAGACGTCAGAGTCATTGCCATCACCGGCACAATCGGTGATCAGAACTTTCTCAACATCGCGAAGCTTTTCGGTGCGCGACGCGTGATTCAGAAACCCTTCACACCGGAAGAAGTACGTGGGGCCGTACGTTTCGTTCTCGATCATTAGACCTATCAAAAAGATGGCCCAGAACTAGATGGGACGGCGCTCACTCGCCAGTCACTCTCCCGTTGGTCTTCCTAGATTCACACACCTGTGAAGGCCATAGCGATCCCACTAGCATGCCGATTCCCGCCATCAGAAATCCAATGAGCTGGGGCGGCCAGATGTCGGTTGGCTGACTCAATAACTCCAACACCAACCAGCTCGTAAGACCAGCGATGATGGCATAGAGAGCGCCCTGCGTCGTGGCCCTCTTCCAATAGAGTCCTGCGACCAATGGAATAAATGCTGCCACCAGAGTGACCTTATACGTGTTCACTACCAGCTTATAGATTGTGGCATCCGACCAGAGCGCAATGGTCAATACTGCCAAGGCAAACACGAGAAGGACGACGCGCATCAGGCGAAGGAACTCCGCATCATTGACATGTGAAAGCATCGGCCGAATGACGTTCTCGCTCAACGCCACCGATGGCGCGAGCAAGGTCGCACTTGAGCAACTCATCACAGCCGACAGAACAGCTCCAAAAAAGATGATCTGTGCTGGAAGTGGCGTGTGTTCCAAGATCAGCGTCGGGAGAATAAGCTGTGAATCCTGTTCCAATAACGATCCGAACTTGGCTGGATCAATCAGCATCGCGGCGTACGCGAGAAACATCGGGACAAAACAAAACGCAAAATAAAGCGCAGCGCCAAGCAACGAACCTCGCACCGCAGTCTGTTCGTTCTTCGCGGAGGTGATTCGTTGAAATACGTCTTGCTGTGGAATGGACCCGAGCATCATGGTCATCCAAGCCCCAATGAATGGAATCCAGGCTGTGATTGAGGCGGGCGGGAACAACTCCAATTTACCGGCCACGGCCGCATGTGAGATAACAGTTTGCACCCCACCCGCCATCTCCCCCACAATCGACGCGATGTAGAGCAATCCTCCCATGATCACCGAGATCTGAACAAAATCCAGAATCGCCACAGAAAACATGCCGCCGAACGTCGTATAGGTGAGGACAATGACTGCACCGATCACGATGCCCGTGGACTGACTGACTCCCCCTTCGGTAACCACATTGAGCACCAGGCCGAGCACCTTGAATTGGGCCGCGGCCCAACCCAGATAGGAGGCAACAATGCACAGTGTGCAGAGGACCTCGACAGACCGGTCATAGCGATACCGATAGTAATCGCCGACCGTCAGCATATTAAGTCGATACAGTCGGGGCGCAAAAAAGAGTCCAGCGAGCATCAGACACATACTGGATCCGAATGGATCGGCAACTACCCCTCGCAAGCCTTCATTCACGAATGTCGCCGAGATGCCAAAGACAGCTTCAGCGCCGAACCAAGTCGCAAACACCGTGGCCGTGACAACGGCCAGCGGCAGGCTCCTACCCGCGACGGCAAAGTCTTTTGAATTCCGTACACGGGTTGCGGCGAAAAGCCCGATGCCGACTGACAGGACTAGATAGAGGATGACGAACCAGAGGACCACGCGGGCAGGATACGGCTATCCAGGCTGGCAATCAATCTGTATCGAGTTTCTTGAAGAAAAGGGACAACGATGCCATTTGGGAGAGCATGCCGCAAGGGAAGGTCAAAATACCCTGAAGAATCCATCTTCCTGGCGAAGGAGGATGGTCGGCGGTCATCCAAGTCTATCCCGCTCATTATGTACAGGGCTCCGCGAGAACGGTGTTACCAGGAAGGAGAAAACCTCAACGGAGGCTTACCAATTGAAGTTTAGAAGGTGGGAAATATGTACGGTCCGGTAGGAGGGATTGGTAAATCGTACGAATACTCCTAGAACGACCAATATCGAGATGCTCCTAGGACAAGACGGCAGCCGGCCAGAAAGAGATGACCATGAGACTCAACCGGTACTGCTTTGGTCCACTGCACTTCGTACAAATTTAGAGAATGCTCCCATCGAGTTTCAGCAATGTGGAGTTCGATCAGTTGCCGGGTTCGCATCCCACTTCCTAGAAGAATAAGAACGCCATGCTCACTTCGGTTAAGGCAATATGCCTCACCTTGTTCGATGCTCAGAGACTCTTCACCGGTTGACTCACATAGACCATAGCCACACACCTTCTGTTCATTACAGCGCGCTTCTCGTCGGCGATAAAGAAACGGACCCCTACCCTTATCCTGCTGAAGAATACCCGCCATAGCCACCCGAGGCGCAAGATTTCCCATACGGTCTGGACGGGTTTCGCTAGGGTCCATTCTTGTTTCCATAGCACCTCCACAAATGAAACTAACAATCGGGGTAAGTGAGCAAGCGCCATGCCTGTGGATCGCTCCAGACATACACATGGATTCCCGAGGGATCTGCTTCCTCTGCTCGAAACGGCTACCGGTTAGATTCGAGGAGCGAAGGGACATTGATTCACTCTTCCGATGTATCCGATGTGCATGTCACTGATTTTAAATGAACTTGCGATTTGAATGAAAAAGCATACAGGTTCGCATGATTAACCTTCACAGCAACATACCTTTTTTGCATTATTTCTGCGTGTACCCACCACCCCACCGATCCGTGACAACGTCTTCCCACCCTGCGATTTGAGCAATTTTCTCCATAGTTTGGCCAATTAGATCAGTTTCTCCAAGCGAAGGCCAAGCAGGCGGATGAGTTTTCGACGTGGGTTCTCACGACGATCAAGAAACGGCATAAGCAATTTTAACCCCTCACGCTGCAATACACTTAGGTCGCCCGTAGGTGTGGCTAAGGTATGGGCCCGCGACTTGGTTTCGAAGTCTGCGAACCGGACCGTCAGTACAACGGTCCGAAAAGCCTTAAAGTATTCGCGAGACAGGCGATCACTTACACCTCGAGCAAGCTTAGCAAGTTGAGTAACCAGTGTATGACTATCGAGCGTATCGGACTCAAAAGTTTCCTGCTCACCAATCGATTTCGGCTCCCAATATTCTTCGAGTGGAGAATCATCCCACCCGCGAGCTCCATCATAGAGAGCCACACCCCGTTTCCCCAGTAGCTGTTCGAGCTGGTACACGGAGAGACGCCTCAGATCGTTGACGACCTTGATCCCCCTCTCCCTCAACCTCGCCTCCGTTTTAGGACCGATGCCAGGAATGACCCGGATCGGCAACGGAGATAAAAAAGTCTCCACCTGCTCCTCAGGCACCACCGTGAGTCCGTTTGGCTTTTGCCACCCCGAAGCAATCTTGGCGATCAACTTATTGGGCCCAATGCCGACTGAAGCGGTCAACAGCACTTCCGATGTGATCGTTTCTTTCAGGTGACGGCAGATGCGCTCCGCCTCTTCGTAGGATTCAGTCCAGCTTAGATCGCCATAGGCTTCATCGATGCTGGCTTGCTCAACTTTCGAGATGAACCGTCGCACAATCCGCATCACTTCCTCAGACACCCGTATATACTTTGGCATATCAACCGAAACAAACGTCACCGGAGCCTTGCCGTCATGACGAGCCGCTTCAGATAAACGCCACGCCATGGAGATCGGTGTCGCTGAATGAATCCCGTAGGCACGTGCGAGATAGTTCGACGTGGAGGCCACACCCCGTCCCTTGCCGCCAAGCGGATCCGCACCGACCACAAGCGGGACTCCCCGAAACGCTGGAGTGTCTCGTTCCTCAATCGCCGCGAAGAAGGCATCCATATCTAAGTGGGCAATAATTCTAACCATCTCGTTCTGGCAGTGTGCATAAAGAAACTACCGACTAGCAGCTCAGGCCGATCAACTGAAATAAGACAACGTCTAGTTTATTACCCATAGTTGGCTGTAGATTTTCATGACAAAGACGGCGTACAATTTATCGTCAGTCACTCAGGAGTCAGCCATTAAAGAGGTCGGTAGATAGATAACTAACGATCATCAATGAAAGGAGCTCATCTTGGGAATACATTGGTTTAATTTTATCGGATTTCTAATGTTGTTTATCGGTCTCTTTCTCAATGAGCTCGTCTTTCTGAACATCTGGTACAATACCAACTTTTCCTTGGTTTTTGTCGCTACAGCGTACTACGGAATTGCACTATGGCTTTCACTCTGGGGAGGCGCACGCCCCCAAGAGGCTTGATGTTCTATGTCGAATTTTTTAATGGCCTGACACTGAACGTGACCCGCAGCTTTAAAACTATGAAACTGCAGAGCTGGGAACAGCGACGAGAAGGCACGGACCATCAATGAAAGGAGACAAGCTATGGGTATGAGTTTTTGGAATTGGCTTGGAGTGGTGATGTTGGTGCTGGGCCTGTTTCTGAATGAGCTATACCTTGGGATCAACGCATGGTACGAGATCAATCTAGTAGCAATTATTGCAGGTGTCGTATACCTGGTTGTTGCAATCTCATTGTCAGTTTGGCCAAGTGCCAGTAATCAGAGCGCGTAACGAAATACCCTCCTGGTTTTGCACCTTGATAAAATCAACTACTTACAGTAGGGGTGTGTCCTCTAGGCATTAACCATCCGTGCTGTGAATCGACACAAACCCTCTCACGAATTGTGAATCTAAGTCGGCCATTGTCCAAAAGCTGTTCGACGACGATTCCTGTCGCAGAGTCGAGAGAGACGCTTTATTGTGCTTGGATCACGGACATTCTGAGGCCTCACTAGTGTAGTGATACATAAATAGCTTTACATATTATACAGTACGTGTATACTCCTCTCCAGAGGAGGACCGGACCATGCGTATCGCCCCTTCCATTCAGCTGACTGAACCCGAACGCCAGCAACTGGAGCAGTGGGCC
>JBGTNJ010000002.1:0-17624 GCA_041743145.1 Nitrospira sp. | reverse complement strand
CGCGGGTATGACATTTCGCAGTGGTATGACTCCAAGCCGGTGAAGATTGGCTGGTTTGCCATGCTGGCAATCGGGGTATTTTGGGTGCTGTATCAGCGGGCGTTTGGGTACTCCCACGGGTTGGACTCCATGACCCCGGAGTTTGACTCGGTGTGGATGGGGCTGTGGCGGTTTAACATTCTGGCCAATGCCGTGTTCTTTGCCGTGACCATCGGGTGGATCTGGGTGACGCGGGATCGGAACCTGGCGAACCTGGACCCGAAACTGGAGCTGAAGCGGTACTTCTACTGGATGGGCTGGCTGGTGTGCTACATCTGGGGCGTGTACTACGCGGGCAGCTACACCCTGGAGCAGGATGCCGCGTGGCACCAGGTGATCATCCGAGACACGAGCTTCACGGCGAGCCACATTGTGGCGTTCTACGGGACGTTCCCGTTGTACATCACGTGCGGTGTGGCGAGCTATCTGTATGCGCAGACGCGGCTGCCGCTGTATAGCCAAGCGACGTCGTTTGCATTGGTGGCGGCAGTGGTGGGGCCGATGTTCATTCTGCCGAACGTGGGGTTGAATGAGTGGGGCCATGCGTTCTGGTTTGTCGATGAGCTGTTCTCGGCGCCGTTGCACTGGGGCTTTGTGACGTTGGGCTGGTGCGGGTTGTTCGGAGCGGCCGGCGGGGTGGCGGCACAGATCGTGAGCCGCATGTCGAACCTGGCGGACGTGATCTGGAACAATGCGCCCAAGAGCATCCTGGATCCGTTCCCCAGCCAGGTGGGTACCGGAGCCAAGACCGGCTACTAGAAGTAATGGCGAGTAGTTCCAATAACTTAGGTCTGGATTCAAAGGTGGCCTTGGCGCACCACATGCAGGGCGTCGGGCCACCTTCGGACCGGCTGAAATGACGGAGGATGTCAGTTATGTTTAGAACCGATGAGATTATTAAGGCCGCGAAATTGCCGCCTGAAGGCGTCGCAATGTCCAGGCACATCGACTACATTTACTTCATTCCGATCTTGTTTGTCACCATCATCGGAACGTTCCACATGCACTTCGATCTCCTCGCTGGAGACTGGGACTTCTGGATTGACTGGAAGGACCGTCAGTGGTGGCCGATTGTCACCCCGATCACCGCTATTACCTTCTGCGCTGCGCTTCAGTACTACAACTGGGTGAACTACAGGCAGCCATTCGGAGCGACCATCTGTATTCTGGCACTTCTTGCCGGGAAGTGGGTAACCATCTGGGCTGCTTGGTGGTGGTGGTCCAACTACCCCGTCAACTTCGTCATGCCGTCAACGTTGCTTCCCAGCGCGATTGTTCTTGATTGCGTGCTGTTGCTGACCAGAAACTGGACGCTAACGGCAGTTATCGGAGCCTGGATGTTCGCGATCCTGTTTTATCCGACCAACTGGGCCATCTTTGCCTATAGCCATACACCGCTCGTCGTGGATGGCACCCTGCTCTCATGGGCAGACTACATGGGCTTCGCGTATATTCGTACCGGTACCCCGGAATACATCCGAATGATCGAGGTTGGATCGCTGCGTACCTTCGGTGGTCACAGCACCATGATTTCCTCCTTCTTCGCCGCATTCGCCTCATCGTTGATGTACATCCTCTGGTGGCAGTTCGGAAAGTTCTTCTGCACTTCCTACTTCTACCTGACGGATGACAGGGATAAAACGACAAAAGTGTACGACGTGTTCGCCTACGCGACGCTCGCACATAGCGATAAGGCAAAACTCTCTGGGGGGAAAGCATGAACGCGAAACACCTCTTCAAACACTTCGTAATAGGATTCTGCGGGGTGGCGACACTGGCCCTGACACCAGTGTTTGTTGATACCACACCTGCGTTCGCTCACGGAGAACGTTCGCAGGAACCATTCCTTCGGATGCGTACTGTAAATTGGTACGATACTGAATGGGTTGGAAAAACAACCGCGATCAATGAGGTCACTGAGCTGAAGGGCAAGTTCCATTTGTCAGAGGACTGGCCTCGCGCAGTTGTGAAACCGAACCGGACCTTCATCAACGTCGGCACCCCGAGTTCGGTTTTCGTACGTCTCAGCTCGAAAGTGAATGGAGAACCGATGTTCGTCTCCGGTCCAATGGAAATTGGTCGTGACTACGAATACATCATCAAACTAAAGGCCAGACTCCCAGGCCATCATCACATCCACCCGATGTTCGCAGTGAAGGACGCAGGACCAATTGCAGGACCTGGTGGATGGATGGACATCACCGGTAATTATTCGGACTTCACCAATCCGATAAAGACGCTGACCGGTGAAACATTCGATTCGGAAACGATGGGTACTGCCACGGGTATCATGTGGCACCTATTCTGGGCAGCCGTAGCCATTCTCTGGGTTGGATGGTACATGATCCGCCCCATGTACTTGATCCGAGCTCGTGTCCTTGCAGCCTATGGAGACGAGATCCTGCTTGACCCGATGGATCGGAAGTTCGGAGCGGCCATGTTGGTCTTCGTACTGGTTGTGGTCACTGTCGGGTATTTGGCTGCAGATGCGCGGCACCCTGTCTCAGTACCTCTCCAGGCGGGTGAGGCCAAAATCAAGCCAATGCCGATTAAACCCAACCCGATGGTGGTTGAGGTGATCCATGCCGAGTACGATGTACCTGGTCGTGCGCTCCGTTTTCAGCTTCGTGCGACCAATAACGGCACGGAGCCGGTAACGATTGGGGAGTTCACAACAGCAGGCATCCGGTTTACCAACGCGTTCGGATCGACTAAACTTGATCCAAACTATCCGGCCGAGCTGGTTGCAGCGGCAGGCCTGACGATGGACAGGGAAAGTGCCATTGAACCTGGTCAAACCGTTGAGGTCAATATTGAATCCAAGGACGTTCTGTGGGAGGTGCAGCGGTTGGTGGACATTCTCCACGATCCGGACCAGCGCTTCGCAGGATTGGTTATGTCCTGGACTGAGTCAGGTGAACGACTCATCAATCCGGTCTGGGCACCTGTTCTCCCGGTATTTACACGCTTGGGAGCCTAGGTAGTCCTGTTCTAGCTCAAACGCCGATCTGTCCCCATCGCAAGATGGCAAGACAGATCGGCGTTTTTCTTTCCTCCGCTTCCTCAATTATTTTATCTGACACCCATCGTCACTATGACGGCCTCAGCCCATCTATATTGCCGATTTGCAAACAGTTCTGTATGATACCCCTATCGCTATGGTTCCTCCTGCTCTCGATACGTACTCCCCTGTTCCCAGTGTTACGGCAAATGCAGCTTTGAAGTATTCGTGATGGACCCGATGAGTGCCTCTTCTCGCATATCATCTTCTGCATCTTGGCTTAGTGCTTTTGAGCGAACTGCTCTTCGCCACTTCCCTGATGCTGAAGGCAGCGGACACAGAACCCGCGATTACCTCATAGCTGCATTGACCTTCTTGTGCGTTGGTCTTAGTTCACTTTTTGAAATTAGTGCCTCTGTTGACCGACAGCAACTCTTAGGTGGACTCGCTTGGCTCTTTCTCGGTTGCCTCTTGTTCGGAGAGACCAAGGAAACAAAAGTTCAAGTGGCCATTGCAGTGATATTTGCAACGGTCGGTGAACATTTTGCCTCTATCTATATGGGGGGGTACACCTATCGTTTTGAAAATGTTCCTGCCTATGTCCCTCCAGGACATGGAATGGTGTATCTCACCGCCGTTGCCCTAGCACGCTCAGGCCTATTTGTGCGTCATCCAAAGAAGATCGCACTGTTCGTCATTGGGGTTTGGGGTACATGGTCTCTTTGGGGAATCAGTGGGTACACAGATCGTGGGGATGCAGTGGGGGCATTCTTGTTTGGCATATTTTTAGTCTGGCTGATCATTGGCCGCTCACCGATGGTCTACTTGGCTGCATTTTTTATTACAACTTGGCTTGAGTTACTCGGAACCGCTGTGGGTGCCTGGCACTGGGCAGCCATCGATCCCCTTTTTGGCTGGCCACAGGGCAACCCGCCAAGTGGTGTCGGGGCCTGGTATTGCTTAGTTGATGCTGTGGCTATTGGTGGCGCTGGTCCTGCCTTGCGAGCAGGACAACGTTTGTATGCCAGGTTCGGCTACAGCGCTTTTTAGACTAGGACAGACCATTTATCAATTTCATGTTACATACGAGGCTGAAGCCCAGCATTTCATCATCATCACTCGACAATCATTACTACTTAGATGACATCTTTTCCCACGTTGGTCAGCCTACTAAGCTACCCAGGACATTTTCTTGAGCACTAAATCTCTAGGAAGTATTGTATCTCTGCAAGTTGGGCTCCCACGTATGGTGGAGGTCAAAGATTTAACGGCTTTTTCTGACCAGGCGTGGACGACGGGTTTCTTCAAACTACCCGTTACCAATCCAGTTTGGCTTGGTAAGCTCAACCTAGACGGAGACGCACAGGCAGACCTTCAGAACCATGGTGGATTAGATAAAGCCGTTAATGTCTACCCCATCGAACACTATCCCTATTGGACGGAAACCCTACCTCTGAAAGACCTTCCTTCAGGAGCCTTTGGCGAAAACTTCACTACGGACGGTCTGTCAGAAAGTGAGGTATGTATCGGGGATACTTTTCAGATCGGCGAATCGCTTGTTCAGGTCTCACAACCCAGACAGCCATGCTGGAAACTCGCTCGTCGATGGGGTGTGCAGGACCTGGCTATTCAGTTCCAGGAAACTGGCCGTACTGGTTGGTACTTTCGCGTTCTGAGTGAGGGTTTCGTCAAAGCCGAGGACAAGTTGGTACTCGTCGACCGTCCGTATCCACAATGGACAATCGCGACAGCCAATCTCATTATGCACCATCAGAAGAAGGATATAGATGCCGCACGCCAGCTTGCGAACTGCCCCACTCTTTCATCTCGGTGGCGGGTAAAACTTAGTAAGCGCAGCACGGAAACAGGAATGGAAGAGAACAGCTCGGCGCGTCTGTATGGGCCAAATGCAGAAACGATTTAGAAACAGACCCCTTTCTAGAGACATCTAATTCTCTATATCCGCTCACTATCTGTTATTCAGACGTACACAGGGCTGAGTCCGTGTGACACAGACCCAGCCCTATTCCTCACGACGTCTAGGCAATGCGATTGTAGTCTGCGGGACTTTTAATCGTCATCAGCCTCATCGTCATCTGATTTCTTTTTGATTTCCTTCAAAACGGGACGCCCTTGAGCGAGGCTGGCATTGAGATCGTGTTCTGGCACCTTCTTGTGGACCAGATTTTGATGGCAATCGATACAGGTTGCCCCTTCGCTCTGCATCTTCGCATGGGCGGCTTTCGCTGAAGCACCTGGCGGTTTGGTGTTTTGGTGACATTCGCGACAGGTGAGGCTATCCCATTCTTTAAGCTTCATCCGAGCTCTATAGGCAGCCTCCGGCCGATGCTCATTGAATTTTTCAACCGTTGAATAATCAGTTGTAAATTCCTTGATGAGGAACGGCACTCCGTCTACCACGTGCGTATAGATTGCCTTGTGGAAGTTGGAGAAGCCTTGAGGTACATGGCAATCCTTACAGCCTGGATCGGCGCCAAGCGCACCCCAGTGTGACGATTTCTTCAGCTCCTCATATGGATAAGTTTCAGAATGACAACTAACACAGAATTCTGTCTGTGAAACCGCTGCTTCACCGCCAAAGACAACAGCAATTACCCCGATTCCAAGCGCTGCACCAGCAGCTAGCGTCCCTATTTTTCCCATTTCTAGTCTTCCCCATCGCTGTCAGCCTTCACCGGAGGCTTGGCCGCTTTTTGAAATTCCTCGTGGAACTTCGGTATAGGTGGACCCGTGAATGTACCGGCAAGCTTGAAATGCTCATGCAACGCCTTGTTGTTGCGCACGGACTTTTCAAAGTCAAATTCATACTTCTTGTCGACTTTGGGCGTGAATGGCGTGTAGGGTTTTTTCACGCCCTTCCAGCCTGACCCTTCGTAGTTCAAATGGCAGGCATTGCACTTCTCCTGAAATTCGAATTCCTCGCCTGCTTCGACGAGTTTTTCTCGTTCCATCGTCTTCCCTGTCTTTTCAAAGGCCTCGCCCGCTTTCCGATGGATCTTTCGATAGGCGCTACCGGCTCCGTGGCAGGATTCACAACCCACATTCGTCACAAACTTTTCTGGTTCTTCGATGACGTAGCCGCCCTCTTCACCGAATCCATCGACGTGGCAACCAACACAATCCTTATCCTTGGTATAATCCTTTTTCGGATCAAGCTTGGCTTTGACCATCGCCTTGTCCTTCTCCTTGCCTCTGCTGGGCTTCAGCGACTCCATCGCCTTCCCGTGGAGGGTCTTATCCCAGGATTCACCTTGGCTCTTATGACAGTTGTAGCATTTCTTCCTGCCTTCAAACGTGCCCTGGGCTGAAGCCGTTCCAGCTACCGCTAGAAAAACCGCCGCAGCGACAAATGCAAACACAACTCGTTGATTCACGGCATCTCCTTTCCGATTAATATATAAGGAATATACCCCGATTTTCTTCTCCAGTTATTTGATTTCCAGGACCGCGAACTTTAAACGGTTACAGTTTACCATGGTAAAAGTCTTTACTGCCACCCTCATAATTGATCTTTGGAGTAAATAGCTTGAAAGGTCTATGCCGATGGGATTTTAAAAATCCAATATCCACCCTGCTTGTGGACAACTTGCAAGGCTTGGAAATCCACCGGCGTAGAATTCATAAGGGGAAGCATCTGTGACAACAATATTTTACCATTCTTATTTTCGTTAAGGAAATAGGCTCGCACCGACTTATCTGAAATCGATTGAAGTGTATAGGTATCATAGCCATTCTCCTTCATCCAAGCTTTCACGTGACCAGCAAGTCCATGTACATTGCCGGTCAAGGGGAAATCCTTAAAAGCTACGTCAATCCTGTCCGGGCGCATAAGACCAAGCTTATAAAGATCGGCTGCATGAACAATAATATAAGCCTCTCGGGATCCGACAAGGCTGCTAAGCATCTCCACACCTTTTGATGCCTCTGAGGATAGCGCATCAACAAAGATATTGAATCTTCGCTGTTCCTCTACCGACTCTTCTGCACCCCAAAATTGACGTTCGTATTGATTAATCGCCTTCGATCGATCCTTCCAGTACGACGGCACAACAAGCGGTTGCCCAAGATGGGAAGTGAAGAGCGTCTCGCGCCCAGACAGCAGCTTCAGCTGTCTGGATGTATCCCACCAGGCCAGGATGATGGCATCTTTCGGCACATAGGTCGCAATGTCGGTCGCCAGGGATGTCAGTTCAGAGAAATTCCCGGCCATCGCGCTGATTGGTTCGGAAACAAGATTCTCCAAGCTTAGAAAAAGTGGTGCACCACTTCGATCATTGGTTCGATAGGCAATCGCGACCGGCTTATCAAGAGATGGAACCAGAAGCTCGTACTTACTAATCCTTAAATCAGGCCAGGCTTCCAAATGAAGATTAGAAAACTTTGAAACGTCACCCTCTTCAACAAGGTGATAGTTATAAGGGGGAGGAAGAGGCTTAAACCACAGGTAGAGAAACCAACCGATCAGAAAAAGGCCTCCCGTCACCAGGATAATACCTAGTGACGGGAGGATCTTAGCCCCTGATTGGTTCGGCACTGGTGCGCTCAGGGACGGAGCAGAGATCAACGATTCTTCCTTCCGCTCCTCCGCCATCCAGCAATCGCGATAGTCCCAGCAAGCATCATCCCACCACCGATACTACCAAGTGAGATCTTGCCAGTGTCACTATCTAAATCGAGCATGCTCTGCTTCGCCTGACCTTCAAGCTTCGCTACTCGCGCCTGCAGCTCAAGCTTCTCCTTCAGACGAGTATCGTCATCCATGATTTCCACATAGGCGCGATTCATGGCCGCCCAACCCACGGTATAGGTATAACCCCAGTATTGGTGGGCCAAGCTGACGTGTAGTTGAACCAAGTGATCTTCCGCCATTTCGAAAAGCTTCAACTCATTGGCGGCGGGGTTGTTACCCTTTGACCAATAAATCTGGAAGAATTGTTCGAATCCTTCCTGAACTGGCGCAGGAGGGGTCGGACGGTTTGTCTTCTGTCCGGTTAAAAGACCTGACTTGTATTGCTCTTCTACAACATGATGTGCTTCATCATACTTATCGAGGCCTGAAAAAGTTCCGTTGTCCATGAACTCTAGCCAGGCCCTTGCATAGGTTTCCGAGTGACAGCTGGTACAGGTCTTCACCCAGGCATCATTTCGCTTGTCAGACCACTCGGTCTTAATGTTCTCACGGATACCGGGAACGAATGGATAGTTTGCCCAACGAACTTTGCGCACGACGTTATGGGCAATCTTCCCTTGATACTCCATATGGCAGTATTGGCAAGTTGGTGCAGTTTCGGCACCTTTCTTTATAGCTTCCTTAATTGGAATATTGAAGTTCCAATGATCTTTGTCTCTCTGATACTTCAAACCATGCTTGGAGAGGTTATATGCCTCCCAGTTATTATGGTCTGCACCGCTATGGCATTGTGCACAGACTTCTGGTTTGCGCGATTCTGCGACAGAAAACTCATGTCTCGCATGGCAGGTATCGCACTTGTTCTGGTTGACGTGGCAGCCCGTGCAACCGTCCGCAATCTCTCGCTGCGGCATACCGGCATACACTTCTACTTCCACATTGGCCCTGTAGTCCAATGCATGTGACGGCCTGCCCTTGGGCCACTGATCCTTTGGCCAGGTGATAGTATCTCGCTCAGACTCTCTCTCTGCAAACTCTTGTAAGTGGCAAGTTCCGCACGTATCAGCCGTTGCGAGTTTAATATCTTTACGGTGATCGGCTTTCTTCTTCGTATTGATGTCGAAGTGACAGTCGATACAGCCAACCTCTTTCAACTTTTCACCTTTCCCCAACTTCCCCATCGATCGTAGATTTTCTTCGACGGCCTCGAGCTTCGCTTTCTTGTAATAAGTTTCGTCCTTCGGAGTCAGTTTGCGGATCTTGTCAAGATTCGCATGGGTGCTCTTCTTCCATGCCACCACCCATCCTGGCGATTCGTCGGTGTGGCACTTCACGCACTCCTGCCGACTGGCCACTTCCTTCACTGCTTGCGGTGGTTTATAGAACGTATGGGGGTCGAAATATTTACTAAAAGACACCGGTTGCCAATATTGACCATATTTCCCCTTCCCCACCCCATCCTGCTCTGGGTCTAGGTATCGCTTAAGCAATGCCTCATACAGTTCCTTGGGCGAAGCGGATCGTTCGATCTTCAGCGCCTCGTACGTCTCCTTTGGAACCGATGGGAAATCCGCCTGCACTGGTGCGGCCAGCAACATGCCGCAGACCACCATCGCATACTTCACCAAATGCTTAACGGTCACAGTAATGCTCCTTCCGTTTGATGGGCAGTGCGCACTGTCCTTCAAATAAAACCCGATAAAACCCGCGATCTATCGCTTTAGCCTTCACTTAACCTTTAACCTTGTTCGGACAAAAAGTTTTACTTTAGCGGCGCGAAAATATAGCTTAGGGTCATAAGAGTGTCAAGAGAATTTGTACGGATGTTGCTGAAAAAGACATCATTGAAACCGCTGCTCAACTTCAATCGATTCCGTCCTCTTAAACTCGTTACGGTCGCTGCCGATCGATGACGATAGTAATGTTTTCTGTCCCAGGCTTGATCGGCTGGCTCATACCTTCGAGATCGCCACTTTCAGCCATGGCTTTTCCCGACTTCGAGAGTCGGGCAACAATCACCACCGTGTCGATGTCCGATAGTTTGCGTGACGGCATAGGACTCGTGGAATCATCCAGCCGGAACGTAAACGGCAAGTCATTTTTTGATGCCCTCACGATCGACACCGGCATTGGCGGGCCAGCGACATCCTTCGCAAATACAAATAAGGTGTCCGGGAGTGATCCTTTGCCGGCAAAATTCGGCCCTAGTACCACTTTCCCAGTAATCGCACGAGACTGTCCTGATTGTACCGCTGGCTTGGCCGCCTCCATTGGCGGATTCGCAACCAACATGTTCATACTGGGGCCACCACCGAGGCGCTGTTTGGCTTCGACAATACTCGCCTTCAGCTGATCGGAAGACTCCTGTTCGTCGGGAGGAAGATAGGCGTGCGCATCTTCCCACTCCTTGACCGCACGGGCAAAATCTTTTCGGTTGTACGCGATCGTCCCTGACAGCATGAGCGCCTTCACGTTGTGCGGATCGAGTTTCAAAGCTTTTTGAATCAACGTTTCTGGCCTTCCATCCAGTTTACGCCCTTGGTGAACTCCGAGTGCGTCCGCATAATCTGCGAGAAGGCTTGCATTGTCCGGATCGAGCTTCGTCGCCTTTTCAAAAATCGGCACCGCATCGGCATAGCGCTCCATGGCCATATATGATCTTGCTAGAAGCCCCCAACCCATTGCATCGCTGGGATTCTGCTCTAGCTTCTTCCTCAACTGCTCAATCAGCCCATTGAGGCTGTCGGCCATTTGTGGATCCTCCCCGGATCCAGCTTGAGAGGCTGCGGAAGATACTGCAGGGTGGGTCATCGCAGCGGGATTGCCCAATGTCCAATAGAGCACCCCACTAGCAGCTGGGACAATCATGGCCAACGAGAGGGCTACGAGGCGAAGATTTAGGAGACTTCCGGCGCTCGAAGTCGCCGTGTCTACCGTACCCGTCTCCTCCAACACTCGGCGCTCCAACTCGCCTCGCGACGTTCGGTACTGCTCTTCCGTCAACAAACCGTTGGCACGATCTAGCTCTAGTTCGGAAAATTGTTGCCGATAGACCGGCAGGGTTTTCTCCTGCTCATTCGCCGCCGCGGAAGGGAGCTTCAATAACGGCCTCAAGAGAAGCGCCAAGACGCCCACGGTCATGGCCGAGACAATCAACCAGAATGTAGCGGTCATGAGCGCTTGCCTCCTTCTGCCAATAGTTGTTCAACTCGTCGATGCTCTTCGTCCGTCACCGGCACATCAACTAATTTCTGCGACCGACGCCGCACTGCAATGATAAGTGCCGCAAGTCCGACGATCAAGAGCACGAACGGCCCCATCCAGAGCAGCGCAGTCGTCGCCTTGACCGGCGGCCGATACAGGACGAAATCGCCATAGCGCTCCACAAGAAAATCGATGATCTCCTTATCACTCATATTCTTGACGATCATTTCCCGTACTTCGCGACGGAGGTCCTCGGCTAGTGGAGCGTTGGAGTCTGCTAAGGTTTGATTCTGACAGACCAAACACCGAAGTTCGATAGCGAGGTGTTTGAGTCGAGCTTCAACGGCAGGGTCTTCGCCCAACGGCTTGGCTTCTCCCGCCCAAGCAGGTCCAGACACACATACCATGATGAGCGCCAACCAAATCATTGCGATTCAAGCTGCTTCACAAGTGGAAGAATCTTCTTCTCGACCGTGTCAGGATCCAACGGTCCGATCTGTTTATAGCGAATCATCCCCTGCTTGTCGATGACATAGGTCTCTGGAACTCCATAGACCCCATAGTTAATTCCAACTCGTCCCGCTTGATCCACGCCGACCACTGGATACGGATTGCCCCAACGCTGCAGCCAGGCTAACGCTTCCTCTCGCTCGTCCTTGTAGTCCATCCCATAGATCGGGACCTGTCCCGACTTGGCCAGCTCCATCAACACCGGATGCTCCGTCTTACAGCCGCCGCACCAGGATGCCCAAAAATTGAGCAGCCAGACCTTTCCCTTGAGATTGGCTGGCGAGAATATTTTTTCTTGATCGTATAGTTGAGGCTGAGAGAATTCGGGCGCCGCTTTTCCGACCAACGGAGATGGTATCTCCCGCGGGTTGAGCGTGAGCCCAACGCCCAGAAAGACGACCACCACCGCAAAAATAGACAGCGGCAGGAGAAACCGATTCATGCCACTTTTCGCCTAGCCGTTCGTGTCGATGGCGGCACGACCGGTTCTTGCCGGCTCCATGAAAGTCGATACCGGCGATCACTCACGGCCAACACACCACCCAGCGCCATAATGAGACACCCGCCCCAGATCCAATCCACAAACGGTTTGTGATAGAGCCGCACACTCCACGCCCCATCCTCGAGAGGCTCACCAAGAGACACGTACAAGTCGCGCAATAATCCGGGATCGATTGCGGCCTCGGTCATGATTTGATTCTGAACCGGGTACCGCCGTTTCTCCGGATACAGAATAGTCGTTTCACGACCGTCCCAACTCACATGAAAAGTACCGCGTGCGGCCGTATAATTTGGCCCGACGACGTCTTGGGTTCCGTCAAATCGGAATGTATAGCCACCAATCGTCGCGGTCTCTCCAACATTCATTCGCACATCGCTCTCAGTCTCGAACCCCTTCACCATCGTCACCCCGACAATAAACACCGCAATGCCGCAATGAGCCACAAGCATGCCCCAGTAGGATCGGGGCACAGCAGCCAGCCGACCCGCCAGACCATGACCGTCAACATGAGTCAGTCGTTCGCGCAAACCAACTACAGACGTGGTCACGATCCAGATCGCTAGCAAAAGTCCGAGGCTCAGTAATGGGGTCCACTCGCCCATGACAAACGGCAGTGTAAGGGCCGTCACCAGACTGACTCCGAAGGCCCAACGTAACCGCTTGGCCAGATCGGGCAAGTTGGCTTTCTTCCACTGTGTAAGCGGACCAATGCCCATGAGAAAGACAGCCGGCGCCATCAGGGGCGCAAAGACGGAATCGAAATAGGGAGGACCGACGGAGATCTTACCGAGATCCAGCGCGTCCAAAAATAAAGGATACAGCGTGCCCAACAATACCGATCCCATCGCAGCAACCAACAGCACGTTGTTGGCCAAGAGCATCCCTTCTCTCGACACCATCGCAAAACTACCCCCCAATCCTACCCGTGGAGCTCGCCAGGCATACAAGGCCAACGATCCTCCGATGACCACGGCCAAGAACACGAGGATAAAGAGACCTCGTTTGGGATCGGTGGCAAAGGCATGCACCGACGTCAAGACACCAGAGCGGACGAGAAACGTCCCGAGGAGGCTCAAAGAGAATGCCATGATCGCGAGGAGCACGGTCCACACCTTGAATCCACCCCGTTTGTCGGTCACAGCCAGGGAATGAATCAACGCCGTTCCGGCTAACCATGGCATAAATGAGGCGTTCTCAACCGGATCCCAGAACCACCACCCACCCCATCCCAACTCGTAGTAGGCCCAGCCGCTTCCCATGGCAATGCCGACGGTTAAGAAACACCAAGCGACGGTCGTCCACGGGCGAGACCAACGGGCCCAGGCGGCATCGAGGTTCCCCCCCAGCAGCGCAGCGATCGCGAAGGCGAAGGCGACAGAAAAACCGACGTATCCCATGTAGAGCATCGGCGGATGGATGACCATCCCGGGATCTTGCAAGAGAGGATTCAAGTCGCGCCCGTCGAGAGCGGCAGGAATAAGCCGCTCGAACGGATTTGACACCGTCAACATGAAGAGGAGGAAACCCATACTCACCAGACCCATGACACCGAGAATACGAGAGCGCATCGTGTCCGGAAGATGTGCGGAGAAAAGCGTGACTGCGAACATCCACACCGTCAAGATAAAGGTCCACAAGAGGAGCGATCCTTCGTGTGCCCCCCAGATGGCCGCGAGACGATAATGTAACGGAAGTTGGGAGTTCGACGTGGCCGCAACATACAGCACAGAGAAGTCTTTCTCGGCAAAAGCGTAGCCGAGACAACCAAACGCAACCAAGACCAAGAAGAACTGTCCGCGTGCTGCGGGCCTGGCAATAGCCATCAGGGCCGAGTTCCCAACTGCAGCACCGTAGATAGGCAGGCTTCCCTGCACCACGGCGACACAGAGCGCGAGGATCAAGGCGAAATGACCGATTTCAGGGATCATAGTGACTCTTTCTTGCTTCCTGGGACAACGAGCGACTTGCTTTGTTGGGCCCCGGAGGCCTTGGCTTTGGCTAGTGCCTCCGCCGCTTCTGGCGGCATGTAGTTTTCATCGTGCTTCGCCAACACTTCACTGGCGATAAATGTTCCATCGGCGCCCAACTGGCCTTGCGCCACTGCCCCCTTCCCTTCTTTGAAGAGGTCCGGGAGAATTCCCTTGTACGTCACCGGCACGCTCTTCGCCGTATCCGTGACGTAGAACCGAACCGTGAGACCGTCGTTCTCACGGACGAGGCTGCCGTCTTCGACCATTCCGCCGATCCGGAAACTCTTCCCCTGAGGGACTTCTCCGCTCGCTACCTGGGTGGGAGTGAAAAAGAATACGAGATTGCTCTGAAACGCATTCAAGACCAGCACCGTCGCAACCCCCAAGACGAGCAGTCCCAGCCCGATAAAGACAAAGCGTTTATGCCTCGGTTTCATTACTGCCTCCTAGCAACATCGCGCGGTGTTCGGCACGCGCTGCAGTCCGTCGACGCCACAGAGCCAGCACCTCCCACACCATGCACAGCGTCGTGACCACAAACGAGGTCCAGACATAAAGCCCATAGCCACCCATCGCGAAAAATTCCGACACGCTTCCCCACTGCATCAGCGAACCTCCGCCACCTTCTGAATTACGGCCGGTTCTTCTTCCCAGACCGGTAAAGATTCCCGTTCGACTATGATACATCGCACCCGAGACAGAACGACCGCCACGCTGTACAACCAGAAGGCCAGGGTCATCAGCAACATGGCGGTCAGCATCGTCGCCGCCATTTTCGACCCCGTCGACATACTGACTGATGCGCCTTGATGTAAGGTATTCCACCATTGCACGGAAAAATAGATGATCGGAACATTGACGACGCCAACCAACGCGAACACTGCGCTGGAACGATCTGCCCGACGCATGTCATCGATCGATGTCCGTAAAAGCATGACGCCCGCGTACTGGAAGAGCAAAATGAGTTCCGATGTCAGCCTGGCATCCCACACCCACCAGGCACCCCATGTCGGCTTCCCCCACATGGCCCCCGTCAGCAACGCCAGAAACGTAAACATCGCACCAGTAGGGGCAATCGCCTGAGCCATCATAAAGGACAGTCGAGCATTGAGCCCTAACCCAATGCCAGCCCAGACCGCCATGACCACATACAAGAACATCGACATCCATGCGGCTGGAACATGGACGAAGATAATCCGATACGCCTCACCCTGCTGAAAGTCTGTCGGCGCAACGAAAAATCCCATGTACAGGCCGACACCCATCAGAACCACCGCCACACACGCGAACCACGGGATGAGTCGTCCCGCCAGGGGATAAAAGGCCATCGGCGCCGAATATCTTGACCAGTTCACACTCATGAGGTTCTTCTATTCTAACGTAATCCGTAACGCCGCTGCCGTAGCCCATGGTGCTAAAAAGAGAGACAGCACCAGGCAGGCCCCGAGTAGCGACAGATTTGCTTCGGCACCGATTCCGGCCATACTACCGGTGACGGCGCCGGCCCCAAAAATCAATACTGGAACGTAGAGTGGAAGCACCAGGAGGGCAACCAGTAGACCACTCCCCCGAACGCCAAGGACTAACGCGGCGCCTATAGTCCCAATCATACTCAACGTGGGCGTCCCAAGCAAGAGCGACATCACGAGCACTCCCAGCGATTCCCCGCTCAAACCAAACTGGAGGCCGAGTAGCGGTGACAGCAATACGATGGGAAGTCCGGAGATCACCCAATGCGCCAACACCTTTCCAACCACCAGGACCGCCAAGGGCTGCGGTATCAGGACCATCTGCTCCAAGGTCCCATCCACATAGTCCGCCGTAAACACACGGGCTAAGGACAACAGACAGGCCAACAAGGCCGCAACCCACAGCACCCCAGGGCCAATCGTCCGCAGCACCGCCGGCTCCGGTCCAACACCTAAAGGGAAGAGGCTGACCACAATGACTAAAAAGAAGACCGACATCGCCGCGTCCGACCGGCGGCGCATGGCCAGGAGCAGATCACGACGGACGATTCCGCCTACGGTCTTCCACATGCTGGAGCGACTCATCCAGTCAGCCTCAAACGGTGCACCCGCTCGGCAGGAAGATCCACTTCTTGATGGGTCACAATCACCGCAAGCCCACCGCGCTGCAAGTGCGCATGAAGTCGTTGTGTCACGACAACCGTCGAGGCTGCGTCCAGCGAAGTGAAGGGTTCGTCCAAAAGCCATAAGGAACGAGTCGATAGCCAAAGGCGCGCCAGAGCAACTCGGCGCTTCTGCCCTTGCGAGAGTACTTTCGACGGCAACCGATGGATGAGACGCTTGAGTCCGATCGCGTCCAAGGCCTCTTGCGCTCCAATGCGTGAACAGGCTTCACCAGCTAACGCCACCGCGCTCATCACATTTTCAAGCGGTGTCAGATCGTCTTTAATCCCATTGAGGTGCCCGATATAGGTCAGTTGCCCCGAATACAGTTCCTTGAGTTGATGAATGTCTTCACCTTCCCAGAGGATCGAACCTTCCTCAGGTGGCAACAGACTGGAAAAGATGCGAAGTAGGCTGGTTTTTCCGCTGCCGTTTTCTCCCACGACAGCCAGGAGGGTTCCAGGCTCGACTTTAACAGTGAGATCGGAAAATAGGCGGCGCTCTCCACGCCGGCAACTGAGTGTAACGGCTTGCAACATGACGGGCTACTCCAACAGAGCGGGTCGCAGAGTAAGGGAACAAGGTATGGAAAAACAAGGGGCGAAGGGTGGGGATACGGATGTGGCCTATCCGTTCCGAATGCTTCCGACAACCATCTTGCTCTGAGGAGGATGCTACTGTTAATTAGTGCGTACACCACTGGATTGATAATCCGTGACAGGAAAGAGCTTTTACCTGCATAGCCTCGAAGGAGATGAATCATGAGTGAACTTGTGTGCATTGCCTTTAAAGACTCCAGCACCGCGGATCGGGAACTCAACGAACTCCGGGCAATGGAAAAGGAATACGTCCTAGACCTCGAAGATGCAGTCATCGTCGTACGCGATAGAGATGGCAAAGTTCATCTGAAGCAGTGCGTCGATGTATTCGGCGGTGCGACGACCCATGGCGTAGCGCTGGGCATGTTGTGGGGAGGCTTGATCGGTCTGCTCTTCATGAATCCCTTGGCTGGCCTCCTGGGAAGCATCGCAGGGGGCGCAGGGGGCGGGGCGGTGACCGTCGCCGCAAACGAGCATGGACTTTTGCACGATTATGGGATCCCTGACAATTTCATCAGGTCCCTCGGAAACACTATCGTTCCTGGCACCTCAGCGATCTTCCTGCTGATTCGGGACTTCGATCAAGATAAGTTGTCGGCGAGAATTTCCAAATACGGGGGAACGATCCTCAAGACCTCTCTCAGCAACGAGCAAGAGGAGAAGCTACGAACTGCCCTCGCACACCAACGAGATCAAAAGTCGAGTAAAGGATAGCCTGGAAGTTGGCCAATTCCCAGTGTCCAGAATCATTATTGCCACCGCGTCACATCATTCTGGTCATGAGCATTATAGCCGCAGTCATTGTGAGCACTGTGCCTTACTTGCTTCGTGGACACCCCTGGCCGACCACTCTGCACATCGCTCCCCCAGATACACTTAGGGAACGTCTGATTAATTCACGTTTACACGAAGATCTCTGTTTTCGCCTGGATCAATACGGGTACTCAGCTGGAAACTCGCTGGCCCGGAGTCATTGTTCTTGGGAATCGGCCGCCAGCGGACCGCCCGAAACCGCG
>JBGTNJ010000001.1:0-88002 GCA_041743145.1 Nitrospira sp. | reverse complement strand
CGCGGTTTCGGGCGGTCCGCTGGCGGCCGATTCCCAAGAACAATGACTCCGGGCCAGCGAGTTTCCAGCTGAGTACCCGTATTGATCCAGGCGAAAACAGAGATCTTCGTGTAAACGTGAATTAATCAGACGTTCCTTAGGATGTCCCCCGGAGAATAGCCGCGTCCCACGCTCACACTGTATTCGTATTCCCGAGGCGCGATGGGGATTCCCGCTCATCCCGTTCAGCGCGGCGGCTTGGCCACATCGATGACGTGGTTGTCGGAGTCGATCAAGAGCGTGAGACGTTCTCCCTTCTTGAATGCACTGACCCGTTCCTTGATGAACGGTCGCAAAGGGTAGGTCCACTTCTTTCCCCCGGAAGTCTCGATGGTGATCATGTTGTTCTCCGACGAATCGAATACCATGCCCTCGATGCGTGTATGTGCGGACATGGGATTAGACATGCGCCGATATTCCTGTGAGGCCTGGTCCACCGCTTCTGCGCTCCCAAAGGTGACGTCCACAATCTCGCCGGTTTCATCTGCCAGAAAGACAGCGTCCACTCCTGCCGGCATCGAGGCCATCTTGCTGCGCGCCGATGGTCTTACGGGATAGGTCACCGTCTTCCCGTTGCTCGCCTCAATGACGGCGTGTTCTTGGCCGACCGGCATCTGTCCCTGGATAACTCCTCGGATCACCTGATGATGCCCTTCCACATGCCCGAGGGGATGAAAATCAACCAGGCTGTGCTGCGCGTTGAAGACCATCTTGATCTTGTCTCCTTTGTTGATCCGCATGCCCTTTTCTCTGGCCTGGCTCAACGGGAGGTAACGGGGTTGCAGGGACTCCGGATAATCCACTTCGATTTGATCGCCCGCGATCCTTTCCACCGTTCCAATGACGATACGATCGCCTGACAAGAGGACCTGTTGGTTCGACTGTTTGACTGGGGAGAATTCCTTCATCGCCCGGTCCGTTCCCAGGGTCGTTGTGGTCGGCATCGTCGTGCGGGAAGGCTCCCGAGCCTGTTCTTGTGAGCCTCCATTCAACGATCCGCTGCAGGCGACCGTCATCGAGACCAGAGCCCCGAAACAGATTGGCCCAAATATCCTCACGATCACATGTGGCATGGTTTGCACCTCCTCATCTTGAAGATCCATCGTCTGACCTTCCCCTGATTCCGTGGACACCTGGTTAAGCGACAGCCGTCTTCGCCTCGTACTCAGCCGGGGAGTCATAGCCGAGGATCGAGTGACGACGTCTCCGGTGATAGAACACCTCGATATACTTAAAGATATCCTGTCTCGCAGCTTCACGGGTCTCGTAGTGCCGATGGTACACGAGCTCGCGCTTGCGTGTCCCGGAGAAACTTTCGACGCAGGCGTTGTCCCAGCAGTTGCCTTTACGGCTCATGCTGGCGGTGATGCTGTACTCACCGAGTCGCTGTTGGTAGCGCGTGGCCGCATACTGACTTCCTCGCTCCGAGTGGTGCAGAGGCCCAGCCTGTGGGTTCCGGTTTGCCAGCGCTATCGTGAGGGCTTGCTCGGCCAGATCCACGGTGAGCCGGTGGCCCATCGCCCAGCCGATCACCGCCACCTTTAATGCGCATCGTTTCGCCATCGCATAGAGCACCGGGAATATCATCTTGTAAGCGAGATCTCCCGTCACACCGAAGAGCACCAGGGGGTCTGCCCGTGCCGTGCTGCCTTTTGTCTTGTTCATCTCAGCTTCTGTTCCTCTTCTTCTCCTTGTGCCGCCGAACTGCTTGCGCATCCCTGACAGCTCGCGATCCTTTACCTCATGGTTGGATCGGTTGTGCCTGCAACGTTGCACTCAGCTGAACGGTCGGACGACCTTGAGTTCCCGATCGCGAAGCTCTGCGAGCATTCAAGGCCAACATGATGAGCCAGGAGCCGCCGAAGATCATGTCGATCGCGACGAACATGCCGATGACCCAGAGCCCCGACGCCGGCCACTCCCCCAAATCAGGAGACCCTGGAGGAGGCTGACTGCCCCGCTCTGGTATTGCATTGATCGTCCGGGTCGACATCTCGTCGACCGCCTGAGCGACTCATCCGGCTTGAACGAATCACAGCATACCGTTGACACCGGTATCCGTGAGAAGCCATCACAACTACCTCTCCCGCATGCGAACAGCACAGGACTATTTGGGCGTCTGAGTCCTCTTCGCGACCGGGGGCTTCGTCTCTCGGTTCGGCGCTTGGACGACCGGCAATTCGCCAGCCCCTTCCTGCCTCAACAGTTCGGGATTAGCGGGATCCTCCAGCTGCTGCACGATGTTCGCATTCCCGGACTCTGCCGCATTCTGAAGGGATTGCGCATGGGTTAAATTCTGTCGTCCTGTGTCATGGGCAAACTCCCCTCGCGAGGGATAGCCCGGATGGCTCGGCAGCAGCGCCGGGTTCGCCAGGGCCAGTCCGGTCATGCCGAGAAACAGACATCCTGTCATTGCACTCGTGACGACTCTCATGATGAACACCTCCTGCGTTGGGCACGCTTCCGTCTCTTCGGTTCAAGACAATTCCGATCCATGATCGACACGATGCCCGCGCGCCGCGACAGGCAGCCCAGCACCCGTGTCGTTCACCTGAACTGCTCGATACAGGTGACCAGCAAGTCTTGCCTGGCGCCTAGTACGCACCGGCCCCCCGTTCGCTCGCGGGCCGATTGGCCGGTTGCTGTTTGTCCATGGGCTGTTCATTGATCAATCCCTGCCCTTGCACCGAGGGCTCTGACCGCAGCTCCCGAAACTTCTTCGGGTTCTTCTTGGGTCCGTCGTTCCCGGCCTCGTGTGCAGCGGTAGACGTGTGGGGTGTACCCTTTTTGGTTTTCTGAGATTTGTGGACGTTCTTCTCGACGCTCTTCTCGTTGAGCTCTTCGGCGGCCATCGCCGCGCCGCCTCCCTGTTCGGCATTGTGTTCCAGCTCTTGTCGGGTGACAGGCAGGGACTTCTCTTTTTCCAGACCGCCTGTTAGGGCGTTCCCTCGTGTGCCGGGGCCGCTGCCATCCGGAAACGTATCCCCGCCGGACACGCCCTCCCGTTGTATGTCCGTGGGCACATTGTCCTTGGGATTTGTCGAGGTTCCCGGTTGCACACCGAGAATTTCCGCAAAGGCCCCCGTGGCCAGCAACACGCTTGCGCATGCGATACTCCTCACGACATGGATCTTGTTCATTACGCACCTCCTGTGAACTGCAGTTCATCGCTCTCGACGTTAAGTAACCTTTCCCGATGAGCGAACGTGGCACTCATTAATCTTCTCCCGTCGTGCCCAGGCCGATCCAGGCCCGCAGGAGATCGTGTCGTGTCACGGAGTAGGTCACCCGTCCATTCTGGATCACGGGAAGATTCAGCAAGTGCTTCTCCTCCATCGTGGTCACAGCATCTTCGATCGTAGTCTCGGCCGTGACGGCCATGTGATCATGGACCATGAAGTCTTCCGCGGTCACCGTGGACAGATCTTTGCCGGCTTCCAACGCGCGGAGGACATCAAATTCGCTGATGAATCCCACGAACTTCTGGTGCGCATCAACCACCGGCGCACCGGGAGTGTGGGTCGTCAGTAATTCGAGTGCGACGGCCATCCCGTTTTGCCCGGTGTGCAGGATCAGGGTGTTGGTCCCCCGAATCTGCCCCACCGTTCGGATCCCTCCGGCCGGGACCCCGGGGAGTGTGAACGTCGTGACCTTGTTGGCTTCCTTCAACATCGCTCGCTCCTTTCAGTTTTGCCGGCAGAACCCCCTGCGGCTACGATCTCGGCTGCAATTGTGTGAGGTGATATTAGGTATCGGGCCTGGCCCTTGTCCGTCCCGTAGGCCTCGATTTTGAGTACATTTCCCTCGATCAGCTTGGAGTCTCCCGCGTGGGAAAGGGGTGCCATCACGAAGCCGGTGATCAACGCGAACATACACAGCGTGAGAAGCTTCTTCATACCGCCACCTTTCGATTGATGAATTGTGTTCGTGTGAACCTGCCCTCCATGGGTGATAATCATCCTACGCGTTCCGACTGAGACAGTCTGGTCACTATTGCACCGTGCAGCAGCCTGCTAGGTGCCGGTGCCTGCCTTTTCAGCCTCCGCTGCATGGGTGTCGAGCGAGTGCGGCTGGGTCGTGTGAAGGATCGTTCGGGTCGACATCGCCCTATTTGATCTTGCGCGACAGCGGCTCCACGATATGCGTCTGCGGCGAGAGGGCATAGGCGATGGGGCGTCTCATACGCCTCATATCGATGAAGGTCGGCTCCTGGACGATGAGTACGTCGGGATGCGTCACGGCCTCGCGGATTCGGATTGTATGTGTGTCGATGCGACAGAAGGACATCACCGGCGCCCCCATCCGCTCCGAACCGAAACTGGGGAAAGCCTGAGCATGCTTGCCATCGGTGAACGCGGCTGTGGACAGCCGCTCTGCCGCCGTCACCACCCCTTGCCCACCTCGACCATGAATACGAACAGTCAACATGACGATCGGTACATCCTCAAGCCATCGATCTCTTGGTATGATGGTGCACGTCTGTACTTGCGCAAGAGATTAGACGTGCACCTGCGTCTCTCACGTATGTGCGCAATCATCGTGCCATGTGCGCCGAAACAGATATGAGCACGGTGTGGCTCAAGTCGCTTAAAAAAGAAGCCGTTAGGAGAAGTCATTGCCGTCGCCATCAGGCAAAAGACCCCAGACCTATCACGGGCGCTGTCGCAAGATGCTACAGACGTGGACACCAAGACTGATGTTGGTCAACATTTCCATTCGACATCGGCCATCGCTTCATGGGTGCCACTCGTGCCTGTGAATTGTTGTGGCTTTCCAGAAGGCACGATGATAGAGAGACGGTGATGCTCAGCAGATACGTGACGCTGTTTGACATCCTAGGGTTCAAGGTCCGGCTCAATCTGAGTTGGATCTTCCTTGTCGTGTTGGCCACCTGGTCGCTGGCGCGTTGGTACTTTCCTGAGTATTATCTCGGCCTTTCCGATTCTGCCTATTGGTGGATGGGCGCCGTCGCAACGATGGGCCTACTAGGATCGCTCGTTTTCCACGAGTTCGCCCACTCTCTGGTCGCGAGGAAGTATGGACTACCGATCAGCACCATCACCTTGCTCGTCTTTGGTGGCGTGGCGCAGATGGAGAAAGAACCGCCCAGTCCTAAGGCGGAATTTCTCATGGCGATCGCCGGCCCCATCTCCAGCTTCGCTCTGGGCGCCGCTTTCTATCTGGCATTCGAAGTCGGGTATCAGATCCAGCTTCCCCTTCCCGCTTTAGGAGTTCTCGCGTGTCTGGCATTCGCTAACACCCTCCTGGGCGGATTCAATCTGATCCCAGCCTTTCCTCTCGACGGTGGGCGCGCTCTGCGGGCCGGTTTGTGGCAATGGAAAAAAGATTTCCGTCGTGCCACTCGCTGGACATCGCTGGCTGGATCGATCCTAGGTTTTATTCTGATGTTGTCGGGAGTCGCTCAGGCCTTCACCGGAAACTTTATAGTGGGGGTCTGGTGGTTCATTGTCGGCTTGTTCCTGCGGGGAGCGGCCAAGGCCTCATACTACCAGGTGGTTGCCCGGACGATGCTGGGAAGCGAACCAATCCAGCGATTCATGACGCCTAACCCTGCTTCCGTCTCGCCAGATCTCTCCGTGGATAAGTTAGTCGAAGAACATTTCTATCGATCACTCCACACCATGTATCCAGTTGTCGACGATTCTCGTCTAGTCGGCTGCATCAGCTCGAAGCAAATCTCTGGAATCCCGCGCGACCAGTGGAATCGATTCCTCGTGCGCGATGTCGCCCTGCCCTGCTCGAAGGACAACACCGTCGACATCGAGACCGGAGCGCTGGCCGCTTTAGCAATTATGAACCGGACCGGCAATAGCCAGCTCTTAGTAATGGACGGGGATCGTCTTGCCGGTATCGTGACGCTCAAGGACCTGCTGAAATTGCTCGCGCTGAAATTGGATCTGGAGGGAGTCGCATGAGCAGATGTACCGCCATGAAGCATGATGACCGTACCGAGCTGCCGGTTGACCAAAACGCTTTGGTCACAGGCCATGAAACGCCCGTTTTTCGAGCTACCCTCGGTCGGACGGTCACACGGCATCTGACTGCATTGACCGCTACTCTCCTGTTTGGGCTCGCGGCGGTGCAGGCCGCGCAGGAGCACCCTGGCTCTGAGGTTCAGGCAACCGACGCAGCCCAGACGCCACTCTATCCGAACCTGGGCTCACTTCATTACCCAGTCACGACGAGCGTACCGCTCGCGCAGAGGTACTTCGATCAGGGATTGCGGCTGCACTACGCGTTTAACCACTCGGAAGCAATCCGGTCTTTTCAGGAAGGGGTGCGGCTCGATCCGGACTGCGCTATGTGCTACTGGGGCATCGCGCTCGCCTATGGCCCCAATATCAATGCACCGATGGATACCGCCAATGGCCGCCTCGCCTATGCCGCAATTCAACAGACGCTCAAGCACGAGAAGAAGGTGAGCGCACGGGAACGAGCCTTGATCCGAGCTCTCGCGACGCGTTACAAAACCGAGCCGCCAGTTGATCGTGCCGAATTGGATGCCGCCTATGCGCGCACGATGGCCGATGTGGTCCGGCGCTTCCCGGATGACATGGAAGCCAAGACGCTGTACGCGGAATCACTGATGGACTTGAGCCCATGGGACTACTGGATCAGTGACGGCAAACCGAAACCGAATACGACCAAGCTCTTATCATGTCTCGAGCAGGTCTTGGCCGCCGATCCCGATCATCCGGGTGCCAACCACTTTTATATCCATGCGGTCGAGGCGGTCCAGCCAGAACGCGCGATCGAGGCCGCCGAGCGGCTCGCGAGCCTGATGCCCGGCGCGGGGCATCTCGTTCACATGCCGGGACATATCTACATTCGGGTCGGCCGGTACGAGGATGCCATCAAGGCCAACGAGCACGCGGTGCATGCCGATGAGACCTACATTCGCGACCAAGGTCCCGCAGCCGGCATCTACCTGCTTGGGTACTACCCACACAACTACGACTTTCTAGCATTTGCCGCGAGCATGATCGGCCGAGAGAAGCAGGCCATCTCCGCCGCCGACAAGATCGCGTCTTTAGCGCCGAAGGAACTGCTGCGCGAACAAGGGATGGCATTTCTACAGCATCACCGTACGCGCAATCTGCAGATGCGCGTGCGGTTCGGCCGCTGGGATGAACTGATGAGCACAGCTGCGCCCGCGGAGGATCTGCCACACGCTCGTGCTATATGGCTGTATGCACACGGCCGAGCGTTGGCAACACGCGGCCACCTCAAGGCAGCCGACGCAGCGCTAGCACAGCTGCACGCAATCGCTCGTGATCCTCAGGTGAAGTCGCTGCAGCTTGAATTCAATACATCCGGTGCCGTGCTCGGAATTGCCGGCGAGGTGCTTGCGGGCCACATCGCCGCAGCCAAGGGCGATCTCACTCACGCAATCGATAGACTACGGGAAGCCGCGCGTCGTGAAGACGCGCTCGTGTATGGTGAACCGCCTGAGTGGACAGTACCGGTAAGACAGGAACTCGGATCGTTGCTCCTCAAGGCGGGACGCCCCGATGAGGCCGAGCGAGTGTTTCGTGAAGATCTGAAGCGTTTCCCCAAGAACCTCTGGTCGCAGCAAGACCTCGCCGAAGCACTCCGATCACTGAACCGTGAGACGGAAGCCGAGGCGATAATCAAGCGCGTGCGAGCCATTCGTGCGTCCGCACAGGAATAGAGGATCGACGTATTTCTGATTGCTCAGACGCCAGCCCCACGATCATCTGGGAGCTGGAATGGAAATCGAGACCGCTCCCAGCACATCGTCGAGCTTGTAATCCCGCTTCGAACTCTGCGGGTGCGCATTATGACATGTGACGCAGACCTGCGACACCGCATTGTCGGCGTATAAGGCTTGAAATCGTCTCTCGCTTCCCTCCGTGACAAACCCCTTATAGGGACGATCGGGGTCCGCCATGATGGCTTCCAGCGCCTTTTTCTCGAACTCATTCGTGGGACCGCTCAGTTTATTGATAGGGTGTAGGCTGATCAGCCGGTATTGGACCTTGACCCCTGTGAGCGCAGCTAGCCGCGAGGACTCCTGAAAGAATTGAGCGGGCAGAGGCAATGCCTTTTCCGAGCGCCATTGTTCTGAGGATTCGATCACCCCGCGCCGTTGCATCCCCTCTACCACATGCACGGTGTAAAACGTTCGGTCGGACGTCAACACGGCATGAATGTAATCCACCACGGTCTCTGCTGGAACCAAGGCCGATTCTTTGCCAGCCAATCCGCTTCCCCAACCCACGAGTAGGCACAGCATGACACCCAACCCTGTGGTAAGCGTCTTCCTCCATGGCATAGCATCCTCCCTTCGCTAGAGCCGTCTTGCCAGAAGACAAAGATCCCCATGTCATCCAGCTCTTGCATGTTTGCGGTTGCCGATCAGTGATTCTACCACCGAGGGGTCGGCGGGTGTCGAGGTATCTCCAAGGTCGCCCAGTTCTTTCGCTGCAATCTTGCGCAGGATACGGCACATGATGTTCCCCGAGCGTGTCTTGGGGAGGCACTCGGCCCATGAGATGTAGTCGGGTTTTGCAATCAGAATCCCCTTAGCCTCGCATCACGCGTCGGTGAATCACTCCTTGTGATCCTGCTTCTATTGCTAGGCCGTCTAGGACTACTCTTCTTCCACGTCGATCACCGCGCCGGTCTCAGCGTCGATGTGAACTTCCATCAATTTGTTGTCGGCCGTGACCACTTCGACCTCCCAGATGAGCTTGTTGTGCTTCTTCTCTAATTCGGCCTCGACAACCTTGCCCGACACCTTCTTTGAGGCCGTCTTGATGGCCTGGTCGATTGTCACCTTGGCCGCGGCAGCCATTTCGACCGCTTCCTTCACCTCGTTCGTTTTGCCCTTGTCGTCACTCCATGCGGGATTGAACAGAACTATTGTCATGCACAGCACTGTTGCTATACCACCTAACAGCTTCATGGATACCTCCTCAATTCAGAATGGCACTGTCTCTGTCGGCTGAGCCTCTATGACTCTGCTGGATGACAAGAACTGCAAGACAAACTGCAAGACACAAGCCGCTTCCGATATGTTGGTGAATGGGTCAAGGAACGAGGCTACTGCCCTTTTGCGCAACACATCGGAAGCTAAGCGTTGTGGAGTTTTGCGACAGGGAGAGCGGCTGCTTGCAACGGCCAAAGCCAAACGTTCTGACAAGGCTGCAACTTAGCGGTCATCTATTTCGGGAGGCAAGCTGGTGGCGCCATGCCCCGAAAACATTTCGACGCTCATTCAGATGCTACAACTCTTGTGTGGGTTGTCCACCACCGCCATTCTTCTGCGACGGCGTGGCGTCTTGGTTCAGCGAGGGACTGACGAATGTTTCCCCATTCAATGCAGCACGGATGGCCGGCGCGAGATCCGCATGGGCCGACTGCTTGCGCACGAGCCCAACCGCACCGGCTAAAAAAGTCTCCGCGATCAGCTCAGAATGCGCGTACATGCTGCAGATAATTGCCTTACATTCAGGCAGGTCCCGGCGAAGAAGCCGGGCCACTTCAAGACCTTCGACTCCCGGCATCACGAGATCCAACACCACCACATCCGGACGGAGGCGGAGCGATTCTTTTACCGCCGTCCGTCCATCCGACACCGCACTAATCACCTCACCCACCGTATCCGCCAATCGACAGAGATTCGATAAGATGTGCGGATGATCGTCGGCTAAGAGTATCCGCGGTGTGCGCATAGACTGTTGCGATTCGAATATGACGACGGTCCTCCTTGCCTTTCAGCGCTCACTCTGAAGCAATCGCAGAGACTCGTGGCTTCACTCCTACCTAACCAACTCTGTGCTTCGCCACGGCAATGGCGGTCTCCAAACGAGGAATCGTTGACTGCGATGCAAGCATTCGAACGCCGCATTTTGAGGGTGAAGGGTTAATGTATGCGATCGATCTACACAAGAGAACTAGGGTAGTACCTAAATATTTTGGGGAAACACCCTAGGCGAGCTAAAGCCCGCCCCATTGACTCAAGCAAGGCAAGAGCGGGGCATACTCTGTTCCGTATGCTGAGCCTCTGAGCGACGCACGAACAAAACCGGCGGACTTTTTCAACATTCTGCTCGGGAGATGCCCGTGTCGGCGCTGACCAGCCCTTCGGCAATAGCAAACTTAGCCAGAGCGAGCGTGGAGTGAAGGTCGAGTTGCTCCATCAGGCGCGTTTTGTGGAATTCCACGGTCTTGATCGACAGATTTAAGAGGACGGCGATGTCTTTGGGGCTCTTGCCTTCCGCGAGGAGCTGCAGCACTTCCCGCTGTCGAGGCGTCAAGTCCATCAACGATTTCCTCAACTCCATCGGTTTCGGCTTCGCCATAGCATCAAGAACGGGCTTGGTGATGGTCGGCGTGAGATAGATCTGTCCCTTGAGCACGGTGTCGATCGCGAGCGGCAATTCGGAGGCCGCCGACTGCTTGAGCAGATAACCGCTGGCCCCGGTCTGGAGCGCCTCGGTGGCAAACACCGGGGAGGCATGCATCGTCAGGAAGATCAGTTTCGCGTCCGGCACCGACTTCTTGATCTGCCGCGCGGCGTCCATCCCATTTAGCAGGGGCATGGAAATGTCGATCAGAATCAAATCCGGGCGCAGCCGCTCAGCCGCCTCGATCAGTGCACGGCCATCCTCGACCGCCCCGACGACCTCGCATGTGCCTTCAACCAATTTTCGAAGGCCTGCCAGCATAATGGAGTGATCGTCGGCCATGAGCAAGCGGGGCTTCTTTGTCATGATCGGCTCCGGCATGAGACTACCCTACGCTCCCATCTCCGCACGATTCAAGCTGCCTCGTTGCTGATTGTCGTCATTCGCTATCATGCACGTATCACAATTCATGCGCCACCACCATCCTTTTCAAGCGGTACCCAGGCGTGGATCTCCGTCCCGTCACCGGGTTTCGTCCGGACGCAAAATGTGCCGTTCAACATTCCTACCCGCTCGGCCATACTGGCCAAGCCCAGCCCCTTTCGCCGAGCAGCCCGATCGACCTCCCCGATGCCGTGTCCATCATCATGAACACAGAGCCCCAGGCCCCGACCGGTCCCCAGCAAGCGCACCAGTACGGTGGTCGCAGCGGCATGTTTCTGTACATTCTGCAGCCCCTCCTGCAACACGCGATACAAACAGGTCGCATGATCCAGCGGGATGTCCTTGGGCAGATTTCGGGTCAGGAGTTCCGCTGACACTCCTGTTCGCGTGGCGAATTCGTGGAGGTGTTCGCGCGCGGCTACCTCGAGCCCCCCAAATTCTAGAATCGACGGATGGAGTTGGTGCGCCATCTGTTGCAAGTCCGTGGTCAGCTGCTCCGCCGACGCCCCGCAGGCCTTCAGCTGCGATTGCAGTTCCCCGTCGGGCGAGGCCGCAGAGGACACCAGGCCGTACAGGTCCAACGTCAGAGCCCCCATCCGCTGCATCACATCGTCATGAAGGTCCATCGAGATCCGTCGCCGTTCCTCTTCCTGTGCCTTCAACAGCCGGGCGCTGAGCTCGCGAAGTTGTGCTTCTCGTTCATGCAACAAGGCCTCGGACGACTTGAGCGCTGTGATGTCCGACTCCGCTCCGATCATACGGACGGCACGCCCTTGGTCGTTGAAAACGGCCAGCCCCTGGTCAAGCACCCACATGTACGTCCCGTCTTTCCTTCGGATGCGATATTCTTCATAAAAGTGAGTCTCTGTGCCGGTGCGACAGCGCTCGAGCGCGTCCATTACTCGGGGCCGATCCTCCGGATGGATTCGTGTCGCCCATTCCTTCGTCGGTTCCGGTCGATCGCTCTCCTGGAACCCGTGCATCTCCTTCCATCGAAGAGAAAAGTAGGCGGTGTCGCGGAGCAGATCCCAATCCCACACGCTGTCCTGCGTCGCGCGAACGACCCAATCCCAGCGCTCGTTAGCCTCGGCCAGCGCCGCCGTCCGGGCCCTCACGCGCTGCTCCAACGATTCGTTTAGAAGACGCAGCCGCTCTTCGGACTCTTTTCGCTCGGTGACGTCGGTCACCATCACAATGTAGTGCGTTGCCCTCCCCTGCTCCGAACGGAGCAGGGACCCGAGCTTCTGCACCCACACTGTTGAGCCCGACTTCGTGAGGTAGCGAAGCTCAATGTTAAAAAAGGGAATCTCCCCGCGCATCAACGCAGCGACATGACGCTCTCTCATGTCGCGATCGTCTTGATGAATCAAGGTGGGAAACGCATACTGGGAAAGCTCCTCTTCCGAATATCCCGTTATCTTACAATAGGCCGGATTGCACCGGACAAAACGGCCGGTCCAGTTGAGAATGGTGATGCCCGTTCCCGCGTATTCAAAGATATGCCGGAACCGTTCCTCGCTTTCGCTCAGCGCAGTTTCCATCTGCTTGCGATCGCTAATGTCCTGAACAACAGCGATATGCTGAGCCGGCGTCTCACCCACCTGCCACAAGGACGCCACATTAAGCATGGCCCACACGATCGATCCGTCCTTCTTTCGGTATCGCTTTTCCATCGTGAAGGTGGACAGCTCGTCGCGCCGCATGCGTTCCAAATAGGCCAGATCTTGGGCGAGATCATCCGGATGGGTGATGGCCATGAACGTCGTCGCCAGCATTTCGTCCTCGGTAAGGCCAACCATCTCGCAATACTTGCGATTGACCTTGAGGAATTGCCCTGTTCGCGAATCTACTTGGGCCACGCCCACTCCGGCTTCTTGAAACATCGTGCGATAGTACAACTCCGCTTTGCGTAATGCCTCCTCAACCCGTTTCCGATCGGTGATATCCTGTACCGTTCCAAAAAGGGTGACCACTCGGTTCGCTGCATCTCTGTTCGCGTAACCGACCTCGCGCATCACCTTAACCGAACCGTTCTGCGCTACGATCCTGAATTCCACGTCGTAGGATGTTCCGTGCGCCCTCGCCTCGACATTCGCCTGTACAACCCCAGGTCGATCATCAGGGTGCACACGAGCCAGGAACGACTCATACGGTTCCCCCCCCAGAGGCGATGGTTCGACATCGAACACGTCATATAGTTGGTTCGAGAGCAATACTTTGTTGGTCGCGATGTCGAGTCGCCAGGTGCCTAGCTTGGCGGTGCGCTGGGCCTCGGCAAGATCGTCTGCCGTGCGACGCGCCTTGTCTTCCGCCTGCTTGCGCTCGGTGATATCGTTGCCGACGGTAATCAGACAGAGCGTTCCGCTGAGTTCCGCCAGGTCCGAAGACACAAGAATATGGCGCATCGCCCCGGATTTGGTCTTGAAGCTTAACTCAAGATTGCGCACCGGCTCGCCGGCTTTCAAGCGCTCGACGAGCCGTTCTCTGTTCTCTTGATTCGGCCAGATGCCCAACATCAACGTAGTGTTTCCGATCACTTCCTCGCGACAAAAACCGAACACTTGCAAACAGGCCTCATTCACCTCAATACAACGGCCCGTTGCCACCTCCGTGATCCCTATCGGATTCGGGCTTGTTCGGAAGGCTTTGGCGAATCGTTCTTCGCTCTCGCGCAGCCGCTCCTCTGCCTGCTTCCTCTCGGTGATGTCCTCTATGATCGCGGCTGTCATACGAATCACACTGCGATCGTCGCGAATGGGCGCAGCAGTGACGCGCACCCACACAATATGGCCGGCTTTGTGAACATACCGTTTTTCATGGAACAGGTATGGAGCATTCGCGAGGAAGAAGTCTGTTATGCGCCTGCGGTCAGCTTCCACGTCATCTGGATGGTCCAGGTCAAGCGGTCCCATTTTGTCGAGAAGGTCTTCACGGGAATAGCCTGTGATCTGACAAAACCGATCGTTCACATTGATGAAACGTCCATGGGCATTGATTTGCGCCGCGCCGCTGGCGGCATTCTCAAAGAAAGACCGGAAACGCTCCTCGCTTTCGCGCAGCGCCATTTGATTCGTGGCGTGTTGCTGCGCCAGGTGCTTCTCACGGAGCAAGAGCCCCGCAACGACGAGTAACAGGAACGAAGTCATGCCTCGGTTCCCCACGATCACGGGCGTAAGGTCGGCGAAAAAAGGAATTATCCCCACCCAGCTGAGAAGGACAATGCCGACGGCCAGGAAGACCGTACTCCGCCAACCAGGAATGCGTCTCGTGAGCAAGATGGGCAGCACATAGAGCATCGGCACAGAGAGGCCAAGTGGGGTGAGCAAGTCGAGAATGAAGACTGCTGCCGCCGCCGCCGCAGCGAGCCAGTCAATCATCTTTGTGTGAGTCTCTGGTAGAGCCACGTCCGACACTCCCTAGCCGAAGCGCTGCAAAGAGGAGAGTCCTGCTCATCCTGACGGGACGGGAGCCATTCTACACCTAAACCATACCCGGCGCATTGATGTGATGATGGCTCCATACTGATGAGAGAGGAAAAGTGACTCGCACTCTGCCTGCTGGTGCGATTTCGTCGTCCAACTAGGTCAGACCCTAGTTACCCTGCAGATTGAGTTGGTGTAAGAAGACACCCTAATCTGGATAAGATCATTCGGGATCCATATGGATGTGGAAGATTAGATTAGGAGGTGCGTTCATGCATACGGCCCAACCTAACACCCAAACCCTCATCGAAGACGCTGTAATCAAGATCTTGCTGCAAACCGGCCCTCGCACCCTAGACGATGTGGCAGAGGCACTCACAGTCCACAACTGGAACGAATTGTTCTCCGCGGTTGATGAAATGTCACGAGATGGACGGGTTGTGCTGCGCCGCCTGGCTGGCTCTGGTTATCAACTGTCTGTGCCGGTGGCGCCTCTGAGAATCGCAGCGGGCCGACAGCAACGATCCCAGGTGCGCTTTTGCGTGGGATGCGGCTACCTCTGTGACGAGATCCAACCGGACAACGGACAGGCGCACTGGATTGAAGCCCGCCATTACCTCAAGAGGTATGCCCTGACCTGGATCGAGCTCGATCGAACTGACGACATGTGCCCAGCCTGCACCCGTGTACTGGCCTGCGGTAGGCGCAGAATTTACCCACGCGCTGCGGCAGTGACAGCGGTTCGTTAACGCGTTCTCTGAGAACCAGACCTTTCCCTGACCCAGCTTCTGCGCGACGCCGGCAATTCGGTCGTTCGCGCAGAAACACCCCTCTAGACCCGCCGAGTATCTTTCTCATTCCGAGGCTGACGTATCGCACGTCTTGATGGCCTCTCTCTCATCAGGAGCTCGTGTGCTCTTTCAAAATTGGAGATTCTGTAATCATCGCATTGTCCGGTGCCATTTCGGCGGCCTTCTTGAACGCAGCGGTCGCCTCGTCGTGTTTGCCCTGTTTGCTCAAGGCCAGACCGAGATTAAATTGTGCTTCCGCGAGCTTGGGATCGGCTGCGAGGGCTTTACGGAAGTGCCCTTCTGCGACATCCCAGTGGGCTTGCTGGGCGTGAGTCACACCTTCCTTATTTTCAGCTCGCCCGGGCGAGCCCTCCGGCGCCGTCAAGGCAGCCACGATTTCCGTCGTGGCCATTTCCATCTTGGGCTGCGCGGTCTGCGCAGCCTCAACCTTAGGCGCGGGCGCCTCCTGCTTTGACTCCATCGGAGGCTGCCGTTCCTCACAGCCAGCCAGCCCCATCATCGCGACGAGGCCGACACAGGCCACGCCAATGGTTGCTACTCCTCTACAATCCTTGTCCCTCATCGTTCTCCTCCTTATGATGTTCACTGAGTGGTTACTTTGATTCTGAAGTTACTTTGTCCCCTCTTTGACCGGGGGCTCGATCTTGATGACCGGACCTTCGACCCTGGGTAGAAGTCCCGCACCCGGCTTCTCTAAGATGCGCTTGTCCTGCCGATTGATGGACAGGCTCTGTGTGACATGGTCAACGTCCGTGACTGCCGCCTCTTGTAAGGCTTGATCCCCGACGGCGTTGTTCTGCCCGGGATCGTTCGCGAGCGATTGGCCGAGCACAGGGTCAACGGCCTTCCCCATCGGATAGCCGGGATGATTCGGCAACATCGATGGGTTGGCAAATGCAAACGAGACCCCGAACAGGATAGCGGCCACGACCAAACAGGCACCCAATGAGTTGTTCATGGAGTTGTTCATGACGCTACCTCTCGTGTGGTGAGGTGATGGTGAAGAGACACCTTTCGTTCACGTGCAGCACGTTCGCCCATGCTCCTTTCAGCTGAAGCGACCGGGATTGAGATAGTTCTCGTGTGATAAAAAATTAGCTTACCTTGTGATTGGATGCCTAACAAACTAGGGAAGAGCCTAGTTTTGTCGGCCATCGATACCAGTAATTGCTCATTGCGACACAGCTGCACCGTGAGCCAGCCGCGGCAAAACTGTGCCTGATCGGCGTGCATTCTGTGCCGCCTCTTTCCCGCGTGGCCGCTGCTCAGCATTCCCCACATCACAAAGCAATAGCCGTTCCTTCTGGAATAATTTGGTTGTCGTGCTGCAAGGGTCTTTGCTAGTGGCACGGCGTCCGCTCAAACTTTATTGTGCAAACCTATGGTGAAGGTTGTGTGTCAACCCGAGGGACCCGGCTCAATGCAGGTGAATATCTGCAGACGCTGTCAGGGATTGATGGTTCCGTGCTTCACCGATTCGTTGTTCCTGGAAGTAGGCGAATCGGTACGAGATCCTTCTTGGCGTTGCGTGAATTGCGGGGAGTGGCTCGACTAGACCATCGCATCCAACCGCCTGCGGATACATCATGCCGGCTCTATCTCAACAGAGTCCGAACCTGCGTCCCCCCATCGACGTCGACGGTGGAAGCGGCACGCCTCCTCCACGAAGCGAGACATTGGCGACCAATCACGATCGAGACGCAGTTCGTAACGATGCCGGCATGGACGCCGGAGAAAGGTGACCGATCATGGAAAGTGAGCGTATTGCCGGGAAGAACGTGTGGTCGATCGTGTTGGCCGGAGGCGAGGGCGAACGGGTGATGCCCTTCGTGCTTCGATGGTTGGGCCGGCATCGCCCGAAACAATATTGCACCTTCGTTGGGACTCGCTCGATGTTCGAGCATACACTCGATCGCGCGACGCAGGTCTCATCGCCGGGACGGACCATAGCCGTAGCCGCGCACCATCATCGGTGTTATACGGACCACCAGCTCAAAACACGTCCGATCCGTAAACTGATTCATCAACCGATCAATCGCGACACAGCAGCCGGGATTTTCCTGCCGCTCTCCTACATACGAGCTCACGATCCGCATGCCCTGGTTGTGATCCAACCGTCGGACCACTTTATCTATCCGGAACGGCGCTTTTTGGAGACGGTTCGACAGAGCGTGGCTTCGGCTGAAGCCATGCCGGATCGCCTGCTGCTGCTCGGCATCCAGCCGGATCGATTAGAAACCGAGTATGGGTGGATTCGCCGCGGAGCCCGACTCAACGGATCCGCCACAAACTCGGTCCATGCTGTGTCGTCATTCCTCGAAAAACCGGGGATCTCGCAAGCCGATGCGGCGCTTCATGCCGGCGGTTTGTGGAACACACTGATTCTCACGGCTACGGTGAACACGTTGTGGGAAGCGGGGAAGATGTGCTTCCTCGATATGATGCCGTTGTTCGAGCGGTTGTGCTCAGCCTGGGATACCCCGGACGAGGCTGCCATCCTCGAGGACATATACCGCGACATGCCGACGCATAACTTTTCGTCCCATCTGCTCCAACAAATGCCTGACTGCGTGGCCGTGATGGAGCTGACGGGCGTACTGTGGAGCGATTGGGGCAAACCGGAACGAATCGCCGAAACGATCCGCCGTATCGGGAAAACGCCGACCTTCCCACTGGACTGTCTCGACCGGCCGTTCACTCCTTATCCAGAACCGCAGAAGGCCAAAGAAGTTGTCACAACCGCCTAAGGAGGTTTCTGATGGCGCGACGACAGAAAGCGGCCACGACGACCGCTTCACCAACAAATATGCTCGCCAAGAGTGACATGACACCGTCCTCGCCCACACAGCCGGAGCGGCAGAACACGAATGGACGACAAGGCACTATTACAGCTCGCGGCTATGCCCTCTACGAGGAACGAGGGTATCAGCAGGGCTGCGATCTCCAAGATTTGGTTTGACGCCGAACGAGAGATTCTGAGCCGGGCGCCACCTTGTAACCGATATACGAGATAGCTGGGAGTTACCCTCTCATCCATTACTTCAGATTTGCCAGGCCCGTGGACTGCGGACCACCTGCGATCACGCTATTCCAAGCTGCCTTGGAATTCCCTGCCGAAAACTGACGAACTCCGGGTCTGGCGTAAGACCTTCGGGTCATGCCATACTGGCCTATGTCGATGTGAGTGTTTTGACGAAACACCTTAATGTCGCACGGAGTGCCGGATCCACTTATATATCAGAACGGAGGAGTCGCATGGATGTCTTGGCGATTATTCTTTCACTCATAGCCATCGTGATAGCCTATATCGCACTTCAGCGAACAGGCGGGTTGAAAGATATCAGGCAGCAGATGGACCACCTCGCCACCAAGACCGAAGACACAGCCAAAGGAGCCAGGGAGACAACCGCCGACATCATACAACGACTCGAGCATATGGTACGAGGGTCGGGCGCACAGTCTTCGGATAAAGACCCGAAAGTTCCACCACCGCCTGATACGGGATCGAAACTATGAAGGCGTGGGCAGGTTTCCTCGGCGGATGCATACTGGGATTCCTATCCGCAGTGATTATCGATCTCGTCGCTCCTGATTTGCTGACCCCCTATACCCAACAATTCATTCCAGCCAGCCAGTTTGAGTCAGTGAGAGGGACGGTCGTTAAGAAGGAGCGGGATTTGAATCGCTTGCTCATGACGTTGTCCACCCCCAAAGGGGTGCTGCTCGCGACGTTTACCCAGAAAGTGGAGGAGATCGACCTCCTCGTTGCAGAAGGCTACGCGACCACGGTTCGGTTGAGAACCTACTCTCCCTTTGTTGAAAATCCGGTGGTCGAACGAGTTGAGGCTTCTACTACAGATCAGGGCTCCGATTCACGTCCCAGCGCGACACAGTAGGATTCCCACCTCATCCGAGAAGGGTCCTATTTTATGCGCCTAGCCGTGAACTCTGTCATCCCTTGGACCCACCATCGAATCGTAAAGAGCGCGAGTTCGTGAGCTCGAAACGCAGCCTGACCAGACCAGTTGGCGGAGTTATTGCCACAACGTCATCCTCTCCCCACACAGTGCCGTCTGTGATCGATTCTCCCCCGTTGACAGTCGCTACCCAGGTACTTTAGATAGACGCGGGGCCGAGCGTACCGGAACTTTCGTTATCGTTTAGCAAAACGAAGGGTCGAATTCACACCGACAACGCATGCATTTCATTGGCCGCCCAGAAAACGCTTCCTCATGAACACCCATTCTAAAGCAGGTTGGATGGCACAATACCAATCGGCCTGGGGAAGCAGAACAGGCTCACATGGCCTTCGCATGTTGATCACGCCGAACGGCTGGTCTCCGGCAAAAATCCTTGGCACACGGCTGCTGCTTGTGTTCCTCCTCTTCTGTTTTGTGTTTATTCTACTCTGGGCGGATCGTGATGGCTTACGCGATGAGGCCGATGGCGAGCTGTCTTTCGCCGACGTGGTGTATTTTACCATGATCACCGTGACGACGGTCGGCTACGGGGATATCGTTCCAGTGTCCACAAGCGCGCGACTGTTGGATGCGCTGGTCGTCACGCCGGTTCGCTTCGGCATCTGGTTCTTGTTTCTGGGGACAGCCTATCAGTTGATCATTCGGCAATATATGGAGGAATATCGCATGGCGAAACTCCAGGCGAATCTTGACGGTCATATCATCGTCTGTGGCTTCGGCCATACCGGGATGTCAGCAACGAAAGAACTCTTGGCACGCGGTACGAGTGCCAAGCAGATCCTGGTGATCGACAGACTCGAAGAGCGGGTACGGTTGGCCGGAACCCTTGGCATTGCGGCCTTTCAGGCTGACACCACGCAAGAATCCGTGTTGCGCGATGCCGTCATCGACAGGGCCAAGGCCCTCATCATTGCCGCAGGCATCGACGACTCGAACGCGCTCATTCTGCTCACGGCCAGACACCTCAATCCGAACGTGCGCATCATCGTCAGCGCGAAGGAAGAAGAAAACGTGAAACTTTTCAAGACAGGCGGAGCGGACGCCATTCTCTCGCCTGCGACCTTCGGCGGTTATATTCTGGCAGCGGCCGTGGATCAAGGACACATGGTGCAGTACCTGGATGACCTGCTCACGACCCGAGGCAACATTGCCTTGGTGGAACGAACGGTCCGACCTGAGGAGATTGGAAAGACCCCGGCCGACCTGCACCCCGACCTCTTGCTCCGTCTCTACCGCAAGCAAACTAGGTATTCCTACTTGAATTTGGATGAAGCCGGTCCGCTTCAGGACGGGGACATCATGGTCCTCTTTACGACTTCACCGACCAACACAGGATGACCATTTATTCGTCGACCATAGGGAAATCCGACTCATCATAGGGACCTTCAAAATCCAGGTGTTGGGGTCAGGCGTTTCGTCGCTTACGCTCGTGACGAAGTTCGCACCAGACGTTCGATCGTAAGACCTTGGACGAGGATCGAAAAGACCACCACAATGTAGGTCATCGTAATAAGAACATCTCGATACGGAGACGGCGGGAGCGAGAGCGCCATGGCGACGGAGATTCCACCACGTAGACCACCCCACGTCAGAATCAACGTGGCACGATCCGTAAACTCTTGGAACAACCGAAACACCTGGACAGGAAGGCTGACGCTGATAAAGCGAGCGAATAACACCAGCGGGATCGCGATGAGGCCCACTTCTAAATATTCGGCTTTAAAGGTCAAGGCTAAAACCTCGAGGCCAATCAAGACAAAGAGTACGGCATTGAGTAGTTCGTCGATAAGCTCCCAAAACGTGTCTAAATACTCTCGCGTGGTTTCCGACATCGCCAGATGACGCCCGTGGTTGCCGATCAAGAGGCCGGATACCACGACGGCGATCGGACCTGACGTGTGTAACGCATCGGCCAATGCATATCCCCCCATCACCAACGCCAGCGTCAATAAAATCTCGACATGATGCTGATCGATTGATTTCAACATCCTATAGGCTAGATATCCTAGAGCGAGCCCGATAGCCGCCCCGCCCACAGCTTCCTGGACGAACAGCAAAACGATCGATCCGGGCGTGATTGTCCCGGTCTCTGCTACCCCGAGAAGCACGAGAAACACTGCGACGCCGACGCCATCGTTAAAGAGCGATTCGCCCGTAATCTTGATTTCCAGTTGTTTCGGGGCCTTGGCATTTTTCAAAATTCCCAACACCGCGATGGGATCGGTGGGTGAAATCAACGCACCGAACAACAGGCACCCAATGAATGGAATCGGCAGCCCGATCCATCCGAAGATCAGATACGTCAGCCCTCCTACGATACTGGCCGACACCATGACGCCGAGGCAGGCCAACGTCCCAATAAACCATTTTTGTTCCAACAGATCATCCAGGTTAATATGCAGCGCACCGGCAAAGAGCAGGAAGCTGAGCATGCCGTGCAGGAGCGTTTCGTCAAAATCGATGCTACGAATGAAGCTCTCAGCTTCCGCCTGGATTCCATAGCCGAGTTTCCCGAGCAGCAACAGGACAAGCGACATCACCAACGCGATGGCCATGAGGCCGATCGTCACCGGCAACTTGATGTACCGATGGTTCAGGTAGCTGAACACGGCGGAGAGGCAGACCAAAATGGTAATAGTTTCAATCAGCGACATACGACGGAGAGTCGGACGGAAAGATGGTCCATCGGGATTTCTTCACGAAACAGAAAAGCTCCGGAACCGATTCAGCATCACCACTCGCAGGATGCCATCGCTGGTACAGCGTCAACACCAGCGTCATGCCGAGCACACACAGGACGATCACGGTCAGCACGTAGATCGGGATAATTCCGTGCCGGGGATCCCGGTGGAGACCGGAAGAAAGGCTATGACCGCACTCGCAGAGGCATTATGCATTCCCCTCTTCTTTTAGGCAACAACATCACCGTTGAGGAAACCGAACCTACCAGAACTTGGTTGTCCCTAGCGGAAAATAGGGCGGCATGGCACAATACGTCCGTATTTATCCTAGTATCAGGAACACGAACTAAGAAGGGAACTTCAGACGTTGAGCAAGTGCGACTCCCACGAAACCATGCATCTCGGGGTACTGCTCGCAATCTGCTGCGTCGTCATGCCCTGGCTGACCGCTATTCCCGTCTTTGCCGAACTGTCGAGATCCGATTCGGGCGTTCCCGTTCGATTCCACGGCAAGACCTTGTTCACTCTTCAGACAGGGCTAGCCAATGTCGATACGGCCTCGCGAGCAGCGGCCATCGAGAAGCGCCTGGATCGACTGGCCCTAGCGGCATCTTCCGTCCTCGATAGCCTGAGAGTCGAAGACCATGAACAGACGGCCTATGTGTTGACGTCGGAAGAAGTTCTGTTCGTCGTGACCGACAATGAGGCCAAGGCGACTGGAAAGCCCCGACACCTCTTGGCCGAGGAGCAGACGGAAACGATACGGGAAGCGTTCAGGGCTCTTTCCTCCCTCCAATCATCGCGAGAGCCGGCGTCCCCGATGACCTTGCGGGATCTGCTGTGGGCCGGCGTCGCAACCGCCTTGTTGATTTTCTTCGCCGTGGCCTTCCACGTCCTCTTTCCTCGACTCTACGAAGCCCTCGATGCTTGGAGTGAGACGCAACTGCGCGCTGTGTCACTTCGCGGCTTGGAGCTGATCGCGGCAGACCAACTCAGCAATGTCCTTGTGTTCTGCAGCAAAGTTCTTAGAGGGGTCCTCTCCGGTCTCGGGCTGTATTGGTACTTTCATTTCGTTTTGAACCTCTTTCCCCAAACACGCATGTTTGAGCAGAGGTTTCTGGAGGCTTTGGCCCTACCGCTTGAACAGATTTATCCCTTGCTGGGCAATTGGGGTGATTTAGCCATCGGCCTTCTACTCGCCCTGGTCGCCACAAGCTTGTTCCTGGGCTTCTTAAAGGCATTCCGCGAGCTGTTTCCCAGTATGCTCGACAAGGTTTCCGCCTGGGGCTTGACGACGAAGTACTCCTTCAAGATCCAACAGGTGGAAATGCTGTCCGGCGCGCAAATCTCAGACAGCCTGCTGGTGCTGTTACGGGCCCTTCGATTGGCAACATACGTCTCCCTCACCTACCTTTACGTCACGTCGATTTTGGGATTCTTCCCTGCCACCCGCAAACTCTCCGTCGAACTTTTGAACTATATGATTGAGCCGATCAAGATGATCGTTCGGGAGTTCATCGCCTCGCTACCCGATGTCATCGCCATCGCCATAATCATCGTCGTCACCAACTACATCATCAAGCTCATCCACATGTTCTTCAATGGAATTGAGCGAGGGGCGATCACCTTCCATGGTTTTTATCGTGAATGGGCAACTCCGACTTACAAGATCGTGCGGTTCTTCGTGCTCGTCTTGGCCGCGGTCGCTATTTTCCCTTATATCCCAGGATCCCATTCTGAGGCGTTTCGAGGCATCTCGGTGTTTCTTGGAGTGCTCGTGTCGTTGGGGGCGGCCGGATCGTTCAGCAATATCGTCGCCGGGGTGGTCCTGACCTACATGCGACCGTTCAGCGTCGGGGATCGAGTCAAAATTGCTGATACGGTCGGGGACATCACGGAAAAAACTCTCCTTGTCACAAGGGTCAGAACCATCAAGAACGTCGATGTCACGATTCCTAATGCCCTCGTCCTCAGTTCGCATATCATCAACTTCAGTTCGTCAGCCATGAAGCCGCCGCCGCTCATTCTCCATACATGCCTGACCATCGGCTATGACACCCCGTGGCAGAAGGTCCATGAACTGCTCATTGCGGCAGCCAAGCAGACGACGCATATCCTGGAAAAACCGGAGCCCTTCGTCCTGCAAACCAGCTTGGATGATTTCTACGTGAAATATGAGATCAACGCCTATACCGGCGCGCCGAATAAGATGGCCGCCATCTACTCGGAACTCCACCAACATATCCAGGACCAATTCAACGAAGCCGGCGTGGAAATCATGTCGCCCCACTACACCCAAATCCGTGACGGCAACAGGAGTACGGTTCCGGATCAATACCTACCGGGGAACTACCAAGCACCAGCGTTCAGAATTGGGCCGCTGGGTACCCTCTTCGGCGGTACAAATGATCAGGAAAGTCCCAAAGGAGCGTCCAGGCCATGACGACGTACCACGCCTTTCGAGGAACTTCATATGAATGTTGAGATGGTCATAGTGCTCATCGTCGTGTTGGCTGCGGTGATCCTGTTCGTCACAGAGAAGTTTTCCGTGGACCTCGTGGCAGTGACCATTGTTGCAACCCTGCTGCTCAGCGGAATCATTACGCCGGAGGAAGGCCTTTCCGGATTCAGCAATACGGCTACTGTCACGGTAGGCGCGATGTTGGTGCTGAGCGCCGGACTGTTTAAGAGTGGCGCTGCGAACCTTCTTGGAGCGGGCCTACGCAGGCTGAGCCGGTACGGCTCGGGGATCATGACTCTCACGATGATGACCTGCGTGGGGGCCATCTCCGCTTTCATCAACAATACCGCGGCCGTCGCAATGCTCCTGCCGATCGTGATGAATACGGCGCGAGAAATGCGCGTAAGCCCCTCCAAACTCCTCATGCCGCTGTCCTTCGCTTCCATGTTCGGAGGCGTCTGTACGCTGATCGGGAGCTCTACCAATATCCTGGTCAGCTCCATCGCCGAACGGTACGGGCAGCCAGGGCTCGGGATGTTCGAAATGACGCAACTCGGTCTGGTCTTCTTCGCCGCAGGTACGGTGTACATGATGGCGGTTGGCTTGCGGATGATCCCGGACCGACGAGTGGAAGACGACATGACGCAACGCTTCGGTATGGGTGATTATCTGACGGAGATCGTCCTGCTCCCCGAGGCCAAATCCGTCGGCACCACGATCGCAGACTCTCCGCTTGGAGAGGATATCGAACTCGAGATTCTGGAACTCCGGCGCCATGCCGGTCGATTCCAGTTTCCGGGCCCCCACACGGTGTTGCAAGCCGATGACATCCTGCTTGTCCGGTGCAACGCCGAACAGATCAAGCGCCTGCAGGAACGGGAAGGGATCGCACTGAAATCCGAGATGCAGTGGCACGATAAGGATTTCGAATCCGACGACACGCGGCTGATGGAGGCCGTCGTGGCTCCCTATTCAGTGCTTGACGGCAGATCCGTGAAGGGCATCAGATTTAAAGACAACTTCGGTGCCACCGTCTTGGCCATCCGCCATAACGAAGAGGTCGTCCATGATCATCTGAACACGCGAATCCTGCGCGGAGGTGATATGCTGCTGCTCAAAGTTCGAAAGGATTCTTTCGAACGGCTGAGAAATAGCCCGGCCTTTGTCATGATGTCGGATGCAGGACTGCCCACCTTTCGAACGGACAAGCTCCTGATCGCGTTGACGATCGTCGCCGGCGTCGTGGGAGCGGCGGCACTCAACTTCGTTCCGCTCGTCATCAGCGCCATCACCGGCTGCGCGCTGCTCGTGCTGACCGGCTGTCTGACCATGGAAGAAGCCTACCAGGCGGTCGAATGGAAGATCATATTTTTGCTCGCAGGAGTACTGACGTTGGGGGTCGCATTGGAAAAGACCGGGGCGGCCCTGCTACTGTCAAACTGGATGATCGCAACGGTCGGGGTGTTGGGCCCAGTCGCACTCGTGTCGGCGTTTTACCTTGTGACCTCGCTGCTCACGGAGACCATGTCGAATAATGCCACCGCCGCACTCCTCACGCCAATCGCAATCGCTGCCGCCCAGTCGCTGGACGTGGATCCCCGCCCTTTCCTCATGGCCATCGCGTTCGCGGCCTCCGCCAGTTTCATGACTCCCGTCGGCTACCAAACGAACACCTTGATCTACGGACCAGGACAATACACGTTTGCAGATTTTCTCCGTATCGGCACTCCTTTGAATATCCTGTTCTGGTTGTTGGCCACCCTCTTGATTCCGGTCTTCTGGCCGTTCCATCATGCATGAATAACGGACGCAGAATCGACTCAAACATGGCGCAGTGTAAGGCCGGGGAAAACGCCGGTAACGGTCACTCGAGGTTTGTTCCTAGGAGAACCGGGACTTTTCAGGTAACGGCTTTGGCGTCGCTAATATGGACCGCTCCCATATCAGGCGTCGCCGCTGAGTCTCAGCCTAACAACAGCGACTGGCACTATGGGGGATCGATCGACCTGAGTTATGCCGTCGACTTCAACTTCCCGGAGAACAACCTGTGGCGGTCCAAAACCACGTCCAACTTCGTCAATGAGCCGGCCCTCAACATGGCGGTGGGATATGTAAGAAAGGATGTATCCGTGCGATCCCGCTGGGGTCTTGAGTTCGGCCTGCAAGAAGGCAACGACACGGACAGCCTCGTTGCACTCGAAATTCCAAAACGAGACAGACCCATTGCCCATGGGAATCAGCTCAAACATTTTTCCCGAGCCAATGTCTCGTACCTCGCCCCTATAGGAAACGGGCTGACCCTTAAGGCGGGCCTCTTCAACAGTTACATCGGCTATCAATCCATTTATTCGAGATACAACCTCAACTACACCAGGAGTTATATGGCCGACAACGCGCCGTATTTCGTCTTCGGACTCGCCGCGACGTATCCGGTCAATGAGGCGACGCAGGTCGGCTTCTACATCATCAACGGGTATAATTATCTTTCCCACATCAACAATCAGCCTAGTTACGGCATGCAGGTCGCCTGGAAGCCCACCACCCGTCTGACCCTGACGGAGAACCTGTACTATGGCCCGGACCAGTCAAACACGGCTGTCGAGTTCTGGCGATTTTTCTCCGACAGCATCATCGAATGGAAAGACGGACCGTTCACGTTTGCTGCGACGTACGATGTCGGCACCGAGAACGCCGCCGAGCTTCCGGGCCAGCCTCGGACCTTCTGGACAGCAGGGGCGCTCTATGCGCACTGGAACGTCAGTGGCCCCTGGAGCGTGGCGCTCCGTCCGGAGTTTTATTGGGATCGCAACGCGAGAATCACCGGCTCCGAACAATTCATTGCGGCCGTCACGACCACTTTGGAGTATCGGATTTCGTTCACACATCACACGACTCTAGCCAGGCTGGAGCACCGCTATGACGACTCGCGCGGCCCTGAGGGCGGTCTCTTCAAGGGGGACTTCACCGGCCCTGGCATGATCGGACTGACTCCCAGGCAGCACCTGTTGCTCTTTTCTTTGATTTGGTTCATCGATCAGTGACACCCATAGAAGTGGAGATGCAGCGATGGATTGGTTGACTGATCTCTTGGGACCATTGGGTGAATTCTCTCAAATTCCACTGTATTCGCTCGGCGATACGACCATCACCCTCGGCACCTTGCTCTATCTGACGATCCTGGTCGTGGCGCTCTTTTATGCCACCGCCAAACTAAAAACGTGGATCGTCGAACGGCTGCTCTCTCGAAGCCAAGTCAACCTGGGAGTCAGACACGCCATAGGAGCGATCGTTCGGTATGTCGTGGTGGCCATCGGCTTGATCATGATTCTACAGGCAGTCGGCATCAACCTCGGCACTCTGACGGTTCTCTTCGGTGCGCTCGGTATCGGGGTGGGATTCGGTCTGCAGAGCATCACCAACAACTTCGTCAGCGGGATCATTCTCCTGTTGGAGCGACCGATCAAGGTCGGAGACCGCATCGAAGTGGGAGGTGTACACGGCGACGTCGTCAATATCTCGCCGCGCGCTACCACGATTGTGACGAACGACAACATCGTGATCATCGTCCCGAATGCCGACTTCATCTCGTCGAAGGTCGTCAATTGGAGTTATACGAATGGCACTGTCCGGTTCAATTTTCCCGTCGTGGTTTCGTACAGTTCAGACCCTGAGCAGGTCCGCCGCGTGCTCCTTGAGGTGGCGCTGGCTCATCAGGGGGTTCTCAAAGATCCGAAACCTTCCGTGCTCTTTGATGGATTCGGCGACAGTTCATTGAACTTCCTGCTACGAGTGTGGACAAGAGAGTTCGCGACGGTTCCCGGGGTCCTGCGTAGCGATTTGTACTTTGCGATCAGCCGGGCGTTCAAAGAACACGGCATCGAGATCCCCTTCCCCCAGCGGGACCTCCATATCAAGAGCGGAACACTCAATGTGCGGCAGGTACCACCCAGCTAAGGGAAACCGATGCCCTCCTCGTGCCTCTAGCCGGGACGGGCGTCCCTGGCAGCATAACGCGCGGTGGCGCTCAACCGATCCCGTGCCCGATTTACACGCCGTCCACCCCTCGAAATTTCCAGCCCGCAGATCATGCAGTCGGACTTGGCTCTTCCTTCCCCGATCGCATTTTCGATGCAGCCCGAGCCAGCAAGTCCTTCTGCAATGCTTCGATATCGGCCTTGGCGCCCAGCGCAATCTCTTCAACCTTCCGTTCACTCTCAGGGCCTGGAACGTGAGAAAACTCATGGCAGTCTTCATAGGCCTGTTCAGTCGTGCCGGTCGCCTTGATCACCATGCCGGCGATCACGCCCCCCACAATAGCAATGCCAAGCGTTATGGCGATACCGACGAGTTGTACTCCGGCAACGCCAGGAACGACAAAAATTGCACAGAGGCCGCCCAGCAACCCAGGCATGCCATGTAGATTATGGACGCCGCACGTATCGACCAACTTGATCTTGGCTTCCAGCACCGGTTGAATAAACACAAATCCGATGACGGACAGAGCGCCGGCAAGCAACCCGATCGAAAATGCCCCGACAGGCCCCACCAGGTTGCAGGTCGAGCCAATCGACACCCCGCCTGCCAACGCGGCATTGGCCATGTCCACCATCGAGGTTTTCCCATGATGGAAATATGTACTGAGGAAATAGGTCGTGAGCGTGGCGCCGCTGAGGGCAAGGATCGTATTCACGATGGTTTGGGGCATTTGCTCGAATGGCACGATCGCCGTCGCAAAACTCGGCCAGAATAACCACAGCACCATCGATCCGAGCATGGCAAACCGATCGGAGGTCGGATCGGATTCGATCGGCTGACTGCGCTGCTGCGCGGTGGTCAGAACCAGAGAGGCCGCTAGCCCGAAATACGCACCAAACGCGTGAATGACGATCGAGCCTGCCGAATCCTGAAACCCTTTCGTGAGCCCCGAGCCATTGTCCAGGACCAAATATTCGTTGAGTGCGTAGAGCGGCACAAGCAGCAATGTGAGCAAGGCGTACTGAAACACACGCAATCGACCGAGCACAGCCCCCATGGCGATTAACGCCGTCGCCACTGAAAATTCAGCCAACATCAGCGTTTCGACCGAATGCGCCTTGATCTCATGGCCCACCACGCCATTGGCACGCAACAACATGTAGAGAGGTAACCCGGTTGCGACCACGAGATAGGTTCCGGTCGTCGCACCGAAGCCATACCGTCGAACGAAGACCATGAGAAATCCAAAGCCGACCACCAACATGGCCAGGATGTGAATCGAGTAGTTATATTGCGCGACCAGCCGCGCCTCATTGATGGGACCAGCCGGCTCTTCGGCGCCGACCCAACTTGTCATGCACAAGAGAACCAGACTTGCTGCGCCGAGCATCTTCAACCAGAAGCTGTTCCGCATGAAGGCCTCCTTGGACAATAGGAGCAATAGGGGGATTATTGGGGGAGCAGTGTACCCCACCTATAAGCGCTCTTGTCAAACCCTGCCCAGAGAGCCTTGATGAGCTTGGCAATCCCGATGGCAGCGTGAATCAGCGGAGGGCCAACAAAGTAGGCGATAAACCGTAGGAAATACCGGTTTTATCTTGAATCCCCGGTGTGCACAGAGATGATCAACGACGCGAGGTGATGCTGCGTTACCGGGATGAGGCATGTGGAGGTATCAGCTTTAGGTCCCGATCCTTGCACCAACCCCATCCCGCAGAATCAGGAGGACGGAGGGTTGAGTGCGCGAAGCTCCAGTCCTTCGATCTCTTGAATTGTTTTTCCTGCTATTCCCTGTAAGTCCCCATACATACCCGCCGTTGCCTGCATCACGCGGTCGATCTGTTCTTCCCGCTTGGCCCATTGTTTGATGATGGCCTTCTTCTCTTTATCGAGATCTTCCTTCATCGTCGAGAACGCTTCGACGATGGCTTCAACTCGATGCCGAAAGCGGGGACCGGTTAGATACTGGTAGATCATTTCTGTCTTGGTTTGTTGGCCTTCGGACGCTTGTCGTGTAGAGGCGACTTCGATGAGAGTCTGGCGGAGTGCGAGTGCCAATGGGAGCACGGTCTTCGTGTGGGTCACCCACACGTTGTCGACTAGGCCGAATGTCTCGACTTCTTTAGGAAGTGATTGGCTCACGATGACGGCGAGTTCGGCCTTCGCAGCCCGCTGATCCTCCCTCAACTTGACCAGCCATCCATCGCTCCAGTTCTTGGTCCGCTTCGATTCCCAAATGATCGTGCCGCAGGGCTGCCCATGAGATCCCACAACACGCTGAAGCGCATCCCCACCATATTCGCCTTTGGGAACAGGATCAATCGTGTCCCAAGGGAATCTCTCCCGTAACAGGGCCTCCAATTCCAATTCCTGGACTTCCCCCTGAAGCTGCTGTGACCCTTGTTCGGCCTTTCGCTTCAGCTCCTCGATCTGCTTCTGCATCGAGGTGATGGTTTGTTCTTTCTCAAGGACTTTAAGTTTGAGCCCGTCTTCAGCTTCTTTCTTGGCCTGCTCCCTGGTCGCCAGTAATCCCTCTTGAACCCGCTTTTCAACCGTCAGCTCTAGCTCACGCTTTGCATCGTCCAGCTCGCGCTGCTTACGCAAAAGATCCGCTTGCGCTTTCTGGGCTTCTGCCAATTTGGCTTCCCGTTGTTTGATGACTTCCTGAAGATCGGTGACTTCTTGCGCTTTTTGGTCCAGGTCAGTCTGCAACGCGAGCTTGGCCTTTTTCGCTTCCTCAGCCGCAATCTTGGTGCGCTCCACGTGAAGTTTCTGGTTGACCTGGTCGTCGATCGTTTGCTGCGCCTTGGTTATCGCTTCCTCCCGCTCGCGCAGGGTAGCGTCACGCTTGGCCACATCGGCATCTTTCTGGGCTAAACGCTTCTCGTACTCATGACGAGTCGATTCGATCAGCGGAGCCGCGAGGGATTCCGTGAGTTTGATTTCAGTCTTACAATTGGGGCAAGTAATCGTTGGTTCAGCCATCAGAGATCATATGACGAAACCTATGTTCGTCTCGTTGGGTGGCATCGGAGCATTGCCTCGGCTTTGACCGCATATTTCGCTTCCGGGCCATATCGATCATGGAGGGGAACTTCGCCGCGATATTTCCGACTCCTCGCCATGGGAATGCCTCCTTACCTCGATGTCCCGCATAGACAGACGAGAGAATACCGATTTATGTCCGGGAAATCATCAGTGAATAGTCGCGAGGATGGAGGAATTCCTGTCGTTCCTGTTTTTGCCCCCTGCTAGACTCTCGCTCCGCGCTGAGTATAATGACATCAGTTCATGCGTATGATTGGATGGCTGATATTGCTCTTCGCCCTGTTGTCGCCATTTCCCTATCCAACGTCCTCTTGGGCTGGAGCGAGTTATGAGGAAAACCTCAAACAATTAGCCGACGCGATAACTGAAGGAGCGGCTAAAGCCAAGAAACACCGTCTTGCCTTTCTCGACTTTACCGATTCACAAGGACAGTCCACGCCGGTCGGACAGTTTCTTGCTGAAGAGATCGGAACACAACTCATGCTCGCAGCAGAATTGACGGTGGTTGATCGAACGCTTACGTACTCGACGCTGAAGAAACTCCACGTAGACCGCATCGACCCAGACCATGCGAAAGCCGTCCAACGTGTTGCCAAAGCGATCCGCGCCGATGCGTTCATCAGCGGAGTCTATATTGAGACTCCGAACGGCCTACAGGTCACCACAAAGTTGATCCGTCCATCGAACGCCCAGTCCATCGGCGCCGCGCGGGCCACGCTGCCGAAAGCCGGCCCTTTGACCTCGTTCTTCAAAAAAGAGGAGTCTCCGCAGCCGGTGGTCCCCATCGAAAGTCCAACCGAGCCTGCACCTCCGACCGGCCTAGGCACTCACCGGAACGAGTACTATGAGTTAGTCGTGACCTCGATCGACAAACACAACAACCGAGTGAAATTGGGCTTCACCATTGAAAACCATTCCTCGCGTGACATGAAACTCCTGTGTCACTTGCAAGACACACTGCTGAAGGATGAACATGGTTTAACTTGGCATCAGGGAGTCGAGGAGAATCGGGAAGGTCTCTGTACACGGGGCATTGAGCTGTCCCCCAGGCGAAAAGGACGAGTCATTCTCGCCTTCAGAGCCACCTCGGATGCCGCGGCCACTCAGTTCACCTTTCACTTTCACGAGAAATTACCAAGGCAGGATGCTTCGTTCACGATTGATAAACTGACTCTGGCCCCCACACCAGTTCTCGTGGAACCGACTCCATAGAAAGCCACCTATGTCGAATACGTTGAAACAAGTGCTCACCATCGCCGGTTCAGACTCTGGCGGAGGCGCGGGTATTCAGGCCGATCTCAAGGCCATGTCCGCCAACGGTGTCTTTGCCATGTCCGTGATTACAGCCATCACGGCTCAAAACACCGAGGAAGTGACAGATGTCTTCGAATTGCCTCCCGCAGTCATCGCATCGCAACTCGACGCCATCTTCGACGATTTCGACGTGGCCGCCGTCAAGACCGGGATGTTGTCCTCTTCGGCCATCGTCGAGGTGGTCGTGCGCATGCTCACCCCTCAAAAAGTCAGCAACCTCATCGTAGATCCGGTCATGATCTCCAAGAGCGGGCATCCCCTGTTGCAACCGGATGCCGTCGAAGCAGTCAAGATGAAGCTCCTCCCACTCGCCTTGATCGTGACACCGAACGTGCATGAGGCTCAGCAACTGTCAGGGATCGAAATTCGATCGTTGGCCGACGCGCGGCGAGCCGCCAAGGTGATTCACCAATTCGGATGCAAGCATGTCTTGATCAAAGGCGGCCACCTCCTCAACGAACGGGCAACCGATCTGCTGTATGACGGACGGTTTTTTAACGTGTTGAAAGGGGAATTCATTGAGACCCGCCATACCCACGGCACTGGTTGTACTTTCGCCTCTGCGCTGGCCGCACATCTTGCTCGGGGACGTTCCGTCTTAGATTCTGCGCAGGCGGCGAAAGCGTACGTCACCGAAGCGATCCGACATGGTCTCGCCATCGGCCACGGGCAAGGTCCCACCGATCATTTTTATTTCTTGGAGCGTTAAGTACAAGTCGATGCGCGCACGAAGCTACTCACCGCTCACGTTGTGCCTCACAGGTCTCACCTGGCTCACCCTTGCGTCAATCCTCGGGTTGGCAATTCTCATTGGGTTAGTTCGTGGCACCCCACTGCCCTCATGGGTACGAGCGCTCCATGTTCATGCTGTTCTGATCGGCGGCGTGGTTCAGATTATTCTCGGCGGCTTTCTTTTGCTCATCGCTCCACCACAGTCAAAGGTCCGAACAGAATCGGACTCGTATCCCATCGCATTCTTGGCGTTGAACGGCGGCCTAGTTGGAATGCTCGTGGGATTCTGGCTGCATCACGACTTGCTCGTGAGCATCGCCGGCTTCGTGGTGATCGCCGGTTTTCTCTCTGCCATCCGCAGCCTCTGGGCTCGTGCGCAGCAGATTTTGAATTCCTCGTTGAGCCATGCATGGTACTACGCACTGGCTTTCTTTGGCCTTGTCAGCGGATCGGCCTGCGGGGAGCTCATGACATTGGGGATCATTCCGGAATCCTACGGCTATATGCGACTCGCCCACATTCATCTTGTCGTGCTCGGCTTTGTGGTTCTGATCATCATCGGCATGATGCATCATCTCCTGCCGATAGTCTGGGGCGCACCGCTCGCAGACCCAAGGCTGGTGCAGCTGACGACCATCTTCCTACCGATTGGGGTAGTTATCTTGATCGGTGGATTCCTCAATTCATCTGTTCCCGTTGAAATAATTGCTGGTGCCATTTTGTTCATGGGCGTGGGTCTCCTGACCAGCAACCTGTTCAGAACGTGGCTCACCTCGCCCCATACCGGAAGTGCTGTCTCGGACCATCTCTTGGTCTCCACCTTCTTTCTCCTGTTTACTATCGTCCTCGGTGTCCATGTTGGAGCCAATCACTTATCTAACCCACCAGTGTTGCCATACGGCACACTCCACCTGGTTGCCTATACCCATATGGCATTCATCGGTTTCATCGTGAACGCGATCATGGGCGCATTCTCCTATCTTATTCCGGCTACCCTAGCAGCCGGTCGCGTCACCAGTCACAAAAAGCGCAACATCTATCTCAATCAACTCACTTCCATGATGAACCGTTGGGGATCCACACAAATCGCCACTCTCTCCCTCGGAACCATGGGGCTCGGCATCTTGGCAACCCTCACGTGGAATGTGCCGCTGGGCTCCATCTACGTCCATAGTGCCATGTGGGCATGTCTCATTCTTCTACTGATCAGCTTTGTTCTCTTCTCGATCAAGTTATCCGCCATCGTAGCCAAGCAACCAGAGCATCTTGCTGCCCAACAGACTCCCCCCGATGAACTTAAGCTGACGGCGTGACTATACAGCTTCTCTATCCTCGTGCCTGACCAAGCAAGCAGATTCTGATACAATCCTGCCGTGGAAGAACGATTCTCCTTTCTCGATCCCCGTGGACATCGAGTAGCCTCCATCTTAACCAGGCCTACCGGCGAAACTGATAGAGTCGCCGTGCTGTGTCACGGATTTCTTTCATCGAAAACCAGCTCGACGAACAATGCACTGACCCGCATGCTCACGGGCCACGGCATCGCTACGTTTCGTTTTGATTTCTTTGGGCAAGCGGAGAGCGAGGGCCCATTCGATCAGATCACTATCACCTTGGCGATTGAACAAGCCACCGCAGCGATCGATTTGATGCGACAGAAGAGGTTTCGCCGCATCGGCCTGATGGGATCGAGCTTCGGCGGCCTTGTCTCGATTCTAGCTGCGTCACAGCGAGCGGATTTGGCATGCCTTGCGCTCAAATGCCCCGTGGTGGACTTCGCAGAAGAGCTACGGTTGGAGTTCGGAGACGACGGCATAGCACAGTGGAAAGCAACCGATACGATTCCGGATATTCTAGGCGGTGCTGACCGTGTGAAGCTGCACTATGCCTTTTATGAAGATTGTCTCAGGCAGATTGCCTACATCCCGGCGCAATCGGTTACGGCCTCGACCGTCATTGTACAGGGCGACCAGGATGAGCATGTCCCGCTCCATCAAAGTCGACGGCTCTATGAAGCCCTACGCGTCAAGAAACACCTTGAGATGTTACCGGGCGCTGACCATCAATTTACAAGAGGGGCAGACTTCTCACGGATGACAGAGATCATTGCCGACTGGTTAATCCAACACCTCAGCCCTGTGCAGCGGTAACCGGCTATTTCGATAGCGCCACAAACCGGCTCCTGTATTGAGTTTCTGGCGACCTACTAGTGTTCGAAGTGGTTCACTCAAGAAATGCCTTTTGGTACAAACCGACCGTCCCACCCCTTCCTTGGACGTTCACTATCCGATAGAAACGTTGCGCAATGCGACGTTATGAGATCTCCCCTTGGACCAACCTGTCTCCCCATACTTGGCATATCGGTTGCGTAGTAGGGTGATCTCATTTTGAAACTGATAGGCACACGATAGGATTCCAATGGTCCACTCTAGATACATCTTCGTCGCGTCGTGGGCAACATTCACTCTCGTGTTGTGTTTAAGTATCGTGAGCGCTGAAACACTTAAGAATGGCTCTCGCAGCCTGATCCATCGTCCTCAATTACAGAGCACACCATCGGCTACGCTCGATGTAACCGTGGGCGCCTCCCGCTCAGATCAAAGCTCTCTCGACTCTTCAACACCGCGACCATCACTCCGTCACAAGCTGGTGAAGAAGCCCGCGACGCCTCCCTTAGCAGCCGTCCAACCCAATGGGGCTCTCCCCATAAATCCCCTCCAACTCGACGACACGTCATCTTCGACGAAGCAGTGAGTTTAGACTGAACCGCTCCCACCACATGCATCGATCAGCGATCACACTTACGCCACCTGGCCAGGAACTATCAGAGTATAGGCTACTCCGCCACCGACCGTGCGCAACGAAAACCTACATAGCTATTCCGAGTGTCCGGCGGGAGCTTGAATCGCCCATAGGTGAGGAGATACTTGGGTAGATCCGACCAGGATCCACCACGCAGCACTTTGAACTGGCCCTGCTCTGGCCCAGTTGGGTTTCGATCAGGTGAGACGTCGTAATAGTCTATCGCATACCAGTCCTGAACCCATTCATACGCATTCCCGGCCATATGATGGAGCCCAAACGGACTCCTGCCCTGAGGATGTGATTGCACGGAAGCGAGCACGAGGTCATAATTAAACCGTGCGCCAAGCGCGAAGTTGGCATGTTGGTTCGTCGGCACCTGGTTGCCCCAGGGATAGGATCGGCTATCGGTCCCGCGCGCTGATTTTTCCCATTCTGCCTCCGTCGGGAGACGCTTCCCTTTCCACTGACAATAGGCCCCAGCATCCTGCCAGCTTACGCCGATGACTGGTCGATCACTGTGACGAGAAAGTTCCATTGTTTCCCATTGCCAGGGAGACCCTTGTTTTCCTGTACTGAGGAACTCCGCGTACTGTGCCGTCGTGACTTCGTATCGATCGATGGCAAAGACATCGAGCCAGACGCGATGCGCAGGCCGCTCATCCTCCAATGCCTGAACTCCATCAAGCCCCATGATAAACTCCCCGGCAGGGATATCAACCATTGGAGTGTCTGCCACAACTGAGCCGGCACGCTTAAACTTTCTCAAGCGGTCGAGTTGGGCAAACACAAGCAGGGTGTCGAAGAGAAGACAGAACACAATGAGCAGTTGTGTGAACGATACCTTCCAGAAATATAGCCTCCCACTAACCATGGTTAACCATCCGATCTATCGATGAGGCTCGGTCTCGGTCGTGAGAATCAATCCGGCTCACTCAGGTCTCGTCGATTGCGGATGCTGAATTTCTTCGAGCGTGAAGTGTTTTGGGAGTAGAACGGGCAGGATCAGCGGCGATTGCCACCGGACTCCCTCGGCTGTGCGGCGCAATTTCACATCGGCCGGACGGCGTATGAGCCAACCATAATTGTCGACCGTGCGCACCGGGCCACTGTCGTCCGGCAACACCTTGTACCCGCTGGCAGCGAGTGCCCACTGTTCGTCCAATGTCATGTTGCTCAACATCGGCCGGTGCGGATGAAAATCGAGATTGAGCCGCTCCGGTGGAAACGCGGTCGAGCATTCCCGCTACCAGTAGATAACGATCTTGTCGGCGCCTCATCCGGAGCTGGGGATTCCAGGGCATCGTCTTCCATGTCGTTGACAGTAGTCGAACGAGATGGCCTCGCACAAGAGGCCAGGCGCGGATTCGCCAGGCTGATTTCGAGCCGTACGCGATCTTCGTTTTGCTTGTCGCAATACTAAAAACACGTATAGTGATAGGGATTGTAACAAGGAGGCGGATGGACCATGCCGAAGATCGATGAACTCTTTCGCAGCATGATCGAACAGGGGGCGTCGGACCTTCATATGATTTCGGGACAGGCCCCGACCTTTCGCATCAACGGCGAATTGGAGCGCCTGCCGGGAGCTGCAGTGCTCGACAACCAAGGGCTCCATGAGATGTTATATGAAATCACACCAAGTCCGAAGAAGGAGGTCTTCGAATCGACAGGCGATGTGGACTTTGGGTACGAAATTCCTGGATTAGCCCGGTTCCGTTCTAACTTTTTCAACCACAAGCATGGGATTGGTGCGGTATTTCGAAAAATTCCTACCACCGTTCTTACGGCCGAAGCGTTGGGCTTGCCGCCAGTGCTGACACGCGCCGCGATGTTGCGGAAGGGACTGGTATTGGTCACGGGCCCCACCGGTAGCGGAAAGTCGACCACTTTGGCGGCGATGGTCGACTATGCGAATCGCAACCGGAAGGACCATATTCTGACCATTGAGGATCCCATCGAGTTTGTCCACCAAAGCCAAAGCTGTATTGTCAATCACCGAGAGATCGGCTTACACACGGTCACGTTCGGGTCGGCCCTGCGAGGAGCCCTCCGAGAAGATCCGGACATTATTCTCGTCGGCGAGATGCGAGACCTCGAGACCATCGCGTTGGCGGTGGAGGCAGCGGCGACCGGACACTTAGTCTTCGGGACGCTGCACACCGAGAATGCCGCCAAGACAGTCGACCGCATCATTGAGGTCTTTCCGGCTTCGGAACAACCACAGATTCGGAACACCCTGTCCACGGCACTCCGTGTCGTGGTGGCCCAAAACCTCTTTAAGCGAATCGATCAGAAGGGACGGTGTGCAGCACTGGAGATTATGGTCTGTACTCCAGCTATCAGCAATCTCATCCGAGACGCTAAGACATTTCAGATCGCTTCAGCCATGCAGACCGGGAAGAATGTCGGCATGCAGACTTTAGATGATGCGATTCAGGATCTCCTCACAAAGAAATGGATCTCGCCCGAAGAGGCGTATGAGAAATCCATCGACAAGAATCGATTCGCCAAGTTCCTCAAAACCCCGCCGGATGTGCTGCAGTAGCGACGAACAGGGATGTTGGCAAGACAGCCCGAAGCGATCAACTCACAGCGATCTTGCCATACACTGTAGCTTGCCGTAGTGAATGCACAATACAAGATCTCACCCTACCTTTTCTTCTCCTGACCACTCATATCCCATTCAAGGCGGCCGTCAGACCTGGGGCAAGTTCACGAGACTTTGTATGCAAGCACTGGTGAGATCTCGTCGTACCCCCGGACGATGTCCTCCAACAGGTCGTGTCGTTCCTGCAGCTCATCGGGCATCCTTCCCCACCCTGGGATGATTATGCTGGAACCTCTCGCTCAAATCGGTATCACGATCGAGGGGCCGACCACTGGCCGGTTCCAAATCACCGTTGTGGATTCACGATGTCGCGTGGAATTCTAAAGTCTCGTTGAGTTTTTCAGCTAGGAACAGGACGTCTTGAACTTCGGTCGATAAGGACCAGGACACACGAAGCATTTGCGGTAGCTCAGGATACCTCAATGGCTTGATCGCGATATCGTATTTGACATTCAGGTATTCTGCAATGCGAGTGGCATCGAATCCTGCCCTAGCCACCCGAAACGACAACATCCCCGGTGCATGAGGCCCATCCCACTCGACGATTTCCACGCCACTCATCCGACTCAAACATCCCTTGAACAATGTTCGGAGAGAGGCAAGATTGCCCATCGCCGGTAATTCTTGTCGCTTCATTTCACAGGCACGGGAGAGTCCCGCGATCAATCCGATGTTCTGCGTACCAAGTTCGAAGCATTCTTGTGCGCTTCCTGTCTCCGAAAGACCGGATTCACGACTCGCAAGTCTTTCCTCGTATCGTTTCGTGATCAGTAGCGCACCGGTCCCCATGGGACCCGCACACCACTTGTGACCTGAGAAAAAATAGAAATCGACGTGAAGAGCGCTCAGATCCACGGGAATATGGCCGACGGCCTGCGCACCATCTATCGTTAGGATAGCCTTCCGTCTTCTGGCTATCTCCCCTACCTGCTGTACAGGAAGGATTCTCCCGTCGGTGTGCGCCACATGGCTCACGGAAATCAACTTGATCTTTCTTTTCTTACAGACATCGTCGAGTTGAGTAAGAAATCTTCCTTCAGAACTCGCGGGAATGACCACCAGATCTATGCCTCGCTGCTTCAAGCTGTCCAGCGTCTGCCACGTTGACAGATGCTCCTGATCTGACGTGACGACCACATCCCCACGATGGAAGTCGAGCGCAGACACCGCCAAACGGTAGGCAGTTGTGGAATTGGGGACAAAGGCGAGAGTATCGCCTGCCTCGCCATGCTTCGCGTTAAGGAGCCGCGCGACCTTCCCTCGGGTATTTTCCAGTTGTTTGCGGTACCAGGCGATGCCAGACTCAGAGAAGAGTTTGGTGCCGAATACGTCGGAGACAGTCTGCATCTCTTCGGCGGCCTCGGCGCGTGCAGGACTGAACCCGGCATAATTAAAATAGCGCATGGATGGAGGACTCCTTAACAGCATTCTGCCATCTGCTAGGTCAGGAATGAAGCGGAAATCGTTCGTACAGAAGGGAGGATTTCATGCCACAAGCAATCTGGAATGGAAGGACATTAGCCGAAAGCAACGAGGGCCAGGTGGTCGAAGGGAATTACTATTTCCCACCCCAGTCAATCAAACGAGAGCACTTCCAACCAAGCACAACACATACGACCTGTCCCTGGAAAGGGGAGGCAAGTTATTACGACATTGTCGTGGATGGAAAAATCAACAAGAACGCCGCTTGGTATTATCCATCACCTAAAGAGGCGGCCAAACACATTACAGGCTATGTGGCCTTTTGGAAGGGGGTACAAGTCGATGATCGCTAAAACGCCTACGGTCACTCATTTCGCTCAGGCGCTAGCTCGCGCTCGCACCACCACTGATGTCCTATTTGATTTGGTTCGACCTGAAGCCTTCCATGCCCGACCGGTCCCCGAACGGCACCGGACAATTTTCTATTTCGGCCATCTCGAAGCGTTTGACTGGAATCTCCTGTGTCAGGCCTTGGAAGTGCCATCATTCCATCAGGAATTCGACAGACTGTTTGCGTTCGGGATTGATCCGGAGCCTGGGCAGCTCCCGCAGGATCGGCACTCGGATTGGCCGGAGAAAGCAGCGGTGCAACGCTACAATCAACACGTTCGGCAGGCCCTGGATGATCTCTCGAATCAGGTACCGGGGCAGGTGCTCTCTATTGCGCTCGAGCACCGGTTGATGCATGCTGAGACCTTTGCCTATCTTCTCCATCATCTGCCAACGACACAGAAGGATATTCCGCTGGTCGCGCCGCTTCCACCTAGCCCGATTCCTGTTCCAACGGCCATTGAAATTCCAGGCGGGACAGTCACGTTGGGTCAACGCCGCACGCACCTCGATGGCCAATATCATTTTGGATGGGACAACGAATTTGATGGCCATGAAGTCTCCGTCTCTGCGTTTGCCATAAGCAAGTACAAGGTCACGAATGGAGAGTACCTCGAATTCGTTCGCGCCGGTGCAAAGCCGCCGCACTTCTGGACACGGCGCGAAGGCCAGTGGTGGTGGCGAGCCATGTCAGAAGTAGTGCCGTTACCGATGGATTGGCCGGTCTATGTCACCCATCAGGAGGCGAGCGCCTTTGCAGCTTGGACCGGAAAAAGACTGCCCACCGAAGCAGAATTTCATCGGGCAGCATATGGGACACCGGACGGCGAAGAAGAACGAGCCTATCCCTGGGGCAATGACGTGCCGGACACCCGACGGGGAAATTTCAACGGGACCCGATGGGATCCTATTCCCGTGACCGCGACCCCGCTCGGAGACAGTGCATTCGGAATTTCTCAACTGGTCGGTAACGGATGGGAGTGGACTTCGACGGTCTTCCAGCCTTTTCCCGGATTCCAGTCTTTCCCCTTCTATCCGGGATACTCAGCGCGCTTCTTCGATGGTGACCATTATGTGCTCAAAGGAGCGTCCTCGCGGACAGACGTCGGTTTGCTGCGCCGATCATTTCGCAACTGGTTCCGGCCCAACTACCCCTATCTTTATGCCGGATTTCGCTGCGTGGAGGACTAACATGATGCGCTCACACACTGGACAAACCGACGCCGTCGGAGAATTCGCCGTCGCAGTGGGCCACAGCCTCAGGAAGGTGGGCCAACGCGAACTACCTTCGGCATACCTTTACGATGAGCTGGGAACGGCGCTATTTGAAGCGATCACGCTGCTACCCGAATATGGGCTGACCCGTGCCGAGGAACGCCTCCTCCGCCGCCATGCTGGAGACATGCTCGGATATCTCCCGCCACCTGTGGCAGTGGTCGAGTTGGGGAGCGGCAGCGGCCGAAAGACCCGCTGGATATTGGAAGCCCTCGCAGCTCGAGAGTCGGTGGCCTATTTTCCCATCGATATTTCCGCTGCGGCCCTCATCAAATGCCACCAGGAATTGGGACATATCGGCGCACTCAGCATCGTCGGACTAGAGACATCGTATCTGGAAGGGCTTCAAGAAGCAGCGACTCGTCGCCGGCCAAATCAGGCACTTCTGGTATTGTTCCTGGGAAGCACCATCGGCAACTTTACTCCACCGGCGGCGGAGAAGTTTCTGCAGGACATCCGTCGGAATCTACGGCCCGGCGACGCCCTTCTGCTGGGAGTGGACGTGACGAAAGCGATCCCTGACATGCTATTGGCCTACGATGACCCGACCGGAGTGACCGCCGCCTTCAATATCAATCTGCTTGCCCGGATCAATCGGGAACTCGGGGGAGATTTTGTCCTTCGGCACTTCGAACACCACATCCGGTATCAGGAAATAGGCTGTCGCATCGAAATGCACCTCCGCTCGACACGGAGGCAGACCGTGTCGATTCGGGCCGCGGATTTCTCGTGTACCTTCAGAGAAGGGGAAACGATCTGGACGGAAGCGTGCCACAAGTTCCGCGTCGAGGAGATTCCTGGAATCGCTCGACGCACGGGATTCCTGTGCGAAGCACAATGGGTGGATACCGAATGGGCGTTTGCCGAGAACCTTCTGATCGCCGATTAACGATGGAGCCCGGCGTCCCGAAGGAACTGCTCAGCGACCTCCCGGACAGGCCGATGGGCCCCGTCCACCTGATAGTTTAACTCGCGCATCGTAAGGTCTGTGAACAGTCCGGCCAGTTCAGTGAGAGCAATCCGCAAGAGCGGATTGCTCTTCAAAATTTCGCTCCGCACGGCCAAGACACAGTCGTACGGAGGGAAATAGTGCTGGTCATCCAGGAGTACCAGCACATCCAGAACCGACAACTGGCCATCGGTGGCATTCCCAGCCACCATGCTAACTTGTCGTTGCTCGAGTGCCTTGTACAGCAAACCGAGGTCCATGGTTGTAGGAGATCCTAGGATGGGAAGATTGTAGGTCTTCAGTAACCCGGCGAGTCCGTCCGGTCGCTGTTGAAATTCGTACCCTACACCGAGGTTCCAACCCGGAGCATACCGCGCCGCCTCGCTCAAGGTGGCAATCTTGCTTTTCCGAGCGTCGTCTCCGCGGATTACCATTGCGAACGTGTTATTGAAGCCTAACGGATCCATCCATTCCACGCTGAACCGCGCCTGATATTCGGCTCGGACGAGGGCCAACGCGGCAACCGGATCGTGAGCAGGCGGTAACTTCAAGACGGTCGCCAGCGCGGTCCCCGTGTACTCAGGATAGAGGTCGATGTCTCCGTTCACGAGTGCTTGATGCGCCAACATAGTCCCGCCCAAGTCGAGTTTACGATCCACATGACGGCCGAGCCGGTGTTCCAGATGCTGGGTCACGATCTCGCCGAGGATCACCTGCTCAGTGAAATTCTTCGAGCCGACCGTGATCGGTCGTTCCTTGGTACAGCCGACGATCCCGCTCGCCCATAATCCAACAATCAAACAGGCGACAATTTGTGTTCGACCCATCCGAGTCCTCGATCGGCCGCCATTGAAATCATGGCAGCTGGAACCGCGCCGGCCAGAAGCAGCGTCGTATCGACGGAGGCCAGGCCACGAAAGATAAACACACCGAGCCCACCGCCGCCAATGGCCGCGGCGATCGTCGCCGTTCCGATTGTCGTCACGGTCGCGATCCGTAGGCCGGTCAAAATCGTTCTGGTCGCTAGCGGGAGTTCGACCTCCCAGAGAAGTTGCGGGCCGGTCATACCCATGGCGATCGCCGACTCACGCACAGCCGGGTCCACATTCAGAATGCCGGTGAGAGTATTTCGCAGAATCGGCAAGAGGGCGTATAGCACGAGCGCGACAATTGCCGTGTGCTTGCCGACCCCCCCAAGAAAGGGAAGAGGAATCAGGAACCCGAAGAGCGCCAGACTCGGCACGGTTTGCATAATATTCGCAAACCCCAACACCCACGGTTGAAGGAAACTGCGCCGGGTGAGCAGAATGCCCGCCGGAATGGCCAGCGCGGTGGCAATCGCCATGGAGAGGCTCACCAGAAATAGGTGTTCGAGCGTCAAATCGAGAATATCCCGCACCAATGCGGAAGACATCAGAGCGCCTCCTTCCATTTCTCCTCGAGGCACGTATGGAAGGCCCGCACTTCCTTGGCCTGGGCCTCGAGAAACTCGGAGCGTTTACCCAGAAAGACCAACCGACCATTGTGAAGAACACCGATGCGGGTACCGAGTACCAATGCTTCTCGGACATCATGGGTGACGAGTATAGCCGTCTTGTTGAGCCTACCTCGCAGGTCGAGGAACTGCTGCTGCAGTTCCACGCGGGTCACCGGATCAAGCGCACCAAACGGTTCGTCCAACAACAACAACGGCGGATCCGCCGCGAGCGCGCGGGCGACCCCTACCCGCTGACGTTGACCACCGGACAGCTCGCGGGGATAGCGCGTGGCGAACTGTGCCGGAGGAAGCCCGACCTGAGTCAACAAATCCTGCACGCGGGCGTCGATGTCGCGGGACTGCCAACCCTCCAGACGGGGAACCAGTCCGACATTGGCGGCCACCGTAAAATGTGGAAAGAGGCCCGCATCCTGGATCACGTACCCAATCCGCCGTCTCAGCCGGATCAGGTCCCAGGCGGTCGTGGATAGGCTCTCGATCAAGACATCGCCGGCGGTTGGCAGGAGCAGCCCATTCACGATTTTCAAGGCGGTGGTCTTGCCCGAGCCACTACGCCCCAACAGCACTAGGGTTTCTCCAGTTTCGACATCGAAACTGAGATCATACAGAATATCTTTCTGACCGATGCGAGCCGAAACTTGTCGGAAGGAGACAAGAGGACTCATAAGCTCGAGGCGACGCTCCCGCTCCAACTTTTCAACCAAGTGTTCCTAGAAGGGCACCATGGGTGTGATAGATCACTGAATGGCATTGGTGCCCGCAAGAGGTAGGTCATGCTGTGCTCCTGTCGTTCATTCTCAGGTACTCGTGCACAACCTGCACCGCCATCGACGTCTACTCCCACTGCAGAGGCGAGGCGCTTGATCGAGCTGACCCGCAGGTCGTCCAGACTGCGTCGAACGTCGGGGTAAACATGCCGCTCAACCGGCGCGTCCAACAGTTGCGCTGCTGGATCGCTTCCGCGCTATTCATGAAAAGACGTATCATGTCCGCTCACTCCAGGGTGATCTTCGGCACACGCTTGCCCGTGTCTCTTTAATCTGCCCCCGATTGTTGTACCACATCCCTTGTTAGTCTAGGCACCTTGAGTCGCCCCTCGATTTCTGTACCAAGGCTAGGGAAGTTTCCCGCAGTGATGAGGGGTTCACAGAGCTGATTCTCCGTGTGGGCTCTCGCGAATTCTTCAGGCATGCGCTCCTGGAGCGCCCGGTGTAGTTCGAGTTCGTATTGGAGACCGGCCCCGGCGTACACTACTTTGTGACGGACAGGATCACCTGGACCATGGGCGTGCGCTACCACCATATCTCCGATGCCGACCTCGGCGAACGGAATACCGGAGTCAACGGGGTGCTGCCTTATGTCGGCGTTTCATTCTTCACGCCTCAATTGCGTTTGACACAGCGGGAGGCGAGGCCATGACGATCAGAACTCGTTGGCTCAAGCTTGGAGGTCTTCTGGTCTTGCTTGCGGGGGCGTATGCTGCCGTGTCCTGGTTAGATATAGAGGAACTGCTAAAGCCTGATCGAATAGCCAATCAGCTGCGCGCAGCCGGCCCCTTCGGGCCGATCCTGTTTATGCTGGTCATGGCAATCGCTGTTGTCATCAGTCCCATTCCAAGCCTCCCGCTTGATTTGGCGGCAGGCGCGACATTCGGCGTGACGTTGGGAACCATCTATGCCGTCATCGGCGCGGAAATCGGAGCGATCCTCAGCTTTCTGATAGGCCGGTCTCTGGGACGAGCTGCTCTGACCAGAATTCTCCGAATAGACATTTCTTTTTGCGAACGTTGCTCGGACCGGCACTTGGCTATCTTTATCTTCGTGTCTCGCCTTCTCCCCATCTTTTCCTTCGACCTCGTCAGTTATGGAGCCGGACTGACCAACATGTCCCTTCGAGCGTTCGCAGTGGCAACATTGTTGGGGATGATCGTCCCCACTTTTCTGCTGACCTATGCTGGGAGCCAAGTGGTATCTGGCGAATGGGTGTTGATAGTCCTCGGTTTTGCCATGGTGGCCTTGTTACTCCTCCTCCCAAAATTGGTGGCCCGATATCCGACAGCACGGTGGGTCCAACTCATTCGACTAGGCACTCCGGTCGCCGTTTCACCGAGAGCCACAGCGACAACATCTGCCGTCCCTTGTTCCTCATGCGGAGAGACATTGCCATGAGGTGCGCAGAACACCTGAATCTCTGTCGCCATAAAGGAGGATGCCATGGCGCAGAAACATTAAAACACAGGACTCAACCAGCCGAGCCGGAGCGGCTACGAGCCTGGCCACGCGACTCCACGCACTGGGCCGAGTCAGAACGGCGGGCGGTGCTCACTGGCATGCACAGAACAAGATGTACCCCTATTTTTACCCCGAAATTTGTGCCGCATGGACGGTGCACGCGCGTCCGCGTTGACCAAATGGTTAGCCTGCATTCTCCGATTGCGCCTGACGTTTCCGCCACAAGGCATTTCCCATCAACCCTACGATTAGAATGTTCACCAGCAGGGCGGCGAGAGAGAGCCAAGCGGTGCCTTTCAACAGCTCGTAGACCTCGAAGGGGATGTAGATCGTGCCGCTGACAACGGCAAACCATTCGGCCCATCGTCTTTCCCGCCACAAGCCATAGGCCTCGACAAATCGTATCGATCCGTACATGCCTGCTAAACCAGCCAGCAGTAACAACCGAGCATCCGTCAAGTTGGCAGCGGCCTCAATAAAGATACGTGGATAACGCCTGGCTGGGTTGAGGTGAAAATGGACAATCATCTGCTCGGCAAGTCGCTGAGCATCATGATGGATTAGGGATAGTGCGCCGAAGCCTGCCAGGAAGACGAGCGCACCCTTTGCCCCTTCAAACAGCGCAACGGCACGGACCGTTTGATCGAACGGCATTCGCAATGATTTCCCAAATGTGTCGCCACTGGCTAGAGTAGCAACATCCTTGCCGGCTGACGTTTGACCTAACCGGCATGCCGTGGCGGGTCCGATTGAGCGGATGGCTGGCTGGCTACGGAGCCCGAGGCCGCCCTCGTACCCTCGATTCGAATCACCACGCTATTTGCCATAACACTGTTGGGCACGATCACCTCGCTCTGGTCTGTATCGCGAAGCACCGTGTAGCCGAGTGAGACCTGCATCACAGTGGCCGTTATTAGGCCCTTCGGGGAAGTCAACTGTACGTTGTCGCCCACTCGAATGGGACGGTAGAGCACCAAAGCTACACCTGCTACCAGATTTCCAAGTGTATTCTGCGCTGCGAGGCCCAACACAACGGACACGACGCTGACTCCGGCAAGGAGTGCGGTGCCCAGCGCGCGCAGCTCAGGGACCAGATGGGCATACAGAAGGAAACTAGCCAAGTAAACGAGCACTTGAGCAAGTGCGCTGGCAAATCGAAGGCCGGTTACATCCGACAGACGGAATTCCATTCGACGGGCAAACCGCCGGACCGCCGCGGCCAGCAGCAACGCAATGATCAAGAACACTGCGCCCCAAACCGCTGCACCGATAAGGTGCGTTGGATCAAGCAGGTCTGTGCGCACGGCGTTGAGCAGATTATTCATAGTCTCGTTGACGAGCCGGCTAACAATGTTTAGGCCGATCTGAGTTCGAGCCATTCTCGTTTGAATCCACAACTGGTCTCCCCTTCACCACCTTTGCCTCCAACCCCTCATGGGTTGACGAAGATGCCACTGCTTTCCTCTCTGGTACTCGCACAGGCCGGTTCAGTGTTTTTGCCCGGTTCCCATCCGTCCACTATATCACCCTTCCTCATTTGCGAATTTATTGCACGCTTCTACGCCTGTCGCGTCGAATCGACGGTCGAAAGGTTCACCGCCGACAAGATCAAAGGGAACGGCCACGCTCACCTGGGACGCAAACAAAGAGCCAGATCTGGCAGGTTATAAAGTTTACGTCAGAACCTCTTATGAAACCTATACCTACCTCGACTCGCCATTTGCAGTCGTCGGGAAGGAGGTCACGACTTATACCGTGACGAATCTCGAACCGAACAACACGTACTTCTTTGCGATTTCTGCCTACAACGACAACGGACAAAGTCCGCTCTCCGCCGAAGTCTGCAAACGCATCTACGACCACGGCTGAAACCATCCCTACATTCTCGCCCGCCCACTCAGGCGCCATTGAGCCTGGACCATCGCCCGAAGTTTGATGATGACTCAAGAGGAGTAACAGAAACTGTGAGGTGGGAGATTACTACTCAAGAAGTATACCCATGCGATGCAGACGTAGCTGTCGCTGGAGTGTTCCAATTCGGTCGCGTAATCGCGTAACGTATGCTCAGCACTTCGGAGTTAACAATGACATCTGTTCATAAGAGGCAGTGGACTCGTACCTACGTCGCCTACGCTTTACTAGGGGTCGTGGGCCTTGTCATCCTTGTGGGCCTAGTGTGGTTCGCCGGTCGTTACGATGACCGGCCTCAGCAGACCGTTCTCCTTACTGCGTTCGCGAAAGACGACTACCCTGAAAATCCTGAAATCACGAGCTCGATCTACGGCACCTATCCACATCGGCAACTCATCATCCAGCGACTCGGTGACGCTCGCTTTCGCTTCCTCCTGGAATCCGCCACGCCAGCGGCGACGGCAATCGAACTGACCGATGTCGATCTCTCGCACTTCGTCGCGGCAGTCCCTCCATGGGTGAAGACCGATCCGGATCTCACGAAAGTGGGGTTGATCGACCGTGAATGGAACCGGCAACAGGTGCAATTCGCTCAACCCTCAACCCATCTGGATGTACGCGAAGGCGGGGACGGGTTTGAACAACGGGCCTTGACCCGCGTGGATCTCGCCCGCAACTGTTTGAACGCAGGTTTGTGGGAATTTCTACTCTTCACCACAGAGGATGGTGAGGAGCGAGTGTATGAGCACCTCTGGTTTACGTTTCCGCTCGGACTCTACAAACAGGCGTTCGAACAAGTGAACGACCTGTCCTATTGGTCCTACTGGTGGTCGCTGGAACATTGGGTCGATCCGTCAGGGACGCCGATTCGGCTGCATCGGCTCCGAACCGTCGAACAGGAATGGCCAGTCCAAACGACCGTGCGCTGGGATGAACCGGTCGCGATGAAAGGCGAGCAAGTTCGGAAGCGCAAGAACATCCTGACACCTGTCGGAGCCACCTATCGCAACTGGTATACCCAGCCGGTGCGGTTCGCCAGCTTCATCCCGCCCGGACGCTACTCCCGTGCTCACCCGCGAGAGACACAACTGCACTATCTCGCTGAATTACTTGGTGCCACTGTCCGGCACATAAAACTCAGCGGGAACTCCCGCTCTCTGCTTGAAGTTGAACTCGCATTTCGGAGCAACAAAACAGGAGAGGCGTCCCGACTGATTCTCGGCGGGCTTGATGAGGCTGCTATTCCGGTGGCATCTCCAGACCACTACGACCGTGGCTGGCAGGTCCCACTCGGTATCGGCAATCCCAGTTTCTTTGAGGCGTATGACACGGTTGTGGAGAATCCCCCGACACAACGAGCCTTTTATGGATTTCATCTGGATGCACAGGACCGCTGGCTCGACCACCATGCCATCGGTGTGGACGGCCCTCTCCTTCACTGGGATGCCGAGGATCCTTCCCGTTTGCACCTTTATCTGTTGAGCTATGAACGCCATGCACTCCTGAACCATGTCATCCTCACGATCCCGCTTCGATCATGAGGCTCATCAATACTGCCGTGCATCAAGGCGGTGACGTTCGGATCATGTTCGTCCTTCTCTGTCCTTAAGCCGTTCATTCTGTTCATGCCGATCAGCCAGGAATTGCTTGCCTGCCCATCCCAGCAGCATCCCAAGGCCCGCCAAGACCAACAAACCTCGGTGCATGGAAGCCCATAATTGAATACTCGAAGTCCTCGCCCGTGCGTCAAACATGCCGTGAGCGCCTCTGTCTTCTGCGACGGGGGCCCAGAGGTTGTCGGGGCGATTCGGATCCAGCGGGATATCGGTTTGTTGTCCGCTGTATGCGACCTCAGCTAAATAATGATTCAGCACTCCGGGCATACACTTTTCTCCGACGATCGTTTTGACTGTCGGCATTCCGACCCACAACTCGCGCCGGGCATGATCAGTCGACCAGACAATGGCCTCTGCCATGACCTCGGGCTGGTAGATGGGAGGAACCGGCTGCGGGTGATACGGGAGGCGACTCATAATCTATCCAAATTGAGTAGTATTAACACCGGGCAAGTGCATTAGCGCCAGGAGAATGCCGCCAAGACGGTCGACCGAATCATCGAGTCTTTCCAGCCTCGGAGCAGCCAAAAATTCGCAACACCCTATCCACGGCGCTGCGCGTCGTAATGGCACAGACCCTCTTCAGGTGAATCGATCAGAAGGGACGGCGTGCAGCACTGGAAATTATGGTCTGTACTCTAGCCATCAGCAATCTCATCCGGGACGCCAAGACATTTCAGATCGCTTCAGCCATGCAGACCTTGGATGACGCGATTCAGGATCTGTTGACAACAAAATGGATCTCGCCGGAAGAAGCGTACAAGAAAGCCATCGACAAGAATCGATTTGACAAGTTCCCCAAAACCCAGTGGAGGCATGGAACACGACATTCCCCCAATTTGCTCGCCAAGATCATCCAATCCGGGCAGCTCATCTATGCCGACATTGGCAGTGGGCCGGCCCACTGCGAACCAGAATGACGGCTATTGCGAATGGAAATGTGCAGGGTGTCTCAACTGACGTGCTGATTCGAGTACTCGCCACAACGGGTCACCGCGCCGAAATCCGAGTCATGAGAACTGCGGCCTAGCCGAGCCCTTCCTCGTTTGAAACCATTTTGCGTATGGATGCGGGTAAATGGAGGCTCGAAACCATTGATATTCCGCCTCCCTGAGATGGCGAAGAAGACGGCAACTCGTCGATTCCCTTCTTATGCTTGGTGCACACTCCCCTACTCGTGCGGTTTAACGGCCCGCGCTCAGCGACGGCGACCACCGAACATCCTGATTCCAACAGCAACGGCCAGCCGCCGTTCGCTGCAGCGCATGGTTAGGCCTTACTTGGGCTCGATTTGGATATCTACCTTTGCGCCATTGATCAGCGTGTTGTAAACGGGAGAGAGCGAGGCGAAGGATTTAAGTTTCTCGATATTCCCTTCGGCGGTCTTAACTTTGAACTTCACACGAATCGCGGTGTAGCCTTTCGGCACGTCGGCCAGCCCGAAGAATCCACTCAGGTCGATATCGCCCTCCAGCTCGGACTCCAGTTCTTGAATTTCGATACCGCGGACAGCCGCGTGGGCCACCATGCTCGTGGTGACGCAACCGGCGAGAGCGTTCAGCAAATGCTCCACAGGGTTCGCGCCGTCATCCTCACCCGCCAGAATGGCCGGCTCTCCACAGTGCAATTCAAACTTCTGTTTGTGGTCGATCTCCTGCTTGGCCGCATAAAATGCTTTGACCGTGGTACAGTTGTGCGCTGCATCCACCCACCTGTTGGTCGCTCGGAATTTGCAGCGGCCAAGTTCCGGATCGTTCTTGACTGCGTTCACTGTCTCCAGCAGCGCATTGAGGGTAATCCCGTTTACCTGCTTGTTCTTGTCATCTGTGGTGTTTGTCGGCATTTCTGTGTCCTTTCCGCTTTTTAGTTGTGAGCGTTGTGCTCGTATTTAAAAAGAAGCCTCGCTGTGAGGCGATCGGGCCTGACAATGTTTAGTCGGATCCGCATTCTGGGACCTTTGCACACGGGGTTCTTATGCGGATCGGCATAACACCCTTCCTTGAATGTGTTCAGATTCCATTCAGCATGCTGATCGATGAAAAGAGATCGGGAAGACTAACATATCAGCTGTCTCAACGGGACACGACTTTGAAGGTATCCCCAGCGATGATGAGCCCCTCCGTACCGTCGGGTAGTTTGACTTGGAATGCGTCATAGTCCTTGCCGTGGTAGACACCAACGGCCTTGGCCGTCTCGCCTGCGTTCAGTATCGCAATGACGTGACCGGGTTGAAGGCTCGCGCTCGGCGATTCAGGAGCAGCCGGTGCCTGGGTTATGCTATGAATCTCCGTCGGCTTTTCGATCATGAGAATCGTCTCGCGATCGCCGCATCCTACTGGGATGACAGCACTCAAAACCACTAGCGCGACCACGGTGAAGTGGTCTCGGAATCTTTTCGCAACAGCGATTAACCACATACGCTCTCTCACGCTTCCGATCAATAAATGATCCCGCCGACCACCCAGTGTCGGTCATCAGGAATATCGATCAACAATCGCGTGAGATTCATACGGGCCAGCTGGGACCCGATCTCATCCTCCGTGAAGGCAGCCAGCAGAGAATTATAGAAATCGCGGCGCAAGATGTCCGGCTCGTTGGCAGCATATTGATCGACAATAGCTTGTGCCGCTTCCGGCGAGTCGGGACGGAGCAGATCCATCACCAACACCGGTGCCCCAGGCTTCACCAACTGGCGAAGCTTCTGCCAGAACTGCAACGGGTTCGGCAGATGATGGAGCAGGCTGTTGGAAATCGCGGCATCGACGATTCTGGCGCCGGCAACCTGTTCAAACCGTTCGCATCGCAACGTAATGCGGTCGGATATGTCTGCTTGTTTCACCGCTTGTTTCCCTAACTGGATCATCGGACCTGAAGCATCAACGCCGATGATTTGACAGGCTGGATACAGTGTGGCGAACCGAATAGGGATATCGGCCGGACCACAGCCGAGATCCAACACGGTTCCCTGCGAAAACTCTGGGAAGTAGGCTTTAAAAAGCTCAACGAATCCTTGATTTTCTTCCGAAAAGTCGGCGCGCGCATAGGCCTCAGCCTGGCTTGGGTCGTCCATGAGTTCTGGTTCTAGAACACGCTCCATCAGGAGTTCTCCCCTGTATCAGGTCCGGAACTGATCTTGACCACATGTCCCGGTCTTACAACACCCCCGTGCAGCACCTTGGCATAGACGCGACTCCAACCAGGGTTTAACTTCTCGGAAATGCGAGAAAAATCATCATCGCGAAACCAGCGGCCATTGTGATTACATGGAGTCGTATAGCTGGTCACCTCAAGCTCAATATCAGGTCCGATCGTTAACTGAACGCCCGGTCGCACCAATTCCCACTCTAATCCAGATAAAGTCAGATTTTCCCCAGACGATCCGGCATCGATCGAGTGGCCTTCTTCTTGAAGTTGTTTAATGAGTTCGAGCGAATACAAACAGACGGCACGATCAGGTCCACCATGGAATTTGAGGTTGCGCTGCCGATCACCACTCAACCCCTCTTCACTCACCTTGGCTTCCCAGACGGGGAGTTTCGGAACTCCCCCGTCGGACACGTTAATCTGATGCACATGTGGATAGGGTGGCCTGTTGGGCATCGTTAGCCCTCTCCGTCGCACGATTCGGGCTTCAAGAATTTCATAGCCACCCAGCCCTCTTCTTCACATCGTGCCGAGCACACAAGGGCGAGACTGGACGAGTGATCGATGATCTCAACCTGCTGTTCAACGAGAATGCCGGACACCAGTATTCTCGCTCCCTGCATCGCCAAGCCGGCCAAGTCGGCAGTGAGATTTAGGACCGTCTGTCGATCGAGATTGGCCAGCACAAGATCAGCGGCTGCTCGTCTCTCCTGTGGCAGATCAGCCAACGTCCCACACACGATGTCGATCTGATCGTTCAATCCATTCCGGGCGACATACTCTCTTGCACAATCTACCGCGACCGGATCAACCTCAACACCGATAGCGGACGCCGCGCCAAGTTTAACCGCAGCCATCGCCAGGATCGCGCTACCGGCACCGAGATCCAACACCATTTCTCCACCACGGATGTCCTGTTGCAACCACATGAGCAGCATGCGCGTCGTCGCATGGTGGCCGGTCCCAAAGGCTTGTTTCGGATCCAGCACGATCTCGATATCATTCGGATCCAGCACGACCACCTCCCAACTCGGACGAACGACGAGCCTTCCGATCCGAAGGGGCTGGACGGAACGAGCCCACGCTTCATTCCAATCTTGAGACGGAATCTGCTTCACCGAAACAGCAACATCTCCACACGAGGGGGCCAGGTCCGAGACGACCAGACGTAACGAGGCGAGTCGATCTTCACTCCATTCATCCTCTGGCCAATACAGATGGACCACGCCCTGATCTTCCCATGCGCCTTGCACAGAAGCATCGGCCAACCTACTCAACAATTCTCCTGCGTCGAGTTGTTCTTGGATGCAGACATCAACCCAGTCATTCGACATTGTCATTCACTCTCCCTGACTCGCTAAATATCACACCCGACACGTCTGGTCTTGATAAGATGTGCCTTGCGTGCGCTTCATCATTTGACGTTCGAATCTGTTCCCAGTAAGGTCGCCTGTCATGACCACCTCACGAAGCACTCAACTCACGACAATCATTCGTCGGACGGATCGACTCATCGAGCGCGGCACCAGCGTCAGCGCATCTTTTACTCGATGGCGACTGGCTATTTTTCTCATCGGCCTCGTCGTGACGATCACCCTCTACAAGCTCGACTGGTACCACAGCGGAAACCTCGGGCTCGGGCTATTTCTGGCTCTCTTCCTCACCGTGGCGGCGTATCATAACAGGGTAGAAACTCGGATTCACCGGCTTCGCCACTGGAAGCACATCAAGCTGACTCATCTGGCTCGTATCGCATTGGATTGGCCCGCGATTCCACCACGGCCCGATGAGGCTCCGAAATCTCATCCGTTCGCCGCCGATCTGGATCTCTTCGGCCCGCATTCCCTGACCCATCTCCTGGATACTACCGTGTCTGACCACGGACGAGAACGTTTGCAGAGCTGGCTCCTGGAGCAACCGGCTTCCCCAACAGGCTGGCATGCACGCCAGTCTTTGGTGAAAGAGCTGACGCTTCGCTCCTTGTTTCGTGACCGTCTTGCGCTCGATGCGAAACTGACAGGAGACCAGGAAATCAACGGCAAGCGATTGGCTGCCGTCGCGGGACATCCGATCAGCTTGCCACACCTGAATAGCATCCTTGTGGTCCAAAGCCTCCTCGCCCTGATCACGATCAGCCTGGCCCTCGCCACGATCTTCGGGCTGCTCCCCGGCTATTGGATGTTTTCGTTCGCAGCCTACGTGGTGATCTACTTCATGACCGACCAGGGGGAAGAGTTGCTGGAGCATGCGGTCGGCCTGCATCATGAAACGGAGCGGCTAGCCACAGTCCTCGGTTATATTGAGCGGTACGCGAGGCAACGGGACACGGCACTGGCTTCAACATGGTCCACGCTGATCGGCGGAGCCAGTCCCATGTTGCAGCTCAAGCGCGCCGCGAGCACACTGCACGCGATCAGCATCAAGGCTCACCCCCTCGTCCATCTAGCAGTCAACGCGCTGTGCCCATGGGATCTCTGGTTCCTGCGTCAGCTGATTCACACACAACACGAGATCAAGCAAGCCCTCCCTCAGTGGCTGAACTGTTTAGCAGAAATCGAAGCGTCGGCGGCACTGGCCACCTTTGCATATCTCCACCCTGACTACGCCTGGCCGACCCCGCTCACCCCACTCGGCGAACAGAACGGCACCTCTCCGACTCTCCAGGCCGATCAACTCGCGCACCCGCTGCTGTCCGCCAAGACTCGCGTCGCGAACGATGTTCGTTTGGCTGGACGTGGCTCGATCCACCTCATCACCGGCTCAAACATGTCCGGCAAAAGCACGTTCCTCCGCACGATCGGGATCAACCTCTGTCTCGCGCAAGCTGGAGGGCCTGTCTGTGCGCGCTCATTCGACTGGACATGGAGCCGACTGGCCTGTTGTATCCGCGTCGATGATTCGCTCGATGCCGGTTTGTCGTTTTTCTACGCTGAAGTCAAACGACTCAAAACAATCTTGGATGCTACTCGGGAGTCGACCGCGCCACCCACACTGTTCCTGATCGACGAGATCTTCAAAGGCACCAACAACCGGGAGCGGCTCATCGGCAGCCAGGCCTACATTACTACCCTGTCGCAAGGAAACGGCTTCGGACTCGTCAGCACCCACGATCTGGAGCTGGCGGATTTGGAAACGGCTGTGCCGAGACTGGTCAATGCGCATTTCCAAGAAACAGTGTCGAACGGCGCACTCGAGTTTGATTACCGGCTACGACCAGGCCCCTGCCCAACGACCAACGCCCTAAGGATTATGGAGTTGGAAGGCCTGCCGATCCCCGAGCGAAAAACTCTCTGACCCTTCGGCAACGCTCTATCGACATGGCACTTCTCGACTCAAAGCCGCCTCTTCCCTTTGATCTTTGTGCGATAATTCAGCATAGTATGACGAACTGAACCGGGACCCTTCGCACACCTGTCCATGACTGAGACGCCATCGCATCGTCTGCGCGCTTTACTCCTCGCCCAATTCTGTAGCGCGTTCAATGACAATGCCTGGAAGTTGATGGTCGCCCTCCTCTTAATCCGTCAGATCACCGCTACCGTCGGCCAGACAGGGCCCGCGTTTGAAGCGGCCTCCCAGACTCAGGCCACCATCGCCTTCGTGGTCTTCACCCTGCCGCTCATGCTGTTCTCGTTGGTTGCGGGAGTGTTTTCTGACCGGTTGAGCAAGCGCTCGGTCATCATCACGATGAAAATCGTCGAAGTGGCATTGATGGGAGCCGGAACGATGGTGCTCTGGAGCAGCCCCGCCGGCGGCACAGCTCTCCTGGTCGTGCTTGGAGCCATGGGAATTCACAGCGCAATTCTCAGCCCAGCAAAATATGGGATCCTGCCGGAACTGCTTCCCTATGAGCATCTTTCCATGGGAAACGGGCTGCTGAAGCTCTGGACGTTTGTTGCCATTATTGCAGGCACGTCATCCGGCGGTGTTCTGCTCCAATACTCAGAAGCAGCTCCCTGGCAAGCCGGTCTCATCTTGACGGTAGTCGCCACCATGGGAGCCGCAGCGGCTTATGCGATTCCTCGCGTTCCCCCCGCTCGTTCGGAAGGTGGCGTAGGGACAAGTCTGTCCGTAGCCTGGGCGACCATGCGAGCAGACCGTCTGCTCAGCGTGGCGATCGGCATCAACGTTGTCTTCTGGACCATCGCGAGCTTGTTTGGGCAAGACATGCTGATCTACGCCAAGAGTCGACTGGCGCTTTCGGATGCACTCTCCGGTCTCCCAATGGCGATCCTTGCAATCGGGATCGGAATCGGCGCAGTCCTAGCCGGCCGACTCTCGGCCTCCAAGATTGAAATCGGCCTGATCCCGCCGGGTGCGATCGGACTGGCCCTGGGACTGTTCGTCTTAGGGCTTATTCCGCCAAACCTCACCTGGGCACTCGTACTGATGGGTGTACTCGGCATCGCCAGCGGGTTTATCAATGTACCGATCAACGCCCTGATTCAGTGGCGAGCCCCGGCCGACCGTCGCGGCGCCGTAATCGCCCTCGGCAACACCTTCGTGTTCGGCGGTATACTTGCTGGCTCTTTGGGCGCCGGTCTTCTGTCGCAGCTCGGCCTTTCAACCAGCGAGATCCTGCTGGCCTGTGCCTTCTTCTCACTGATCGGAGCCCTGGTCGTCGTCTGGTTACTGCCGAACAGCCTGCTGCGGTTCGTCGTCGCCCTTCTGCCTCGTGTCTTGTACCGCCTCACCGTGACTGGACAAGACCACGTTCCTCGTGAAGGCGGTGCGTTGCTGGTCCCCAACCATGTATCATTCATCGACGGATTCCTCCTGATGGCGAGTCTCGAGCGTCCGGTGCGATTTGTGATTGATGAGCAATACGCAGACCACCCACTCTTCCAGCCCTTCATGAAACGGCTCAACGTCATCCCGATTTCTTCAGCAGGAACTCCGCGCATGATTCTTCGCGCTCTACGGAGCGCGGGACATGCACTCGATAACGGCGAGCTTGTCTGCATTTTTCCTGAAGGCCAGATCACTCGCACCGGCACGCTCCTGCCGTTCCGTCGTGGTTTTGAACGGATCGTAAAAGGACGAACGGCTCCGATCATCCCGGTTCACCTGGATCGCGTCTGGGGCAGCATCTTCAGCTTCAATCACGGACGCTTTCTCTGGAAAGTTCCAGAACAACTCCCCTACCCGGTCACGGTCTCGTTCGGGGCACCGTTGCCCCCAGGTACGACGGCAGACACAGTGCGCGCGAAGATTCACGAGCTCGGCGAAGCAGCCTGGCAACTTAGAAAACCCAGTCGCCGACCTCTCCATCGTCAGTTTATCTCAGCGATGCGTCGCTACCCATTCCGCATGGCCATGGCCGACCAGAATCGCCCTCGCGTGTCCTCCTTGCAAGCCCTGATCGGATCGATCGTCCTTGCGCGCACGCTTCGACCCTACTGGCAGGGCCAAAACCATGTCGGCGTCCTGCTGCCGCCGACGGTCGCCACAGCCTTGGTGAACGTGGCTGTAGCCCTCTGCGGCAAGACCATCGTGAACTTGAACTACACCGTTGGGAAATCCGGCTTAGAATCCGCAGTGCGCCTGGCAGGTCTACGCACGATCATCACGAGCCATACCTTTATCGAGAAAGCCAATCTCGAACTGCCTGATGGTCCGTCGGTGATTTGGCTGGAAGATGTGGCCATGACGATCGGCACCGGACAGAAAGCGGTCGCTGCGCTCCTGGCCCTGTTCGCTCCCTGCCGACTCATCGAACGAGCCTGTGGGCAAGTCACTCCGCTTACCCCCGACAGCCTGGCCACGATCATCTTCAGCAGCGGCAGTACCGGGGAACCCAAGGGCGTCATGCTCTCGCACTTCAACATCGACGCCAACTGCCAAGGCGCCACACAGATGCTTCATCTCTATCAAGACGAACGGGTTCTCGGCATCTTGCCGTTCTTTCATTCGTTCGGATACATGGTCTTCTGGTTCGTCATGTTCAACAACGCGGCGATGATCTTTCACCCGTCACCGCTCGATGTGGCGGCGATCGGCGAACTGATTCGCCAGTATCGCATCACGTTCATCGTCATCACTCCAACATTCCTGCAGCTCTATGTCCGCCGCTGTACGCCGGAACAGTTCAGTTCCGTGCGTGTGATTCTTACTGGCGCGGAAAAATTGTCCGCACGGCTTGCACAATCCATCGAGGACAAGTTCGGTATCGGGCCGATCGAAGGCTATGGTGTCACGGAATGTGCGCCTGTGATTGCCGTCAACTGTCCGGACTACCGCGCCGCCGGCTATTACCAACCGGCATCGCGCCGCGGCACCGTCGGCCAACCGCTCCCTGGTGTGTCGCTACGGATCGTGGATCCAGACAATTACACCTCACTGCCGACCGGCACCCCCGGCATGTTGCTGGTGAAAGGCCCGAACATCATGAACGGTTATTTGGGACGGGAAGACCTCACAGCTCAGGTCATACGGGATAGCTGGTACATTACCGGGGATATCGCCTCCTTGGATGACGATGGATTTTTGACGATTACCGACCGGCTTTCTCGGTTCTCCAAAATCGGAGGCGAGATGGTCCCGCACGGGAAAGTAGAGGAAGCGCTGCAGCAAGCAGCTGGAGACGATTCCCAGGTCTTCGCCGTGACCGGTCTTCCTGACGACAAGAAGGGAGAGCGGTTGGCGGTTCTGCATACACTCGATGAAAACCTGATTCCCGATATCCTGGCGAAGCTATCGGCCAGCGGTCTTCCAAATCTCTTCATCCCCTCGCGGAGCCAGTTCATCAAAGTCGAGGTCTTGCCGGTTCTAGGGACCGGCAAGCTCGATCTGCGAGGTATAAAGCGCATGGCCATGGAACGACTACAAGGAAGTGCTGAATCCTGAGTAAAGAGATCATACGAGAATGATGCAATCCAAATCGCTCATCGACTGCCATGTTCATCTCGCTGCGTTGCCCGATGGTGACAACGGCTGCTACATCTCGCCGAAACTTCTTCGCAGTCCGTTGTTCCGTTTTCTCCTCTGGAAACACGACCTCTCGCCGGCACATCCACGTGACACCAATCGGCAATATCTGAACGACCTCATCACGGAGTTACGCGCTTCACGCCATGTTTCGCAGGCGGTGCTGCTCGGCATGGATGGATTCTACGATCAAACCGGTCTGCTCAATCGCCAGCACACCGACTTTCTGGTCAGCAACGACTACGTGTTCAAGACTGTGAAAGCCAACCCGGATATCTTTTTGGCGGGTCCATCCGTCAATCCGCAGCGCGAAGATGCTATCGACGAAGTTCATCGCTGCGCCGATGCCGGTGCTGTCCTGATCAAAGTCTTACCCAACGCTCAGCACTTCGATCCAGCTGATCGGAAGTACATCCCGTTCTACCGCGCGCTGGCCCAACGGAAGTTGCCCTTCTTAAGCCATGTCGGCTATGAATTCAGTCTCATCGGGAAAGACCAATCGCTTGGAGATCCAGAACGGCTGCGTCTAGCGCTTGACGAAGAAGTGACCGTCATCGCGGCTCACGCCTGTAGCTATGGCCTGATGCTGTATGAAAAGTTTCTTCCAACTTTCCAGGAACTACGCCAACGTTATCCAAATTTCTATGCCGACATTTCGGCCCTCACCCAGCCTCATCGCATGAAGATGCTCCTACATCTCCGACATCAGCCTGAACTTCAATCGCGCCTCTTCTTTGGGACGGACTACCCACTGTCTGTTTTCCACGTGGCAGCTTGGGGGCGGGTAGGACTGACGACGCTGAGGAGGATGATTCGCACAAAGAATCGCTTCGATCGACAAGTTGAAGTATGCAGGGGGCTTGGGCTTGGATTCCGCTCACTCGGAGAGCTCTTGACACCCCCGGCAAGTCACTAGGCAAAGATGGACCGTGAGCAGATACTGACCACCCTTCGCGAAAGGATCCTCGCATTCGCGACATCACGTGTATCGAGGGATCGTGCCGAGGACCTGACCCAAGACGTGCTGACAGTCCTCCATGATAAGTATCCAACGGTTCGCGAGCTGACGGAACTGGTCCCTCTCGCGTTTCAAGTTCTGCGATACAAAATGCTGGATGCCCATCGGAAAGCCTTGAGGCGCGGGGAGTACAATCAGGAATCGATCGAAGAACTGCCGCTTGCCGATACTGGCAACGATCCGGTCACTCAACTCGACCAGAAACAACGCGTTGATCGGCTGCTCGCCGCGATTGCCCAACTCGGAGAACGTTGCCGGGAGCTGTTCAGATGGAAGTTAGAGGGCAAGAGCTTCCCAGAGATTCAGAAATTGATGAATCAGACCTCGATTAATACAATCTACACATGGGACTTGCGGTGCCGAAAACAATTGTTGGCGTTTATGGGCGGAAGTTGGAAATAGCGGTGCGGTGACTATGTCCGAGCATGATTTAGAGAAGCTGCTTGGTGGCTTTGCAGCCGACACATTGACGCCTGCAGAAAAGCAACAGCTCTACAGCGCGGCGCTACAAGACCAAGAACTATTCAACTCGCTCGCTGACGAACAGGCGCTGAAGGAATTACTGGCTGATCCCGTGGTGCGTCGTAGGCTCTTGCATGCTGTACAGGAGACAGGCTCGACAATTGACAGAGACCCTGCGTCATGGCTCAACTGGTTCCGCCGCCCAGCCGGACTGGCGTGGGCTGGTGGCCTCGCCGCAGCCGTATTCGCGGTTGTCCTAGGCACTAACGTCTATCGAGAAAGTCTAAGACAGGCGGGCCGATCCGTCGCCATCGAAGAGGAGTCGGCTAGAACCGCACCTACTCCAGCACCTTCTGAACCTCAACCAGCCTCACCTCCGATCGGTGAGCCTCGGTTGAAGGCACAAGCCAATAGAAAATTGGCAGACGCACCTGGGAAAGAAGCACATACCGCTAAGAAGGCCAAACAAGAAACCGAGATGACGGCCAAATCAAACGAAGGGCACGCAACTACATACCCCGAACCGGATGTGTTACGAGAACGTTCTCCATCAACTCCGCGTATATTCGCCCAATCGAAAGAAGATGTACCGGACTCGGCCGATCAAGAACGTGCGAGTGTGCCCTTGACCTCCGCTTTGGTGCCTGCGCCGGCCAATATACCGGCTACCGCAGCACCTACTGGCCAAGTGGGCTCAGCTCTGAGCGCTCGCTCATTGTTCTACGGAGACACAGAAGAATTTACTTCGGAACTGATGATAGCAGAACAAGAACGAAGTCGCTCTGCCAAGCAGTTCGAACGGCTTGAACAGAAGAAGGGGCTGTCGCGGGCCAGCCAAACGGGAAACCTTGCCGGCTCTACCAAGCCATTGGGCATTCGTTACAGCCTGGTGATTCACGGAATGGAGGGGACTCATGATGAGAGAGACGCAAGAGCCCCGATCCAGGCAGATTCGACCGATCTGATGATCGAAGCTAATCAGGACGGCTTCTTTCAGGTGTGGGGAGATGACGGTGCCCTACAACCTCACCTCCTGTTCCCTCTCACCGAACAAGACCCAGTTTCATCACGGTTGATTGCCTATCAGCTTAGGAGAATTCCCATTCTTGCTGTCTATCATACCATTACTATTCGCTTCTCTCGCATGCCATTCGGAACATTCTCCAGTAAGGACCTCGTTGAGATGAATCGATCGCAACTTGGGCAACTTCAAGAATCCTCCACTGCGACGGGAGCGTCCGGCTCCCAAGAACTGGCGATCTACGTAGTCAATCAGGATCCCTCGGTGGGCATGCTCGTGGTCCGGATTCCGATACACCAGCCATGAGAAATGGACCAGAGTGGTCGAAGAGTCCTTCAGCAAAATAGAAGGGCCGTTCTCCTTCTGGAGAACGGCCCCTTTCAACGACCCCAGCAACCGATCACATGGATCTATGGGCTTACCGTAATACGATCCTTGATGAGGTCGAAGGTTTCCTTCGGCACGACATCCTTCGCAACCAATTCACCCTTCACACGATAGGGACGATTATTTACGATCCGATCGGCTTCATCCTGTTTCAGCCCCAAGAACAGAATCATGTCGTTTGCCGAAACTTTATTGATATTCATCGATGCGGACGTCGCTGCCGGAGCAACGGAAGCCGTCCCGGATGATCCCTGTTTTGGAGTCAGTGTGGCCGCCTGTACCGATCCCCCCGACTGAGACCGATCCTTAAGCTCCTTCTGATAGCGAGCCACCAACGATTTTAGGGTGTCGTTATGACGCTTGACGTCCTGATATTCCTGCTTCACGTTCCGATTTTGGGCCGACAACGCTCTGACTTTGTCCTCCAGCTCCTTAGTCCTGGACTCAAGCGTACCTCGTTCCGCGTCACGTCCGTGTTCAATTCGTTGCAGTTCATCCCGAGCGGCCTCGGCCTCGTTGTTGAACTTGACGTTCAATTCCTTGAGAGTCCGGACCTGTTGTTCCATCGCAACTTTCTGTTGGCGAGATTTTTCCAGCTCCATCTTGGCGCTATCCGCTTCGGTCAGCGCTTCTTGGTATTTCTTGTTGGATACGCAACCCGTAGTCAACACTGCACCAATCAACACTATCGCTGTCCACTCGCGTTTCATGCGATCCTCCCTCCATCAAGTCTTGCAGCTTGAATATGTTTCACACGGATCTCCATTCCCACCCTGTCCTGCACCTCGTCCTTGGGATAGCTTTCTTTGTGTGTATGCCAACCTCCAGGCATTGTCAACATATTTGCTCTTGCGCGAGACCGCTCTCGCGCTGATCTTCAATGCGATGAGAAGGTCTCATGCGCTTGACGGATCGTCGTCGCTCTGTGATTATCCGAAACATCCTATCAAACACGGCCAGGGAGGGTGAACCCTCCATATTCGCTATCGGAAGCGGAGCACATCATGAACGAATGGGGTCCAGCACTCGCCGTCATTCTCGGAGTTGTGGAAGGATTGACGGAGTTTCTCCCCGTCTCGTCCACCGGGCATCTCATCCTTGTCGGCCATGCTCTTGGGTTCACCGGCGACGTAGCCGCAAACGCGGAAATCGCGATCCAGTTGGGCGCCATTCTGGCCGTCATCGTATTTGAACGGGAAAAAATCGGCAAACTTCTTACTGGTGCCTGGCAGGAACAAAAGATATTGCGTTCGGCTACCGCAAGCGAACCACTTGCCTCTTGCGCCGACCGCATCAAGGCCTCCCTTCGAAGTCATCCGAACTTGTGGTTCTTGATCGGGTTAGGAATCGCCTTTCTGCCGGCTGCCGCACTCGGCCTCGCGGCGCACGGATGGATCAAATCGCATCTATTCACCCCGCAAACCGTGGCGACAACTTCGATCCTCGGAGGCATCATCATCCTAATCGTGGAAGCCACCAAGCGCACGAGTCAGGCGATGAGTCTGGAACAAGTTTCACCCACCCATGCGTTCTGGATCGGGCTCGCCCAATGCGCGTCGCTGATTCCGGGCATGTCCCGATCCGGCTCTACCATCATCGGAGGCCTCCTTGCGGGACTCGACCGGAAGGTCGCCACGGAATATTCCTTTTTTCTCGCTCTCCCGACAATCATTGCGGCCACACTCTACGAAACATGGAAGGCGCGCGGGACATTTACCGAGCAGGACTTTCTGGCGCTCGCTCTTGGGATGGTTATTTCATTCCTGGTGGCTTGGGCAGTCATCGCTGCCTTCCTCACCTACGTCCAGCGGCATACCTTGCGGGCATTTGCGTACTATCGTATTATGCTAGGATTCTTGGTTTTGTTGGTCGCCAGTTGAAAGGAGTTGTTATGTCTTCGGATACGATTCATGTCTACGATACGTGGGTCAACGGTAAGACCGGTCGCATTCACTTCGACGTGATGACGACGGATGAAGTGACCGCTCTCAAGCTTGCCAAGGAGTACTTGGTTGGCATCGGGGAACCAAATGCTGCGGTGACGACAAAAGAATGTCAATTTTGTCACAGCGAACCGCTGGTCATGTTTTCAGCGGAGCAGCAGAAGGAAGTCAAGGAGAAGGGCGGATTTATCGTCCCAATGTCAGCCTAGTACTGAAGCTTAAGAGTATTGGTGCTGTGGCAACCCCGAAACCAATACATTGCTAAAGCCCAACACACAAGACATGGGTTATACTAGGGAACAGAGGTGGGCTCTGAGGCTGTAGAGGGGTCGGGCTTCTTCTCAAATGCGAAGTGAATGATCAGGAAGATCACGCCGACGGTGATCGCGGAGTCTGCCACGTTGAATGCGGGCCAGTGGTAGCTTTCGACATACACATCGAGAAAGTCGATCACTTCCCCGAACCGCAGTCGATCGATCAGGTTGCCGATCGCGCCGCCCAGAATTCCCGCCACACTTACGCGACCGACCCAGTCCTGCTCGGGCATCCGCACCAAGATCGTACCGAGCAACCCAAGCGCGAAGATCGAGGTCAGCCCGAAAAAAACCATCCGAAACGCGTTGCTGCTTCCGGCCAACAAGCCGAACGCCGCTCCAGGGTTCCGGATATACGTCAAACTGAAGAGATTGGGGATAATGGGGATCGATTCGTGCAAGCGCATCGTTTGCATGATCTGCTGTTTCGTCAGCTGATCAAGAAGAATGATGCTGCCGGTCACCAACCCCAACGCCATATTGCGAAGCCACGATGTATTCAATGGACTGCCTCCACGCACCGCTCGCATAGCGTTGGATGATCATGATCCTTTCCGACAGCTTCTCGATAATTCCAACAGCGTTCGCACTTCGCGGCAGCCGATTTGTCAACCGTGATCCGGATGTCCGCAAGGCCAGTCCCTGCCGACACAAGCGTCACGCGAGACACGATGAAGATGGTGCTGAGATCCCCAGTGTACGTGGCCAGGAATTGATGCGCTTCAGGGCCGGCCTCGATTCGCACATGGGCCTCCAGCGAGGATCCGATTATCTTATCTCGACGGCGAGCTTCTAACTCGCCTTGGACTTGTGTCCGATACCCCAGCAGCTTTTCCCACCGACTCCCTAAGACGGTATCTCTCCAGAGACTCTGCTCTTCTGGGAGCGAGGCCAGATGCACACTCGTCGCTTCCTTACGGGCCGCCTCAGGTAGCATTTGCCAGATCTCGTCGGCCGTAAAACTCAATATTGGAGCCATCAGTTTTGCGAGTACCACGATAATCTCATAGAGGACGGTCTGAGAACCCCGCCTCAGCGGAGAGTCCGCACGAAACGTATAGAGGCGATCCTTGAGAATATCGAGATACACCGCGCTCAGATCAACCGAGCAAAAATTGTTCAAGGCATGAAAAATCGTGTGAAACTCAAAGTCTTGATAGGCTCGACGTACTTTCGCAATCAGCTCCCCCAGACGCATCAGCGCCCATCGATCCAGCTCCGGGAGTTGTTCATACCTAACCCAATGCGTTGACGGATCGAAATCATATAAGTTGCTCAATATGAATCGAGACGTGTTGCGGATCTTCCGATAGGCCTCGATCAGATGAGTAAGAATTTCCTGCGAGATTCGCAGATCTTCACGATAGTCTTGAGCCGCCACCCATAAGCGGAGGATTTCCGCGCCCGACTGTTTAATGACATCTTGTGGCGCGACCACATTGCCGGCCGACTTGGACATCTTCTTCCCCTGGCCGTCCACGACAAACCCATGGGTCAACACCGCTTGGTAGGGCGCGCGATGATCCGTCGTGACACCGGCCAACAAGGCACTATGGAACCAGCCCCGATGTTGGTCGGACCCTTCAAGATACAAATCCGCCGGCCACCACTTCCTCGATTTGAGAACAGCCGCATAGCTCACACCGGATTCAAACCAGACATCGAGAATGTCTCGCTCTTTCTCGAAGCCTGTCCCGCCACATTTTGGACAGGTTGTTCCAGCAGGCAACAGGTCGGCGGCGGATTGTTCGAACCACACATCCGCACCGTTCGACTCCATCAAGGCCGCAACATGTTCAACGATGGCAGGGTCGGCCAACACATGCTGACACGTACTACAAGTAAACCCTGGAATCGGAACACCCCATACCCGTTGACGCGAGAGACACCAGTCCGGTCGATTTTCGATCATGCCGAAGATCCGATCGCGACCATAGCTCGGAATCCATCGGACTCGTTCGATCTCCGCCAGAGCCTCTCTCCGCAACTCATTCGTTTCCATCGAGACAAACCATTGCTCAGTGGCGCGGAAGATCACGGGATTCTTACACCGCCAACAGTGCGGATACGAATGGTTCAGCGAACCATGTCCGAGCAAGCGCCCATTCCCCTGCAGATACTCGACAATCTTCGGATTTGCCTTCAAGACCTGCTGGCCGGCGAATTCCTTGACGGCCGCTGTAAACCGACCACCGTTGTCCACCGGCGCCAGAATTTCAAGCCGCTCGCCGGACGAAGCCTTTGCGTTGTGCTCAAGTACTAGGAGATAGTCCTCCATGCCATGTCCAGGCGCGATGTGTACACAACCGGTACCCTGATCGAGCGTGACAAAATCTCCAAGCAAGATGGGTGACAGGCCGGTGGACAACGGCCGTTGCGTTTCCAACCCCTCAAAACCTTCCCCACCTTTGCTCACTCCTATGACACGATAGTCATTGATCCCACAAGCCTTCGCAATGTTGTCCACGAGCTTTTCTGCCACGATCAACAGTTCATCGCCGGTTTGGACAAAGGCATAGTCGAAATCTTGGTGGATGCAGACAGCTTGATTGGCCGGCAGGGTCCATGGCGTCGTCGTCCAAATGACGACGGACACGAGCTTCATTCCATCAGGAAAGGAGATACCGGGAAAGGTCTTCGCGAGAACAGACGGTGATGTGACGACAGGAAATTTCACGTAGATCGACGGGGACGTGTGGTCGTCATATTCAACTTCCGCTTCCGCCAGCGCTGTTTGATCCTGGATGCACCAGAGAACCGGCTTGAGGCCCTTATAGACCCCCCCGCGCTCCACAAATTTTCCGAATTCACGAATGATCGTGGCCTCGTACGTCGGAGTCATGGTCAGGTAGGGATGATCCCATTCTCCCAACACCCCCAGCCGCTTAAATTCCTCTCGCTGAATGTTGACGTAGCGTTCGGCATAGTCCCGGCAGAGTTTCCGAATTGCCGACACATCTAAGTCCTTTTTTTTGTCGCCCAATTCCTTCATGACTTGATGCTCGATCGGCAACCCATGGCAGTCCCACCCTGGTACGTAGGGCGAGTGGAAGCCCGCCATCGTCTTCGATTTGACGATGATGTCCTTGAGCACTTTGTTCAGGGCATGTCCGATATGGATACGGCCGTTGGCATAAGGAGGGCCATCATGCAGCACATACCGAGGCCGCCCCTTCCCCAAGGCCTGAATCTGGTGGTAGAGCTTCTGCTGTTCCCACCAGACCAGCATCTCCGGTTCCCGCTGCGGCAAATTGGCCTTCATCGGGAAATCGGTTTTCGGAAGATTGAGCGTTGATTTGTAATCCATGAACTAAAGCGCTTTCCCGATCTAATGGAATTGACGGGTGAATATACCGGAATGATGCGCGAGGTACTAGTCCTTAGACTTCTTGCGGGATCGTCAAAAACGCCTTCCAGCAAGGCCACAGCGAGTGAAGGACCGAGGCGTACCCTCTGGGGTACGTTGAGGGACTGAACGATGGGAGAACGCAGCTGGAGGCGTTTTTCACGATCCCGGCTAACTGATAGCCATCATGCGGTCAAGTGCAACCCTTGCCCAATGCTTGTCGTCCTCTGGCACGCTGATGCGATTCACGACGTGCCCTTCAGCCAGATTCTCCGTCGCCCAGCAGAGGTGCGCGGCATCAATCCGGAACATGGTGGCGCACTGACAGACAGTGGAGGATAGGAAGAATACTTTCTTGTCGGTGAGCTCATGTTTCAATCGATTCACGAGATTCAGTTCCGTCCCAACCGCCCACGTCGTGCCGGCCGGAGCGGCAGTCACCGTGCGGATAATGAATTCAGTCGATCCGATCAGATCGGCCTTATTCACCACATCCTCGTGACACTCTGGGTGGACGATAACTTTGCCGTCTGGATACTGCTTGCGAAAGTGATCCACATGCACCGGCTGGAACATTTGATGGACGCTGCAATGCCCCTTCCACAAGATCAGTTTGGCTCTCTTGATGGAGTCTCTAGTGTTCCCACCGTTGGGTTGATAGGGATCCCACACGATCATCTGCTCGCGGGGGATACCCATTTTGTTCGCCGTATTCCGCCCCAAGTGTTCGTCAGGAAAGAAGAGAATCTTTTCTCGTCTCGCCCAACACCACTCAATCACCGCTTTGGCATTGGAGGAGGTGCACGTAATTCCTCCATGTTCACCACAAAACGACTTGAGGACCGCCGCCGAATTTACATACACCGCCGGCATCACGGTCTCCTCCACGGGAACCACACGTCCTAATGCTTCCCAGCACTGGTCGACTTGCTCGATCGCAGCCATATCGGCCATTGAGCAGCCAGCAGCCATGTCCGGCAGAATGACTGTTTGCTGAGAACGACTGAGGATGTCCGCCGTCTCGGCCATAAAATGCACGCCGCAAAAGACGATACAGGGCCGTTCGGACCGTTCGGCAGCTAGTTTGGCCAAAAGAAGCGAGTCGCCACGAAAATGAGCATGCTGAATGACCTCATCTCGCTGGTAATTATGGCCCAGGATCATGACTCGCTCACCCAGCATCTGCTTGGCCGCAACGATTCGGCGATACAATGCTTCAGGCGCCAGCGCCTGGTACTCGTCAATTAGCTTCGGTGCTGTCACAGTAGCTGACACAGATCCTCCCAAGAAAAAGGAAAGTTATTCTACGATAGCCTCCCCTCACAATCAATGAATTGCGCAGTGAGGAAAGGTCCTAGTTAGGGACCCCAAAGGATAGTCGGATCACTGGGTCTAATAGCCGATTGACTTTGCGGTCGTTGGAGTACTACGATCACCATCAATCGCTAGGGGAGCCTTGAGCTGAGAGTCCGAATGATCGGACGACCCTCAAAACCTGACCTGGGTAATACCAGCGTAGGGAAGCCGGACGACAGCGGACCCTGTAAAGAGTCAGCCGCGTTCCCGGCTCCTGGGAAGGCGGCTTTTTTATTGGCAAGAGCCAGGATCGGTGCCTGTTCTGCCAACTACGACAACTACGAAAGGATCTCACCATATGAGTATCCAGACACATACAAACGGATCCGGCAACGGAAATGGAGTGGTCACCTCGTCTGTTCCGCTGTCCACCACGCCTTTTCCCGCATCGCGTAAGATTTATTTAGATGGCGTACATCCTGGTGTTCGTGTCCCGATGCGGGAAATCAGTCTGAATTCGACAAAAGGAACGAATGGCACGCAATCAAGTAACAACCCCGTGATCGTCTACGACACGTCGGGTCCTTATACAGATTCCTCTATCACAACCGAAGTTCGCCAGGGACTTGAACCATTGAGACGCGCCTGGATCGTCAGCCGACAAGATGTCGAGGAACTTCCGGAAGTCAGCTCCGCCTACGGTCGAATGCGAGCAACAGACCCGAAGCTGGCTGAACTGCGGTTTCAACACATCCGCAAGCCCTTGCGGGCAAAAGCAGGCAGGAACGTTACCCAACTTCATTACGCCCGCAAAGGGATCATCACTCCTGAAATGGAGTTCATCGCTATTCGTGAAAACCAGTCCCGTGAGGCTGCAGCCCAATTAAACAACCAGAACGGCCAGGGTGGCGGTGTGAAACAGCATCCTGGATTTGCCTGGGGCGCCAGCATCCCTTCGGTGATCACACCGGAGTTCGTCCGTGACGAAGTGGCCCGTGGTCGCGCGATCATCCCTTCGAACATCAACCATCAGGAAAGCGAGCCGATGATCATCGGCCGGAACTTCCTCGTAAAGATCAACTCCAACATCGGCAATTCCTCCGTCACCTCATCCATCGAAGAGGAAGTCGAGAAGATGATCTGGTCGACGCGCTGGGGAGCCGATACCGTCATGGATTTATCGACCGGCAAAAACATCCACGAAACCCGTGAATGGATCATCCGCAATTCACCGGTGCCGATCGGAACCGTGCCGATTTATCAAGCACTCGAAAAAGTGAACGGCAAGGCGGAAGATCTCACGTGGGAAATTTTCCGTGACACGCTGATCGAACAGGCGGAACAGGGCGTCGACTACTTCACGATTCACGCCGGCGTGCGCCTGGCCTATGTGCCGATGACCGCCAAACGCATGACCGGGATTGTTTCGCGCGGCGGTTCGATCCACGCAAAATGGTGTCTGGCCCACCATCAGGAAAACTTCGCCTACACGCACTTCGAGGAGATCTGCGAGATCATGAAGGCCTACGACGTCGCGTTCAGCCTAGGTGATGGGCTCCGACCTGGATCGATCGCCGATGCCAACGACGACGCTCAGTTTGCCGAGCTCAACACTTTAGGCGAGCTGACGAAGATCGCCTGGCGGCATGATGTGCAGGTGATGATCGAAGGTCCCGGCCATGTCCCGATGCATATGATTCAGGCCAACATGGAAAAGCAACTTCAGGCCTGCCACGAAGCTCCGTTCTATACCCTCGGCCCGCTGACGACCGACATCGCTCCCGGCTACGACCACATTACGTCCGGCATCGGTGCCGCCATGATCGGGTGGTACGGCTGCGCCATGCTCTGCTACGTCACTCCCAAGGAGCATCTCGGCTTACCGACCCGTGAAGACGTCAAGACCGGCGTCATCACCTATAAAATCGCCGCCCACGCAGCTGACCTGGCTAAAGGTCATCCCGGTGCCCAAGCCCGAGATAATGCGCTGTCGAAAGCGCGATTCGAGTTCCGTTGGGAAGACCAGTTCAATCTCTCGCTCGACCCGGAAACCGCCCAGCAGTTCCATGACGAAACACTACCGGACAACGCGGCTAAAGTCTCACATTTCTGCTCCATGTGCGGACCTCATTTTTGTTCTATGAAAATCACGCAAGACGTTCGAGATTACGCCGCGCAGCTCCAAGTAAACGAACACCAAGCAATACAAATCGGCATGAAAGAGAAATCTGAAGAGTTTAAGAAGACCGGCTCCGAGATCTACCGGTAGGAGTCCTTATGGCCAAACCACGACCAGCTCCCTTGCGGGAAAGAGACATCACCCGGCAGATCGCCCGGGAATACTATAAAGAGTTTGATCAGCTCATTGAGAGCGACGTGATCATCGTCGGCGCGGGGCCGTCCGGGCTTATCTGCGCACGTGATCTCGCGACAATGGGATTTCGAACACTTCTTATCGAGCAGAGCTTGGCACTCGGTGGTGGGTTCTGGTCCGGCGGATATCTCATGAACAAGGCCACCATCTGCGAGCCGGCGAATGAGATGCTCGAAGAGCTCGGCGTCCCGTGCAAGAAAATCAAAGAGTGCGAGGGGATGTACATGGTCGACCCTCCCCACGCTACTGGTGCCCTGATCGCGGCCGCCTACAACGCCGGTGCCAAGATTATGAACTTGACGCGAGTACTGGACTTAATCCTCCGCCACGATGGTTTACTGGAAGGGGTCGTCGTCAACAACACCACGGCCGAGATGGCTGGGCATGATCTGATCCACGTCGATCCAATCGCCCTTGAGAGCAAAATCGTGGTAGATGCCACCGGTCACGATGCCGTCGTGGTCGAGCTTCTTCATAAACGGAATCTGTATAATAAGGTTCCTGGAAACGGGGCCATGTGGGTGGCACGATCTGAAGAAGAGATCATGGACCGGACGGGAGAGGTCTATCCCAATTGTTTCGTGATCGGATTGGCAGTCGCCGCCGTCTATGGCACACCGAGAATGGGCCCTGCCTTCGGATCGATGTTGTTGTCCGGTCGGTACGGGGCGGAATTGATCAAGAAGAAACTGAAACAGGAGTAACGTCAGCCGTCATTCGTCAAGTGCAAATGGGCACGAGACCATTCTAAGCAGGAATGACGAATGACCAAAGACGTGTAACAAATATGGATGTTCAAGATTTCCTCCTTCAAGGCGAAGGGCGCGAAGAGGACAAGCGTCAGGCGTGGAATCTGTTTCAACAGGCCTTTGAGCGACAGATGAAAGGGGAACTTGAAGAGGCAGTCAACCTCTACAAGCAATCGATCGCAACCCATCCAACTGCCGAAGGCTACACGTTCTTGGGCTGGACCTATAGCTTCATGGGACGACTTGATGACGCCATTGAGGAATGTCACAACGCTATCGCGCAGGACCCCGACTTCGGCAACCCTTATAATGATATTGGCGCCTACCTCATTGAAAAGGGTGAATTCGACGAGGCCATTACGTGGTTCCAGAAAGCGATGCATGCGAAGCGGTACGAAAGCCCGGCCTATCCGCACCTCAATCTTGGCCGCGTGTATGAACGCAAGGGGAACTGGACCGAGGCCATCGATTCGTATAAGAAAGCGCTTACGCTGGATTCAAATTATACGCTCGCCAGGAAGGCACTTGGGCGACTGGTGAGCTCACTGAACTGAAGTCATACTCTCATGCACAAAACTATCCTCGTCGCCATTACCGACCTTTTTTTCTATACCAAAGTCCGAGATGCACTACGCCAACCGGAGTACCAGCTTGAAAAAGCGCGTGCACAACAGGACATTCTTGACAAAGCCGTTTCCACCAGTCCGGGGGCGATCATTTTCAATATGAACGACTTAACCCTCGATGCGTTTCAGGCCTTGGAACGGCTAAAAGCCGATCCACGAGTGAAAGCCATTCCAACACTGGCCTTTGCCAATCATGAAGAAGTGGAGACGTGGAAGCGGGCTAAAGCACTCGGCGTGACGAAGATCGTGTCTCGCAATGAATTTTCAGCTCGAACGAGAGAACTTGTCGAAGAAGTCATCAATGGCCATGTTGTCGCGCCGTAACGCCAAAAATCCTTGATGTCCCATGACATTCGGCTTGAAGATTTTTAGACTTTCTAACCGAAACTGAACATGAAACAATCGCGTCTTCATCAGCAACACATACAACTCGGCGCATCCTTTGGAGAGGTGACCGACTGGAGCGTGCCGACCCACTATGGCGATGTCACTACCGAGCATCGCGCCGTCCGCCAAGCCGTCGGGATTGCCGATCTCTCCCATCGTGGCAAGCTGAGGGTGACGGGCGAGGATCGCGTGAAGTGGCTGCAAAGCGTTATCAGCAACGACATACTTCCCCTCCAACCTGGGCAAGGCCGCTACTCCAGCTTTCTCACTCACAAGGGCAAGATGCTGACCTACTTCCGCCTCTACATGCAAAACGAGGCGGTCGTGTTGGAAGATGTCGGCGAGATTGGCGACACCACGTTCCAGGCTCTGCGCAAATTCCTGCTCTACGGGACCAAAGCCAAGATGGAAAACTGCGGTGAAAGTTGGGGGCTGCTCTTGATCAGCGGGCCAAAGGCCACCCATGTGGTGCAATCCGCGTTTGGTGTGGATGTCACGGGCTTGAAGCCGGTCGATTTTGTCACGGCGCAAATCGGCGGCCACCACGCCCTTGTTGTACGCACCGAGGAAACGGGGGAAGTCGACCTTGAGGTCCTCGTTCCAGCAGACGGTCTGTTGACCGCCTGGTCCAGTGCCATGCAGGCCGGAGCCAAGCTCGGCATCAAGGCTATTGGCGCCCACGCACGAGAAGCCTTGCGCTTGGAAGCCGGCATCCCAAAGGCCGGTCCTGATTTGAACGAGGAGATCGTCCCTCCCGAAGCAAATCTCGAGGGAAAAGCCTTCAGCCTGACCAAAGGCTGCTATCCGGGGCAAGAAGTTGTCGCCCGCATGGATACATACGGCAACGTGCGTCGTAAGTTAGTTGGGTTGGTACTCAAGGACTCAGTGGTTCCGCCCCACGGCGCCAAGCTCTATAGCGGTGATCGTGTAGTGGGATGGATCAGCAGTGCCGCTTATTCTCCTCAACTCAATCAGATCGTGGCGTTCGGATTTCCTCTGCGCGACTTCTGTTCACCTGGGACTGAATTGGCTGTGGAATTCGAAAGTGGCAAGTACGCGGCCACCATCCAACCTCTCCCCTTCTATACTAGACACTAACGCTATACCCCCCGAAGACAATATGTCCCTTGATGAGCGGGAAGAACGCATCGACCTCACCCCATATCAGGCTGCCGGCGAGCTAGCGGGCATCACCAAATTGGTCGACGCGTTCTACCTCAACATGGAGACACTGCCGGAAGCCAAAACGATCCGAAACATGCATCCTCCGGATCTCGCCGAATCGCGCAAGAAGCTAACCTATTTCTTGTGTGGCTGGCTAGGCGGCCCGAGACTGTTTCAGGAACACTATGGCCCTATTAGCATTCCTGGCGCACACAAACGATTCCCAATAGGGTACGAAGAACGCGATGCCTGGCTGCTCTGCATGCACCAAGCGATTGCCGTCCAGCCATACAGCGACCAATTCAAAAACTACCTCTTAGCTGCCCTCAGTATGCCCGCGGAACGAGTCAGACAGGTGAACGCGGGAGAGGTCTGACACCTGGCCCCTACACACTGGTGGTCGGTTCCTCCTCAAAACACCTCACACGCACCTTGAGATACATCGCTGCATCCTTCTGGATACAGAGCCTTTGATCTGGCCGTGACTGCATAGAGCAAGCATCTCCTTTAAAATCAGACCTATGAATACGGGACCCTAGCCATTCGGACGCAGCGTTCGTGTGGCACTTTCTTTGCTGATCCAACAGAATATGTTCGGCAACATTCACGGAACGGGAGCGCCTGTGCAAGCCCTGGGCTCGATCAGCTGAGTCTCGGCATGGCTGAGAGAAATTGCAGGCCTACTATCGAGGGATAGGCGACAAGGGGCCAGCGCTGTACGGTGGCCGATAGGTACTGAGGACATCAAGAGATGGCTTTCTCCTTCTACAACCACACAAGGCAAAAACTCTCCCTCCAGGTGGAATCGGTTTCGATCGGATGTGAAGCCTGGATCGACGTGAGCCGATTTTGCGCCACTGAAAAACCCGTGACCCCGGGAACCTCCGGAGACCACTCTCGTTCAACACCTTCCCAGGGCCCTCTGACGAAGTCGTTCGCCGACCTCCGTAGAAAGTTTCGGAGAAGTACTCCCGAAGGCCGCGACTAGCCCCGACCGCAACTCGATCTGTCCCCCACGCCATTATTCAGAATCCGCACTTGACGAACCTCAATCGGTATCGTTCATATCATCAAAACGAAACTATCCAGGCCCACACATTCTATGTGTGAGCATCTGAAATTGCAGATGCAACTTCGTTCATTTATCTCCCTCATGTGACAATGCCAGCAGCATGTGGGGCTCTCATGGGTTGAGCGAATACTATCGTGAATGTCACGCCATTGCCTCAGACACCGGTCTGTGAGAGTGCGATTTCCGCAATCGTTCTCTGGGCACCCTAGTGGCGCCAAGACCAGAAGGACGTTCCTGAGCGAGAGGCTGCCGCCGAAACAGGCTCGAAGGATTTTCTGCAAAGTTCCGGATGCTCCGCAAACTCCGAGCTCCGGCCTATACCAAATATGAATCCGTCCGTGATTACCGCGATGGTTCCCTCAGCGAATGAACAGATGGATAAGGTAGCCTCGATTACAGTTCGAGCGCTGGGGCCACGCATCAATTCACCCTACCGTGACCATATACATTGGACCGGCCTGTCCAAGGATGAGAAGAGCCTCATTATCATCAGTACGCGTCCGGACATGGGCTCGCGCGGCGGACATGATATGTGGATTTCCTACCTAAATCCAAATTGCGAATGGCAGGAGCCATTGAACCTGGGCAATACCATCAACACAAGCGGCGAAGATATGTGTTGGACCTATATGCAGGACGGCAAGACCTTCACGGGCGGTTCGGGGCCTGGTGTTTCGTATAATCACGATATCATGTGGGTCCACTAAGACGATGTTCCGCCGTTGAAGAATTTTCGAGCCGATCGAGCCACCACCCAATTTGCTCGCAACCAGCAAGAAGTAGTCATGCGATACAAAATGACAGTACTGCCAGGACCAAGAGATCTGGAGTAACTATCGCAGCTACTGGTAGTGCTGGGCTTGTGTGAGAAAGAGGCTGGCGTATAGTCCTTGCTGTTGCATCAAGCGGTCGTGCGTGCCTTGTTCCACGATCTGCCCTTGCTCGACGACAAAGATCCGATCTGCCATTTTCACCGTCGACAGCCGATGGCTGATCAGAATCGCCGTGCGCCCTCGCGCAAGTTCGTGAAATCTCTCAAAGAGCTCTGCCTCTGCCTTAGCATCCATCGCGCTAGTCGGCTCGTCGAGAATGAGAATTGGGGAGTCCCGAAGTAAGGCTCTGGCGAGCGCGACTTTCTGCCATTCACCAATACTCAGTTCATGCCCGCCATCGAACAGCTTCCCGAGCAATGTCTCATACCCTTCCGGCAAACGTTCAATAACCTCATGGATCCCCGCCTGCTTGGCCGCTCGGGCGACTGCTGCATCATCAACGTTGGGACATCGCTCCCCCAACGCAATGTTCTCTTTTGCAGAGAGCTGAAACTTCACAAAGTCTTGATAGATGCCGCTGACCGCGCCCCGCACCTCGGTGATCGGATAGTCCCGAAGATCCGTTCCATCGATCATGATGCGCCCCTCCGAGGGGTCGTACAAACGGCACAACAGCTTCACCAATGTCGTTTTCCCCGCTCCATTGGCCCCGACGAAGGCGACATGCTCACCGGGTTTGATCGAAAACGTGAAGTCGCGGATGGCGATACGTTCTTCATGTGGGTACTGGAACGACACATGATCGAACACCACCTCTTGCGTGATCGGACGAGGAAACGCCTTCGGATGTGCCGATGCCGATAGACGGGACTTGATGCCTAAGAACTCATCCAATGTCGTCAAGAATAGATTGCTTTCGTAGAGGTTCGAGACACTCTGTCCAAAACCCTCCAGAAATCCGGAGGCCCGCTGCACCGCCTGGAAACAGATGACCAGATCGCCTACAGTGAACAACCCATGGAATGTTCGGACTGCTACAAACCCACAGATTCCAAATACACCACCCACGCCGATGATTTGCGCAATAAGAGTCTTGAGCGCCCAGCGACGCTCCAAGGTGATTCGCTCCTGGCGCAGCACCGACCGGGCGTCTTGGAACCATGCTCGCAATCGAGGACCAAGATCAAACAACCGAACTTCTTTGGCCGCGGTCGCCTGCGTCAACAACGCGTTGACGTACCAGGCTTTCCGCTCAAGCGGTATGCGCGTCCGTTCCCAAACATAGAACATGTTGGATTGCTGAAGACGGACCAAGAAATAGGGAATCGCGGTCACCGTCAGGACCGGAATGATCCCCCAATGCAGCCACCACAGGATTGCCCCCATCGAGAGTAATGAAATGGCGTTCTGTCCCAATTGAAGCACATCATTGAGAATAGCCGTCGGTCGGTAGGGAGCCTCTTGTTGGGCATGATGCAACGTGTCCTGATATTGCGCATTCTCATAGTACTCGAGATCGACCTCGACTGACTTTGCCTGAAGGAGTCCGTACATGTGATCCGTGACGACTTGGGCCTGTATTTTGGAAATCAAACCAGCCACCACGCTCAACATGGCACTGCCGGCCGCGACCCCTGCTAGCCCCACCAGTATGGTGATAATTCTGGTTAACGAGGTCTCTTCCGCAGGAGTCTTCAGCCCTTCGGCCACGGCATCGATCAACAGCTTCGTGAGATAGAGCACGAGCAGCGGCAGGAGACCCTGGAGAACGCGCACCACGATGTTGCCGAGAGTCAGCCTTGGACTGCTGTGCCCCACCAACGAAAGGGCTCGGCGAACCGTGAGGAGGAACGGCCCTAGCCGCTTCGTCATGTTATTCATGAGCAGTTGCAGCACCAAGCACCCCTTGTCAAGACTCCATCGTTCGGAGGCATTGAGACTGGATCGCAGAATCCTGATTCAGCGCTTTTGTGAAATCAGGTGGATAGGAAAAGGTGACCGTAAAGTCTTGCCAGTGCATGCCCGGCTCCAGAAAAGCCTGCGCATTGAGCGTGAGCCAGGCGTGGCCATCGAGACCGGCCGTCTCTCTTCTGACTCCACAATGAAACCGCACCGGGTAGCCCCGTTGCCGAGCAAATCGATAGAGCGCCAATGCCCGAGGAAAGCAATTGCCTCTCCTATTGTACGGAAATAACCGAAGCCACCGATCGACATAGTATGTCAGGGTCTTCATCCCCGCATCGTCTGGCTCAGCTTTCGTTGAGAGCGGGCCGACTTGCTCGAGCACCTTCGGTAACGTCTGGAATCGCAACGCCATACGAATGCGCAGCACCACCACGCCAACCCGGAGGATGGTCCAGTACTTACGCACGAGCGAGAACCCTATCGGTCCCATGAAGTGCGCCTCAACCTGATTTCGTCCATGGAACACGAGGTGGCACGCCGCAGCATCTTATGAATCGCCCTCTCCAACAGAACCAGCCTACGGACGTTCCAACATCGAGCCGTGAGACACCTAGCCAATGGGTGCAACCCAACGATTAATCGCTGCACGAATCCTAGGCGAGAGGAGACGCTTCACCTCTCGATAAAGTGGGACCATGATGCGGGCGAGACGCAAAAGCGGGAGGCGCCCGTGACACCACGAAGGCGGCATCGTGGCCATGGGACTGTGGGCGCGACATAGTTGCAAGGCTAACCGCCAACGCTCCCACCATGAATCTTTCACGGAAAAATAGAGCGCTCCTGCCTGTTCCTCGGTAATTCCCTCATGAGCGTCCAACAGCAAGCTGGCCGGCATACGGTGAGCAAGTGCCAGGACCTCGACATCGGCTGTGAGCCGTTCAAGCACGGCGGCCGGTAGGGGCGCATCCAACAGGAGATGCGCGACCGCCAACCCCAGATAGAGCATGCGCTGGCACTGCCAGTGCGAGGCATGCACAACGATTTGATTCCAATCTAAATTTGGGTGTGAGCGGACGAGTTCAGCCACGTCACAGGCCCATTTCAATAATTCCCACGCATGCTTCGACCCATGGACACACAGTACTATCAACTGGATTTCCGGCGACAAGCCTAAAACGGTCTTGCTACCCAACGTTACGGGAGTTCGATCTTGCCAGAACTCTGGGCGATCTAATTGAAAGGAAAAGTGTTCATGCGCCATGACCCATTGGAGATCGACCCGAGAGATCGGCCGCTTTTTGATAAACACATGGTACGGCCCCTCCTTGTGCTGGCCTTCAGGACGCTTGGAGGAGGACGAGTTCTTCTCATAGCCTTGGGACCGTAGGACCGCCTGCGCCTCCGTAAGAGTAGTTTGAGGGACAAGCAGATCTAGATCTGTGAAGTCGCGGAGCGCTAGATCACCATAGGCCGACACGGCGAGCGTAGCTCCTTTGATCGGGATGACCGGGATTCCACGCGTCTGAAACGCTTCACATACATTGATGAGCTCATGGGCCAGCGACCGGTTCAGCAAGGCACCCGCTTGGGTTTTTTGCCGCAGATACGTCAGTGGTTCGAGCGGCACCAGGTCAGGGGTGAGGGTGCGCAGACTTCGATACAACAGCGGACTCACGCCATGATACTCGGCCATCTGGAGCAGGGCCGACCAGTCCAGCGGATCTTGCACGCGCCGCCGGATACGGCTCCTGAGATCATCGGTCAACCCCGTGCGGGCGCACCAAACAAGCAGTTCCGATTCCAGGGCCAGGGGAAACTGTCGAGCCATGGGCGGGACCGTCATGAGTGGACCTGCTCCAGCAGCGGCGTAATCAGTTGAGGGAGGTCGAGAAGGTCCCGGCCAAAGTGCAAGCGGTAACAGTCCGCCTGCTTCACGAGTTTCGCCCAGACGTGAAATTCTCGCCGGGCGACCTCCTGGTCGTAGACCAATAACGCCTGCGGCAGAACCAGTTGTAAGGCGTGGCTCTTCGGCAGTCGCTCCAGATGGCTCTGGGCAGCATCGACGACCTGTGGAAACAGCACCAACGCCGGCCGGCAACAGGCCCCGATCTCGGTGCGATAGAGTTCCTCCGCGTAAAAGCCTCGCTTGTGGAAACCGGGCTGTCGCTGTAGCACGTGCCCGGGTGCATGGCGAAGTTCGGGGAAGAAGGCGATCGTCTCCTCGGTGACGTTGATCTTGATGGGAAAGGGCAGGAGCTCGACGTGGTCCCCGGCATCGCGAATCAACGGATGATCATCCGACACATACCGATAGCCGGCACGGAGCAGGGAGATGAACGACGTCGTCTTCCCGCGGCCACTGTTCCCCGGGATGAGGATGCCCCGCCCCTGCCACTCCAACGCCGTGGCATGGATCGTATAGAGCTCCCGGTGTCGCAAGAGTTCGATCAAGGCAAGATGAAACAAATATTCGATCAGGCTCGTGGGCATCATCTGAGGCCTGATCAGATAGCCATCAGCTCTACCTTGGACGCCATCAATTACCAGAATTCCTACATCTGACAAGGCTGCAATCAAACGCCCACCATCATGGATGACTTCACAAGGTAAACCGGTTGCGCTTCGCTCGCCAACTGCCGCGCTTCCGGAAGAGAGTTGATGTGCCGACGACGAGAGAGTCAGTGGAATTGCAGCTCGGTTTTGGACAGCCTGGAAAGACAGGGTGAGCGGAACGGAGTCATCAAGCGAGTTTCGCCGAAAATGCCGCAGCAGTTCCTCCACTGGTGCGGCCAGGAGGGAAGACGATGTGATATACCGAACTGGTGTACCATATATGGAAAAGAGGTATTCGGTCTTAGGCTGATCCGCTACAGGCATCGTCACGATGCGCCCCAAGTCACTGGTTATCATGCGCCCCTCAACATGAGCAAGAAGAAAGCTGGCCGATTCTCACAAACCAGCCAGCCCTCCCTACGGTTCACGAGAATTAGTGGCAAGCCGGGAGTTGCACCGGGCGTCAGGGGTTAGCTCCCTGACGCCTCAACTCACGAGTCAGTCCTGCCAATTCGGTTAACGGGTGGCGTCCGTGAAGCCCGACCTTCCCGGCACACCATCAAAAGGGCCGTTACCGAAACCGTTATTGCCTTGCGGTCCACCGTAACCAGAACGCTTCGCAGTGATGTCGCGCAGCAACTCGTGCTTGGCAAGCGCTGGCTGCACATATGACTCTTTCTTCATGCTTCTTCACCTCCTTTCTTGTTGAAGTAGCCCCTCCTGGATCAGCTCATTGACCAGGATGACGAGATCGTCGAGGGCTCTCTCAGGAGCGACATCGAAACGGTCACACAAGACCGCCTGAATGTCGCCGATTGTGTGGTGGCCGGTACAGCGTTCCCAAATGACGCTGCCTAGCCGGTTGAGTGTGTAGTACCGACCACTGCTGAGATCTAACAACACGGTCTCACCATCCATGTTCGTGCCCTGGACATCAGGGCTGGGCAGAAGGACCATTCGATCAAGCATGGCCTGATCGACGAGAGGAGCTGAAACGATGTGGGGTGTGGGAGCTAGTGGAGAATCTGACATAGGATTTTTCTCCGTCATCTGATGTTATTCTGTAATCCCGACGATGGGACTCACCGACTGACCGGTTATCCGTCTGAACAAAGGGGAAGGTGCTCGGTTTGGCCATATTTTTGACGCACGCACGCCCTGATGAATAACCTACACACCGTTTATCCAAAACTCAGTCAGGGAGGATCAGAATCGAAAATTGTGCACTGCTGAAATGAGCCGCCCGATTGCCGTATCTCATCGAGGATGCTGTCGAAGAGTGCCGTCTTTTCATTTGTAGACCTTATTACTTAGGCCCGATGTTTTATACCGCCTAAACTGTATTCCGGATATCCCACGTTTGTAGGGGAAAAGGAGCCTCGCAGCGGCCGGAAAGCAATGACGATACCAAAGCGTAGGAACCATTATTTTCGCGGAGAGATTCACCGCGCGGATGAATACTGCCACCGCAGGGGGCCTAGCCAGCGACAAAGTCGCCACAACCTCAGGCCACACATTCTCGCCCCGTCCTAAGGTTGCTAGCAGGCGGTCACCCGGATTTTGCCATCCGATGCCAGGTTTGGCGTCGAGGCAAAGAGGACGCCTCCGTGCAAGCGCGCGTACTCCCACAGATGACACAGACGCGGACAAACTCGGCCCTACCGATGATTCACAGGCCGCAGCTTCATCAGGGGGGGGCTCCACGAACCGATCTCTGTTTAGCTTGTGCTGTAAGAATAGCAGGGACAGAAACAAGTGTAGGATGTCGTTCGAACCACCCCTCGCCAAGATATAGAACACGGCGTGGCGATGGACCTCGGCCAAACACAGGTAGGTGTGTGGACTGATGGGGACCTATCTAGGCTTGAACAAGGCGAGTCATTCGATCAGGCCAACTCCGGCAATGCAGACACCTTCAAGGACGACATGCACTACCGCGTTCACACTGACATGAGATGGTACCTCAGCGCTCTGGGTTGCGTGCCGCCGTCACCGCCGAGGCAACCTTCAGCAGGCTACTTCGTTCTTCGTCGTCCAACGCCAACAACAGATGCGCTTCGTCTCCGTGCATGAGGCGAAGACTCAAGAACGGCTCTTCGCGACGTTTTTCCTTGTTGTCCCACATCGCATCAATCAACTGCACCTTATCCAGTTGACCAACCGACACGACATCGTACCGAAAATAGGAATCGCCGATCACAACGTCGAACACAACATTGCCGGTTGTGAGCAGCACCAGATTGAACCGGCCCTGATCCTCATATCCCTCCGGTAAGAATTTATTGACGTGGCAGAGCGCTATCTTTCGATCGCCCAACGCACTGCGAAATTTCTCCCTCAGTGCGTCATAGTCGATCTGTAAGGCTTTTTCATCCGGCCCGGTTGCTGCGACGGCTACTGCTTCTGTCTTTAAGAAAATGTCATCAGCGGACATCAATCCTGACATAGTTGTTTCCTCTCGTTATCGTTGAAATAAACATGGTGAATGCACATAGGAGAAGATGTACGGTAACCGGCTCTCCTTCGAGATTGCAAGAGGACGGAGCCCAAGACATTTTTCTAGTGAGCCGCAATATGATGGAAAAATCGAGTGTCGCCTTCCTCATCAATCACGGTCACATCGAGCGAGTTCTTGGTAACACGGAGCAGCCCAAAGTTTTGGTATCCCGACTCGTTGACCAGTCGAGTCGGATAAAGTCCTTCACTGGCCACGGTCAGCCTTCCAGGACGAGCCGAGAGTGGTCCTACCATGTACTCGTGAAAATCTATGTTACCGTCCTGATCTGGGTCATAGGCGTTGGCCTGGACCCAATGTACATCCCCCGCAAGAAACACTAGGTTCTTGAGTCTTTGATCTAGAATGGCATCCACGATCACTTGTCGTTCACGTTCGAAGCCGACGCCGTTTTTGTCAGATCCCCAGCCATCATTGCCCACACCACCCTTGACGATAGACAGCGGCACAGAGGTCGCGATGACTTTCCACGTCGCCGTGGACGTGCGAAGTCCATCAAGCAACCACTGCAATTGCCCCGATCCTAGCATTGTCTTCTCAGGACCGTCCTGGTCCTCATTTCGACTTCGATACTGCCTGGTATCCAGGATAAAGAGTTCGAGATCGGCGCCGTAGCGGACACTCCGATACATTCGATTGGGCTCCTCCTCTGGAGAAGCAATCGGCCAGTACTCGCGGAATGCCTGCCGCCCAGCCGGCATGTCCGGATCAAATGGTCCCGAGAAATTGTCACGGACCTCATGATCATCCCAGATCGCATACACCGGCACCGTCCTCAAAAACTGCTGGAGCGCTTCCGCGCCCCGTTGATATCGATGGCGCAGGCGGTAGGTCTGCAGCGTTGTTGCCTTGAAATCCGCTCCCGGCTCATTCGGCGGCGAGGGGCAGAGGTTGTCCGCATAGATCGTATCGCCTAGAAACAGGAAAAAGTCGATCTCCTGCTGATGAATCACGTCAAAAATGGGATACCCTCTCATCCCCTGACGACATCGTCCCTGGCCGCCAAGATCTCCGCTCCAGGCAAACGTCACCGCGGCGGAGATGTTGTCATCCGGAAACGTGAGGAAGTTCCCCTGGGCTGCGAGTTTTCCAGAGAACTCCTTCTTAGATTGGTCGCCATAACCAATTGTGACATGATACCGATAATGCGTTGCGGGGCTCAGCCCCTCAAGAGGGACGGTGAGGGTATAATCAGTTTCCGCTGCGGTCGCCATGAATGCCGTGCTCGGCACCGGGGCAACCACGGTCGCTAGTTTCGACGCCGTTTCCCACAGGGACAGCGGCGCCCACTCGATCTTTACTGATGCCGGTCCATCTGTGCGGAGCCACAGAAGGGCGCGATGCGAACTGACGTCACCCACAGCCACACCCTGAGGCAAAAGATCTGAAGCCAAAAATGAACTTTCCTCAAACGAACTACTCGACCGAACACTTTCACTGGGAAATAGAGCAGCACTGACAAGGGACGAGGCAAGAGCAAGGGAACAGGCCACCGGAAACAGCGTGCGCATTCGGGTACCCCTACCCTATGCTGCTGAAGAGGTCAAGCAAATGGCTTGAGCAGCGGACTTGAAAATAGGCTAGGCCGACCAGCATACTGAGCGGAGTTAAAGGAGAAATACGGTGCATGATATAAACTGCTGTGTGTCAAATTGCTTAGCGAACCCTTATGCTCCGGCCGGCACTCGATCCGTCTGCAAAGACCATTTCCTCAGCTTTCTCACATGGCGCCGCCGCCGTGGTCCGCAGATGTTTCATACCTATGCAGGCATGGCAATGGCAGACCGTGATGCCATTGCCGCCGAATGGATGAAAACCATCCGCACAGATGAAGTGCTCGCCACTGCTCCTAAGCTCTAACCGGTCATCGTTCACAGCTACAGCGACAAACCGTACAGACGAAAGTCGTCCCGCTGCCACCCCAGTCTTTCGTACAAGCGTTGTGCCGACGCATTGGCGATTGCGGTTGCTAACTCCAGACGAACTGCTCCCTTGTCACAAGCGGCCTCGGTAGCAGAGGTGAGGATCGAGTTCCAACACCTCACCGCCTGACCTCAGGTACAACAACCAAATCGCTGAGCAAATACATCGCCGCGGCGAGAATCGAAGAAAATGTGAGGTACAGTCGCACAAAGCCAACGGATCTTCCATCAGGATCTTAGCAATCAACACTACCGACTCATCATGCTCTACCCCATCACTGGTGACCCATGATGATGAATCATCAGCCATTCATCGCCGATAAGCTCGAAAAGGTTCGTGGCAAGGACCTTGGCTTGTTGTGGTTCGTCGGACTGTTGAGTTGTGAGATTTTCCACACAGATGACCCAGGCCACATCGCCTGCCACCTGAACCATGACGTCGGTGAGATCAAACTTCATCGAGAAGGTGTTGTTAAAGATCAGCACCCACGAATCCCGCACGGCGGGCCAGCCGGAACGAATCGTCCAGCCTGGGTGAATGCAGGTGACATAGTCTTGATGCATCCAGACCTGGTCCATCTTGCCGATGTCGAGGCTCTCAAACGCTTCGTAGAATGTTCGATTAGCCTTTGTGACAGCTTCGATGCGCTGTTGTAGCACGTAGTCCCCCTCGCTCAGCGAAACCGTATCATACTGCAATCGAGCTGAGCACAGCGAGGACATTTCTCCCCAGCATCAATGGGATGAGGAGTACCAGGCGCAACCAGGAAATCACTGGGGCAACGTTCTGAGAAATGACTATAGCTACCTGAAGGCCAACGGGGAGAAGCGGTGTGTTAATGGCACAGCAGCACGATGACCGGTACGGGCTGGACAATACTCTGGAAATTCTCGACGTAGCACTTTCCATGCGTCCCCAGGAATCGCTCTCATGAGGACCAGTAGGCGAATGGTCCAAGCAACCAACGATGGAGTACAAGCGCACATGACACCTCGCCAGCAAGCGTCCCTCGAATATTATCTACCCACCTTCCGCATGCTCAGAGCCGGTGCTGTAGAACTTGACTTCTTGTTCGAAAAAGCCTTGTGTGCCGGTTCAAGACGCCTCAAAGGGTTACCGAACAAGTCGTTGAGTTCGATCACGACTCCTCCAACGATTTGGCGAAGTTCACGTTCCGTATGGTGCACTGGAACCAGTCGCCTGCGTTGCCAGCCGCGGAGCGCAAACATCTTTCTTAACTGCATATGAGGCCGCTCGCATACCATTACAAATTCATGTCCTTGGCCATCTTCGAGTATGAAGCCCTTTAGATGCATCGCGCTTCACCCCCTTTCTCAAGGATACTAATCCCCACACACTCTGCCCACCAGCACCCTATAAGGTGTTTCCAATCACCTGATAACTTCGTGCCCTGGTTGGCCTTCTCAACAATCTCAAAGTCGGGTCGGACCAGGAACCACTTTGCTGGCCGACCAAATAGCCAGACGAAAATCCAGGAGATAGTCGTTCACGAGGAGCCGTGCGAAACGGGGGAATAGGCTTCATCTGGGCCATTCTTCCTTCGTTGTTGCCCAATCACCATGATTGTCCTTCGACTTGGAGCATAGTGGAGAAAATGTCATAGGGCTATCAGGAATACCCTGAAAACAGGTGCGGACATCACCTGAGTAGATCCGGGGAATGCACCGAACAATGAAAGAAGGCAGAGAGAAATTAAGGAGTTACGGATACAACTGTATCAATCCAACAGGGATCGCAAGGTGGGCGGATCCTGGTACATCGCTGGTAGTAACACCAAGCATCCATAGTTCCTCCCAAGACTTCGACCACAGAGGACTCACATCGGGTTCCGGAAGCCATCAGAGGGCCAATCCTCATTGCTGAGGATCGCCCCCCCTGATGAGGCAAATGCGAAACAATACCATCCAAGTTAGTACTGCAGCTGCAACGCCACATGGAACGAATCAACTTTTTGCACAAGCTGACCTGGCGCCATGAACGAGAAGCCTCCTGGGCTGCCGTTGAGATCCCCGTACCGGTAGTAGGCCGAGATACGGGCATTGTGGCCGGCAATGATATAGTTCACACCCGTTTCC